>URPL01000005.1 GCA_900549725.1 uncultured Eubacteriales bacterium | reverse complement strand
AGTTCGTTGCCTAAATTTTAATATTTTCTACCTTGAGACTCTTTTTTGTGCTGTCTGTACAATTTGGGGCAGTTCATTGCGGCTGTCTCTTTTTTCTTCTTTTGCGGAAAAAACGGGGGGCAGAGGTTTTATTTTTGCTTTTTTTGCGCAGTATGCTTTCCCTTTGTTTTTTTGGCGCGGGGAAGCGCCTCTTTTTGCTGCGTTGCGCGCAGCGCCTCCAGCTCGTTGAAAAAGGTTTCGAGGTCCTTAAATTCGCGGTGTACCGAGGCAAAGCGGACATATGCCACGGCATTCAGCTTTTTCAGCTTGTCCATCACGAGCACGCCGATGCGGCGCGTGGAATACTCTGTTTCAAGCGAATTTTGCAGCTCCGCTTCCACTTCGTCCACCAGCTGTTCCAGCTGCTCGCGGCTGACATTCAGCTTATCGCAGGATTTGAGCAGGCCGCCGAGAATTTTGTTGCGGTCGAAGATTTGCTTGGAGCCGTCTTTTTTTACCACCATCATCGGAATGGTGTCCACAATTTCATAGGTTGTGAACCGCCGCTGACAGGAAAGGCACTCTCTGCGCCGCCGAATCGAGGCATATTCGTCTGTCGGGCGCGAATCGATGACTTTGCTTTCGTGATAACCGCAATGCGGGCATTTCATAAAGAATACCGCCTTTCAAGTATAAACTTAGGTGCCGAGGAAGAAGCAGCGGGCATCGACCCCTGCCATGTGGCGCGCGGCATCAATCGCCGCCTCCTGCGCGCTCTGGCCGGAGCGGCAGCGCAGCAGCGCCGCGCGGTTTTGCGGCACGGTGATCACAATACGGGTCTGCTCCTGCTCGCTCGCCACGGAAAAGCCCCAGCCGCGGGCGCGGCAAAGCCGCACGCCCAGAGAAAACCGCAGCGCCAGGTGATTGTGCTCGCCGCGCGCCTGCGGGCGCGGATGGCACAGCTCAAGATGGCTCGGAATCGGCGGCTCGCCGCTGTATTCCACCTCAATGACGCATTGCTCTTCCTGATTGGAAAGCGTCAGGAAAACCTGCCGGTGATCGGCACACAGAAAACTCCAATACAGCACCGGCATCATCAGATTAACAAGGTCGCAGCTGTCCAGCACCGCAAGATAATCGCTCTCTTTGCCCGGGCGAATGACGCGCAAATCAAAGGGGCGCTCCTCTGCGGGGTCGATATAGCGGTTCATTTCCTGCGTGATTACGCGCAGAATGAGCTGCAGATTCACGGCGCTTTCATGCGGCTGCTCATCGCTTTGCAGGCGATTATAAAGGGCGATTGCCCGCTGCGCGTATTGCGCGCCGGCGCAGTTGCGCGTCATCACCGCAAGCGCATCGCGCGCCGCGGCATCCGTGACAATGCCGCCCAGGGTCTGCGTTGCGCTCTGAATCACGGTGAGGCTTTGCGAAAGGTCGTTTTCCACGGCATTGACAAGCCGCGCCGTGCTGTTTTGCAGCAGCTGCCGCTGTGAGACGAACTGCAGAAGAACTCTGCGCAGCTTCGGCGCCTCTTCATAAGAAAAGGCGCAGGCGGTATAGTATTCGGAGCCGGTCCGAAACGAAAGAACCTGCGCGCCGCCGCGCAGGCGCAGCTGCTCAAACAGCGGGGCGGATTCGCGCCGCAGATACGGCAGAATGCTTTCCGAACGCTTGAATTCCAGCTGCCCGACCGCGGCATCGTTGCGGAAGAGAATGGTGCCCGCACTGTTTGTGATGACCACGGGAACGGGATTGTCCTGCAAAAGCAGCTGTTCGGGGCTGAGGCTTTCGTCTTTCGGCTTTCTCATGTGCTGTCCTCCGGAAAACGGGTGATAATTTCCGTTTGTTCCCAATTATCGTTACTTTATTGTAGCATATTTTGACGCAAAAAGCAAGTTTTTTAAAAAGATTGTATCAAAGCGCGCGGTTGTTGTCGAATTATGCTGTCTTTGGACGAAAAAGCGGTGCAAATTCGGCAGGAATGACAAATAATTGACAAATTCAAAAAAGTTTACAATTCCCTCTTGCAACTTTCCCGGAACTTGTGTAAAATAGTATATGTGGTTCTTTGGATTTGAAACAAATAACCAAAAAACTGTTTGGGAGGAACAAAGAAATGTCTGTTAAAGTAGCTATCAATGGTTTCGGCCGCATCGGTCGCCTTGCTTTCCGTCAAATGTTCGGTGCTGAGGGATATGAGGTTGTTGCAATCAACGACCTGACCAGCCCCGCAATGCTTGCACACCTGCTGAAGTACGATACCGCACAGGGCGGTTACTGCGGCAAGATCGGCGAAAACCTGCACACTGTCAGCGCAACGGAGGATTCCATCATCGTTGACGGCAAGGAAATTAAAATTTATGCCTGCAAGGACGCAAGAGAGTGCCCGTGGGGCAAGCTTGATGTCGATGTCGTTCTGGAGTGCACCGGCTTCTACTGCTCCAAGGAAAAGAGCATGGCGCATATCGAAGCAGGCGCAAAGAAGGTTGTTATCTCCGCTCCGGCAGGAAATGATCTGAAGACGATCGTTTTCTCCGTCAACGAAAACACCCTCACCGCAGACGATAAGATCATCTCCGCCGCATCCTGCACCACCAACTGCCTCGCTCCGATGGCAAACACGCTGAATAAGACATATCCGATCGTTTCCGGTATCATGACCACCGTGCATGCATACACCGGCGACCAGATGATCCTCGACGGCCCGCACCGCAAGGGCGATCTGCGCCGTGCAAGAGCAGGCGCACAGAATATCGTTCCGAACTCCACCGGTGCCGCAAAGGCAATCGGCCTTGTTATCCCCGAGCTTAACGGCAAGCTGATCGGCTCCGCACAGCGCGTTCCCGTATGCACCGGCTCCACCACGATTCTCGTGGCTGTCGTCAAGGGCAAGGATGTGACAAAGGAATCCATCAATGCCGCAATGAAGGCTGCCGCTAACCAGAGCTACGGCTACAACGAAGAGCCCATCGTTTCCTCCGATGTCGTCGGTATGCGTTACGGCTCCCTGTTCGATGCAACGCAGACCATGGTGACCAAGATCGATGAGGACACCTATCAGGTGCAGGTCGTTTCCTGGTATGACAATGAAAACTCCTACACCAGCCAGATGGTTCGCACCATCAAGTATTTCGCAGAGCTGAACTGAGCAAACCGAAACACAAACAAAAGAGCCGCTGCCCGCGCCGGGCGACGGCTCTTTTTTTATCGTGCCTTGCATGTTTGAAAAGGCGGTTTTTTATGAAATGCGCTGTTCGGCAAAAAAATCCCGCAGCACGGCATGAACCGCTTCGACCTCCGCAAGATCGCCCCGCAGACTCACACGATGATATGCAGCGGCACTGAGAAACAGAATATGAGGAGGCCTTGCAGGAGGAACATGCTCCGAAAAGATTTCTTCAAAATGGGAACGGTTTGTATTGCTGATGACGATAAAATGTTTTTCGGCGGCAAGATAGCGCTCGGTGCGTTCTGTGCCGATGCCGAACCAGCCGCATCCGCGTTCGCAAAAGCGAAAGAAGTTTGAACAGGGCCAATCACAGTAGTTCGGTACGATAAAACAGGCGCCCTGTGCCGTGATTGCTTCGTACAGCGCGGTGATTGCGGGCGCATCCGGCAGAGGGCAGGCGCCGTCTTTTTGAAAGCAATCGGTTTGACAAGCCCCGCACCCCTGTGTAAAGAGCTCTGAGACATTGACAACCTGTCCGCCGAGCATTTGCGAGCAAAGGGCGGCTACAGACCCGCAGTTTCCGGCGGGGCGGTCACTGAAATTCAAAAAAAGCATGTGATTTGTTTCCTCGTTTTTTCATACTCACCTGCTTACAGTATAGCATTTTTTGCAAACCGGTGCAAGGGGATACGCTGCAGCGGCGGAATGCGAAAAAAAGGCTTGCATTTACGGCGGGAAAATGCTATAATTCTATATTGGGTATCGGTTTGTGAAAACGCTGCTTTTGCAAAAGATTTTCAATTCGTTCTTGCCCTTGCAATGAACGGGTCAAAAAGAGGCGGTACAATTTTGATACCGATTTCAAAAGTATCATGTGAAAAGGAAGGATGAAAATTATGCTGGTATCTGCAAAGGACATGCTGACCAAGGCAAAGGCAGGGCATTATGCCGTCGGTCATTTCAACATCAACAACCTGGAGTGGGCAAAGGCAATTCTGCTGACCGCACAGGAAATGGATTCCCCCGTGATTCTCGGCGTTTCCGAGGGAGCAGGCAAATATATGTGCGGCTTCAAAACTGTCGCTGATATGGTGAAGGCGATGGTGGAGTCTCTCGGCATCACCGTCCCTGTGGCGTTGCATCTGGACCACGGCACCTACGAGGGCTGCCTTGCCTGCATCGACGCGGGATTTTCCTCCATCATGTTTGACGGCTCTCACTATCCCATTGAAGAGAACATTGAAAAAACGCGCGAGCTGGTTCGCATCACCCGCGAAAAGGGTATGTCCCTTGAGGCTGAGGTTGGCGCCATCGGCGGCGAAGAGGACGGCGTTGTGGGCATGGGCGAATGCGCAGATCCCGATGAATGCAAGATGATCGCGGACCTCGGCGTGACGATGCTGGCAGCCGGCATCGGCAATATTCACGGCAAATACCCCGCGAACTGGAAGGGCCTTTCCTTTGAAACTCTGGCGGCTGTTCAGGAAAAGACGGGCACTATGCCCCTGGTTCTGCATGGCGGCACGGGCATTCCCGAGGATATGATCAAAAAGGCGATTGACCTGGGCGTTTCCAAGATCAATGTCAACACCGAGTGCCAGCTGGCATTTGCCGCTGCAACCCGCAAGTATATTGAAGCAGGCAAGGATTTGGAGGGCAAAGGCTTTGACCCCAGAAAGCTGCTCGCCCCCGGCGTGGAAGCGATTAAAGAAACCGTGCGCGAGAAGATCATGCTCTTCGGCAGCGCAAACAAGGCATAATCGGCACAAAGCTTTTTTGACAGAGACGACACCGCGATAGGAGGCGGACAAAGATGGGCAAAATCATTGCATTTACCAACCAAAAGGGGGGCGTCGGCAAGACGACCTCTGCGGTGAATATTGCCGCCTCCGTCGGGGTGCTCGGAAAACGGGTTTTGATGGTGGATTGCGACCCGCAGGGCAACACGACCAGCGGCTTCGGAATTTTGAAAAAGAGCCTCGGAAATACGGTGTATGATGCGCTCATTCACCGCTGCCCGCTGCAAAACGCCATTTATAAGACCGAGTTTGAAAATGTTTGGATTTCTCCCGCAAATATTTCCCTGGCAGGCGCGGAATTCGAGCTTGTCAACGCACAGGAGCGCGAAGCGCGGCTGAAAGAGGCGCTTTGCCCCGTGCGTGACCAGTTTGATTATATTTTTATCGACTGCCCGCCTTCGCTCGGCATTCTGACGATGAATGCGCTGTGTGCGGCGGACGGGGTGCTTGTGCCGCTGCAATGCGAATATTATTCCCTGGAGGGACTCAGCCAGCTGATGATGACCATCAAGCGTATCCGCTCGCTGTACAATCCGGAGCTGTATCTTGTCGGTATTTTGATTACGATGTATAACGGGCGGCTGAACCATTCGCAGTCCGTTCTGGATGAGATCAAGCGCTATTACAAGGACAAGCTTTTCGCAACGCCCATTGCGCGCAATGTCAAGCTCAGCGAAGCGCCGAGCTTCGGCATGCCGGTGTATTATTACGACCGCCATTCCAAAGGGGCGGAGCTGTATCTGCGCGTGGCGCAGGAGCTGATCGAACGCATTTGAGAGGGAGAGAGACAAAATGGCAAAAAAATCGACACTGGGCAGAGGCCTGGATGCGGTTTTCCTGGAGAATGAGACAGAACCGTCCGCTTCCGTGACGCTTCTGCCGCTTTCCCGCATGGAACCCAACCCCATGCAGCCGCGGCGCGACTTTGATGAAGAGGCGCTTGCAGCTCTTTCGGATTCCATTCGGGAAAACGGAATCATTCAGCCCATCGCCGTGCGCGCGGTGCGCCCGGGGGATGAGCAGTATCAAATCGTTGCAGGAGAGCGGCGCTGGCGTGCGGCACGCATGGCAGGGCTTGCGGAGGCGCCTGTGGTGATTTTGGAGCTGGACGATGAAAAGACGGCGCTTTTGGCGCTGGTTGAGAATTTACAGAGAGAGGACCTCGGGCCGGTGGAAGAGGCGAGAGCCTATGCGGAGCTTGCGCAGCGGTTTTCCCTCACGCAGGAGCAGATCGCAAAGCGCATCGGAAAGAGCCGCAGCGCCGTTGCCAATGCCCTGCGGCTTTTGGAGCTGCCGCAGGAGATTTTGCCCCTGGTTGAAAAGGGAGGCATCAGCGCGGGACATGCACGCGCCATTCTTTCCTGCGAAAACGAGGAAGACAAAAAGACGCTTGCCGCAATGATCACGGAGCTTTCTCTTTCCGTGCGCGCCGCCGAAAGCGCCGCAAAAACGCTGAACAAAAAGCGCCGCGCGGCAAATGCCGAGGCGGAAAAAAGCCCCGAGCAAAAGCGCGATGAGCAGATGCGGCGCACCTATTTGCGCGATGTGGAGCAAAGGGCGGGCAAGGCGCTTGCGCGGCAGGTGCATATCGTAAACGACGGAAAAAAGCGCATTGAGCTGTATTTTTCGGACAACGACGATTTGGAGGCGCTTCTTGAGAGTCTCTGCGGCAAAGACTTTTTTAACGACTGAAAAGAGGAGAAACACAATGCTGGATATCAAATATATTAAGGAAAAGCCGGATGAGGTCATTGCGCGGCTTGCCAAAAAGGGCAAGGATGCCAAAGAAGACATTGCCGCGATTCTGCGCCTGGACGAGCAGCGCCGCGCGCTGATTGCAAAGGGGCAGGCGCTCAAAACCGAGCAAAACGCGGCAAACAAGCTGATTCCGCAATACAAAAAAGAGGGGAAGGACCTGGCGCCGATTTTTGCACAGCAGAAAAAGCTCGGGCAGGCGGCAAAGCAGGTTGATGAAGAGCTTGCGCAGGTGCAGACGCAGTTTGATTCGTTCATGCTCGGGCTGCCCAATCTCCCCGATGAGGATCTTCTGCCGGGCGGCAAGGAAAACAATCAGCCGCTGCGCTATTTCGGCGAGCCGCATAAATTTGATTTTGAGCCGAAAAATCATGTGGATCTTTGCACCGATCTCGGCCTGATCGATTATAAGCGCGGGGCAAAGCTTTCCGGCGCGGGCTTTTGGGTCTATCGCGGCATGGGGGCGCGGCTGGAATGGGCGCTGCTCAACTATTTTATCGATACGCACCTGTCCAACGGCTTTGAGCTGGTTTTGGTGCCGCATATGCTCGGATACGAATGCGGGCTGACGGCGGGGCAGTTTCCCAAATTCAAGGACGAGGTGTATTGGCTTGAAACCGCGGAGGACGACCGCCGCCGCTTCATGCTGCCTACCGCCGAAACGGCGCTTGTCTCGCTGCACCGCGATGAAATTCTGACCGAGGCAGAGCTGCCGAAGAAATATATCTCCTATACGCCGTGCTTTCGCAGAGAGGCGGGCTCCTATCGCTCCGATGAGCGCGGTATGGTGCGCGGGCACCAGTTCAATAAGGTTGAAATGGTGCAGTATACTTTGCCCGAAAAGTCCGACGAGGCATTTGAGGAGCTGGTTGCCAATGCGGAAAATCTGGTCAAGGGGCTGGGCTTCCATTTCCGCACGGTGAAGCTTGCGGCGGAGGATTGCTCTGCTTCCATGGCGCGCACCTATGATATTGAAATCCAAATTCCTTCCATGAACGGATATAAGGAGGTTTCCTCCGTTTCCAATGCGCGCGACTATCAGGCGCGCCGCGGCAAGATGCGCGTCAGGCGCGAAGACGGCACGATCGAATATGTGCACACGCTCAACGGTTCCGGCCTTGCAACCTCCCGCATTTTGCCGGCTTTGGTTGAGCAAAATCAGAACCGCGACGGCAGTGTTACCGTGCCGGAGGTTCTGCGCCGCTATGTCGGCACCGACATCATTCGCAAATAACACCTCGGGAAAAACAGAAAAGAGGAGTTTTTGCAAAAGCCTATGGAATTTACCGTGAAAGAAGCGCTGGCGGAATTTTTCGCTGCGCGCAACGATACGATCTGTTATATCATCGTATGCTTCGGCATCGGCGCTGTTTTGGCTGCCGTTTGCGCAATGATTGAAAAAAACGGAGTGGGGCGCCTTGTGCGCGGCCTTTTGGAGCGGGGGGCGCAAAGCCCTTTGGAGGCGGTGAGCCTGAATGAGCTGGGGCTCGGCAAAAGTCCTGCCTGCCGTTTTGCGCTGCGGAAAAACAGCCCGCTTTGGTATTTGATTTCATGCGATGTCAAAACGGCAAAAAAGGCGGAACGCCTGCTTTACATCCCGCCGCAGAACACGGAGCGCGCAAAAACGGCATACCGCAAAAAGGGCAACAGCCCGTGGATGCTTGCGCTCTGCCTTGTGCTGATCGCTCTGTGCGTATTTTTGCTGCTGCTTGCAGAACCGCATCTGAAGGAATTTGCAAAGGGCGTTTTTGAAAAATTCGGAGCACGCTGAACATCAAAGGCGTTATCGAAAGGAGAAACGGGGATATGACCTACGAATATGACCCCAACCGAAAGCCGACGCGGCGCCGCAAGCGCATGAGCACAGGCAATATTATTCTCATCACCGTGGGTGCCGCCGCTTTATGCGTGGTTTTGGTGTTTGCCTTCTTCCATTACGGGCTGGGGCTGACCTATGTCAAGATCAATACGCAGATCGGCGGGTATGTCAAATTTTTCGGATATGTCGATTCCGATAACAAGCCCTCAAAGGGCGATTTGTTCTATTCCGACGGCACGACCGCTAAGGTTGATATGTCCAAAAACGAGGTGACCTTCTCGGACGGCGCGGTGTATACCGGCGCGCTTTCCGCTGCGCTGCGCATGGAGGGCGAGGGCACGCTCAAATGTGCCAACGGCGACAGCTATGTCGGCACCTTTAAGGACGGTTTGTTCTCCGGAGAGGGGACTTATACTTATGCGGGGGGCGACACCTATCAGGGCTCGTTTTCGGAGGGGAAAAAGCAGGGCGCCGGTAAAATTACCTGGGCGGACGGCTCTTCCTATGAGGGCAATTTCGAGGCGGATAAAAAAAGCGGAGAGGGAACCTATCTTTGGGCGGACGGCTCTTCTTATGTCGGCAATTTTGAAAATGACCTGAAAAACGGGCATGGGGTTTATAAATATGCCCGCAAGGATACCGACACGGAGCAGGTTGTTTATGATATTTACGACGGAAATTTTGTGGACGATGCCCGCGAAGGCCAGGGAAAATACACCTGGGCAAACGGGGATGAATATGAGGGCGAATTCAAGGACAACGCAATGAACGGGCAGGGCACCTATCATTTTGCGAGCGGCCGCGTTTATACAGGCGAGTTCAAGGATAACGCCATTGTGTCAACGGACGAATAAAAGACGGCTCCCGGGGATGTAAAAGCGCTTCGCGTTTTTACATCCCTTTTTTGCGCTTTGCGGTTCTTTTTGCGCTCTTTTTGAACCACTCGGCGCCGTTTTTCGACCTCTTGGCGCAAACCTCTTGCAAATGCGGGCGCGCTTTGGTATAGTATAGTCACAAAGAAAACGGAGGAAACGGACATGCAGTTTCGGATCGAAATCGACCCAAACGCGCAGGAGGAGCTCATTCTGCGGGTGCGGGAAATGGACGAGCGCGCCATGCAGCTGCAAAGGTTGGCGGCGGACCTGCTCGGCGATAAAACGCAGATGAAGCTGCGCATGGGCGACACGGAATATTATGTTGCTCTTTCCGGAATTCTGTTTTTCGAAAGCGGGGAACACCGCACCCTGGTGCACACCGCAAAAGACATTTATGAGACGGAGCAAAGGCTGTATCTTTTGGAGCAGGTGCTGCCGCAAAGCTTCGTGCGCTGCTCCCGCAGCTGTATTCTCAATGCCCGCGCGGTCAGCTCCGTGACAAAGCAGCTCACCGGCGGCGCGGAGATCACCTTTGCGGGCAGCGCCAAACGCGCCTTCGCCTCACGTATGTATTACAAAAGCATGATGGAGCGGATCGACGGGATCCGCCTTTGAGAAAAGAGGAAACGATATGAAACTGAGATGGTTTTTCGGCAGAAAGAAAGAGCAGGCGTCGCCCGAATATGAGACGGGACGGCAGCAGCTGTATCCCGGCATCAAATATCATGTGCTGACGCATGAAATCGATAAAGTTCGGTATTAAAGCCGATGCGAAAAAGAAAGAGAGGAACTTAGCAATGAAAAAATCCGTAAGAAATGCGATTGCCCTGATTGTGATCGCTGTGCTCATTCTGGCGGCTGCCGTGGCGGGAGGCCTTGGCTATCTCAGCTTCGGCGGCGTTGCCGCCTGGCGTCTGATTTTGGGCGGTTTATGCCTGGCGTGGCTTGTATTTGCCCTGTGCCGCCTTGAATTTGAAAACATTTTTTTGCCGATTGCGTTTTTGTTTTTGCTGTTCGAAAAATGGATTGCTTTGTGGATCGGCGCGCCATCGGAAACAATTTTGCCGACCTGGCTTTTGATTGTCTGCGCCGTGATGCTGACAATCGGATTCGGCATTTTGCGCCGCCGCATTCTCCCCGGCAAGAAGAAGAGAATCTCCTTTGAGATAGGCGGCGAGGAAACCGACCGCAAAGAGAAAGAAGCGGACGACAAATGCGGAAAGATCGGCGGAAACACGACAAAATACATCGATTGCAGCTGTTTTGAAAACGAAAGCGTGGAAAACGATATGGGAGCCTGCGCGGTTCATTTCACCAATACCGAGGCGTATCGGGGCGGCGGAGTGCTCGCTGTGGACAATAACCTCGGCTCCATGGTGATTCATGTACCCGCCCGGTGGCGGCTTGTGACCGATGTGGACAACACCCTTGGCAGCGTTGCCGAGGCAAAATCGGAGGGTGTTGCGCCAGATGCGCCCCTTTTGACGATTCACGGGGAGAACAATCTCGGTTCCTTGCAGATTAAGCGCGTATAAACAACGAAAAAAGTGCAGGCGGGGGGAATCCATGCGGGTTTCCCCCGTTATTTTTTGTGCAAAGGGCTTTTCAAATGCGCGAATATGTTGTATAATAAGGTATAAATGGGTTTTTGCGCCCTTTGAAAACAAGCGGGCAGCGCACCCGTGAGAAAGGATACGATTCCACGATGAAAAACACCTGTCAGATCTCGATTGCCGGCGTGACGCTGAGTGTGAACACGGAATATGATGCCGCCTATGTCGGCGCCCTGGCAGACCGCGTGAACCAAACGCTGGCAGCCCTCTTGCACGATGCCCCCGGCTGCACGAAGATTCAGGCGGCGCTGCTGTGCCTTTTGGATCAGTTTGATCAGCGCGAGAAGGCTGCGGCAGAGCTGAGCGCACTGCACAAGCAGCTTGAGACGGACAAGCTGGACCTTGAGATTCTTCGCATCGAAAACGAAAAGCTTTCGGGCAAAAAAGGGAAATAATGCAGCAGGAAAAGAGCCGCTGCACCGCGGCGAAGAGGGAACAGCCCCCGCTGCCCGAGCTGCTCAGCCCCGCGGGCACGCCGCAGGCGCTGGACGCGGCGATTGCCGCTGGGGCGGATGCCGTATATTTCGGCGCAGGGCAGTTCAATGCGCGCATGTTTGCCGGGAACTTTGAGGGAGAGCTTTTGCGCGAGGCGATTGCAAAATGCCGCGCCTTCGGAGTGAAAAGCAATCTCACACTTAATACCCTTGCGCCCCAGCAGACGCTTTCCGAGCAGCTTGCCCTGGCAGAGCAGCTGCTTTCCTGGGGGGCGGATGCGCTGATCGTCGCAGATGTAGGAGTTGCGGCTGCCATTCACCGCGCATTTCCGCAGGCGGCGCTGCATGCCAGCACACAATGCGGCGGACACAGCACGCTGTGTGCCGAGGAGCTGCGCCGCTTCGGATTTTCCCGCATGGTTGCGGCGCGCGAGGTGCCTATGCAGGCGCTGCAAACGCTTTGCCGGGAAAGCCCGCTGGAGACGGAGGTTTTTGTGCACGGCGCGCTTTGCGTTTGCCGCTCGGGCAGTTGCCTTTTCAGCGCAATGGTCGGCGGGCGCAGCGGAAACCGCGGTGCGTGCGCGCAGCCCTGCCGCCTGCCCTGCAGAGTGGACGGCGGGCGCGATGAATATGCGCTTTCCCTGAAGGATCTGTGCCTTGCGGGGCAGATGGAGACGCTTTGCTCTATGGGGATAGCCTCTTTGAAAATTGAAGGGCGGATGAAGAGCGCGGAGTATGTTTACGGTGTGACAAAGCTGTATCGCACCCTCCTTGATGAAAGAAGAAATGCCACAGCGCAGGAGATCGGGGCGCTGGAGGCGCTTTTTTCCCGCAGCGGGTTTACCGACGCCTATTTCACGGGCAAAAGCCTATGCAGCATGGGCGGCGTGCGCACGGAGGAGAACAAGGAAAGCACGCGCCGCGCAGAGTCGGAGCTTGCAAAAGAGCTGCAGGCGCCGCACTTGCCCGTGCAGTGCAAAGCAAAGCTTGCCGCGGGAGAAGCGGCGCAAATGATATTGCAATGCGGCACGGAGACAGTCGCCGCCGCGGGGCAGGCGCCCTCTGCCGCGCGCAGCGCGGCGCTGACCGAGGCTGCCGTGCGGGAAAAGCTGACCGCTTTCGGCGGAACATGGTTTTTCCCGCAAAAAGCGGAGATTGCCCTGCAAAACGATATTTTCCTGCCTGCGGGGGCACTGGGTGCCCTGCGCCGCGCAGCGCAGCAGGCGCTGCAGGAAAGGCTGACGCAATATACGCCGTGCGAAAAGAAGGCGCCGCTTGTCCCGTTTTCCGTGCAAAGCGGCGATGCGTCACAAAAAGAGGAAGTCCATGAAACCGCGCGGGCGGTATACGCCGGCAGGTTGCCGGAAAAAAAGAGGGCGGGTGCACGCGTTTTCGCCGCATTTCAAAATGCAGCGCAGGTCCCGCAGGAGCACGGTGCAATCGATGTCTTGTTTTTGCCGCTTGCGGCATATGCGGACGGCTCTGCCGAACGCGTCGGCGCGCGCGGGGTGATTTTGCCGCCTGTGAGTTACGACACCGAGCTTGCCGGGGTGCGGGCGCAGATTCGGATTGCCGTGCGGGCGGGGGCAAGGGAGGCGCTTGTGACAAGCCTTTGCGCGCTTGCGCTTTGCCGCGAGGCGGGGCTTGTGCCGCACGGATCGCTTTTGCTCGGCATAGAAAACAGCGGAGCGCTTGCGGCATACGGCATGGCAGGGCTTTGCACGGCGGCGCTCTCTCCCGAGCTGACGGAGCGGGAATTTGCCGCTGTGAAGCATGAAATTCCGAAGGGCGTTTTGCTGTACGGCGCGGTGCCGCTGATGCTGCTGGAGCGCTGCCTGATGCGCAAGACAGAGAATTGCAGCCGCTGCGAGAAAACGCAAAAAACGCTGTATTTAACGGATCGGCGCGGGGTGCGCTTTCCCATTGTGCGCCTTTTGCCGCACCGCAATCTTCTCTATAACAGTGTACCGACCTACCTCATCGACCGCAAAGAGGCGCTTTTGCAGGCCGGGGCGGAGGTTTTTTGGCTGAATTTTACCACCGAGAGCCGTGCGCGCTGCGCGCGCATTCTGCAGGCGTTCAAAGCCGCAGAGCCGCCGCAGCTGCTGTTCCCGGACGGGGCATATCGCCGCGCGGGGCTGCGCCGTACGGAAAAAACGGAAGCGCTGCAAAAAAAGCAGGCGCCGAAAACACGCGGGCATGCAGCTGCCGATTCCCGAAAAGGGGCGGCGCAACAAGAAAAAAGCAGAGGAAAAAGACGATGATGCAAAGCGAAGTGAAAATCAAACGGCTGCGGGAGAATGCAAAAATTCCCGCATATGCAAGCGAGGGCGCCTGCGGCATGGATCTTTGCGCCTGCCTGGACGCGCCGTGCGTGATTGCGCCGGGGGAACGCAAACGGATTCCGACGGGGCTTTCCGTTGAAATGCCGCAGGGCATGGTCTGCCTTTTGTTTGCGCGCAGCGGGCTGGCGCATCGCGCGGGTCTGACGCTTTCCAACTGCGTGGGTGTGGTGGACAGCGATTACCGCGGGGAGCTGCTTGTTGCTTTGGTGAATCTCGGAGAGCAGGCGGTGACGATTCTGCCCGGAGAACGCTTTGCGCAAATGGGCTTTTTCCCGTATTATACCGTGAAGCTTACCGAGTGCGACACCCTGACGGATACCGCCCGCGGCAGCGGGGGATTCGGATCCACGGGAACGGGAGAAAGACAGTGAGACTGATTCTGGCATCCAAATCGCCGCGGCGGCGCGAGATTTTGACAATGCTCGGCATACCGTTTGAGATCGTGAGCGCGGACGCGCCCGAGGTGATTCCGCCGGGCGCAGATGCCTGCGCCGCCGTGCAGGCGATCAGCGCGCAAAAGGCAGCTGCCGCACAGGCGCTGCTGCAAAAAAAAGAGGGAGACGACCCGCACAGGATCGTGCTCGGCGCAGATACGGTGGTCGCAATCGACGGCGGGATTCTCGGAAAACCGCGTGACCGCACGCATGCGGCGCAAATGCTGCGTCGGCTCAGCGGGCGGGTGCATTCGGTCTATACGGGGCTGACGCTGCTGCAGGGCGGAAAACGCTTCACCGCGGCAGAGGAAACTCGCGTATTTTTCCGGGAACTGACCGAAGAAGAAATCGCCGCATATGTAGCAAGCGGCGAGGCGGACGATAAGGCGGGCGCCTATGCGCTGCAGGGCAAGGGCTGCGTTTTCGTGCAGCGGGCGGAGGGAGATTTTTTCAATGTCATCGGTCTGCCTGCGCAGCTGCTTTACACAATGCTGCAGCAACATTGCGGCGTATCGCTTGCCGCTTATTTTTAAAAGACGGAACGATTGAAAGATTGGAGTTTTTGCTATGGCACGGAATATCGGGCTTGACCTTGGGTCGGGCAAAACCTCGATTGTGCTGCGCGGCAGAGGCACGGTGCTCTGCGAGCCGACGGTGGCTGTGATCAATGAAGAAGCGGAGGAAATGGTTGCAATCGGGGAAAAGGCGGCGCAGATGATCGGCAAGGTGCCGCCGGAGCTCAGCGTTTGCTATCCGGTGCGGTTCGGATCTGTTGTGCATTGCGACGAGGCATGCGCAATGCTTTATGAATATCTTGCGCGCGCGGCGGGCACCATGCCCGGCAAAAAGAATGTGCTTTGCGCGCTGCCCGGGCGCACGACGGAAATTGAGCGCCTGGCGCTGGAGGAAGTGATCCTCGATGCGGGTGCAAAGGATGTTTTGTTTATGCAGGAAGCGCTTTTGGCTGCGGCAGGCGCGGGGCTGCGCATTACGCAGGCGCGCGGCAGCATGGTGATTGATATCGGCGCGGGAACAACGGAAATCGCCGTGATCAGCATGGGAGCGGTGGTCGCCTCAGAATCGCTGCGCGTGGCGGGAGATGCCTTTGATGCGGAAATTGAGAGCTATCTGCGCCGCACCTACGGCGTGATTGTGGACGGAACCATGGCGCGAAGCCTGAAAGAGCAGATCGGCGCGCTGAACGAGCAAACGGAAGAAACCGCGCAGCTTTGCGGCAGAAACGCGGTGAGCGGGCTGCCGATGACTCTCACGGTGCATACGGCGGAGCTGATTCCCCCGCTGCGCGAGGTCGCGGCCTCGATTGCGGAGGGGGCATGCCGGGTGCTGGAAAACACGCCTGCCGAAATGGCGGCGGATATTTTACAGGACGGCATTATGCTGTGCGGCGGCGGCGCGCTTTTGCGCGGGCTCGACGAGTTTTTGGCGCAAAAATGTCATGCGCCCGTGCAGATTGCCGCAGCGCCGACCGCCTGCACGGCGGAGGGGCTTGCCAAAATGCTTTCCTATAAGGGCGATATCGAAACGCTGTTCCGTTTGCAGGGCAGGCAAAAAGCATAAACTCCGGGCGAAGCAGCCCACGCAAAAAAAAGGAGGCGGGACCATGCGGCAAAAGACAAGACCGCTGCATAAACCCAAGAAAAGCAAAAAGAAAACCGTGCTTTGGCTGCTGATTTGCGCATGTCTTTTGTGCGCGCTGCCCTCCGTGTTTTATCTCACGGGCACGGGCGGCTATGTGCGGCAGGCGCTGCAAACGGTGCTGACGCCGATTGAGGGCGGGCTGAATGCCGTGCGGCGGCAGGCGGAGCGCCTCGGCGCATTGATTGAAGACAATGAGGCGCTGCATGCAAAGATTCGCGCCTTGCAGGCGGAAAAGACCGCGCAGCTGGGCGAGCTTGCGGATGCGCGGGGGTTGAAAGAAGAAAACGAATATCTCTCCCGCCTGCTCGGGCTGAAGGAGCAGCATGCCGATTGGAGCTATACGCTTGCGACGGTTGCTTCGGTGCAAAGCGAGAATTACAGCGCCGTTTATACTCTGGATCGCGGCAGCGAGGCGGGCATCGGGGAAAACATGCCCGTTTTGACGGATCTTGGGCTTGTGGGATATGTATTTGAGGTGCACCGCGGCTATTGCCGTGTGCGCGCACTGACGGACAGCGCCATGTCCATTGCCGTGCGGGCGCCGCAAAGCGGAGAAACAGGGCTTTTGGAAGCGGATCTGACGCTTGCGGCGGAGGGGCTCTGCCGCGTGAACGGACTCTCGGTGGATACAAAAATCAAACCGGGCGAGCTGATCAGCACGGCGGGCGGCAGCAGCATTTATCCGGCGGGGCTGCCGATCGGCACCGTAAAGGAGCTGCGCGCCGACGCGCAAACGCTGCAGGTATATGCCGTGGTTGAGCCGGGGCAGCCGCAAAAGGATCTTTACAAGGTGATGGTGCTCACGGGCTATACCGTTACCGATGCGGACACCGGGGACTCTGCCGACACGGAGCCCGCCGCGGAAAACACCGATGGGACGGATGCGGCGCAGCCGTGAGAAAAAGAGAGGACGAAAAACGAAGATGGAGAAGATCATCCTTTGCAAATACGGAGAGATTGCGCTCAAGGGCGCAAACCGCCGCTATTTTGAAACGCAGCTGGGAAAAGAGCTGGTCCGCGTAACAAGGCCTTACGGCAAGTTCCGCGTGACCCATGCGCAAAGCACCTCGATGATCCGCCCGCTGAGCGATGCATGCGATCTGGACGGGGCATATGCGGCGGTGAAGCGCGTGTTCGGCATTGTTGCGGTATCGATTGCCTACGGGGTGGAAAAAAACATGGATGCCGTTTTGCAGGGGTTGCGCACGCTTGCGCCGCAGTTGCTTGCAGACGTGCAGACCTTTAAGGTGGAGGCGAAACGCTCGGATAAGGCGTTTGCGCTGAATTCGCCGCAGATCTGCGCGCTGTGCGGAGAGGCGATTTTGCAGGCTTGCCCGTGGCTGCGGGTGGATGTGCATACGCCGCAGCGCACCGTGCGCGTGGAAATTCGCGATGAAGAAGCGTTTTTGCATGCGGCGGAGGAGCGCGGCGCGGGCGGCATGCCCGTGGGCTCTTCCGGCAAGGGACTTTTGCTGCTCTCGGGCGGGATCGACAGCCCCGTCGCAGGCTATATGATGGCAAAGAGGGGGATGCGCGTGGAAGCGGTGCATTTTGAAAGCTTCCCTTATACCTCGGAACGCGCACGGGAAAAGGTGCTTTCTCTGGCGGAGAAAATCAGCGCGTATTGCGGGCCGATGCAGGTGCATGTGATCTCCGTGACGCACATTCAGGAAGCGCTGCGCGACAACTGCGAAGAGGACTATTTCACGCTGCTTCTGCGGCGGTTTATGATGCGTCTTGCGCTCAGAGTCGCAAGGCGGCGCGGGGCTGGCTGCCTTGTCACGGGGGAGAGCCTGGGGCAGGTGGCAAGCCAAACCATGGAGGCAATCGGCGTTGTGGATACCCTTGCGGACCGCCCGGTATTTCGCCCGCTGATCGGCATGGATAAAGAAGAAATTATTGCTCTTTCCCGCAAAATCGACACTTTTGAGCTTTCGATTTTGCCCTATGAGGATTGCTGCACGGTGTTCACCCCGCGCCATCCGCGCACAAAGCCGGAGCTTTCCAAGGTTCTTTTGCAGGAAGAAAAGGTGAATGTCGAGGCGCTATGCGAGGAGGCATTTGCCTCTATGTATACGGTGCTTTGCGACGCCTCGGCGCCGCAGGAGGAAGACGGGGCGCAATAACCGCGCCGCGTGAAAACCGGGACTTTTTTCAAGGAGGTGCTCATGCAGGAAAAATGCTACGGCGAGCCGTCGCTCGGAGCGCGGCTGAAAACGCTGGATTTTCGCTTTTTTGCGCTGTGTGCGGCACTGTGCGCGTTCGGTATCTTCTGGGTCGCCAGCGCAACGCGGTATCTTGGGAGCATAAAGCCCGTGCTTGTGCAGAGTATTGCGGCGCTGCTCGGCCTTTTGCTGATGCTGCCGCTTGGGGTGCTGAATTTTGAAAAATACCGCAAAAAACTGACAATAGCGCTGTTTTTCGGCTCGGTGGCGCTGCTGCTTCTGACGCTGGTGATCGGCAGAGGAGACGGCAACCGCAACTGGATTGATATTCCCCTTGTCGGCATCAGCGTTCAGCCCTCGGAATTTGTGAAGCTTGGGTTTATCTGTACGGTTTCGGCACATTGCGCGTTTCTGGGGGAAAAGCTGAACCATCCGCTTTCGGTGCTTACGCTTTTATGCCATGCCGGACTGCTCATCGGCCTTGTTGTGCTGCAGGGGGACCTTGGCTCGGCGCTTGTATTTTTATTTGTTTTTTTCTGTATGCTGCTTGCCGCGGGGCTTTCGCTTTGGTATTTTCTCGGGGCGGCGGTATTGCTCGGCGCCGTGACGCCGTTTCTTTGGTCGATGCTTTCCGATTATCAGCGGCGCAGAATTTTGGTCGGCTTTCATCCGGAGAGCGACCCGCGCGGCTACGGCTATCAGGTGCTCTGTTCGAAAAATGCCATTGCAAACGGCGGTTTGACCGGGCAGGGATATCTGCACGGCACGATCAGCCAAAGCGCGGCCGAGAGCGCTTTGCCCGCCCGCCATACGGATATGATTTTTGCCGTGGTGGGCGAAGAGGGAGGCTTTTTATCCGCACTTTTATATCTTATGCTGCTCAGCCTTCTTGTGCTGCTGATCTACCGCGCGGCACGCCGCGCAAAAGGAAAAATGGAGATGCTGATCTGTGTCGGCGCGGGGGCGGTACTTGTGTTTCAAAGCCTTGAAAACATCGGCATGTGTCTCGGGCTTTTGCCCGTGGTGGGCATCACGCTCCCGTTTTTAAGCTACGGCGGCTCCTCCATGCTTTCGCTGCTTTTGCTCATGGGTATTGTTTTCGGGCTTGCGAAAAACGACGGCACACGGCGCAGGCGCTTTGAGAGCGGGAGGTGAGCGGCATGTACGATGCAAACAGAGACAGCGCAAAATACTTAAATGAAAAACTGAAAAGCGAAGCGCCTTTTTTCGGCGCCTATCTGCTGTGCGGGCAGGAAGAATATCTCAAGCGCCATTATCTCTCCCTGATCCGCCAAAAGCTGATTGCGGACGAAAGCGCGGCGGCATTTGACCATATCCGCCTGCGCGGGGACGCAACCGCGGCGCTGCTGTCCGAGCGGCTGGAGGCGGCCATGGCGACCCTTGCGGTGTTTTCCCCGACAAAGCTGATCGAAATTTCGGAGCCGCAGCTAAAGGATATGAAGCGGGCGGAGCTTGAGGCCTTTTGCGCCGCACTTGCCGATGCGGCGCAAAGGCAGGACACGGCGATTGTTATGCTGCTGGGCGAGGAAGAGCTGCAAACGGCGGATTACCGCGCCGCGCAGGGCGCGCTTTTCCGCGCGCTTGCCGATGCGGCGCAGCTGCTTGTATTTCCCCTGCAGCCGCGGGCAAAGCTGGTTCCCTGGTGCCAAAGGCATTTTGCAAAGCTCGGCATCACAGCCTCGGCCGCAGCGGCAGGCACGCTTGTGGATACGGTGGGGCGTGCGATGGACGCATTGGATGCGGAGATCGGAAAGCTGTGCGCCTATTGCCATGCGGCGGGGCGCGATACGGTGAATGAGAGCGATATTGCCCTTGTTTGCCCGCGCAACCCGGAGGGCAGAGCCTTTGGCATGTCCGATGCGATTTTGAACCGGCAGGTGGACGGGGCGCTGACCGAATATGCGCTTGCCAAGCGCGATCGCGCGGATGAAATTCAGATTTTCGGACAGATCATGGCGACGCTTTTGGATCTGTACCGCATCAGCCAGGCAAAGGCGGAGGGGCTGCCCCCCGCGAAAATCGCCGCGCTGTTTCATTATAAGCCGGCGCGCCTTTCCGTTTTGCAGCGCGGCGCCGCCAATTATACAAAAGAAGAGCTGCAGGCGTTGGTGCGCCTCGGCATGCAGACGGACTGGCAGCTCAAATATACCATGGCACCAAAGCAAATGCTCATAGAGCGGCTCCTGTGCGCCGTCGGGCGCGCGTGAATCATAAATTTTATTTTGAAAGAAGAAAGGAAAGCTTTCATGAAAACCGTAATGCTTGTATTCGGGACCCGTCCCGAGGCGATCAAAATGTGTCCGCTGGTCAAGGAATTGAAAAAGCGCTCCGGCATCCGCGCGCTGGTGTGCGTCACGGGGCAGCATCGGCAAATGCTGGATCAGGTGCTGCATGCATTTGAGGTTGTGCCGGATTTTGATCTTTCGATCATGAAGGAAAAGCAGACGCTGTTTGATATCACCGTCAATATCCTGCAGGGTATCCGCTCTGTTTTGGAGCAGGAAAAGCCGGATGTCGTTTTGGTGCACGGCGACACCTCCACCACCTTTGCAACGGCGCTTGCCTGCTTTTATTTGCAGATTCCCGTGGGGCATGTGGAAGCGGGGCTGCGTACCTACGACATTTATTCGCCCTATCCCGAGGAATTCAACCGCCAGGCGGTCTCCATTGTCGCAAAATACAATTTTGCGCCAACACCCCTTTCCCGCGACAATCTTCTGAGGGAGGGGAAAAACGAGTCCGCGATTTATGTCACGGGCAACACGGCGATCGACGCGCTGCAAACCACCGTGCGCGAGGATTATACGCACCCCGAGCTTGACTGGGCAAAAGGCTCTCGGTTGATTTTGCTCACGGCGCACCGCCGCGAAAATCTCGGCACGCCGATGCATCATATGTTCCGTGCAATCCGCCGCGTAATGGATGAGCACCCCGATGTCAAGGCGCTGTATCCCATTCATATGAACCCCGTGGTACGTGCGGCGGCAGCCGAAGAACTCGGCGGGTGTGACCGCATTCATATCATCGACCCCTTGGAGGTTTTGGATTGCCATAACATTATGGCGCGCAGCTATCTGATTCTGACGGATTCCGGCGGAATTCAGGAGGAAGCGCCTTCTCTGGGCAAACCGGTGCTCGTAATGCGCGATACGACCGAGCGGCCCGAGGGTATCAATGCGGGCACGCTGAAGCTGGTCGGCACCGATGAGGAAACGATTTACCGCAATTTCAAAACGCTGCTGGAGGATGAGGCGGCATATCATGCAATGGCAAACGCCTCCAACCCCTACGGCGACGGCCATGCCAGCGAGCGTATTGCCGATATTCTGGAGGCAAACTAAGCGTGGCACAGGCACAAATTACCCTGGTTGCAAGCTGCCTGTTCGGGCTTGAGCATCTTCTCGGCGAAGAGATCGATGCGCTCGGCTATCGCAGGATGAAAACCATTGACGGGCGTGTTTATTTTGAAGGCCCCGTGGAGGCGATTGCCCGCTGCTGCCTTTGGCTGCGCTATGCGGAGCGGCTGTATCTTTTGCTCGGCTCGTTTCATGCGGAAAGCTTTACGGAGCTTTATGACGGCACGCGGGCGCTGCCGCTTTCCGAATGGATCGGTCCGGAGGATGCCTTCCCCGTGAAGGGGCACGCCGTAAAGAGCCGCCTGTTCAGCATTCCCGATTGTCAGAAAATCGTGAAGAAGGCGGCGGTGGATGCGCTGGGCGCAGAATACGGCATTGTGCGTTTTGCGGAAACGGGCGCAAAATTTCAAATTGAATTTTTTATTCTGCGCGACGAAGCGGATATTATGATCGACCTTTGCGGCACACCGCTGCACAAGCGCGGCTATCGTGCGCTTGCGGGGGAAGCCCCGCTGCGGGAAACCCTGGCTGCCGCCGTTGCCGCAACGGCGCGCCCGCGGGAGGATGTGCTGTTTTGGGACCCGTTTTGCGGCAGCGGTACCATTGCCATTGAGGCGGCGATGCTGATGAACCATATCGCACCCGGGCTTTTGCGCGGCTTTGCGG
Source organism: uncultured Eubacteriales bacterium (assembly GCA_900549725.1). Classification (GTDB taxonomy): domain Bacteria; phylum Bacillota; class Clostridia; order Oscillospirales; family CAG-272; genus UMGS1225. The sequence goes on along the minus strand of URPL01000005.1, from coordinate 72,648 downwards.
CGGAGCAGTTTGATTCCGTGCCGCAGGGGCTGTTCCGCAGGGCGCGGGAGCAGGCGAACGGGGAGCGCCGCCGCAGTGAATTTTCCGTTTATGCCTCGGATATCGACCCGCAAATGACGGCGCTTGCAAAGAAAAATGCCGCGCAGGCGGGCGTTGCCGACAGCATCAAAATTTTCTGCAAGGATGCGTTGACCATCGAAACGGGAGGGCGGCGCGGCACCATTGTCTGTAACCCGCCGTACGGCGAGCGCATGATGAGCCCGGAGCAGGTGCGTGTGCTGTACCGCCGCATGGGCGAGCATTTTTCAGGGCTTGACCGCTGGCAGATCTATATTCTGACTGCCGCGGAGGATTTTGAAATGCTGTACGGCCGCCGTGCCGACAAGCGCCGCAGACTGTATAACGGCATGCTGCGCTGCGAATTGTATCAGTATTTCAAAAAACAGAGCGGCAAAACCACGCCCGCAGACAGGGCGGAGCCCCGGGTGAGGGCGCAACAAACCAAAAAAGAAGGAACACCGACATGAAACGAATCCAAAGACTGATCACAGCCGCGCTTGCCGTGCTTTTAACGGCATTTACCCTTGTGCAGACGGCAGCGGCTGCGGATCTTGCGGCATTGACAACAGAGGGCACCTATGAAAGCAATACGACCTCACTGCGCCAAATCGGCTATCGGCTGCTTGTTCCGCAGAATTATGACAAGAGCCGCAGCTATAATCTGCTTGTATATTTTCATGACAGCGAGGGCACCGGCTCGGACAGCGCAAAGACCGTTGCGCATTCCGATAAGACAAAGCTTTTGGAGCTTTTGTGTGATTCCCCGGCATATGCCGACGTATTTGTGCTGATCCCGCAGTGTCCCGCGGAGGAAAGCTGGGTCAGAAAAAATACGGCGGACGGAAAATATTTCTTTTCTGCCGACGGGCAGACCCCTGCGCAGGAGATCTTTATGGATCTTTTGGAGCAGGATATTCTGAAAAAATATAACATCGACGGGGAGCACATCTGTCTGCTCGGTGTGGGAGAGGGCGGTACGATGGTGTTTGACCTGCTTGCCCGGTATCCCTCCCGCTTTATGGCGGGTATCAGCGTCGGCGGCACGGCGGACAGCACCAAGGGCGCGGCATATGCCGCGCAGAATCTGCGCGTGTTTTATGCCGAAAACGATACCGACAGTGCGCGGCTTGTTTCCATGGCGGCGTTGCGCACGGCATTTGAAAATTCGGATACGGCAAGCATCACGGCGCTGCCCGGCAAGCAGGAGCAGCTGTTTGCGCAGGCGTTTGCGGATGATTCGCTGCTGCAATGGGCGCTTTCCCTGGCTGCCCCGCAGGAGGTGACGGGCGAGGTGCCCGAGAGCATTTCCGAGGCGACGCTGGCTGCAAACAGCCAGGCGCTGCAAAGCGATGAGGCGGAGAAAACTGCCGCAAAGCAGACATCGGAGAGCGATGAGGCGCCGCAGACGTTTTTTGAGCGATATCATATTTCGCAGAGAGCTCTTGTCTTGGTGCTGCTGGGCGCGGCGCTGATTGTGGGGACGATTCTTCTTTTGGTCGGCTATGCGCAGACAAAGCCGCGCTGAGGAAAAAAGAAAAGGCTTTGCGCCGTAAAGCGCAAAGCCATAAAAAGTTTTTATTTCAGAGTCAGCGAATCGTATTCCAAAAAGGCGTTGGCAAACAGAGAATTGTTGCAGGGGATCTCGCGGCTTTTGCCGCAGTTGCGGCAGCGCACGGTGACATGGTCCGCCGCGGGAACCAGCTCATAATCGCCCCGCCCCGGCGCACAGCCGCAGAAGATTTTTCCCTCATCCGCAAGGTCACGCACTACGAAATTGACCAAATCGAAAATGTGATTGTCCGGAAAATTCAGATCGTGCTCAAATTCTTCGCCCTTTGGCTGCGCCTCTTTTGCATCGCCCCCCACGGGCGCAGTGCAATTGACAACATCATGCAGATTTTTGCACCCGGTGATGCCTGCCTGCTCCAGTGTTTGCAGAATCTGCTGCTCCGTGTGCCGCATGGCGGCGCACACATCGTCTTTTGTGCCGATGAAGCACATATCAAAGCCGGAAAGCGTGCAGGGCACGGTGAAAAGGCTGTTTTCAAAAAAGGTGTCCTGTGAGATCACCCGCAGGTGCGGGCGGGGACAGACAAGGCAGGGAACGCTGAGGTGAATTTTGCGGTCGGAGGTATAGGAAAGCGTGAGCTCGCTTTGACCGCAGGGGCATTTGAGCCGGATCATATCGCCGCTGAGCGCGAAAATACCGACAATGCTGAGCACGCTTGTGCCGCACGCGGGGCAGAAATAACCGACGACGGTTTGTGTATGCTCCAATACCATGAAAAAGCCCTCGATTCAAAATTCAAATTGCGGCGCCGACGGCGCGGTGCATTTTCTATTATTATACCAAAGCGCTTGAAAAAATGCAAGAAAGGAGCCGGAAAAATGGCAGAAAAACTATATACGATCCCGGTAAATGAAGCCTTTGAGGCATCGGCGCAGGACGGGACATGCGGGTGTCCGCTGTGTGCGCTGTATAACCGCCTGGAGGACAATGAGATCGATACCATTCTCGGCGCCTCCATGATGGAGGACGATATCCGCATGAAAACGAACGAAGCCGGCTTTTGCCGCACGCATTACGATATGATGCTGCATCGGCGCAAAAAGCTTCCGATGATGCTTACCATGCAGACACACCTTGCAACCGTTTTGCGTATGCAGGAGCGCTCCGGGCTTTTGCGTGCGCCGGGGCAGGCGCAGCAGCAGGGGCTGGAAAGGCTGATGCAGAGCTGCTATGTCTGCGGGCGGCTGGACGGCTGGATGCAGCATATGCTGGAGACGACGGTGCTTTTGTGGGACAGCGATTCCGTTTTCCGCGAAAAGATGCATAAGCAGCCGTATTTCTGCCTGCCGCATTATACGGAATTGCTCCGCACGGCGCGGGGCATGCTTTCCAAGCGGCGCATGGCGGATTTTTATGAAGAGATCTCTGCGTTTGAAATCGGTGTTTTGGAAAAGCTTTCAAAGGATGTCGATTGGTATTGCAAGAAATTTGATTATCGTTATACCGATGAGCCGTGGTATGATTCCAAGGACGCACCGGAACGCTCCGTGCGTATTTTGCGCGGAGATATGCATAGGGATGCCGGCGCGGAGCAGCGCTGAGCGGTCCCCGAAAAAGAAAAAGAGAGAACCCGTTTTCCGAAAAGCGAAAGGAACAAAGCAATGAGTGTAATGATCCCGAAAGACTATGCATCCCCCCTTGATTTGCGCCGCACCCAGGTCGCAATTAAAAAGGTGAAGGACTTTTTTGAGCGCGACCTTGCCATCCAGCTCAACCTCACCCGTGTATCCGCGCCGCTGTTTGTCGGGCGGTCGTCGGGTCTGAATGACGATCTGAACGGGGTGGAGCGCCCGGTTTCCTTTGATGTGCCGGGAGAGAGCGACACCTATGAGGTGGTGCATTCTCTGGCAAAATGGAAGCGCTATGCCCTGCGGCAATACGGCTTTTCCGCGGGAGAGGGGCTTTATACGGATATGAATGCGATCCGCCGTGACGAGGCGCGGGATAATCTGCATTCGCTGTTTGTCGACCAGTGGGACTGGGAGCGAATCATCACGCGGGAGGAAAGAAACGAGCAGGGGCTGCACAATATGGTGCGCCGCGTTTACCGCGCTCTGCGGCACACCGCGCGCTATGTAGATGAGGATTACGAATTCGGCGCGCCCATGCTGCCCGAGGAGATTACCTTTCTCGATGCGGAAGCATTGCGGCAAAAATACCCCGATCTGACGCCGAAGGAGCGGGAATACCGCGCGTGCAGAGAATACGGCGCCGTGTTTTTGCAGGGCATCGGCGGGGCGCTGGGCGACGGAAAGGCACACGACGGCCGTGCTCCCGACTATGACGACTGGACGCTGAACGGCGACATATTGGTGTATTATCCCGTGCTTGACACCGCGCTTGAGCTTTCCTCCATGGGCATTCGCGTGGACGAGGAGGCAATGCGCCGCCAGCTGCGTCTGGCAGGCTGCACGGAGCGGGAGCGGCTGCCCTTTCATGCGGCGCTTCTGCGCGGCGAGCTGCCTCTGACCGTAGGCGGCGGCATCGGGCAATCCCGCATGTGCATGTTCTTTTTGCGCAAGGCGCATGTCGGTGAGGTGCAGTCCTCTTTGTGGAGTACCGAGGATCGCGCTGCATGCCGCGCGGCGGGCATTGCGCTGTTATAAGAGAAAACGGAGAGAAAAATCGTGTCGATTTTTGATTGTTTTGCAAAAATTGAAGAGCAGCGGCGGCAAACGGCGGCAAACGGCGTTTCTTTTATGGTGGTGGGCCTTGGAAATCCCGGTGCGGAATACGAAAAAACGCGGCACAACGCGGGCTTTCGCGCGCTGGACGCCATTGCAAAGGAATTCGGCGCTGCGGCAGACCGTGCGAAGTTCGATGGGTTGTGCGGCCGCTGCGTGATTGAGAACAAAGGTGTTTTGCTGCTCAAGCCGATGACCTATATGAACTGCTCGGGGCTAAGCGTTGTGAAGGCGGCAAACTACCATAAGCTTTTGCCGCAGCAGATTTTGGTGCTCAGCGACGATGTGACGCTGGATCTGGGACGGATGCGGCTGCGCCGCAGCGGCTCGGATGGGGGGCAAAAGGGCCTGCGCTCCATCATCGAGGGGCTGGGAACGGATGCATTTCCGCGGCTTCGCATCGGGGTGGGCAAAAAGCCAACCCCGGAATATCCCATGGCTGATTTTGTGCTCGGGCGGCTCAGCCCTGCGCAGCTGCAGACCGTAGCGGACCGTGAGGCGGATCTTTTGGCAGGAGTGCGCGCGGTGATCCGCGGCGCATTTGACGAAGCGGTTGCGATTGTGAACGCTGGAGGAAAAGCATGAGGCTGCCGGAAAAAGTATTTGCCTCTTTGGATGAATTTGCGGAGCTTTGCCGCACGCATGAGAGCCTTTGGCGCCACGGGAAGGAACAGGGGCTGCTCGTTACGGGGCTGTGCGAGGGCGCCCGTGAAAGCTTTGCGGCGGCGTTTTATGCCGCGCGCGGGGCAGGGCATGGGCCGGCGCTTCTCATTTTGCCGCTGGAGCGCTATGCCGCGGCATATGAGGCTGCTTTTGCGGCGCAGGGGCTGAATGTTTTGAACTATCCGCTGCGCGAAATGCATTTTGCACCCATGACGGCATCGCTTGAATTTGAGCAGCAGCGGCTTGGTGTTTTGCATGCCGTTATGCAAGGAAAAGCGGATGTGGTGATTACGACGCCGGATGCGGCGCTGCAATACACCATGCCGCCGAGCGAGCTTGGAACGCTTTGCCGCACCTTTTCTCCCGGCGACCGCCTCACGCCGCAATCCCTTGCGGCCCTGGCAGCCGCATGCGGCTATGCTGCGGCGGACGCGGTGGACGGTGTCGGGCAGTTTGCGCGGCGCGGCGGCATTGTGGATTTGTTTGCGCCGGGGGCACAGGAGCCCGTTCGCATTGAATTTTTCGGTGATGAGATAGAATCCATCGCGCCGTTTGACCTTATAACGCAGCGCCGGGGAGAGAGCATCCCGGCCTTTTCGCTTTCCCCCGCGCGCGAGTTGATCTTAACGCCGCAGGCAAAGGAGCGCATTCTTGCGGCAATCACTGCGGCGCAAAAGAGGCATAGGACCAAACACCCGGAGCTTTTTGAAAGCCTTACAGCGGAGGCGGAGGCGGTGCGCGCCGATGCGCCGACGGTTGCCTATGACCGCTATCTTTCGCTGATTTATGAAGAAAATGCCTGCCTTCTCGATTATTTTGCGGGGCAGGGGCTGCTTTTGATTGCGGAAAGCGGTGCCTGCCGCACGCGCCTTGAGGGCTTTGCCCGCCAAACTGCGGAAAGCGCCGTGGCACTGTGCGAGCACAGCGGGCTTTCCGGCAAGATTATGAGCTTTGCCAAAGCGGGAACGACGCTTTCGATGTATGCCACGCGGCACAGAGCCGTTTATTTGGATGCCTTTCAAAGCGGGGCGGGGTTAAGCCTTGGCGGGATATTTCATTTTCAAACGCAGCAATGCCTCTCCTATTTGGATGCGCCGTCGCTTTTGTGCGCGGATATCGCGCAGTATCGCAGCGGGGGATACCGCATTGCTCTGCTTTGCGAGAGCCGCACACAGGCACATGCGTTGCGTGAGGTTTTGGCGCAGCAGAAAATTACGGCGCCGGACGGAGCGCAGGATCTTTCTCCGGAAAAAATGACAGCGGGGGTGCCCTATTTGGTCAGCGGCATCCTTTGCGCGGGCTTTGTGCTGCCGGGTGAAAAAATCGCGCTGCTCTCCATGACGCGCCGCGCCACAGCGCAGCGGTATCGGCAGAATCGTGCAGGCATGAAAAAAGGTGCAGCGCGCAGCAAAAAATCGGCGGCGGAGCGCATTGCCTCCTACAACGATCTGCGTGTAGGCGATTATGTGGTGCATGAGGTGCACGGCATCGGGAAATACGAGGGGCTGCGCTCCATTACGGATATTGACGGAGCCACGCGCGATTTTATCACCATCCGCTATGAGGGGGGAGACGCGCTGTATGTTCCGTGTGACCAGCTGGATCTTGTCACAAAATATATCGGCGCGCATGCGGACGACGGCACCGTTCGCCTTTCCAAAATGGGCGGCACGGAATGGGCAAAAACAAAAAGCCGCGTCCGCGCAGCGACAAAGGAAATGGCAAAGGAGCTGATTGCCCTGTATGCGGCAAGGCGGCGCCTTGCGGGGTTTGCCTTTCAAAAGGACGATGACATGCAGCGCGATTTTGAGCAGACCTTCCCCTATGAGGAAACTGTGGGGCAGCTGCAGGCGGCGCAGGAGATCAAGGAGGATATGGAGAGCCCGGTGCCCATGGAGCGGCTTTTGTGCGGCGATGTCGGCTACGGAAAAACGGAAGTGGCGCTGCGGGCGGCATTTAAAGCGGTGCTTTCCGGCAAGCAGGTCGCCATTTTGTGCCCCACGACGATTCTTGCCATGCAGCATTTTCAAACCATCGGCACCCGCATGCGCGGGTTTCCCGTGCAGGTGGATGTGCTTTCGCGCTTTCGCACGCCGGCACAGCAGCAAAAAACGCTGCGCTCGGTGCAGCGGGGCGAGGTCGATATTCTCGTCGGCACCCACCGTATGCTCAGCAGCGATGTGGTGTTTCACGACCTCGGGCTTGTGATTGTGGATGAGGAGCAGCGCTTCGGCGTTGCGCAGAAGGAAAAACTGAAAACCATGACGCGCGGCGTTGACGTTCTGACACTGACGGCGACCCCGATTCCCCGCACGCTGCATATGTCCATGACGGGTATCCGCGATATGAGCATTCTGGAGGAGGCCCCGAGTGACCGCGTGCCCGTGCAAAGTTATGTGACGGAATATGATGCGGAGCTTTTGGCGGAGGCGGTGCGCACGGAGCTGCGCCGCGGCGGGCAGGTCTTTTGGCTGCACAACCGCGTGGAGGATATCGACCTTTGCGCCGCACGGATTCGCAAAGCCGTGCCGCAGGCGCGCATTGCCACGGCGCACGGCAAAACGGACCGCGAGGAGATGGAGCGCATCTGGCAGGCGATGATCGACGGCGAGGTGGATGTGCTTGTTTGCACAACAATTATCGAAACCGGCGTGGATATTCCAAATGCCAACACGCTCGTGATCGAAAATGCGGACCGCATGGGGCTTTCGCAGCTGCATCAGATCCGCGGACGCATCGGGCGCTCGGGCCGCCGCGCATATGCCTATTTCACCTATCCGCGCGGCAAGGTGCTCACGGAGATTGCCGCAAAGCGGCTGGAGGCGATCCGCGAATATACGCAGTTCGGTGCGGGCTTCAAAATCGCCATGCGCGATCTTGAAATCCGAGGCGCGGGCAATGTGCTGGGCGCACAGCAGCACGGGCATATGGATGCCGTCGGATATGATCTTTATATCAAGCTTTTGAATGAGGCAATTTTAGAGGAGCGGGACGGTACGGCGGCAAAGCCGATCGAAAAATGCACCGTATCCATGCGGTGCGATGCAAGCCTGCCGAGCAGCTATGTTCCGTCTGCGGCGGAGCGCATCGATCTGTATCGCCGCATTGCCCTGATCGATTGCGCAGCAGACCGCGCCGACCTTGCGCAGGAGCTGCGCGACCGCTACGGAAAGCTCCCGCCGCAGGCAAAGCATCTCTTGGATATCAGCTATCTGCGTGCGCTCGGCACGGCGCAGGGCTTTTCGAAGATTGAGCAGCAGCAAAGCGGCGTTTTGCTTTATCCGCAAAATGACGATATGGCATATTGGATTGCGTTTATGACGGAGGTGAACCGCGCCCCTGAGACCTGCGCCTGCATGCGCGTGGGGCTTGGGAACACGGCAAATCTTGTCTATGTGCCGAAAAAGCCGATGCGCGCGGTGGAAGAGGTGATATCCCTTCTGCACTTTTTGGAGCAATGGCATCATGCACGAGGGGCGGAAGCGGAGAAAACAGAGGAAACAGAGAAAGCGGAGAAAACGGAATGAAAAAAACGATCGGACGATGGGCGGCGGCGCTGCTTGCCGCCGCAATGCTTTGCGGCGCGGCGCTGTGCGGCTGCACGGGGGAGCAAACGGCGCTTTCCTACGGCGGCGTGCATGTGACGAAAAGCATGGTAGCCTATTGGTATGCAAGCTATAAAAATCAGCTGCTCGAAAGCTATAACGGGCAGGACTCGGACGCCTATTTTGACGCAATGCTCACAAGCGGAAAAAGCATAGGGGCGCTGTTTGAGGAAAGGATTGCGGCGATGCTGAAAAACAATGTCGCCTCTTTGTATCTTTTTGGGCAGTTCGGTCTTGCGCTGGACAGCGCGGAAAAAAACGCCGTTTCGCAAAAGCTTGCCTCCGAGATGCAGAGCGCAGGCGGACGCGCCGCGCTGAATGAAAAGCTCGGGACGATGGGGCTGAATATCAGCCAATACGAAAAGGTGCTGCTGGCAGAGGAAAAAATTGCGAAGCTTTATACCTATCTTTACGGGGATGCCGATCAGGGCATCAGCGGCGCGCGCACCATATCACAGGAGAGCTATCAGCGCTTTTATGAGGAAAATTATGTATGCGTGAAGCAGCTGCTCATCCGTACGCAGTATAAAAACCGCGTGGGGGAGGACGGCTATGCGCTCACGGATGAAAACGGAAAGGTTCTGACAGAGCCGCTTAACGAGGAAGAGCAGGCAAAAAAGCAGGAAAAGGTTGCGCAGGTGCAGCAGAAGATCGACGCGGGCGAGGATTTCGACGCGCTGATGAAGGAATACAACGAGGATACCGGCGCCAAAACCTATCCGCAGGGCTATCTGGTCGCCTCTTTTTCCGGCTTTGACAGCACATTTACCGCAGCGGCGCTTGGGCTGCAGGAAATCGGGGATATCACGCGCGTGGAAACCGAGGCGGGCGTGCATTTTCTGAAAAAATGCCCGCTTGTGGAAGCCCCCTGGAACGATTCGATCTATTCTACCATGCTGAATCGTTTTCGCGATTATCTCGAAAGCGACGATTTTGCAAGCTATACCGCCGATGTGGTTGCAAACATCCGTGAAAACACCGCGGTGATGAACGAATTTTCCGTGCGGGAGGTCTCTATCGCCTTTTTCCGCACCTGAGCGCCTCTTAGAAAACGCGCCCTTGACAAAGCGCAAAAGTTTTGGTATACTGAGCGGGTAAAGGCAAGGATCGCGGAGAAGTACGAAGCGCCGACGCGCACAGAAAGACGCCGGGAGATGCAAGGCGGAGGCGGGAGCGCTTTTCGGAATACACCGCGGGAGCTGCGCACCGAACATGCCCCTGCGGCATTTGTAGGCTGCGACGGGGCCGACCGTTATCCGGGCAATGAGGTGTCGGGGAAAGCTTTCCCGGCATAAACTGAGGTGGTACCGCGTTTTTTGAACGCCCTCTGCACACACGCAGGGGGCGTTTTTTATCTCCCCCGCGAAAAAACAAGGAAATGAGGAGAAAACAAATGACGGTATATGAGGAGCTGAAAGCGCGCGGTCTGATCGCGCAGGTGACAAACGAGGAGGAGATCTCTTCCCTGATCAATGCGGGCAAGGCGGTATTTTACATCGGCTTTGACCCCACCGCCGACAGCCTGCATGTGGGGCATTTCATGGCGCTTTGCCTGATGAAGCGGCTGCAAATGGCAGGCAACCGTCCCATTGCCCTCATCGGCGGCGGTACGGCAATGGTGGGCGACCCCTCCGGCCGCACGGATATGCGCACAATGATGACGGAGCAAACCATTGCGCACAATGTCGACTGCTTCCGAAAGCAGATGAGCCGCTTTATCGATTTTTCCGAGGGCAAGGCAATGCTGGTCAACAATGCGGACTGGCTGTTGAATCTGAATTATATTCAGTTTTTGCGGGAGGTGGGCGCCTGCTTCTCCGTGAACAACATGCTGCGCGCGGAATGCTATAAGCAGCGCATGGAAAAGGGACTTTCGTTCCTGGAATTCAACTACATGATCATGCAGAGCTATGACTTTTTGGCGCTGTATGAAAAATACGGCTGCAATCTGCAGTTCGGCGGGGACGACCAATGGAGCAATATGCTCGGCGGCACGGAGTTGATCCGCCGCAAGCTCGGAAAAGATGCGCATGCCATGACGATCACGCTGCTGCTCAATTCCGAGGGCAAGAAAATGGGCAAGACGCAAAAGGGCGCCGTTTGGCTGGATAAGGAAAAAACCTCGGTGTTTGATTTTTATCAGTACTGGCGCAATGTCGCGGATGCGGATGTGATGAAGTGCCTGCGGATGCTGACCTTTTTACCCATTGCGCAGATTGATGAAATGGAGCAATGGCCGCAGAGCCGCATCAATGAAAAGAAAGAGATCCTGGCATATGAGCTGACGGCGCTGGTGCATGGCAAGGAGGAAGCCGACGGAGCACAGGCGGCTGCAAAATCGCTTTTTGCGGGCGGAGACGCAGCGCCCGAGGCAGCTCTTTCCGAAGACACATTGATAGGCGGCAGCGCAGATATTTTAACGCTGCTTTGTGCGGCGGGGCTTTGCCAAAGCCGCTCCGAGGCGCGCCGGGCGGTAGAGCAGGGCGGCGTTACGGCTGACGGCGAAAAGGTGACGGATATCCGTGCGGCATTCGAAGAGCCGGCGCTGCGCGCGGGCATTCTGCTGCGCCGCGGCAAGAAAAATTTCAAAAAGGTGATCCTGAAATAACAAAAAATGCTGCGAAGCGATTCGCAGCATTTTTATTTGCATTTTTATTGGAACAGGCGCGTCGGGGGTGTCGGCAACGGCCCTGCGGCCTTTTTCCCGTGCGGTGCGACGGCGGGGGTCTGATAAAAATCCGCCGCCAGAATGGCATCGTTTGCCTCAATGCGGCGCCACAGATAGGGCACAAGCCGCTGCGCCTGCTCGGCAAGGGACAAAAGCACGGTGCTGTGCGGCCCCGTCTCGTCGGTTTCATCAACGGCGGCGCTTTGCGCCTCTTGCGGTGCCTGTGTGCGCTCTTCGGCGGCGGTCGGCAGCTCGGCGGTCGCAGCTGCGGTATTTTCTTCCGCTGCGGCGGTTTGTTCTTTCGCGTCTTGTTCGTCCTGCGGCGGCAAGAGATCTGCCAGAGCGTATCCCGCATCTTCTTCATCTGCGGGATAGAGCATGCCGTCCTGATAATAGCCGTATTCCGAGCAGAAGGTATAATTGGAGAAAATCACATAGCCCTCATACGCCTCGTCAAAAATATCGTGCCCCGGTACGCTTACCGGCAAGCGCAGACCGAAGAGATTTGCAAGAGTTGGCAAAACATCGGCGCTTGAGCAATATTTTTCAACGGTGCGCTTTGGAAAATCTGCGGCTTTGCCGTACAGGACAAAGGGAACACGCTGCTGCAGCGCCCAGGTGCCGCTGCCCTTTTCCGCAAGCAGCGTGGAGGCGCTCAGCCCGTAGGCATAATGATCGGTCACAAAGGCGAACACGGTGTTCTCATCTGCTGCCTCGATCAGCCTGCCGAGCATATCGTCGGTGATGCGCGCTTTTGCCCGCAGAATTTCGGCATCCTCCGCCCCGTCACCGAGGGGCTGCTCGGCGCTGACATACCGTTCAAGCGCATAGGGCACAAGTTCGGAATCGGGCGCGTATCCGAGGTGCGCGGAATAGGTGATCACAAAGGAGAAAAACGGTTTCTCCTGCGCATAGGGCAAAACATCGGCAAGCAGGGTGGGGGTGTCGGTGAGATAGGTATCGATCACCGCGGCTGCATCGTCTGCACCGTAATCATGGTAGGAATGATAGTCCTCATAGCCGAAGGCGCGATGCATCGTGCCGCGGGAATAAAACCAGGCATAGTTTTCATGGAAGGAATTTGCGCTGTATCCGGCTGCAGAAAACAAATTCGGCAGGCTTTGCGGATATTGATTTTGCGCATAGGCATAGGGCGCCGTGCCGTCGGAGGGAGCGAAAAGACCCGTGTTAAGGCAGAATTCATTGGCAAAGGTTGCGCCGTTGCCGAAAACGGGCGCATAATAGTTGGAAAACCAAATGCCGTTTTCAAGCGCATGGGAGAGATTTTTCGTGTTTTCGTTTGCAAGGGCAGGATAATCCATGCTTTCCATCATGACAAGCACCAGATTTTTCCCGCGGAAAATACCAGTGTATTCGTTTTCGGTCTGTTCGCCCGGATAATCCTCAAAGAAGGCGGAGGCGATGTCGAGGTTTTTTTCGGTTGCGTCCTTTTGCAGAAAGCTGCGGTAAAAATCAAGGCCGAGATATTGATAAAACCCGGCGACGCTGAGCGTTTTCTTGCTGTCCGCTGCGCTGTCGTAATAAAAACGGGGGTTTTCAAAGGTGTTCCACACGGCGACGGTGATCGGCTCGCCGAGCAGCCGCGGCAGAAAAAGCTGCCCGAGCACCATGCATAAAAGAGAAACGGGAACGGCAAGAATGCGCACAAGCTTCTTTTGCGCGGGGCATTGCCGCAAAAAGAAGAAAACGCATGTGCCGAGAATCAGCAAAAGGAAAAAGAGAAGGTATTGCGCAGGGGTGATATAGGAAAAAATACTGCCGAGATACCCCGCCCCCTCTTTGATACCCGTGACGGCGGTGAGCGGAAAGAGCTTGGAAAACAACGCGTTGTATATAATCTGCGCCACACCGTATAAGAGGAAAAGAAGATACAGCACAAGATAGAGAAAGCGGCTCAGGCGCTGCGGCACACAGAGAAGCACCGCCGACAAAAGCAGTGCCCACAGTGCATCAAAGCACAGGCTTGTGACACTGAACAGCTCTGTATCCGCGGCGCAGAGCTGCACAAAAATGCCGACAGCGCAAAAGCTCAGAAAGCAGAGCGCGGCACAAAAGGCGCGGCTTTGCAGAATGCGAAGAATCGGGCTTACGGAAGCTGCGGCGGGTGCATCGGTGCTTTGCATGCTGCCTCTCTCCTTTCGATTTTATATGATTTCCACATTAGTATGACAGAAATCGACGAAAAATGCAAGTTATTTTTTGGAAGACGAAAACGGCGAAGATATGACAGCGCGCGTCAAACATGCTAAAATATACGGCGACGGTGCACTTTGAGATTGCTTTGGGGAGGAAACAAAATGGAATATACCTATGCGGAATATGCAATTGAAAAAACACTGCAGCTGCTTGGCGTCGACAGCCCGACGGGCTATACCGCCCGCGCCGCGCAATGGGTCAGGCAGGCGTTTTCGGATTTGGGCTTTGCGTCAAAAATCACGCAAAAGGGAGGCGTTTTGGTGGATCTTGGCGGAGAGCAGAGCGCAGAGGGCGCGCTTTTGCTTCAGGCTCATACCGACACTCTGGGCGGTATGGTTGCGCAAATCAAAGCAAACGGCCGGCTGCGCATCAGCCCACTGGGCGGGCTGCGCGCGGAGAATGCGCAGCCGGAAAATGTGCGTGTTTATACAAGAGAGGGCAAGGTATATGAGGGGACAATGCAGCTGTGCAACGCCTCTGTACATGTCAATGGGGAGTATGCAGCGGCAAAGCGCGATTTCGATTCGACCGAGGTCGTTTTGGATGAGGATGTGAAAAGCGAAGAGGATACCCGTGTGCTCGGCATTGCAACGGGCGACATTGTCTGCTTTGAGCCCCGCGCCGCAGTAACGGCGAGCGGATATATCAAGAGCCGCTTTTTGGACGATAAGCTTTCCGTGGGCATTTTGCTTTCTCTTGCAAAGTATATTGCAAACGGCGGCATCCTCCTGCCGCGCCGCACCTATGTGCATATTACCGTTTACGAGGAGGTCGGGCACGGCGGCGCCGGCTCGGTGCCCTGCGGGGTGAGCGAGTCGATCAGCGTGGATATGGGGTGCGTAGGGGACGGCCTTTCCTGCACGGAACGGCAGGTATCCATCTGTGCCAAGGATTCCGGCGGGCCGTACAGCTATGAGGTAGTGACAAAGCTCATCGAGGCGGCAAAAAAGACCGGCGCGGACTATGCCGTGGATGTATATCCCCATTACGGCTCCGATGTGGAATCCACGCTGCATGCCGGCAGCGACATTCGCCACGGGCTGATCGGCGCGGGCGTTTACGCAAGCCACGGGTATGAGCGTTCTCATCGCGACGGCGTATATCAGACGCTGCTCGTGCTGTGCGGATATCTCGGCATCTGACAAAGCAAAAAACGGTGCCGCTTTCTTTTTGGGAAGGCGGCGCCGTATTTTTCACAGATGCTCTTTGAAAAAGGAGACGATCGGGGCGGGATCCGAAAGACCGTGAGGATGGTGGGCGCAGCCCGGCTTTTCGATCAGGCGCAGCGGCGCGCCTGCGGCTTTGTACATGGCACAGAGCAGGGCGCCGTTTTCCGCAAAGGGGACGGTTTGGTCCTTTGTGCCGTATAAAAGAAGCGCAGGGATGCATCGGGCGGCGACCTGCCGCAAAAACGAGGGCAACGCCGCGCGCTGCTGTTTGAACCATGCCGGCGGCTTGCCAAAGGCGCACAGGCATTCCGCCGCCATTTCCGCATCTTTTTCATGCGTTGCGCCGAGATCCAGCGGGCAGGAACAAAGATCGACCACGGGCGCATCCAGATACAGCGCGCCGCAGCGCAGATCCGGCTGCGCCGCAAGATGCAGCGCCTGCAATCCCCCCAGCGACAGCCCGCTTGCCCCGAAAACGGGAGAAAGCCCGAATGCCTGCGGCAGCGCGGCGGCAAAGCGCGCCCGGAGGGCGACGGTTCCCGGGGTGGAAAAACGGTCCCGGGCATCGACATGGGCGATGCAAAAGCCCTGCTCCAAAAGCGCAAGCTCTGCGGCGGGGAAGGCGCCGAGATATTCCGTTTTGAAAATCCAGTTGCCCGATTTTTCACCGCGGGGCAGAATCAGTTGCCCCTGAGTGTCCTCGAAGCAGAAGCGCAGCATCGGAAAACCGTAAAAATCCCCTTGCGGTAAAGGGGCAAAATCGAGATGTTTCATAATTGTAAATTTCCTTTCGAATGCAGCTATTTTACTATATTTCGGGTCGAAGCGCAAGCCTTTTTTATACAGGTGTTGTTGACAAGGTGGGCGCCGTGTGATAAAATAGCAGTGTGAGAATGTATCCGGGCATCGGACGGTTTCAGGGCACCCTCGCAGATTTTTTATTTGAAAGGACGCAACAACATGAAAAAGAAAACGCGTTTTCTGGCGCTGGCGCTTTTGCCGGTGCTGCTTCTCGGCGCGGTCATTCCGTGCTTTGCCTGGTCCGCAGCAAACACGCGCGCAATGGGCGAATTTACGGATCTGGACCAAAACAGATGGTACTATAAGGATGTGGAATGGGCTGTGCGCGCCGGCATCATGAAAAACAACGGCGATTCGACCAAATTTGAGCCGAACACCTCGCTGACCCGCGCCATGTTCACGCAGATCTGCTACAGCTTTCTGCAGAACGGTCTTGAAAAGGATGTCAGCTATACAAGCACCGCTCCCTTTTCCGATCTGAAAGCGGGGGCATGGTATGAAAAGGCTGTTTCCTTTGCCTATGAAAACGGAATCGTCAAGGGCATGGGCGACAATCTCTTTGAACCAAACAGCAGCATCACCCGTCAACAGATGGCAGTGCTGTATCTCTCCCTGATCGAAAATTATTTCGGCATGAAGATGGATGCGGATCTCTCCCTTTTGGATCAGTTCTCGGATAAGGACCAGATCGCCGGCTGGGCGCAAAGAGCAGTTGCCGCAATGGTCGGCATCAACATGCTGTACGGCAGAGATAACGGCACCTTTGACCCGAAAGGCGAATCCACCCGTGCGGAAGCCGCAGCGCTGATCCGCCGCTTCTATGATTATTACGGCAAGACCGCGCAGCTGTATCTCGGCAAGGATGTCAAGCTGATCCCCACGATGCTGGAGGATTTTGACGGCGAAGGGCTGC
Source organism: uncultured Eubacteriales bacterium (assembly GCA_900549725.1). Classification (GTDB taxonomy): domain Bacteria; phylum Bacillota; class Clostridia; order Oscillospirales; family CAG-272; genus UMGS1225. Next base: position 56,298 of record URPL01000005.1, on the reverse strand, counting down.
ACGGCTGGAACGATAATTTCTGGCACTCCGCAGGCTTTTCGAATGCGGACTGCATGCCGCGCGATGACGCCGGGAATGTGAAGGGCGATGAAGTTATGTATACCGCCGACGGTAATCTTTACATGACCGCATATTACCCGGGCGAGGCAAACACCGATGATAACGGCATCTGCCGTCTGATTTCCGGCCACGACCTGCCGACGAAATTCTCGCAGGCATACGGTTTCTATGAAATCCGCTTCAAGCCCGCGCCCGCCCGCGCGATCTGCTCCGCATGGTGGCTGACCACCAACGGCAGTTCTACGCAGGCGTACCCGTCTTGGGACCCCGACAACACTGCCGACCGCAACAATCCCCCGTATATCAACGGAAACACGCTGGAAAACTTCGTGGAAATGGATATCTTTGAAACGACCAGAGCGCCGCAAGACCCGACAAACCCGAATGTCTCAGACAGAATAGATAAGTTTACCTCAACGCTTCACTGGAATCACTGGAGCCGCGACGATGACGGAGGACGCTATTCTCATCACTATGTCTCTGTGGATAAGAAAGCAACGAATCGCGGAACATTTACGGAAAAAGGAAATTATCTGCCGGCCACCTCGATGTTTGACGGCAATTACCATACTGTCGGCTTCCTCTGGACCGAGGACGGCTATAAGGTTTGGTATGACGGCAACTACATGGGCGATTTCGAGGGCGCTGCAAACTCTAATATGGAAGCGGTGCTTCGTCTGAACCTGTATTACTGGAATACCACCAAGGAAAAGCCCTACAACGGCGATTGCTTTGCCGAGGACTTTGTGGACGGCAAGAGCCAGTTTGTTGTGGATTATGTCCATGTATATCAGCTTTCCGATTATGTTGAGAATTACGCGCCGGATTACCACGGCAACGAAATTCCCTCCTACTATACGGAAGCTATCGCAAAATAAAACACCGCGGCAATCGTGAGGATTGCTTGGCAGGCAGGGCGTTGCGCCCTGCCTGCTTTTTTCTGCTAGCAAAGCGGGTCTGAAAAGGGGGTCTTACCCCACGCAGGCTTTTTTTCGGCGGAGAAACAAAAAAGCGGGGCGCACTTAAAAGGTGCGCCCCGCAGTGTGCTTTGGGACAGGTTTTTGCTTATTTGCAGGCTTCTTCCACTGCGACTGCAACGGCAACCGTTGCGCCGACCATGGGGTTGTTGCCCATGCCGATGAGGCCCATCATTTCCACATGCGCCGGAACGGAGGAGGAACCTGCGAACTGCGCATCGGAATGCATACGGCCCATGGTGTCGGTCATGCCGTAGGAGGACGGGCCGGCAGCCATGTTGTCCGGGTGGAGAGTACGGCCTGTGCCGCCGCCGGAGGCCACGGAGAAATATTTCACGCCGTTTTCCACGCACCATTTCTTGTAGGTGCCTGCAACGGGATGCTGGAAGCGGGTGGGGTTGGTGGAGTTGCCGGTGATGGAAACGCCGACATTCTCAAGCTTCATGATGGCAACGCCCTCGGGCACATTGTCTGCGCCGTAGCAGCGGACGGCTGCGCGCGGGCCTTCGGAGTATGCGGTTTCTTCCACAACCCTGACCGTCTCGGAATACGGATCAAACTCGGTTTTGACATAGGTGAAGCCGTTGATGCGGGAGATGATGAACGCGGCATCCTTGCCAAGACCGTTCAGAATCACGCGCAGGGGCTTTTGCCGCACCTTGTTTGCGTTCAGAGCGATTTTGATTGCGCCCTCTGCGGCTGCAAAGGATTCATGGCCTGCCAAAAAGCAGAAGCACTCGGTCTGTTCGCTGAGCAGCATTTTGCCGAGGTTTCCGTGGCCCAGGCCGACCTTGCGGTTTTCCGCAACAGAACCGGGAATGCAGAAGGACTGCAGCCCGACGCCGATCATAGCGGCTGCGTCTGCAGCCTTGGTGCAGCCTGCCTTCAGGGCGATAGCGGCGCCGACGGTGTAAGCCCAAACGGCGTTTTCAAAGCAGATGGGCTGCGTGGAGCGGACGATCACATCGCAGTCAATGCCCTTGGCAAGGGTGATTTCCCTGCACTCATCGATGGAGGAGATGCCATATTCTTTCAGCGCCGCGAGAATTTTCGCTTCGCGTCTTTCGTAACCTTCAAATTGTGCCATTGCGCCTATCCTCCTTATTCTTTGCGCGGGTCAATGTACTTGACTGCTTCACTGAAACGGCCGTACGTGCCCTTGGATTTTTCATATGCTTCGTTGGGCTCCATGCCGGCTTTGATAAAATCGGTCATTTTGCCCAGGGAAACGAACTCATAGCCGATGACCTGATCGTCCTTGTCCAGCGCCATTCTGGTGCAGTAGCCCTCGGTCATTTCGAGGTAGCGCACGCCCTTTGCGCGGGTTCCGTACATGGTGCCGACCATGGAGCGCGCACCCTTTCCAAGATCCTCCATGCCCGCGCCGATGACAAGACCGCCCTCGGAGAACGCGGATTGGGAACGGCCGTAAACGATCTGCAGAAACAGCTCGCGCATTGCGGTGTTGATCGCATCACAGACAAGGTCCGTATTCAGCGCTTCCAAAATCGTTTTGCCCGGCAGAATTTCCGCTGCCATTGCGGCGGAGTGCGTCATACCGGAACATCCGACGGTTTCCACAAGCGCCTCCTCAATGATACCGTTTTTGACATTCAGAGAGAGCTTGCAGGCGCCCTGCTGCGGAGCGCACCAGCCCACGCCGTGCGTATATGCGGAGATATCCTTGATCTCCTTTGCCTGTACCCATTTGCCCTCTTCGGGGATGGGAGCGGGACCGTGATCGGGGCCTTTTGCGACCACACACATCCCTGCAACTTCCTTGCTCATGGCATACTCGCAGGAAAATTCTTTGCTCATGTTCTTTTCTCCTTTTTGATTTTGCTTATTTGCGGATTTCGCCCATGACAGTGCCGAACGCGCAGGATGCGTTTGCTTCATCGGTATCAATGTGCATTGCGGCTGCATAGGACTTGCTGACGCGGACGACCACATCATCAAAGACCGTTTTTCTGCCAAGGCCGGAATCGATTGCAACGGAAACAATCTGCTTGTCCCGGACGCCGTATTCCGCGGCATCTTCGGGAGTGAGATGGATATGGCGCTTTGCCACGATCACCCCTTCGGAAAGCTCCAGTTCACCGCAGGGGCCGACAAGCTTGCAGGGGGCGGAGCCGGCAATATCGCCGCTTTCGCGCACGGGTGCGCTCAGCCCGAGCGTACGCGCATCGGTGAAGGACACCTCAACCTGATCCGCGCTGCGGGCAGGGCCGAGAATGCTGACGCCCGGAATGGACTTTTTCGGTCCGACGACTTCCACGCGCTCGTTGCTGGCAAACTGACCGGGCTGGCTGAGCATTTTCTTTACCGTGAGCTCATAGCCTTTCCCGAAAAGCACTTCGATATGCTCTCGGGTCAGATGGACATGACGCGCGGAGGTTTCCACAAGAATTTGATTTTTCATTGATGGTTCTCCTTCCATTGCTGAAATATTTCCATACCAACCTATTATACAACAGTTTTTGCTAAATGTAAATGATAAAAATGATAAAATCCGCCTTTTTTGTTCATGCTACTAAGGAGAGGGGGAAAGAATATGCAAAAAACAAATCGGGAGCAGCGCCTTTATGATATCGATTTTTCGGCGGAGCTGCCGCAGCCCGTGCCGCCGCGGGACAGCGACGGCGATGCAGTGCTTTCGGAGCCCTGCGGCGCGGTATGCCGCAGCGGAGGATATACCTTTTATACCGTAACGGTGATCGGGCAGATCGAGGGGCATTATTTGCTCGGCGCGGGCGCAAAAACAACAAAATATGAGCAGCTGATCCCGCTTTTGGTGGGGATTGAAGAGGACGACGGCATCGACGGGCTTTTGCTTATTCTCAATACCGCCGGTGGGGATGTGGAGGCGGGGCTTGCATTGGCGGAGCTTGTGGCAAGCATGAAAAAGCCGACGGTTTCTTTGGTGCTGGGCGGCGGGCATTCCATCGGTGTGCCGCTTGCCGTCGCCGCAAAGCGATCGTTTATTGTGCCGAGCGCAACCATGACGCTGCACCCCGTGCGCATGAGCGGGCTTGTAGTCGGTGTGCCGCAGACCTTTTCTTATTTTTCCAAGATGCAGCAGCGGATATTCACATTTATTGCGGCACATTCCCATGCCGCCGAGGCATGCGTGCGGGAGCTGACTATGCGTACGGACGACATTGCAACGGATGTCGGCACGATTATCGACGGTGCGGAGGCGGTGCAATTCGGCATCATTGACAGCGTCGGCGGGCTGAGCGAGGCGATCGGGGCGCTGCGGGCGCAGGCAAAAGAAGCAAGGGCACAAAAGGAAACAAAAACAGAAAGCGGCGCCCGATAAGGGGCGCCGCAAAAAGAGTGCTTGGATGCTTATTTGATGATCTGATTTTCGACCTCGGTGCTTTCGGGCGCATGGTGCTTGTGCTTGCGCAGGATGAAGTTTGTCAGGATGCCGAGAATCAGGGCGACTGCGACGGTACGCAGGGTGACCTTGCCGAAGGTCAGCGCAAAGTTGCCGATGCCTGCGATTAGAATAACGGAGGCGGTGAACAGGTTGCGGTTTTTGTCAAGATTTACGCTCTGCAGCATTTTCAGGCCGGAGACTGCGATGAAGCCGTACAGTGCGATGCACACGCCGCCCATGACGCAGTTGGGAATGGTTTCAAGGAAGCAGACGAACGGGGTGAGGAAGGCGATCAGAATGCACATCACGGCGGTCGTCAGAATGGTGCACACGGAGGCATTTTTTGTGATGGCGACGCAGCCGATGGATTCGCCGTAGGTGGTATTGGGGCAGCCGCCGAAGAGTGTGCCCGCAACGGAGCCGACACCGTCGCCCAGCAGCGTGCGGCAAAGGCCGGGGTCCTTGGTCAGGTCGCGGTTAATGATGGTGGAAAGGTTTTTATGATCTGCAAGGTGTTCCGCAAAGACGACGAAGGCGACGGGAATGTAGGCGACGGCGATTGTTGCGATGTAGGAGCCGTTCAGCTCGCCGATGCCCTTGAAGGCTTCCGTGAAGGTAATCATCGGCACAGAGAAGAAGCTCTCGAAGTTGATTGTGGAGAACGCGTTGACAAACGGGGTGAAATCAACGATTTGAAGCGCCTCGTTGCCGTTTGCCATGCCGATGAGGGTGAACACGGTTGCAACGGCATAGCCTGCCAGAATGCCGAGAATGAACGGAATGAGTTTGACCATTTTCTTGCCGAATACGGAGCACAGCATGGTAACAATCAGCGTGACAAGGCCGCACAGGATGCAGATCGCGATATGCGGGGTCATCATAAAGGAGCCGGTTGCGCTGTCAAAGGCTGCACCGCCGGTGAGGTCACTGATAGCGTTGGGTGCAAGGGAAAGACCGATGATCGCAACGGTCGGCCCGATAACGACGGGCGGCATAAGCTTATCGATCCATGCAACCCCTGCAAATTTTACAATGATTGCGATGATAACATACACAAGGCCGGCAAAAACCGCGCCCAGAACCAAGCCGAGGAAGCCGAGCTGCATGGAAACGCCGCCTGCAAAGGCAGAGAGCATGGAGCCGATGAAAGCGAACGAAGAGCCGAGAAACACGGGGCTGCGGAATTTGGTGAACAAAAGGTACACAAGTGTGCCGACTCCTGCGCCCATGAGCGCGGAGGACGGGGTCAGGCCGTTGCCGACGATATTCGGCACGGCGATGGTTGCCGCCATAATTGCCAGCAGCTGCTGCACTGCAAACACGAGCATCTGGCCGAACTTCATGGAACTGTTGCGCGGGTTGTCTTTGACATCGTATACAAGCTTCATTTCCGATACCTTCCTTTTTGTCTGAAATCAGAACAATCAAAAAAGCCTTACCCGCACCGGATAAGGCAAAATTGCGCAAAAAGGCAGAAATCTTTTCTTTTTCGCATCTTGCCGGCATCACGGTACCGCGCTTAAAGATTGCTTTCGATGCAGTATAGCATACCGCCGTGAAAAATGCAAGAGAAATTTTCAAAGAATTGCGCAAAAATTGAAAAAACAGGCATGCCGCATTGCCGAAAAAGGCAGAAAACGCCTATGGGACGGGGATTTTTTGCCGCAGCGCACAAATTGTAAAAAAATTATAAACAAATAATAAACGACACTACCGCTTTTCTTAAAAACATGGTATAATATTCGTAAGAAATTCGGGGGCGAAAGGAACAAGGCAATGTTTGCAATCGGCGATTACATGATTTACGGAATTCACGGAGTGTGCGAGGTAACGGATATTTGCCCCTCTCCCTTTGACAAAACGGACTCGCGCACTTTTTATGCTTTGCGGCCGTATCATGAAAATACGGGCTCCGTGATTTATACGCCGGTGGACAATGACTGCGTTGTGATGCGCGCGCTGATCGACCGCAGCGCGGCGAACAGCCTGATCGACCGAATCGATCAGATCGCACAGATCACCGTTCCCGTGGAAAAGGCACGCAAGGAGGCCTATCGCACGGTGTTCGGCGAGCAGACTCCCGAGAGCTATGTGCGCATTATCAAGACCGTTCGCATGCGGCGCGAGCAAATGCTGCGGCTGCACAAGCGCATGCCCGAGGTGGATCTGGACTATGAAGCGCGGGCAAGAAAATGCCTGTTTACGGAGCTTTCCATTGTGCTGGGGATTCCGTTTTCCGGTGTGAAGGACTATATTGCGCAGCGCCGCGGCGAAGAGGCGGGCGCGTAACGGCGGGAATTGCCGCCGACAATCAAAAGGATGTGGGCAGGGCTTGCGGTAAACCGCGGCGCCTGCCCCTTGCTTTATCCAATTTGAAAAATCGCTATCTCAAGCGCGACTTTTGAAGCACCTTTGAAGAAAGAAAGCGGTGCCTGTGAAAGCGTCGAAAAATCCATACAGCCCATGACCTTTTTGCAGCCATGGGCTGTGTTTTTTTATGGTTTTATGGCGGGCGGCGGCATATGAGCGCCGGGAAAACAGGCAATAAAAAAGCGAGGGCAGAGAGCATGCGGCAGGCCCCGCCGCACATGAAAGACGGGTTTTGCGCCTGCCGGCGCCCTCTGCGGGCGAACCGCATCACTCGGACAATGTGATGCCCTCCGCCAATCTCCTCAACAATAGTTAACACAGAAGTCTGGAAAGTGTGACAGGGAAACGAAAATTTTTTTGAGCGTGCTTTGCGGCAACCGGGAAGGTTCTGCAAAAGGCGGCGCCGCTTTCCCGCGCCGCGGGGAATGCCGCTTCCCTTTGCTTCTGTTTTCTTTCCGGGATGCATAGGGTGTAGGGGCATTTATAACGCTTTCTTTGGAAAAATTTCCCGATGCGTGCAAAAAAAGCGCTGCGCACGGCAACAATTCGGATAGGCAAAGGGTGCTGCCTCTTTGTCTTCAGTCCGAGAAAGAAGGGGAGAACAATGAGACGGATTTTCTGTTATTTCGGAATATTTACGGCATTTACCATGGTGGTGCCGACGGCGGTTGCACTGCGCTGCCTGCCCGGCACCGCGCGGCAAACAGCGCAGATTGCGGCACATGCCGCCCCGCACGGCGAAGCAGAAACGGCTGCCGATGTGCAGGGGCAGGAGGCTGTGCTGCCTGCGGCTGCGGAAAAGGAGGGTGCCGCTGTCGAGACGAACGATATTCAGAGTGTTTCCGATTTCGCCGCAACATCGGAAGAAATGCCCACGCAGACGGCGGATGCGGCGTCGCCCGCAACACCGTTTGAAACGGTAACGGTGCGGCATGGGGAAGAAATCCTGGAAATGGAGCTTGAGGAATACGTCTATCGCGTAACGCGGGCGGAGGTGCCCGCATCGTTTTCCGCCCAGGCGCTGCGCGCCTGCTCCGTTGCGGTACGCAGCTACACTGTGTACAAGCTGCTGCACAGCACAAAGGAAGAGCATGACGGCGCGGTTTTGTGTACAAACAGCCGTCAGTGCATGGCATTCAGCACGGCGGAAGAGGCACAGGATTGCCCCGTGCGCGCCGCTTGTCGGGACACGGCGGGGCAGGTCATGTGCTGCGGCGGGGAGGTATGCCAGACCTTCTTCTTTTCCATGTGCGGCGGATATACGGCGGACAGCGCACACGTGTTTGCTTCCTCCCGCGCATATCTTGTTCCCGTTTGCTCGCCGGAGGGCGCGGGGCTGCAGGGCTTTGAAACCAAGGCGGAATTTACAAAACAGGCACTTGCAAAAGCGCTGCGGGAAAAGGGGTATACCGTTGCGGATGAAGCGGCGGAGGTTTCTCTTGCGCGGGATGCGCAGGGATATGTGCTCTCCTTTTCTTTTGGAGAGCTGACGCTCGGCGGAACGGCGGCGCGGCTGGCGCTGGGGCTGCGCTCTTCCTGCTTTTCCATGGAGCAGCAGGGGCAGACGCTTCTTTTCACCGTGCACGGATACGGGCACGGCGTCGGGCTTTCGCAATGGGGGGCGGAGCTGTATGCGCGGCAGGGCTGGGACTATGAAAAAATCCTGTGCCACTACTATCAAAACGCCGCACTGCAGCCGCTTGCAAGCGCTTTGCAGAGTTGACAGGGCGCTTTCTTTGTGGTATATTTTATAAGGTGAAACCCCAGCCCGGGACCGCGGCGCAAAGCGCCGTTGTTTCGGCGGAAATTTTGATGTGACAAATGCCGCGGGAGATATCGGGCCCGCGGAGAAAGAGAAAAAATATGTCGGAAAAAATGCAGATCGTCCCGGTGACAATCACGCTGCGCTCGGTGCAGCTTTGCGCCGATTCGCCGCTTTCGCTGTTTTCCGGAGCGAAGGAGGAGCAGCTCTTGGCGCTTGCCTCACAGGAGCTGCTCGGCGCGGAGCACAGCGAAACGAATTTTATGGTGCGCGGCACGCTGGCGGTTGAGGACGGCCGCCTGACGCTGAGCTATGCGGAGCCGCAGACAAGCGGCATGGAAGGGACAACAACGCAGCTGCTGTTTGATCTGGATGCGCCGCAAAGAATCACGCTGATGCGCAGCGGCGCCGTTTCCACCGCAATGACCTTTGAGCCGCAGCAGAGGCATGTGACCTTTTACGAAACGGATTATTTTTCGTTTGAGCTTTGCACGGTGGCTGCCAAAGTGAGCAACTCCCTTTCCGCCGCAGGCGGCACGCTGGATCTTGTTTATTTTGTGGAGCTGCGGGGCGCGGATATGGAGCACACGCATCTTTCCCTTTGCGTGGAGCCCTGCGAGAGTGCGGAGGAACCGGTCTATACGCAGATCACGGAAATGGCCGATGCCGAAATCATCCGATGAGCGACGGAAAAACGAAGACTTAACAGAAGGAGATAAAAAGCAATGGACAATCATGAAATTTTGTGCAAAATCAGAGAGAGAATGCCTGCCGGGATGGATGCGGTGCTGGTGGAAAATCCGGTGCATCAGTATTATCTTTCCGGCTTCAATTTCTGCGACGGGCATGTGGTGATCGGCAGGGAGAAGGCATGGCTGTTTACGGATTTTCGCTATATCGAGGCGGCAAACGGCTCTGCCGCAGCCCGCGATTTTGAAATTTTCGATAAATCCGCAATCAGCTTTCTGCACAGCACGCTGCAAAATGCGGGCGTGAAGAATCTCGGATATGAGGACCGCTATATGACCGTGGACGCGCTGCAAAAGACGCGCATCGCCATGCCCGGCATGAACTTTTTGCCCATCGGGGATCTGATCGAGGGGCAGCGCCGCTTCAAAACGGACGCCGAGCGCGAATGCATCCGCCGCGCACAGGCGATCACGGACGCGGCCTTTGCGCATATTCTCAATTTTATCACGCCGGAGCGCACGGAAACGGAAATTGCCCTGGAGCTGGAATTTTTCATGCGGAAAAACGGCGCGGAGCGCGCTTCGTTTGATATTATCTGCGTCAGCGGCAAGAAGAGCTCCCTGCCGCACGGCGAGCCGGAAAACCGCAGGCTGGAGCCCGGCTTTCTGACCATGGATTTCGGCTGCACCTACAAGGGCTATTGCTCCGACATGACGCGCACGGTCGCAACGGGCGCGGTGGACGGCGAAATGCGCCGCCTTTACGACACGGTGCGCCGCGCGCAGGAGCTGGCGCTGGAATATATCGATTGGCATAAGAGCTGCTTTGAGGCGGACCGCATCGCCCGCGATTATATCAATCAAAACGGATACGAGGGTGCGTTCGGGCATTCGCTGGGGCATGGGGTCGGCCTTTATATCCATGAAAATCCCCGCCTCTCTCCCGCATGCAAGCCGCAGGATATTTTGGAGGACGGCGATGTTGTGACCTGTGAGCCCGGCATTTATCTGGCGGGAAAATACGGGGTGCGCATTGAGGACATGGTGCTCATTCATGACGGCGGCGCGGAAGCAATCACAAGGAGCCCGAAGGAACTGATCATTCTCTGATTGCGGAGAAACGGGCACTTTTCGGGAAAAAAGCGGAAAAAAACAGCGCCGCCTGCCCCGAAAATTTTGCAGAGCCCTTGCAATGCGGGCGGATATCTGCTATAATATACGGTGTATTATGATAAAGTTCGGATTTTTGAAAGCTTTGGAGGTATACTATGGTAATCGCAGGCGATTTTAAGAACGGCGTGACATTTGAGCTGGACGGCAATGTTTTGCAGGTTGTGGAGTTCCAGCATGTCAAACCCGGCAAAGGGGCGGCATTTGTCAGAACAAAGCTGAAGAATGTCATCACCGGCGCAGTCACCGAGCGTACATTCAGCCCGACCGATAAATTTGAGCCGGCGCGCATTGAGCGCAAGGAAATGCAGTATTCCTATAACGACGGCGATCTTTACTACTTCATGGATATGGAGACCTATGATATGATTCCGCTGAACAGCGATGTTCTGCCGGACAGCTTCAAGTTCGTCAAGGAAGAAATGATGTGCAAGATCGTTTCCTATAAGGGCAAGGTCTTCTCCGTTGAGCCGCCGACATTTGTCGAGCTGAAGGTTGTGGACACCGAGCCCGGCTTCAAGGGCGATACGGCGACCGGCACAACAAAGCCGGCAACGCTGGAAACCGGCGCCGTGATCAAGGTGCCGCTGTTCATCGATGTTGACACTATGATCCGCATTGATACCCGCACGGGCGAATATCTTGAAAGAGCATAAACCCGCAAAAACCCGAAATAAAAAATCTGAAAGGATGGAAAAGACTATGAATCTGACAGAAAAAGCTGCTTATCTCAAGGGCTTGATGGACGGTATGAATTTTGACAAAAACACCAATGAGGGCAAGCTGATTGCCGGCATCATCGATATGATGGATGATCTGGCGCTCTCCGTTTCCGATTTGGAGGACGAAACCGCTACGCTGAGCGAATATGTCGAAGAGCTGGATGAGGATCTGGGCGCTGTGGAAGAGGATCTGTACGGCGAAGAGGACGACGAGGAGGACGACGATGATGATTTCGTCGAGATCGAGTGCCCGCATTGCGGCGAAGAGGTCTATTTTGACGAATCGATCGATCCCGAGCACATCATCTGCCCCGCATGCGGCCAGGAATTTTCCTGCGTTTGCGACTGCGGCTGCGAGGACGATGACGACGAGGACGGCTGCGGCTGCGAGCACTGCAAATAAGCAATCAGACGAAAATCAATGAAACAAGGGGGAGCCTGCGGACTGCGGCGCCCCCTGTTTTTCACGGAGGAGCAAAGGAGAAACGCATGAAACTCAATCGGGATGAATGCAATGTGAAATGGGTCGCGCATCGCGGCTTTTCCGCCCGGGAGACGGAAAATACCTGCGCCGCATTTGTGGCGGCGGGGAAAGAGAAGGGCTTTTTCGCGATCGAATCGGATGTGCATGTGACAAAGGACGGGGCATATCTGATGCATCATGACAGCGATACCTATCGCATGTGCGGCGAGCACCATATCATTGAGCAAACGGAGGCATCCGTTTTGCGGGCGCTGGGGCAGATCGATCTGCACACGGGCAAGGTGAATGAGGCGCTGCGCCTGCCGGAGCTTTCGGATTATTTTGAAATTTGCCGCGCATACGAAAAATGGGCGGTGCTTGAGCTCAAGGAATCGATGCAGGCATGCCATGTTGCGGGTATTGCGGATGCTGCAAAGCAGTGCGACATGCTGGAAAAAACGATTTTCATTTCGTTTTATCCGGAAAATCTTTTGGCGCTGCGCAAGCTTTTGCCGCAGCAGCCGGCACAGTTTTTAACGCAAAAAACGCCGCATGCCAATGTGCTTGCGTTTCTGCGGGAAAACCGCTTTGATCTTGATATCCGCGGCGATAAGCTGACCGCCGCTGCGGCGCGGCGCCTGCGCGCGCAGGGCTGCGCGATCAACTGCTGGACGGTGAACGACCCCGACCTTGCAAAGCGCCTTTGCGCAAAGGGCGCGGACTATCTCACCTCAAACGAGCTGCACGGCTGAGCCGCGCAGAAAAACGGCACGGAGAAAGCCGGCACCCGAGCGGGTGCCGGCTTTTTACTTATAAAACGGGGTTCAGCGGGCGACTTCTTCCATGATGAATGCTTCGAGAATGTCGCCTTCCTTGATATCGTTGAAGCGTTCCAATCCGATTCCGCATTCAAAGCCCTGGGCGACTTCCTTGGCATCGTCCTTGAAGCGCTTGAGGGAGGAAATCTTATCCTCAAAGATAACAACGCCCTCGCGGACCACGCGGATCTGCGCATTTCTGGAAACCTTGCCGTCCTGCACATACGAGCCGGCAATGGTGCCGACGCCGGGAACGCGGATGGTTTGGCGCACCTCGGCATGGCCGAGCACGACCTCGCGATAGGTGGGGGCGAGCATGCCCTTCATGGCAGCCTCAATCTCTTCAATGCACTCATAGATGATGCGGTATGTGCGCACATCGACCTTTTGTGCAGCGGCGGAATCGATTGCGGTCTTATCCGGGCGGACATTGAAGCCGACGATGATGGCATTGGAAGCGGCAGCCAGCATGACATCGCTCTCGGTGATGCCGCCGACGCCTGTGTGAATGATGCGGACCTTGACCTCATCGTTGGAGAGCTTTTCAAGGGAGGCGCGCACCGCCTGCGCGGAGCCGTCGACATCCGCTTTGATGATGATGTTGAGATCCTTGACGCCGTCGGAGATCTGCGCGAACAGATCGTCCAGGTTGACCTTGGAATTTGCTTTGAACTGTGCTTCCTTCTGCTCGTTGCGGCGGCGGTCAGCCAGCTCGCGCGCCATGCGCTCGTCTTCCACGGCGGCAAATTCATCGCCTGCATCCGGAATTTCGGAAAGACCGGTAATTTCCACGGGAACGGAGGGGCCTGCCGTTTTGACATTTTTGCCCTTATCGTCCATCATGGCGCGTACGCGGCCGACTGCGGTTCCTGCGATGACGACATCGCCAGAATGCAGCGTGCCGTTTTGCACAAGCACCGTTGCAACGGGGCCGCGGCCCTTATCCAGGCGGCTTTCGATCACGACGCCCTTTGCCCGGCGGTTCGGGTTGGCGCGCAGTTCTTTCATATCGGCGACGAGCAGCACCATTTCAAGCAGCTCGGGAATGCCCTTTTTCGTCAGCGCGGAAACGGGCACGCAGATGGTATCTCCGCCCCATTCCTCGGGCACCAGGTCATATTGTGTGAGGTTTTGCTTGACCATATCGGGGTTCGCCGTGGGTTTATCCATTTTGTTGATGGCGACGATGATCGGCACGCCGGCAGCCTTGGCATGGTTGATGGCTTCCACGGTCTGCGGCATGATACCGTCGTCGGCGGCGACGACCAGAATGGCGATATCGGTCGCCTGCGCGCCGCGGGCACGCATTGCCGTGAAGGCTTCATGCCCCGGGGTATCTAAGAAGGTGATTTCCTTGCCGGAAATGGAAACGCGGTATGCGCCGATCGCCTGGGTGATACCGCCCGCTTCGCCTGCGGTGACGGAGGTATGGCGGATGGCGTCGAGCAGGGAGGTTTTGCCGTGGTCGACATGGCCCATAACGCATACGATCGGGTCACGCGGGACAAGGGTCTCGGGCGCGTCCTCGCTTTCGTCGAAGAGACGCTCTTCGATAGTGACGACGACAGCCTTCTGCGCCTTGCAGCCCATTTCATCGGCAATGAGGAAAGCGGTATCGAAATCGATGACCTGGTTTGCGGTCGCCATGATGCCAAGACCGATCAGCTTTTTGATCACGACGGCAGAGGTGACATGCAAAAGCGATGCAAGCTCGTTGACGGCGATTTCTTCGCCGATGGTGATCTGAGCGGGCGTGCGCTTGGATTTCTCCGCAGCTTCGCGGCGCATTTTTGCAAGCGCTTCACGCTCTTTTTCCTTATCGCGCTTTTTATCGTAAACGGTTTTCTTATTCTGCTTTTTCAGCTTTTGTTTTCCGCCGGAAATGTTGCCTGCCTGTTCGGGCGCAAAGCGGTCAAGCTTTTCATCATATTTGGACAGATCGACGCTGGAGGTGCGGGTGTCGACCAGGCGCGTTTTCCCCACGCGCGAGGTATCCTGACCGGGAACAGCTTCGGACATGCGGGAGCCCTGGCGCAGCGTGGAGGGCTTTTGCGGCTGCTCTCTTTGCTGTGTCTTCGGCTTTGGCTGCGGCTTTTTTGCCAGCGGATTTGCATTGGCAAAGCGCTCTGCCTGCTTCTTTGCCTCCTGCTGCGCCTTTTCTTTGGCGGCAGCTTCGGCAGCGGCGCGGCGCTTTTGCTCCTCCTCGGCTGCTTTCTTTGCAGCCTCTGCAGCGGCTTTTTCCTCTTCCGCTTTTTTCTTTGCGGCAGCTTCTTCCTCCGGGCGCGGAATATCAGCCGTACCGCCGAGGTATTCCGCCATATTCGTAATCTGAGCCTGCGCGGTCAGCGCCTCAAACACAAGGCTGAATTCCTCGGGCGAAAGCACGGAGGAATGGGTTTTTCCCTCAATGCCGTTTTGCGCCAGAAGATCGGTGATGGTTTTGTTTTTCACACCGAAATCCTTTGCCATAGAGCTGATCTTGTTGTTAGGGGTTAAAATCATATATTGCACCTCCCGCGGGATTGCCCCGCTTATGTTTGCGTTAATGGTTGCGGTCAGTTGACCGATGCTTTGGCACGCACTGCCGCGGCAAGCCCTTCATCGGTTACGCCGATGCAGGCGACGGCGCCGCTTTTTCCGACGGCTTTGCCGAGCGCATCAACCCCGAGGCTGAGCGCATAGAGCGGAATTTCATAATATTTGCAAAAATTTTGAATTCTTTTTTTCGTGCCCTCGGAAGCATCCAGCGCGCAGAATACGGCATAGGGGCAGCGCCCGGGTCGCCCGGCGCGGACGGCGTCGGCGGTCAGCTCCGTGCCGACGGTGAGCTTGCCCGCCTTTTTGGCAATGCCGATGATGCCGGCAGCGCGCGTTGTTTGCTTTGCCTGCCGCAAAAGGGCGGCGCGCGCGGCGGGGTCGGCAGGGATGGCGGCGGGCTGCGCGGGGACAGGCGGCTTTTGTGCCTTACTCGGTTCCTTCACGCTTTTCGATCTCCTTTTCCAGCGCCAGCATTACGCTTTGCGGAATTTCGGTATTGAGGCCGCTTGCAAGACGCCCCGACTTTACCGCTTTTTTCAGGCAGGCGCTGCTTGGGCAAAGATATGCTCCGCGCCCGTTTTTCTTTCCTGTGCGGTCCGGCACGATTTCGCCCTCGGGCGTGCGCACGATGCGCAGCAGAGCGGTTTTTTCCTTATGCTCTCCGCAGCCGACACAGCGGCGCACCGGCAGTTTTTTTTCTTTTTTCGGTTGCTGTGACATGGCATTGACCTCTGATTCCTTTTGGCGGATACTGCCTGCGCGATGCGCTCAGCGCGCTTTGATATCGACCTTATAGCCGGTCAGGCGGGCGGCAAGGCGGGCGTTTTGCCCTTCTTTGCCGATGGCAAGGGAGAGCTGGTCTGCCGCGACATATACCAAGGCGTCGCGCTCCTGGCTGACCTCGACGGAATCGACAACGGCGGGGGAGAGTGCGCTTGCGATGAATTCCTCGGGATCTTCGCTGTATTTGATGACATCGATGCGTTCGCCGCAGAGCTCATCCACAATGCGGGAAATACGCATGCCGTGGTTTCCGATGCAGGCACCGACCGGATCAACATTTTCATCCGTGGAGCGCACGGCGATCTTGGAGCGGCGGCCGGCTTCGCGGGCAATGTTTTCGATTACCACGGTGCCGTCTGCAATTTCGGGCACTTCCGTTTCAAACAGGCGGCGCAAAAGGCCGGGATGCGTGCGGGAGAGCGTGACCAGCGGCCCGCGGGAGGATTCCTTGCGGACCTCCATGACATAGACCTTGACATATTCGTCCGGGCGGAGAATCTCACCGGGGATCTGCTCGGAATGCAGCAGCGTTGCACGGCTGGTTCCGAGATCCAAAAGGGCATTGCCCGTATCGGGATCGACGCTGATCACCTTTGCGGAAACGATCGATTCCTGCTTATCTTCATATTCTTTCAGCATCATGCCGCGCTCCGCCTCGCGGATGCCCTGAATGATGACCTGCTTTGCGGTCTGCGCGGAGATGCGGCCGAAGGTTTTGGTTTTCAGCTCGGCTTCCGCTACGCCGCCGAGCACATAGCGGCGGTTCATTTTCTTTGCGTCTTCCAAAGAGATTTCCGTTTGCGGATCGGTCACTTCTTCGACGATATTCCATTGCTCATAAACGCGCACGTCTTTTTTGTTCGGGTCCAGCACGATGCGCACCATGGAATTGTTTCCCTTTTCCTTTTTGAATGCCGTGACGAGCGCGGCTTCGACCTTTTCGAACATATACTCTTTGGGAATGCCCTTTTCTTTTTCAAGGAGATCCAAGGCATTGAAAAATTCCGTGTTCATTTTGTTTTACTCCGTTTCTGTATTCAGTGTTTTTTTGTCACTGTCAAAATCGTAATAGGCGCGTGCGGCCGCCAGCTTCTCCCGCGGGATCGTCACGGCGGTACCGTCGGCAATAAGAAGGGTCGCGGCGCCCTCCTCATAGGAGGAAAGCGTTCCGCAGAGCGTTTTTTCGCTCTGCCCCGGCAGGGGGGCATACAGCTTTGCGACGATTTTCTTGCCTAAAAATGCCGCAAAATGCTCCGGCGTACGCAGCTCGCGCTCAAGCCCCGGGGAGCTGACCTCAAGATAATACGGGTCTGCAATGGGGTCTGCCTCGTCCAAAGGGGCGTCGATTGCGCGGTGTACCTTTTCGCAGTCGTCAATGGAAATGCCGTTTGGCGAATCAATGGTAATGCGCAGAATCAGGCGGCTGCCCTCTTTGCCGAATTCCACATCCCAAACGGAATAGCCAAGCTTTTGCACAATAGGCGTGAGCAGGGTGCGCACTGCGGCGGCAATGTTTTGTTCTCCGTGTTTCATCGTTTTAAAAAGACCTCTTAACAAAGGGAGAAGAGTGGGTTTTCATCCACTCTTCCATCCTACAATATTCTAACATATCCATTATAGCACCCGCTTGCGAAAAATGCAAGTGTTTTCGGTGATTTTCCACGAAACGGCCGCAATTTTTTATTTGCGGATATCCGAATCCACCGCGCCGCCAGCAAGCAGCGTCGCCGTATCGCGCAAAAGCTTTTCCACACGGTCGCGCGGGACATAAAATTCGCCTTTGCCGTTGATGGTATACAGGCAGCGCCGCCCGGAATACGCAAAGAACTGATATCGCAGCACGCCGCCGCCGTTTGTCTGCACGGTGACTGTACCGAGCAGCTCGGCGCTTTGCGGCAGGGTGCTCTCCGTATAGGGGGCATAGTCCTCAATGGAGACGGTGAGCAGCACCTTATAAAGATTGCGGAAATCCGGAATGGAGGCGATCTGCGTATCGCTGACGCGGTCCAGCACCGAAAGGGTCGCGGCGCCTTTGGAATCCTTGCCGTGGCTCAGGGCAAAATCGGCGCTGACGGGGGCGCCGTCTACCGTGCCGTCGATTGCGACGGAAACAACATCGGTGATGCGTCTGCCGAAAATCGGGCGGTCGATAAATTCGATAAGATCCCAGGGGAGGAACTTAAGTGAGGTTCCGTCCACCCGCACAACGGTCTGATACGGGCCGCTGGCGCACAGATAGGAGCCGTCCTCCTGCTGCTCGGAAAAATACAGCTTGATATCGGTTCCCTTATAGGTATAGGTGACGGTATAGGCGGGATGCTCCAGCCCGTATTTTGCAAGGGTTTCATCGGAAAGATCCAGCGCGAGGACCTCAGTGCCCGTCAGAGAGCCAAGGGTGCAGAGCACGGCGCGGTCGTAATTATCCATGGAAAGGTTATAATCCGCAGGATATTCCATTTCGAAAATACGGGTGCTGGCAAGCCCCTGGCGCTCGTTTTCCGGCAAAAAGCGAACCCGCATGAGCAGCTCGTCGCCATGATACAGGCAGAAATTATCCTGCAGATAATATTCGCTTTCCGAAACGGGAACGGTGACATAAGCAGAGACGAAGTCCGTCATTTTTGCAAGAACGGTCTGCCCGAGCACGGAGCTCATGAGATAAACCGCTTCTCTGTCCTCATAGCGCACATAATAGCCCGCGGCGGAGGGCGAGGGATCGCCTACATATACCGTATGGCTGACGCCGCCCGTCGTTGTAACGGTATAAACGGCGGCGGGGGTATCCAGCCCGTATTGCGCCGTATCGGAGAGATCCGTGCTCACGCGCGACTGCGTGATCGGCACGGAGGTGATGCTGAGCAGATAGGCGACGGTTTGCTGATTCAGGGCAATATTCGGATAGGCATCGAGAACATATGCCGTGTTTGCGTCGTTGCGGCGGATGAGATAAGAGCCGCTTTCGTTTTCAATGGCAACGGAGGCAATTTCTTTGCTGTCCATTTGCCGATAGAGCAGCAGCGTTTGCCCGGAGAGCGTTTCCGCCTTGCCGTTTTCGGTATCCTCGTTGCTTGCGGCGATCAGCTCGGGCAGCTCCGTCTGCTCTTCTTTTTGCAGCGCGGGGCGAATCACCGAAAAATACAGCAGCGTGCCGACAGCTGCCAGCAAAAGCAGGCCGAGCGCAAGCCAAACGGTTTTTTTTGAGCTTTTTCTTCCGACGGGCTTTTTCGGCACCTGCTCTTCGGTTTTTGCGAAGGTGGAGAGCTGCTGCGCAAGCGCATCCATGCTTTTTTCTTCCTGCCCCGGCGCCTGCAGCCCCATTTGACGGTATTGCTCCGCAATGAGAGCCTCCTCTTCGGCGGCATCGGGCGCGGCGGGCTGCGGCGTTTGTGCCGCGGGCTCGTCGGCTTGCACGGGGGTCTGTTGCGGTGTTTTTTGCAGTTTGGTTTCTTCGCTCATAAATGCCGCCTCCTGACATAGACGACAGCGCCTGCAAGCAGCACGACGGCGGGCAGCGCTACCCCGAGGGCAATGAGCCAGCCGTTTGTCTGCGCGGTGCTGATGGAGAGGGAAGTATCGTCAAAATACCGATAATTGATCTTTATGGGAACCATATCGCGGTTGAATGCCTTCATTGCGGCATAGAGAATATCGCGGTTGCCGTAGGAATTCTTTGTCAGATAACTGTCGTCCGTGAAATCGACAGAGCCGCATGCCAGCACATAGGAGTAAAGCGTTTCCTCGTCCTTGAGGCGGCTTTCGCGGCTGAGCGTCATCAGATCATACTGCCCGCGGCTTTCGGTTCCGTCGGAGGCAATGGAAAGCGCGGATTTTGTGGTGGAGAGCACGGAGGATACCGTGCGCTGATTCTTCTCGGTAAACAGGGAATAAACGGGCGTTGCGTTTTTGGCGACGATAATGGGCTGCGAGGAAAGCGCGCGCATATCGCTGTGCAGCGACGCGCCGACGCCTTCCGTCGGCAATGTGGCGATGACGGAAAGCCCGTCTGCCGAGGCGGCGCTTGCGGTATCCTTGATCACGGTATCGCCGAAGGCAATGCCCCATTCCTCCAAATATTCGGCAAGCGCGGGCAGCTTCGGCGTGCTCGGCGAGCAGAATACCATCAAAGCGCCCTGGTCGAGCAGGTAATCGTCGATGACGGAAATTTCATTTTGCGTGCCGTCCGTATTTTCTCCCAGAAAATCGTAAATGGGATTACAGATGACCATGACCTTGGTATACGGGTCGGGCCGCTCTTCCTTTAAATTGACGGTTTTCACCGTATAGCCTGCGTCTTCAAAAAGCTGCATCAGAGCCTTCGGCTCCGTTTCGCCGTGACCGATGGTGAAGGAAGCAACGGGATTATAAAGCCCGGCAAGCTGCAGAAAAGCGGAGGCGAATTTGAATTCGCCGTTGAAGGCATAGAGCTTTGAGGTGTCTTCGGAATCATGCACAAAGAAAGCGTCCAGCGCATATTTGCGATACATGCCGTTTCCGTTTTCCACAATGACATCAGAGGAAAGCACCGTGTCCGAAGCGGAGCGCTTATATTTTTCCGCAAGGCCGGGGTATTTATAAATATCCAGGTAATCGACCTTGACATTCTCCATTTTTGCCGCAAATTCCTTGGCACAGGAATATACAAGCTGCGAATAGCTGTTTTGATTCAGCTGATCCAGGGGTTTGCAGAAATAGATCGTATAGGTCTGCTGTGCGGTGCCGTCCAGCTGCGCTACGGTATCGTCGGAGACGGAGAACAGATCGTCGCTTGTCATATCGATCGAGAAGCCGCCGTACAGACCGGAAAGAGCGGTGAGCACCACATTCAGAACGATCACAAGCGCAACCACCGCAATGCTCAGAATGAGGGAAAGAGAGCCGCGGCGCAGTTTTTCGGGATTGTGATTTTGTTTCATTTGCCGTCCCTCCTTATGCCCAACGCTTTTTTTCATATACCCGCACGGTCAAAAACAGGAAGACAAAGACGATGCTGGCATAATAAAAGAGCGAGGTGAAATTAAAAATGCCGTAGGAAAAATCATAAAAACGGCTGAAAATGGAGATCCAGTTCAGCACCGTGCGCACAAAGGCGGAATCGATATAGCTGTTGAGCATGCTCACAAGCAGCAAAAGCGCGATGAAAAACATGGTGACAAGAGCGCTGACCAGCTGGCTTTCCGTCAGAGAAGAGAAGAAGGTTCCCATGGCGACAAAGGCGGCGCCGATGAGCAGAATGCCAACGGTATTGCCCAGCAGCAGCGCGGTGTTCGGAGAGCCGTAGGTGTAAAGGGGAATCATACCGAGCAGCTCCGAGAGCAAAAATGTGCCGGCAAAAACCGTGTATGCCGCAAAAAATTTGCCGCATACCATGGCGCCAAGGCGCACGGGCGCGCTGAGCAGCAGCTGCTCCGTATGCTGGCGGCGCTCATCGCTGAACAGCTTCATGGTCAGAAGGGGGATGATAATGATGAATAAAAAAAGAATCGTCATATAATAGGTACCGATTCCGCCCGAATCCGAGCTGCGCAGCACCATATAGTTAAACAGCGCGCCGTTCACCGCAAAAAATACGGCGACGAAAATATAGCCTATGGGTGAGGAGAAAAAGGCGCGCAGCTCTCTTTTATAGATTGCACTCATTTTTCAAGGCCTCCTTTTTTCTGCGCAGACGGCTTTTGCCCGCCCGCGCGGCGTTTCTGCTCCTGCCGCGCAAGCAGGGACAAAAAGACATCTTCCAGATTTGTGCCCATTGCCTCAAGACCGATCAGCGGCCAGCCGCGCTCGCTGAGGAGGCGGAAAAGGCTTTTGCGCACATCGATCCCGGGCTCGGAGACGATCAAAAATGCGGTGCTGCCGCTCTCTCTCGCGCCGAGCACTTCTGCCGAGGCGACCCCGCCGAGAGAGCGCAAGGCGGAAAGCACTTCTTTTTCCGGCCCCGCGATTTTGGCATTCAGGCGGCGGAAGCCGTCTACCGCGGCGGCAATCTCCTCCGTTTTTTCGTTGGCGATGAGGCGCCCTTTATTGATCACGATGATGCGCTCGCAAACAGAGCTGACCTCGGGCAGGATATGGGTGGAAAGAATGACGGTGTGATTTTTCCCGAGCGTGCGGATGAGGTTTCGGATTTCAACGATCTGCCGCGGGTCAAGCCCGACGGTCGGCTCATCAAAGATAATCACCTTGGGGTTGCCGACCAGCGCCTGCGCAATGCCCACGCGCTGCTTATAGCCCTTGGAGAGGTTGCGGATCAGCCTGCCGCGGACATCCTCGATTTTTACAACGCGGCAGATCTCTTCAATATGACGGCGGCGATTCAGCGTGCATCTTTTCAGATCATAGATAAAATTCAGATATTCGGAAACGGTCATATCCGGGTACAGCGGCGGCTGCTCCGGCAGATAGCCGATGCGGCGCTTTGCCTCCATGGGGTTTTCCAGAATATCGATGCCGTCGATCAGCACGCGACCGCTCGTTGCGGAGAGGCAGCCTGTGAGAATATTCATCGTTGTGGTTTTTCCGGCGCCGTTCGGGCCCAAAAAACCGACGATTTCTCCCTGCTCCACCGTAAAGGAAATATCGTCTACGGCATGAATTTTGCCGTAGGTTTTCTGCAAATGCTCAATTTTGATCATGGAAACATCCGTTCCTTTCCTGTCAATATCACCAGTGTAGCATTCACTTATGAAGCTTTTGTGAACAAATGGGAAAACCATGGGCAGCGGCGCCTTTTTTGCAAAATTTTCATGCCTTGTTCACCGCTTTTGCACATTCAAAAGCCAAAGGTGCAAAGGCGCCCGCCTTGACAGGGGCGAAAAATGGGCTATAATAAAGCTGCTTGTCAAACAGGCGCGAAAAAAGACGGGGAGGCGAAAAAATGAAGCATACGGTGCGCCGCGCGGCGCTGTTTCTCTGTCTTGCGCTTTGCGCCGGGAGGCTTTGCCTGCTGCGCGGGAGCGCGCAGCCGCGGAGCGAGGGGGCGGTGGTGAGCACGGCAGCCGTGCCGCTGGCGATCCCCGAAAAATCCGAGCAGGGAGACGGGCCTTTGCACTTTGCCCCCTCTGCGCTTTTGGACAGCGAGACGGCGGAGAAAAATGCGGAGGCGGAGCAGTTTTTATGGCCCGTGCCGTATACAAAAAATGTGACGCAGGGGTTTATACCCGGCAAGCATTACGGTATTGATATTTTGGAAAAGGGAATTCTGTGGCAGCCGGTATTTGCCGCAAAATCAGGCACGGTGGTGCGCCTTTGGGACGGCTGCCGCAACTGCGACGGTTTTGCCGCGCAGGGGCAGGGCTGCTCGGAGCGGACGGGCTGCGCGCTGCATGAGCTGTCGGGCGCTTACAGCATTGCGGGCACGGCACGGCGTTTTTGTAACAAAACGCAGGGCAACGCCCTGTGCATTCGGCACGGCACTTTTTCCTACACCTCGTATTATCATTTGGTCAAGCTGACGGTAAAGCAGGGGCAGGTCGTGCGGCAGGGACAGCTTATCGGCTATGTCGGTTCCACGGGGCTTTCCTCAGGCGCGCATCTGCATTTTTCCGTTCACAGCAGCTATTATACGCTGCTCACCGCCTTTTCCGACCCGCAGAAGTATTCTTACTTGGATGCGCCGGCACCGAGCGAGGAGCCCATGGTGCAGTTTTGCGCGGGGCAGGGCGAATGTGCGGAGACGCTGCGGTTTTATGCACCTGGCGAGGCGCTGGGCTCGCTTCCCGCGGCACAGCTGCCCGGATACACTTTTTTGGGCTGGCAAAATGAAAGAGGAACGCTTGTCGGCACTGTCGATACGGTGCCGCGGGAGGGGCTGATTCTGTACGCGGCATATGAAAAAGAGGCAAAAAGCGAGCGGGGCGAGCAGAGAGACTGACGCGGGAAAGGCGGCGGCAAAGTTTTTTCGGCGGCTTGTATTTTTTGCCGCTTTGCGGTACAATAAGAATAATGAAAAACGGAAAGGGAAATGCATATGTTATTGGAACAGATCATGGGCGCGCAGGCGCTGTTTGACCCGGGAGCACACACGGAGCTGCGGGCGCAGATCAGCACAAATCGACGTGTCGGGCTCATCGGCGGCGAGGTAACGACGAATGTGCGCGCCGAGAGCTGCGGAGTCAGCGCGCGCGTGCTGCGCGCCGGGGTATACGGCTTTTCCTCCATGGCGGAGATGGATGAAGAGGCGGCAAAAACCGTGCTTGCCGCCGCCTCGGAAAACGCGCGGTTTCTGGACAGCCATGTAAGTCTCGGAAAAGGGCCTCTGCCGCCGCTGCCGAGGGCAACGGTGACGCATTTTTCGTCCCCGCGGGATGCCGAGCAGCGCGAATATGTGGAATTTGTGCGCGCCGTGGATGCCTATCTTGCAAAAAAATATCCCGCGCTTGCAGCGCGCAGAGTGGTCGCCATGAGCGACAGCATGGAAAAAGCGCTGCTCTGCTCGGACGGCGCCTGCGGGCATAACCGCGCGCCGCGCAGCTATGTTTATGTAATGCTGACAGATACCGCAAAGGACGGCACTCCGGTGGATCTGTTCGAGCCGTTCGGCGGCGCGGGCGATTTTTCGGATCGGTTTTCGGACCCTGCCGCGCTGTTTGCAAAGATCGATGCGCTGTATGAGCGGCTGCAGAAGAAAAAAGAGGGCGTCAGGGCGCGGGCAGGCGTGCATACCTGCGTGCTCAGCGGGGAGCTTACCGGCATGCTTGCGCATGAGGCGGTGGGGCATACCGTTGAGGCGGATCTGGTGCTCGGCGGCTCTGTTGCCGCATCGTGCCTGAATAAGCAGGTCGCTTCCCCGCTTGTAAATTTGAGCGATTTTGCCTATGAGGCATTCGGAAAAGAGGCGCCGCTTCCCGTTTATCTTGATGATGAGGGGACGGTTGCAAAGGATGTGAGGCTGATCGAAAACGGCGTACTCACGGGATATATGAACAGCCGCGAGAGCGCGCAGCATTTCGGCATGGAGCCCTGCGGCAATGCACGCGCCTTTGCCTTTTCCGACGAGCCGCTGATCCGCATGCGCAATACGGCGGTTCACCCGGGGCATGACACGCTTGCGGATATGATCGCCTCCGTGGAGGACGGATATTATCTTGTGAGCTCCAACAACGGCCAGGCGGATACCACGGGAGAATTTATGTTCGGCGTGACAGAGGGGTATGAGATAAAACACGGAAAGCTCGGCCGCGCGCTGCTTGACACCACGCTCAGCGGCATTGCCTTTGAGATGCTGAAAACGGTTGATATGCTCGGAGACACCATGCATTGGGTCAGCGCGGGCATGTGCGGCAAAAAGCAGCCGATGCCCGTTTCCATGGGCGGGCCGGATCTGCGCTGCCGCGTGATGATCGGCGGAGAATGAGGAGGGTCGGCGCATGAAAGAAATGAAAAAAATCGCAGCGGATACGCTTTCTCTGCTCGGGCAAAACGGCGCGGAAAAAGCAAGTGTGAGCGTTGTGCAGCGGCAAACGAGGGAATTCAATGTGGACAGCGGCAAATTCAGCCTGTTCCGCACGCTGTATGACCGCGCCCTCGGTATGACGGCATATTGCGGGGGGAAGCGCGGCTCCGTTGCGCTGAACCGCTTTGATGCGGACAGCATTGAAAAAACCGTGCAGGACTGCATCGCGGTTGCAGGCAGCGGCAAGGCGGACCCTGCCTTTGACATTGCCCCCTATGCCCCACCGCAGCATTTTACCCTCGGCGCAACCGAGTGCGATACAGAGGCACTGTTTGTCCGCACGCAGGAGCTTTTGCAAACCATAAAAGAAAAGCACCCGAAGATCCTGGTGGAGCAGATGGTGGTCAGCCATGTAAAGAGCGACTCAGTCTTTGCCAATTCCAACGGGGTGCTGTATACGCGCAGCAGCGGCGCCTATGTGGCGGATTTGACCTATTCGGCGCATGAGGGGGAGGCAGCTTCTTCCTTCTTCGGCTCTTCGGTGATGCTGGACCGGCTGGACCGGCCGTTTTATGAGTGCGGCGCGATCAAGCGGGAGCTTGCGGAGGTGGAGCGGCAGCTTTATCCGACGGCGGTGCAGGGAAAATTCATCGGCACGGTGCTTTTTCCCCCCTCTTGCTTTGCGGATATGCTGTGGTCGGCGCTCTCCAATTTTGCGGATGATGCGCCGCTGCTTGACGGAACAAGCATTTGGCGCGACAAGCTCGGCTGCCCTGTTGCGCATACGCAGCTGAATGTTTCGCTTTGCCCGCATGATGACCGCATTGTCTGCGGAGAGCGGGTGAGCGACGACGGCTTTTTGTCCGAGGATTTCGATGTGATCCGGAACGGCGTTTTGCAGAGCTTTCTGCTTTCGTTTTATGTTTCCAACAAAACGGGGCTGCCGCGCGCGAAGAACTCCTCCGGCGCGCTGATCGTCGGGGGCGGGGAGCGCACGGTGGAGCAGATCATCGGCGGCATTGAGCACGGCATCATCGTCGGGCGGTTTTCCGGCGGAGAGCCGAGCGCAAACGGCGATTTTTCCGGCGTTGCGAAAAACAGCTTTTTGATTGAGCACGGCAAGGTCGTCGGCGCGGTGAACGAAACGATGATCGGCGGCAACCTTGCAAAAATGCTGTTTTCTTTACACGCATTGTCAAAGGAGCGGGAGGCGGACGGCGCAAGCGTTTTGCCATGGGCTGCATTTGACGGAATTACGATTTCCGGGAAATGAAATAAAAAAGGGGTGCCCGCGCGGTTTTCTGCGCGGGCACCTCGATACTTTGATGGATTACTGTGCGTTTTGCTTGCCAAACGGACCGACATACTGAATTTTCTTGGAAAAACCGAGAATCAATGTAAAAATGGTTGGCAGGACCCAAAGACCGAAGCCGAATCCGCCGCCCTTGCCGAAAACTCTTGCAAGGCGGAACATGGAGATAATGTAATAGATCTGACCGAACACGGGGATAATCAGAAGGAAGAATTTCCCCATGCTTCCGTAAATGATTTTGAACAGGACCATTCCGTTATAAATCGGGATGAGTGTTTTCCAACCCGCCTGACCGGCTTTGGTGAAGATTTTCCAGTTTGCGATGAGGAGCAAAGCGCCCAAAACAATCGCGATTACCAAATAGACGGCGAAAAAACCGCCTGCCACGGCATAGTCGGTGCTTGTTGCTGCGTAGTCCATAAAAATACTCCTAAAAAAAGATTTGGACGGCACCAAGGGGTGTGCCCATGTCAATAGTGTAACAAAAACGTCTGTAAAAGTCAATATTTATGAAATGATTTTTTCATAAAATTATCATATTTTGTCTCATTTTTGAAAAAGCAGATGCTGTTTTAACAGTTCTGACATAATTTATCGAATTTTCAAACATAATTGCTTGCTATACTGCCGGTGTTTTCCGGAGAATACCGAGACTTGAACAGGGAGAGAAACTATGCCGAGCAAAAAAACGACCGCACGCCGATTCCCGACCAGAGAGCTGCTGCTTTGCGCCATGTTTGCCGCGTTGACCGCCGCGGGAGCCTTTTTGCGTATCCCGCTGCCGCTTGCACCCATTACGCTGCAGTTTTTCTTCTGTGCGATGGCGGGGCTGATGCTCGGGGCAAAATGGGGCGCCTTGTCACAGGCGCTGTATGTATTGATCGGGCTTTGCGGCGTTCCCGTGTTTACCTTTGGCGGCGGCTTCGGAGCGGTGCTTTCTCCGACCTTCGGCTTTTTGATCGGACTTGTTCCCGCTGCGTTTCTCATCGGGCTGCTTGCGCGCAGCGGGGCGGTATCGTTTTGGCGGGTGATTGCGGCATGCACGGCGGGGCTTGCGGTGCTGTATCTTGTCGGCGTGCCGTATCTTGCGCTGATTCAGAATGCGTATCTCGGCAAGGGGCTTTCATTTTGGTCGCTGCTGCGCGGCGGGATGCTCATTTTCCTGCCGGGCGATGCGCTGAAAATTCTGCTGTGTGCTGTCCTGGCGCCGATTTTGCACCGCAGAGTGAAGCTTTGAAGCGGGCTTTGTTTTTGCAAAAGGAATGCCGGTCGGATGCGGTTCCGACCGGCAATTCGTTTATTTCCGCATTTTTGCGCGGTGCTTTTGCCGCAGCGCTTCCAGCTTTTGCGTGAGAAATTCCGTAAAGAGCGTCAGATAGCGGAACATGGATTCCGAGGCAAAGGCGAAAACGACCATAAGCAAAATACAGATAGCGGACATGGCGGACATGGCAAACAGCTGATGCAGGAAAATGCCGCAGAAGAGCAGCCCTGCGATATTGACGGCAAGGATTGCCCATTTAAAGCGGTTGAAAGGCTTTGAGATTTTAATTAAGATCATAAAGCCGACCACACACAAAAGCATGGTTGCCGCCGTTGCGATATCGCCGCCGGGCAGGGAGAACACTTCTCCGCAAACTACAAGTGCGGCAACAGAGAAAAGATCGGTCAGCCCGGCGGGCAGCGCGCGCAACAGCACATTTTTCATGAAATTGCCCGTGATGCGCTGCGTGGAGGGCTCCAGCGCCAGCAAAAAGCCGGGCAATCCGATGGTGAATGCGCTGATGAGGGAGATCTGCGCGGGCTCCAGCGGATAGGTGAAGAAAAAGACGGCGGAAAACAGCGCCATGAGCAAAGAGAAGATGTTTTTCACCAAAAACAGGCTTGCGCTGCGCTGAATGTTGTTGACTACGCGTCTGCCCTCCGAAACGATATCCGGCATTTTGGCAAAATCGTTATCCATAAGCACAAGCTGCGCCGCCTGCGTCGCCGCTTCGCTGCCCGACGCCATGGCAACAGAGCAATCCGCATCCTTCATGGCAAGAATATCGTTGACGCCGTCCCCTGTCATGGCGACGGTATGCCCGGCATCCTGCAGCGCGCGCACAAGCTGCTGCTTTTGCGCGGGGGTGACGCGGCCGAACACCGTATAGTTCGCCGCGGCGCTGCGCAGGGCTGCTTCATCCGTCAGCGTGCGGGCATCCACAAACCGCTCTGCGCCCGGAATGCCTGCCTGCGCGGCAACGGCACAGACGGTTGCAGGGTGATCTCCGGAGATGACCTTGACCGTGACCCCCTGTGCCGCGAAATAAGAAAAGGTTCGGGCGGCATTTTGCCGCAGGGGATTGGAGAAGGTGACAAACAAAAGCGGGGCGGGGCGAGCCGCCTGAAGATCCTGCGGGATCTCGCCGGGGCAAAAGCAAAACGCAAGCACGCGCTCTCCGCGCGCAAGCGCCGGGGCAAGCTGCTTTGCGTAGGCGGAAACGCCCTCTCCGAGCAGCACCTCGGGCGCGCCGAAGAGATAGGTGCCGTCAGAGAAGCGGATTGCCCCGTATTTCTGCGCAGAGGAAAAGGGCATCAGCGCAAGCGGCCTTGATACAGCGGGCGCATTTGTTCTGTCCGCATAGCGGCGCAGCGCCTGCATGGTAGAGGAGGAATCGGTTGCGGCATGCGCGTATTCACACAGGCGCAGCTTTGCCGTTTTTTCGTCCGTGGGTGCATCAAAAACCGGCAAAATTTCGCACAGGCGCATGTCCGGCTCCGTGATGGTGCCCGTTTTATCGACACAGAGCACATCGACGCGCGCCAGCGTTTCAATGCTTTTCATATCGTGCAGCAGCACCTTTTTGCGTACAAGACGGATGGTGCTCAGCGCGAGGGCGATGGTGGTGAGAAGATACAGCCCCTCGGGAATCATGCCGATGATCGCAGCGACCATGGAGGTAACGCTTCTCTGCACGGTTTCGTGATTGATGAAATAGCTTTGGCAAAACAGGATGATCGCGATTGGGATCACGGCAATGCCGACCCATTTGATAATACGGTTGACGGAGCGGATCATTTCGGACTGCTCCGTGCCCTTCATTTGCTTTGCCTGCGCGCTCAGGCGCATGATATAGGAATCGTCGCCGACGCGGCTGAGCATGGCGCGCCCTTGCCCTGCCGTGACAAAGCTGCCGCTGAACAGCTCATCGCCGCATGCTTTTGCAATTTCATCCGATTCGCCGCTGAGCAGCGATTCATTGACGGAAAGCGTGCCGTCGAGCAGCACGGCATCAGCGGGGATTTGATCGCCCGCGTGCAGAACAATAATATCGTCAAGCACAAGCTCCTCCGCCGCCACGGTCAGTTCTTTCCCGTCGCGCACGACACGGGTATGCGGCTTTGCAAGCAGATTCATTTTGTCCAGCACGGCTTTGGCGCGCAGCTCCTGAATGATGCCGATCAGAGTGTTGCCTAAAATGATGGGCAAAAAAGTCAGGTTGCGGAACGAGCCGACTGCGCAGAGCAAAACGGTGATGCAAAGGAAAATGCCGTTGAAATAGGTCAGCATATTTTCCCGGATAATCTGCCCGGTGGTTTTATTTGTTTTCGCTGTGGTTTGGTTGGTCTTGCCGGTTGCCGTGCGCATGGAAACCTGCTCTTTGCTCAGCCCCTGCTCATAGCCCCGCGGCGCTTGAAATTCAGCCAAAATGAGACTCCTTTCCCGATGCGGCGTTATGCTTTGTGGAGCTTCTATTGTAATATAAAGTGCGGCTGCGGTCAAGCAAAACGGCGAAAAAATACGAAAAACGGCATTTTTTCGGAGAAAGCGGCGGGATGGATTGCCTTTTTGCGGGGAATGCGGTATACTGAAAGCACAAAGGGCTTGGGAGGAAAGGCGCATGCGTATTATGATCACGGGCGACGGAAAAAAGACGCTGAAAGCAAGTTATGCCTGCGTGCGCGCGGTGCTGCCGCAGGCGCAGATTTATCTGTATACGACGGAACAGGCAAGAAACGCCGAAGCACAGGGGTCAGGGATTCTTCCGGACATAGCGCTGATCGATGCGGCGCAGCCGCGCGTGGCGCTGGCGCTTGCCGAAAAGCTGCGGGGGCGCGCAAAAAACCTGAATTTGATTTTCCTTTGTGAAAAAGAAGCGGGTGCGCCGTTTTTGGAGGCGGCGTTCGGTCTGTTTGCAAGCGGATGCATGCGGCAACCGCTGCGCGGTGAGGACTTTTTGCAACAGCTGCAAAATTTGCGCTATCCCCCCGCGCTGCAGCAGGGGCTTTATTTGAGATGCTTCAAAGAGGCGCAGCTTTTACGGGACGGGGAGGCGGTTTCGTTTGCGCTTTCCAAAAGCTTTGAGCTGTTTTGCTATCTTGCGGCAAAGCTCGGCGCGGGTGCGAGCAAAAAGGAGCTGTGCGAGGTTTTGTTTGCGGATGCGTCCTATTCCCGCCGCACGCAGGACTATTTTTCAAAAGCGGTTGCCGCGCTGAAAAGAACGCTGGAGGAGCTCGGCGCCCCGGAGCTGTTTTTACACGGCAGAGATTTTTATGCCGTGCGCACGGAGCTTTTGCAATGCGATGCCTATGAATGCCTGCGGGGCGAGCCCTCACTGCAGAAAATCGAGCCGGAATATTTTATGACACAATATGGGTGGGCGCAAAAAAGCGCCCTGATGCAGGAGCTGATGCAATGAGAACAATTTTGGTAACGGGCGGCGCGGGGTTCATCGGCAGCGCATTTTTGCGCTATATGACCCGGCGCTATCCGGGCGAATGTTTTCTCTGCGCGGATAATTTGTCCTATGCGGCAAACTATGCTGCCATAGAGCCGCTTGTGCGCGCAGGAAGAGTGCAATTTTTTAAGGCGGATATTTGCAGCGCGGAGCAAATGGAGCCGATTTATCGCATATGGCGCCCGCAGATCACGGTGCATTTTGCGGCGCAGAGCCACGTGGACCGCTCGATTAAAGATCCTGCAATCTTTTTAAGGACAAATGTGCTCGGCACGGGCGTGCTGCTGGATCTTTGCCGAGCTTACGGCTCGGAGCGCTTTCACTATGTATCGACCGATGAGGTATACGGTCCCGCGCCGCGCGGAACGAAATTTTCGGAAACGGCGCCGCTGCATCCCTCAAGCCCGTATGCCGCATCCAAGGCGGCGGGGGATCTTTTGGTGCTTTCCTATGCGCGCACATACGGTCTTGGCGTCACGATCAGCCGCTGCGCGAATAATTACGGGCCGTATCAATATCCCGAAAAGCTGATTCCGTATATGATCGGGAGGGCGCTGCGCGGAGAGAGCCTGCCGCTGTACGGCGACGGGAGCGCAGAGCGGGATTGGCTTTATGTTCTTGACCATTGCGCCGCAATCGACCTGATTTTGCAGCGGGGCGCGGCGGGAGAGATTTATAATATCGGCGCGGGGCAGCAAAAAAGCAACCGCGCGGTTTTGGAAGCGCTTTTGCCGCTTGTGGGGGCGGAGGAAAGCCGCATCTGCTTTGTTGCGGACCGGCCGGGGCATGACGACCGCTATGCCGTTGATACCGCAAAAATCGAGCGGCTCGGCTGGCGCGCGCAGACGGCATTTTCCGAAGGATTGCAAAAAACCGCAAAGTGGTATTTGGAGCATTCCTTTTTCTGCTCCGGCGTAAAAAGGGAGCAGGACGAAAAATGATGCAAAAAGAACAAAGAAAGCTTCCCCGGCCTCCTTTTTTTGCTTTTAGGGAAAAGGAACAGACCGCAATGCGTCCTACGGCATCGCGGCCTGTATTTTATCCCGGGGTGCCGCGGAGGATCTCATCCGCCGTCTGCGCAAGCAGATCGAAGCGACAAACCATGGAATACGGCTTTTTCTCCGGATCGTCCTTTTCCATGGGGAGCAGGGTGATATGCCGATGCTGCGCGATTTTGGCGAGGTTTTGCGCGTTGGCGGAGAGCGCGTCGTTTGTTGCAACGCCGAGCAGAACCGGGCGGTCGGCGCGCAGCTGTGCCTTGGCCGCCATGGTAACACAGCTGTCGGTAATGCCTGCGCAGAGCTTTGCCAAGGTGTTGCCCGTGCAGGGGGCGATGATAAGCAGATCCAAAACGGTTTTCGGACCGAACGGCTCCGCTCCGGCTATGCTGTGTACCACGGCTTGGCCGCACAGCGCCTCAAGCGTCTCGATGCGCTCCTTGGCGCTGCCGAAGCGCGTATCGGTGCAAAAGACAATTTCGCTGACAATGGGGCAGACCTCATAGCCGCGTGCGAGCAGCTCCCGCAGCGCCGCAATGCTGCGCGCATGGGTGCAGAAGGAGCCGCAAAGCGCATATCCGATCACGGCTGCACCACCCCCTCGGCGGCGAGAATATGCAGAATGCTTTCTTCGATGATACGCCCTGCCGTCACGGGGGCACATTTGCCGGGCAGGGACAGCGCAAAAACGGTTTTGGTACCGAGAGCCTTGGCACTTTCCAGATCAATGCCGCCGGGGGCGGAGGCAAGCTCGATTACGGGGACGCCGGGGCGGATCTGCCGCAGGGCATGCGCATCGAGCACGGGCGCGGGGACGGTGTTGAAAATCAGATCAAAACGATGTAACACGGCGTCAAGATCCTCCGTATGCACGCCCTCGCAGCCTATCGTGCGGATCCAGGCAAGGTCCTCGTCGCGTCGGGCGCTGACGCAGACCTTTGCGCCGAGCGCTGCGAGCAGCCGCGTGAGCACCCGACCGAGCCTGCCGTAGCCGATGACGAGGCAGCGCGCCCCGTTTATGGTGTGCGGCACCTCACTCATTGCAACGGAGAGCGCACCCTCTGCCGTGGGTACGGCGTTTGCAATTTTCAGTTCCTCGCGTTCGTAATAATCAAACAGGCGAACGGAGCTTGCCTGCGCCTGCCGCCGCAGCGCCGGGCTCACCCTGCCGCCAAGCAGCAGCTGATGCGGCTGCATTTGCGCAAGCACCTGCTGCAAAAGGATGGTTTTTTTCGTCAAAGGGCAGCGAATGCGCTCATCGTCTGCCATGGCGGGCAGCGGCAAAATCACGGCGGAGGCGCCGCGGACGGCGGAGGCAAGCTCTGCGCATTTGGTAACATTTCCGCATTCGCCCGCACAGGTATCAATTCCGTACAGAGCCGTTTCAAAGCCGCGGGCGGCAAGCTCGCGCGCGGCGGTGAGCGCCCGCAAATCCCCTCCGATGATGCCGAGCTTTACCTCGGACGGAGCTGCTTTTTCCATAGTTGTATCCCAAAGCGTAAAAAAATACGCGCTTCCTTTCCTGCGCAAAAGCGCAAATGACTTCATTGTCATTTTATGAAAGGAAGCGCGTTTTGTCACTTTTTAGGGATCAGAACCAATCGGTTTTGCAAAGCTCGTCAAGACGATACACATAGGCGCGTGCAAGCTTTACAATTTCCGCTTCATGGGCGGCGCTTTCGCGGTCATGCACGGCGACGACATCAAAGCCGCCCTCCACCGCCCCCTCCACCGCGCGCAGCAGGTCCTCTGCCACAAGGCATTGGCAAACCCTGAGGGACAGCTTTCCGGCCGTGAGCAGATAAAGATCGGGATAGCCCTTGGTGCGCTTGGTTTCACCCGCGGCGCTGAGCGCATCGAAATAGGAGAGAATGCCGTTGTTTTGCAGTGCGGCAACGGCACATGCCATCGGAGAGGCGGTGGCAAGTCCGATCTTCACGCCGCGCTCCTTGAGATATTTTAAAAACGGCAGCGCCCCCTCCTTGAGCTTTAATTCGTGCTCATAGGCATGCAGGCTCATCTCCATCCATTCCGCAATGATAGCCTGCGGCGATTCGTGCGGCAGATAGTGCTCCACGGCATAATGCGCGGTCTGCTCCATTCCCATGGAGGCGGCGATAATGCCGAAATCCTGCGGCATTTCCATGCCGCGCTTTGCGAAAAAGGTGCGGTCGATGCTCTCCCATGTGCCCATGGAATCCAGCAGGGTGCCGTCCATATCAAAAATGACGCCTTTATATTTCATAGTGTTCGTTCCTTTCGGTTTCCGTTGCGGAAATTTCTTTTGCAAGCCGCTCATACAGCAGCACATTGACAGCCCCCGTGACGCGCATCGGCGCCCCCAACGCCTCCAGGCGCTGCGCCCCGCTGCGCGGAGTGCGGAAGTAATACGGGGTCATGCGGAAAAGCGCCAAGCGGTGTTCATACAGGGAGAAGGAAAAGCGCACGCGCTCGGTCTGCCGCAGCGCAAAGCCCGGAAAGACGGGAATACGCTCCTTGTTTTCATACGGCTGCTCATACAGCAGCGCTTTCAGCTCCATGAGATGGTCCGCTGCGGGCGCTGCAAAGCACAAAAATCCGCCCGGGCGTACAATGCGCGCAAATTCCTCCGGCGCGCTCGGGGCGAAGAGATTCAGCAAAAGGTCGCACGATGCGGTGAAAAGCGGCATGTGAAACAAAGAGCATACGGCATATTGAATCGGCAGCCGCTCTGCCTTTGCGGCTGCGGCACCGTGCGCACAGGCATATTTGGAAAGATCAAGGCCGAAAAAACGCGCCGGATGCCCGGCATTTGCAAATGCCTTTGCAAGCCGAGCGGTATAATAGCCCTCTCCGCAGCCCGCATCCGCGATCACCGCAGGGCAAGACAGATCGGACAACGCACAAAGGCACAGGCGATTGACCGCATCGGAAAATGGGGCGTAGGTGCCGCTTTCCAAAAAAGCGGTGCGCGCCGCGACCATCTCGCGGTCGTCTCCCGTAGCGGAGCTGTGCCCGGGCTGCAGTAAATTGACATAGCCCTGCCGCGCGATATCAAAGCCGTGGCGGTTTTCGCAGCAAAATGCCGTGCTCCTTTTTTGCAGCGGCGCACCGCAGACGGGGCAGGAAAGAGAGGGGTGCTCTGAGGACATTTTTGCCGTCTCCTTTGCTTTCAGTGAATATCGTTTCTATCCTCGATCCGTTTTGCATGCACGACAAAGCGGTTTGCGCCCGCGTCCGCACAGGTCACAAGCGTGAGCACTTTATCATAGCGCCCTACCGTGACGGAGGTTTTTAAAATGTTGCGCTGCGCAATGCGGTCCAAAAATGCCTGCATGCGCTCTTCGCCCTTCACGGTGGTATCGAAATAGCAGTTTTCCTCAAATTGCGGCGAATCGGAATAGGCGGCGAATACCACATACAAAAGCGAGCCCTCGTCTGTATACAGCTCGACAAAGTGATTGTTTTTCCAATAGTTCGGATCGGAGGAGAACTTATGCAGATTGGCAAACATCGGAGAGCCGCTGTACATGTTGTGCCCGTAGAGCACGGTATTGCAGTTTTCGGAGAAGGTCTTTTTATTGCGGCAATCCAAAAAGATCGCGCCGGCGGGATTATAGGAGCCGTCTGCGGCGTAGGTGAGATAATGCGAGTCGTCATGCGAAAAGACAAAGGGATAGTTGATTGCCGTGTCTCCCTGCATGCGAATCCAGCCGCCGATATCGCCGTTGATTTTGCGCAGCGCCGCCAGCTGCAGCTGCACGGAGGCGAGAAAATCCGCATCTGTATCCGTTTGCCCGTTTTCGGTGCGCTCCGTGCGGGAGGCGGGCAGCGCCGCGATTGCCAAAGAAGCTTTGCCGCGGGAAAGCGCCGCGGCGCCACCGCCGATACGCACGGGCTGCTCCTCTTCGGCACCTTCAAAGCGGTTTAACAGGTCGTCATACAGTATTTTTGAGCGGCGGTATTGCACGATGCGCCACCCGCAATAAACAAGGGAGCACACAAACACCGCGACAAAAAACACAAGCAGGGCATTCAGAAAAATGCGGCGGCGCGCCGCCGCTTTGTTTTTCGGGGGCAGCGGGCCAAGATCGTCGGCGCTGATGGTATCGAGAGACTGTAAAAACCGATCCGATGCTTTTTCAGCGCCGTTTTGCGCGGCATTTTTCATGTTCGATCCCCCCTTTTTTTCTTGTAATTCCATTATACGACGGATTTTTTACGCGGTCAATGGAAAGAGTATGAACTTTCGGAAAACTTCGCCGCCCACCGCGAAGCGGGAAGAAAAAGGGCTGTTAAAAACACGTTTTAACAGCCCGATGCAGCATTGTTTGAATTTGATTACGGTTTGATCATTTCCAGCTCGTTTTCCCAAAGCGGATAGGGAGAAACGGGAACGTCAAACACGGAAAGCCCGATGTGCGCCGAGGTCTGCGAGGTGAAGCCGGTGCTGCCTGCCGTGCCGAGCACGGTGCCCTTTGTAACCGTATCGCCCACGGAGACGGAGCTTGCGGCAAGATGGCAATACCAGCTCTTCAGCCCAAGGCCGTGATCCACCACGACAAGGTTGCCGGAATAATCCGTTGCCCCGACATATACGACCACACCGTCGTTGACGGCGGAGATACTTCCTCCTTCGGAGACAAGATACTCAACGCCCTGGTGGCGGAAGGAAGCGCCGCCGTTGATCACGCAGTTCAGCCCGACACCGATATACAGCTGCGCACCGGAGGGAACGCCCTCGGAGAACTTGCCGTAGAACAGCGCCCCTTCCTTGACGGTCTGCGCATCGTTTGCAATGGGGCGCAGATCGGATTCAAACTTGGCAAGGGTGTTTTCCGTGCGCGTTGCATTGACGATGGAGGCATCCACCGTGAGATTGACGGTGCGGAAGGATTTTGTGTTGACATTCAGCGTAAAGCTCTGCGAAACGCCGTCGGATTCAAGAGCGAAGGTATAGGTGCCGCTGTCCAGCTCATAGCTGATGGGGATCAGCGCGCGGTAATATTCGCCGTCGGGAAAGAAGGTGGGGGTATAATTGATGGTCGGCTCCGCAGTGAACGAAATATCGGCGTCCTTGGCGATGTTTTTCGCCGTGATCATGAAGAAATCGCCCGGGACGAATTCCGCCTCGTTTGCATAGGTTGTATAGAACACGGGCGGCGTGTTGACCGTTGCCTTGAAATCATAGACGGCGCTGCCCTGGCCGCTCTTGCCTTCCGTTTCATACCAGCGCGCCTCTACATGGAATAAAAGCTCGCGGCTTTCGTCAATTTGCAGATTGACGATATTTTCATAAGTGTCATTAAAAATTTCGGTATCGCCGTCCGTGATGCGGACCGTGAACAGATCGGGCGCAACATCAAAATCCATGGCAAGCTTTGCATTGATGCGGTAGGAAAGCACGGCGTCGGTCGTTTCGCGCGCAACGGTGGTATAGGTGCCGCTGAAGCGCTTATAGCGCCAATCGTATTCATGCGGCGTCACCGCTTCGGAGCCGACGGTCAGCGTCGGCGCTTTGGAGCCCTCATAAAGGCATGCGGCAAAGGAAAGATCGGTAAAGGCCGTTGCATCCTCGGCGCTGAGCTTATATGCCTTGCCCGCGGTATCGGTCATGTAGGCGTTGGAGGGGTCCGCCCCGACATAATAGGTATAGGTGTTGGTTTTGTTATAGCAGGTGTACACGGCGACAAATGGCGTCGTTTGCTGCACGGCGTCCGGTACGGCGGAGACTTCATTTGCACCATCGTTGATGGCGATCAGCGCGCGGATCTCTTCTTTTTCCGCCGCCTTTGTTTTATCATAGAGATGCTCCTGCCCTGCAGGGTCGGTAACACTCAGCTTTGTGACCGAGCGCAGTTCCACCGGATGGCGCAGCGCGCGCACATAGGTAAAAATCGCAAGATAGGTCGGAATCAGCAATAGGATCACAAGCAAAGCGGATTTCAGTTTGCTGTTCATACGCACTCCTTATGGTTTTTCTGAAGAAAAGCAATGCCCACGGGGCAAAATGCTGCAAAGATACAAATACCATCCACATTATACAATACAAATCGACAAAAAGCAAGAGGAAAATTTGCGTCCGGAGAGCACCAAGGCTTGCATCCCGGGCGCGGGTGTGGTATAATCGTATTACCGACAAACAGAGTAGAAGCATGCGCGTCAAGTGCCCATGGGACGGGGAGTTGCCCGTGGGACGAAGGGCTTACCCGCGGTGTACGCTTCGCATCCCGCTGCTTGCGCACCCTTTTGTGTGCCGGCGACCGGTTTTCCTGCGCATCGGCATTTCTTAAAAAGGGTGTGATCTATCCATGTCAGAAGAAAAAAAACGGCACTTTGCCCGCGGCCTTGCACAGCAGTGGCGGCAGAGCGCAAGAGGCTTTCGAAACCGCAGGGTTTTATGCGTCTGCGGCGTGCTCATTGCGCTGTGCTGCGTTTTGTATGCGTTCAGCATTGAGCTTCCTCTGCTCGGCACAACGCAGAAAATTACATTTGCCTATCTTGCGGCGGCGCTGATCGGGCTTGTCGGTGGGCCCGCCGTTGCAATTCCGGCGGCGCTTATCATTGATACGCTTTCGTTTTTGCTGCACCCCACAGGGCCGTATATTCCGTGGTTTTGCCTTGTCTGGGTGCTGCAGATGCTGCTTTGGTCGGCATTTTTATATCGCCGCCCGCTCGGTGCGGGGCGCCTGTTTTTGGCAAAGCTTGCGCACACGCTGCTTTGCAATGTGCTGCTGAACAGCATTTTGGTATACTATACCTACTCCGCCCGCAGCGTCGGCCTTTTGGTTTATCTTGCGGCAAGGCTGCCGAAAAACCTGATATTATTCCCCGTGGAATGGCTGCTGCTCTGCTTTTTGCTGCAGGGGCTGCTGCCCTTTTTGGCAAAGCTTTCGCTATGCCCGCCCGCGCAGGCAGGCTGCCTGCCGTTTGCCCGCCGCAAAGCGGAAAAAAAGACAGATAAAGAATGATAAGGAGACACTTTGAACACCGCCCTGTTTCATATTGAAGCGATCAGCTCCGGTTCCTGCGGGAATGCATATCTTATCGGATACGGACAGACGCAGTTTTTGATCGACTGCGGTCTTTCCGCGCGCACTCTTTGCGCCTCTTTGACGCAGCTCGGCACGGCGCCCGAAGATCTTTGCGCCGTTTTTCTCACGCATGAGCATATCGACCATGTCCGCGCGCTTTCCGTGCTGCGCAAGCGCAG
Organism: uncultured Eubacteriales bacterium; assembly: GCA_900549725.1. GTDB lineage: Bacteria > Bacillota > Clostridia > Oscillospirales > CAG-272 > UMGS1225. The sequence goes on along the minus strand of URPL01000005.1, from coordinate 16,950 downwards.
CGCGGCGCTGCTGTATTTGGCGCAGCCGACGGCTGCGGTGCTCGGAGAAGCGGTTTGCGGGCGGGACATTGTGTTTACAATCGGAGAGACATATTCCGTCGGGCCGTTTGAGATCACATCGTTTCCCCTTTCGCATGACAGCGCCTGCTGCGTGGGCTACCGCATTGTGCTCACGGCGGGCGGGCAGCACCGCACGCTTTGCTTTGCAACGGATACCGGCGTGGTCACTCCGCAATTGCGCGCGGCTGCGCAAGGCGCAGATTTTGCGATTCTTGAGGCAAACCATGATGAAAACATGCTGCTTGCCGGGCCGTATCCCTATCCGCTCAAGCGGCGCATTCTCTCCGAGTGCGGGCATCTTTCCAATGAAAGCTGCGCCTCCTTTTGTGCAGAGCTTGGCGCCGCGGGCTGCCGCAAATTTTTGCTGGCGCACCTGAGCGAGGAAAATAATTACCCGGCGCTGGCGCTGCAATGCGTCGGCGGAGCGCTGCGGGAGGCGGGTTTTTCCGAGGGCTGCGAGGTCGCGGCGGCAAAGCCGAAAGAAACGGTTGTGTTTCACAGAGAGTTTTTATAAGCAAATCCGATCAGACAAGGGAGCGAGGAGCCGTATGAAGCAGTATATTTTATTTCACGCAAAGCGCTATCCCGATATGGAGCCGCAGGATTATGTCAAGCTTTTGTATCAAAGCGAATTCGGCGGCAGCCATTTTATTGCGGATGAAGAAAAGGCGCTGCATTTTCTGAAAGAGGAAATTGCGGCGCTGCCGGAAATTTGCGAGCGGGAGGACGACCCGTTTGAGCCGGTGGGCTGCGGTATGGTGCGCATGTATCTGACGCATTCGCTGCTGCGGCAGGTCAGCCCTGCGGTGCTTTGCCGCATGACGATTCTTGCGACGCATGCAAAGCGCGGGAACATCGGGCACTTTCGCCAAAAGGCGCAGCTGGTTCTGCAGATGGCGCAAACCGGAGAAATCCCGCTGGATGCGGGCGCCTTTGCCGCGTATTGGGCGGAATATGAGAAAAAAGGATATCCCGCCGTGCACCACAGCGAGCGTTTCCGCGCGGCGCACAAACCAGCCTATCGGCTGATCACGCGGCGCGCCGTGAAATATTTTCCCGCCATTTGCCTGTGTGAAAAGCTGCTGCGGCAGAGCACGGGGCCCGTAGCCGTGGCGATTGAGGGCTGCGCGGGCGGCGGCAAATCAACGCTGGGGCGCTATCTTTCGCATCTTTATGACTGCAATCTGTTTCACATGGATTATTTCTTTCTGCCGAGCGCCAAACGCACGCCGCAGCGCCTTGCAACGGTCGGGGGAAATATCGATTCGGAACGGTTCAAAAAAGAGGTCGCTCTGCATATTCTGCGCGGCACGCCCTATGCCTACCGCAAATACAGCTGTGCGCGCGATGCATTTTCCAAAACGGTCTATGTTACGCCGAAGCGGCTGAATATCGTCGAGGGGTCCTACAGCATGCATCCGCGCTATCGCCGTATTTACGACGGGGCGATTTTTGTCGATGTCAACCCCGCGGAGCAGCGCAGGCGCATTCTTGCACGCTGCGGACAGGGGAAGCGCGCCGAGCGGTATTTTGAGGAATGGATTCCGATGGAGCAGCGCTATCATGCGGAAATGTTCGTGCGGGAAAACTGCGATGTGATCATGGATTGCTCCGATTGAAACAAAGAGAAAAAAACAAAAAGGGGCTGCTCAAATACTGCGGCTCGGCACGGCGATCCTTTCAAAGCGCCGAAAACGACATTCATAGGCAGGCAAAAGGCTCTGGCGCAAAACGTCGGAGCCTTTTTGGTATTGATACATAAAATTTGCCCTGCGCCGTTTCCCTGCCGGAAAATACATGCAGGGGGCTTTGGCTGAAAAGCAATCCTTTGTTTGCGCGGAGACGGTTTCCGCGCTTATTTTTTTTGCAGCAAAAAGCGCAGCGGGCGGCACAGCGCGGCGCAGAGCGCGGCATCGATCAGCCCTTTGCACAGCGTGAACGGCAGATTGAAAATCACAAGGCAGCGAAGAAGCGTATTTGCCGCAGGCAAAATGGCGCGATACATGCCGATGATGGCATCCATGGGCAGATGATAGAAGGTTTCATAGGCGGGGTAGACCAAAAAATAATTGGAGGGCACGGAGCAGAGCGCCATGGCTGCCGCGCCGCAAAAACCGCCGAGCAAGGAGGCGCGCAGTGCACCGCGCGGCTGCAGCTTTCGGTATACAAGCCCGCCGACAAAGGAAAATACGGCGCCCAGAATAAAATTGGAGGCTTCTCCGACAAAAGCGGTTGAGGTGCCCTTGAGCAGCAGGATCAGAATGTTTTTCATAGCGCTGATCGCGATGCCCCATACGGGGCCGAGCAAAAACGAGCCGAGCAGCGCGCACAGATCCGAAACATCCATTTTGATAAAGGACGGGATGAGGGCGGGAATCGAAAAATCGACGAACATCAGCAAAAAGGCGACGGCGCTGAGCACGGCTGCCAGCACTAAGGAGCGCACGGGGAAGCGCTTGGCGGATGCGGATTGTTTCATGAGGGTTCTCCTTTGCAATCTGAATTTTGAAAAGTGTGCGCGGGAGAAAACAAAAAAGCCCCGATACCATTCGTATCGGGACGAACAGGGGCGCAAAACGGCGCCCGTTTCGTTTCTTTCATCCGGACTTTTGACCGTTGGCCCCGGAGTTTCACCGGGTCGGCGCTGCGGGGGACAAAGCCAAAGCCCCGGCAGCGTTCGCGGGCTGTACCGCCAGTGGGGAATTTCACCCCGCCCTGAAACGCACTTTTCTAAAGGTGAGTATACCGCGCCGCGCGGGTTTTGTCAAGAGGGGCGGGGCTTTTTGCCGAAAAAATGAGCAGTCTTATCGGAATGATGCAAGCCGAGCTGCGCCGCCCGCCGCCGATGAGCGAATGGCATTTTTTGAAGTTGGAAATGATTGTGAAGTTATGGTATACTTGATTTGCAAAGATTTGAAAAAAGCGGAACATAAAATGCTAAACCACAGCTAACCGACCTCTGATTGACACGACTATACCGGTGTAACAATCATGATTGAAACAAAAGGGTGCAGAATGAAGACAAACGAAGCAATGAATCGGCTTGCCGATAAGGACTGCCTGGACAAAATTTACGGCTTTTCCTACCAAAGATGTAACACATCGCAGGAAGCGGAGGATTTATGCTCCGAGATTGTTCTCGAAGTAATTTCCACATCCTGTTATCGAGAAAATTGCGGAAGAACTCAGCAATTTTATGAAGCAACATGTTCCAAAGCATTTAATCAATGAATATCCCGCATATGCAAAATTGATTGCAGGGTGGCGTATGGTTTCAAAAATTGTGGATTGGTGCGTGGATGGGGGGATGCTACCCTCAAAAAAGGAGGAGAGTGCTAACGGAATGCTAATGATAGTTGAAGAGTAACGAAGAGAAAAAGGATAAGCCGGCAATGTAGGTGTGTTATGCAACCGCATTGCCGGTTTTCTTAAAAAACATAGGACTCTGCTGTATGGAAAGGAGAAAAACGAGGAAGAAACGGGGAGCCGAAATAAGGAAGAAAAAAGGGACGAAAAATTTTTTGAAAAAATTTGCGAAAAGGAGTTGACTTTAGCGTGATAAAGTGCTAAAATGTCATCATCAAATCGAGAGACGAAAATCGAGAGAGAAGAGAAAGAGAGAAACTGATATGAAAAAGCTTTGGATGAAGGGCATTTGCACACTTGCCGCCGTGCTTTGCTGCACGGGCGCGCTGGTCGGCTGCGGCAAGGACGCCGCTCCGGGGACAAGCGACGACAGCTCCGCCTCCGCGGGCGGGAAAGCCGCAAAGGAATATGTTGTGCTTTCCGGCACGCCGAGCGGCGATTACAATTTCGGCGATGAGGAATATGCAATCGCATTCCGCAGGGGCGACATTGATCTGTGCCGCGCGGTGCAGGGCGCGATTGACGAGATTCTGGCAGACGGCACGGCAGCCGCAATCAGCACGGAGTGGTTCGGCTCCGATGTTTTGCTCAGAGACAATGCCTACGCAAGCGATCAGGACGCGCAGGGCGGGGACGGCTCTTTTGACTATGTGAAGAACAAGGGCACGCTTGTGATCGGCTTGGACGACGAATATCCGCCTATGGGCTTTGTGGACGATAACGGTGAGCTGACGGGCATTGACATCGCCCTGGCGAAGGCAGCCTGCGAAAAGCTTGGCATCAAGGCGGAATTTCAGCCGATTGCATGGGCGGCAAAGGACACGGAGTTGAAAACGAAGAACATCGACTGCATCTGGAACGGGCTTTCCGTCAACGGCGAACGCGTGGAAGCATATACGCTTTCCAAACCGTATCTGGCAAACGCACAGATCGTTCTGACCGAGAAAAACAGCGGCATTGCCAAGGTTTCCGATCTTGCGGGCAAGGTTGTCGGCACGCAGGACGGCAGCGCGGCGCTGGACGCGATGAACGAAAGCGGCGCTGCGGCGGGCTTTGCCGATCTGCAGACCTATGAGACCTTTTATACCGCATACCTGGATCTCAAGGCGGGACGCATCGACGCGCTGGTGGGCGACAAGACCTTTATCGAATATATTGTTGCAAACGACAAATAAGAGAAGCTTCAGAAAAGCTTGATTTTTCGGGCGGAGCCGGACGCGTGATGCGCCCGGCTCCGCACCGCGTCCGCCGCGGAGCGCTTCCGCGCGGAGAAAGGGAAGAACATGGATTTTTCATCACTTGCGCAAACGGTGAAGATTTTGGCGCCGGGGCTGCGCTATACCGTCGGGCTGTTTGCAATTACTCTGGTGCTTTCTTTGCCGCTGGGGCTTTTGCTTGCCTTTGCGGCGGAGAAGCGGCGCGGCGTCCTCGCGACGATCATTCGCGGCTATGTTGCTCTGATGCGCGGCACGCCGCTGATGCTGCAGCTTTTCTTTATTTATTTCGGGCTGCCGGTGCTGCCGGTGATCGGTGAGTATCTTGTGATGGGGCGGTTCCCGGCGGCATGCGTTGCATTTGTGCTCAATTATGCCGCATATTTTTGCGAGATCTTCCGCGGCGGGCTGCTTGCGGTGGACCGCGGGCAATATGAGGCGGCACAGGTGCTGGGGCTGCGCCGGCTGCGCACAAAGCTCACCATTGCCGTGCCGCAGATGTGCAAGGTGACGCTGCCCGCGGTTTCCAACGAGGTCATCACGCTGGTGAAGGATACGGCGCTGGGCTCGGTGCTTTCCATCCCGGATCTGATGAAGCTTGCAACGGCACGGGTGAATGCAACGGCGAATATCGCGCCTTTTCTGGTAGCGGCGGTGTTTTATCTTGTGATGACGGTTGTGCTCACGCGTGGCTTTGACGCGCTTGAGAAAAAGTTCCGGTTTTAAGGCGGGGGGAAGCGGTATGTTACAGGCAACGAATATTCAAAAGGCTTTCGGCGCGGAGCAGGTGCTGCGCGGGGTGGATCTGACGGTGGAGAAGGGCGAGATCGTTTCGATCATCGGTCCCTCCGGCAGCGGAAAATCAACATTTCTGCGTACCCTGATCGGGCTGGAAAAGGCGGATGCGGGTTCGGTTTCGATCGACGGGCTTTCCGTGTTTGAAAACGGGACGGATGCCCCGTCGGCAACGCGCGCGGCGGCGCTTTCCAAAATGGGGATGGTGTTTCAGCATTTTAATCTCTTTCCGCATATGAATGTAGGCAAAAATCTGATCTATGCACCGCTTTGCGCGCACAGGGGCGACCGCCGCACGCTGAGCGAACGGGCAAAGGAGCTGCTCGGGCGCGTCGGCCTTGCAGATAAATGGGCGCAGATGCCTTCCTCTCTCTCGGGTGGGCAGAAGCAGCGCGTTGCCATTGCACGGGCACTGATGATGGCCCCGGAGCTTTTGCTGTTTGACGAGCCGACCTCCGCGCTCGACCCGGAGCTGACAAAAGAGGTTTTGGCGGTGATGAAGGATCTGGCGCGGCAGCGCATGACGATGGTCGTCGTCACGCATGAGATCGGCTTTGCCAAGGAGGTTTCCGACCGCGTGATCTTTATGGACGGCGGCGCGGTAGAGGTGCAGGGAGCGCCCTCCTACGTCTTTGGCGAGGGAATGACGCCGCGGCTGCGCGGATTCCTGGGCGAATAGTACGGAAGCTTTTTACAAAACAGAAGCGCGGAAAACCGCTTTTTCCACAAAAAACGATGCGGGGCATTGGCTATATCGCCAATGCCCCCTTTTAAATTTGGACAAGTTTGCCAAACAATTGTGAAAAATTAACAAATAGAAGCGGCTTTTTTCTCCCATCTTTTTTACAAAACAGACATGGATACCCCTTGCGCCGCCCCGCCGCTTTTGTTATACTGAACATAAGGGCGGTGATGCGTATATCCTGCCGCCAAATAAAAAAGACAGGAGAACAGTATGAAACAGTCAAAACTGCGCAAAATCTTCGCAACACTCTTAGCTGTCGTTATGATTTTGTGTGTGATGCCTCTCGGCACGCTCGCACAGAACGACGGCGGACAGCAATTCCGGGATGTCGCAAGCAACGCATGGTTTGCAAATGCGGTTGCATACTGCTATGAAAACGGCCTGATGGTCGGCGTTTCCGATACGGAGTTTGATCCAAACGGTACGGTGACGCGCGAAATGGTCGTTTCCGTCTTGTATCGCATTGCCGAAACGCCCGACGTTGAAATCGCCGAGGGCGAAACGGCTGTCGGCGGCTTTGCGGATGTTGCTGCGGGCAAATGGTATTCCAAAGCAATTCTGTGGGGCAAGGAAAATGAGATTGTATACGGGCTGACCGAAACGCAGTTCGGCATCGGAGAGGCTGTGACAAGAGAACAGCTGACGGCATTTTTGTATCGCTTTGCCGAGAAGTGGGGCTGCGATATCAGCGGCAAGGACGACCTCGCTGCCTTTGCCGATGCGGATAACATCCGCGCCTATGCCGTGGATTCGGTGAAATGGGCCGTGAAATCGGGCTTTATCAGCGGTTCTCCCGCAGACGGAAAGACCTATCTGCTCCCGCGCGACAGCGCAAAGAGAGCGGAACTCGCGTCCGTTTTAATGCGGTATATGAAGAATGTGATCGGCGAGCTTGTCGGCAGTATTCTGTATACCAACGATGTGCATACCTATCTTGACAAGGCCTTGAGCTATGTCTCCGTAGGCGGGCTGAAAAACCTTTTGAATGAAGAAGGTCTGCCGACGCTGCTTGTGGACGCAGGCGACCATATCCAGGGCACTGCATACGGTTCAATGGACAAGGGCGAAAGCATTATCAAACTGATGAATGCGGCGGGATATGACCTTGCGACCCTTGGAAACCATGAGTTTGATTACGATATGCCGAGGCTGAAGGAACTGATTGCCATGGCGGAATATCCGTATGTCAGCGCAAACTTCTACCATGAGACAGACGGCGTGCGCGGCGAGAGAGTGCTTGATGCGTACAAGGTGTTTGAGCTGGGTGGCATGAAGATTGCTTTTGTCGGCATCACAACGCCTGAATCCTTTACGAAGTCTACCCCGAAATATTTCCAGGATGAAAGCGGCAATTATATTTATGGCATTGCGGGTGGTACGGATGGGCAGGATCTGTACGCAAGCGTGCAAACCGCGATCGACGCCGCAAAGGCAGAGGCAGATATCGTGGTCGCGCTGGGGCACCTCGGCATTGACGAGGCGTCCAAGCCATGGACCTCAAGAGAACTGATCACCAACACCACCGGCCTTTCTGCTTTTATTGACGGGCATTCTCACTCCACCGTGGAAAACGAAACGGTGCTCGATAAGGACGGTAACCGTGTTTTCCTGACGCAGACCGGCAGCTATTTTGATGCAATCGGTTTTATGACGGTTTACACCAACGGCGAGGTTGAGTGCGGGTTGCTGCGCCACGAGGATTTTCCGGCGGATGAGTGGGCAAGCATCGACACCCGTGCAGACGCCAAGGTAGGCGAGATTTTGAATGCATGGAAACAGTCTGTTGATACGCGCCTGGGCGAAGTGATCGGCTATTCCGAGGTGACGCTGGACAACTATGATTCCGGCAAACGCCTGGTGCGCAGCGAAGAAACTAACACCGGTGACTTTGCGGCGGATGCGCTGTATTATCTGTTTGACAACCTCGGTTATGCGGTGGATGTCGCCATTATGAACGGCGGCGGCGTGCGCAACAAGGCTGTGAGCGGCGAGCTCAGCTATAAGAGCCTGAAAGACATTCATACCTTCGGCAATGTCGCCTGCCTGCAGATCGTGACGGGGCAGCAGATCAAGGATGCGCTGGAATTCGGCAGCCGTGCCGTTCCGGGCGAGCTGGGCGGATTTTTGCAGGTCAGCGGGCTGCATTACACGATCGACCCAAGCGTGCAGAGCACGGTGCAGCTGGACGAAAAGAGCGTTTGGACCGGCGGGCCGACCGGAGAATACCGCGTGAGCAATATTGAGATCTACGACCGCGAAAGCAAGAGCTATGTGCCCCTGCAGCTGGATAAGAAATACATGCTGGCGGGCTATAACTACACGCTGCGTGACCTCGGAGACGGCTTTGCCATGTTCCGCGGCGCGGAAAATGTGATCGACTATGTGATGGAAGATTACATGGTGCTTGCAAATTATGTCAAGAGCTTCCCCGTAAATTCCGGAACGGGGCTGCCCACCATTGCGGCGGATCATCCGATCTATGCAAATCTCAGAGGAGAAGGCAGAATCACGATCAAATAAAAAAACAGTTTTGCAAAGAGGTATCAAAAGAGCCGGCGGCGTATGCCGTCGGCTCTTTGTTGTTTTTGCAGTTACTGTTTGCCGAGAAATTTTTGCAAAACGGTGCGCAGATGAAAGCGATAGCACAGCAGCATGCCCGCAACGGCACCGATGCCCGCCTGCAAAAACTCAAACGGCAGCTTGATGAGAGCATATTCCGGCGTTGCATAGATAAAGGCACGGCCGATCGTATATCCCGCAACCATAATCAGCGAGCCGAGCACGACCCCGCAAAGCCCGCCGAGCACGGGATGTTTTTTGAACAGATGGCGCGCGCACAGGCTGATGACGACTGCCTGCAGGCCGTGGGTGACCAGGGAGACGAACATCGGGGTGGGATAAAAAAGAAAGTCACCGAGGAAGGAGCCGACACCGCCGACAAAAAATGCCGCAACGGGATCAAGCAACAGCGCCGCCGTGCAGATGACAACATCGCACAGATAGAAATGGCCGCCCGGAACGGGGATGGAAAAGGAGCTGGCGGCGGCATTTGCGGCGAGCAGGCAGGCGGTGATCGCAATCCAGCGCGCGGTGAAGCGTTTTTTCGGTTTTTGCATGTCGTTCATAAAAAACACCTTGCTTTCTCTTTCGGAATTGCATATACTATAGCACAGATGTGGATATAGAAAAAGTATCAAAACGGGAGAAAAAAATAAGACCAGATGAAAAAACCGAAATATGAGCAAATTTATGAGGCGCTGCGGGAGCAGATTGTTTCGGGCGCCGTTGCATACGGGGCAAAGCTGCCCTCAAAGCGCACGACGGCACAGCGCTTCGGCGTGAGCGTGATCACCGCCGAGCATGCGCTGATGCTGCTGGAGGATGAGGGATATTGCGTTGCGCGGCAGCGGCGCGGGTATTTTGCCGACTGGAGGGTGCAGACGATTTTCCCCGTGGGGCAGCAGAAAAGCCGCGCAGCACCGCGTACGCCGCGCCCCGCCGCGGCGCCGCCGTTTCCGGCGGGGGTGTATCAAAAGGCGGTGCGGCGTGTTTTGAGCGAAGAGGCGGGGCAGGTGCTTTGCAAAACGGAAAATGCCGGCTTGCCGCAGCTGCGGGAAGCGATTGCACGGTATCTGCATCGCGCGCGGGGAGTGGTTGTTACACCGGAGCAGATTCTGATCGGCAGCGGGGCGGAATATTTATATACGCTTGTCGTGTTTTTGCTCGGGACGCGGCGCAGATATGCAACGGAAGCGCCGTGCTATGAAAAAATCGATAAAATTTACCGCCTGCACGGCATCCGCCCGCAGGGGCTGCCCATGGGCAGCGACGGCATTCGAAGCGAAGCGCTTGCCGCCTGCCGGGCGCAGGTGCTGCATCTCACGCCGTATCACAGCTTTCCCAGCGGCATCACCGCGACGGCGCAAAAGCGCGCGGAATACCTCCGCTTTGCCGGGGAGAAAAATGCGATTTTGATCGAAGATGATTTCGGCTCGGAATTTCACAGCGCGCGCCGCCCTATGCAGACGCTGTTTGAGGCGGACGGGGGAGAGCATGTGATCTATCTGAATACCTTTGCCAAAACCGTTGCAACGGGGGTGCGTATCGGCTATATGATCCTGCCGCAAAAGATCAGCCGGGCACAACGAGAGCGCGTTTCGTTTTTATCCTGCCCGGTGCCGACGCTTTCGCAATTTGTGATGGCGCAGCTTTTGGACAGCGGGGATTTCGAACGCAACCTGAACCGCACCATTCGCGCCATGCAAAAAGAAGAAAAACAAAACGGGGAACAATAAGAAAAACCGCTCCGATGCTCGGGGCGGTTTTCGTTTTGAAACGGGGCTCAGCGGCGGCGCATCAGCACAACGGCTTTGGAAACAGCCCCGCCGACAAGGCAGGTTGAGACGGCTTCGACAATTCCGTTCAGGCCGACCATGGCGACCAGGAAGAGCCAAATGCTGTCCGTGGGAAGGCTCCATTGCTGCATCTGTGCCAAAAAGCTCGGTGAATGCCAGAAAAAGAGCAAAAGCGAACCCATGAAAAACAATGTGTTGCACAATGCGGTGCAAAGTCCGGCAAGAAAATACGACACGGTTTTGGTTCGGTCGATCTTTGCAAGGCCGCGATAGCAAAGCCCGGTCAAAAAGCCGCACAGCGCCCGCGGCACAAGGCAGACAAACGCCGTTGCAACGGGGTTGACGGAGAGAAGAAATGCACCCAGAGCGGAGGTGCCGAAGCATTGAATAAAGCTTGTCAGCCCAAAAAGAGCGCCGAGCAGCGCGCCTGCCGCAGGGCCGAGCAATATGGCGCCGACGGCAACGGGAATACACATAAAGGTGATTTCAATCACGCCGATTTTCAGATAGCCGATCGGCGTAAACGCAAAGAGAAGAATCAATGCTACCAAAACGGCGAGGGTGACCAGGCGACGGATTTTTTCGCTGTTTTGTGTTTTTTGCAGGGGAGTGTTTTGCATGGCAGATCCTTTCCGAGCCGTCTGCAGGGGCGGCATTTCTTTTCCGTTTTCCAAAACAGTATACCATGAAAGAGGAAAAAAGGCAAGGAAAGAAAAGGAAAAGAGATTGGCTTGAGAAAGAAAAATTGCAGGGGATACCGCCTGCAAACGGCGAAAAAACGGGCGACGGGTCGAAAGGGGGAAAAGAACGGGGAAAAGAGGGGCGCGAAAGAAGCGAAATGCGCAAAAACACCCGCAAAAATCCGACAAAGGGAGACGCGCGTGCTATGCTACAATGAGAAAAAAGGACGGGAAAGGAAGCGCTGAACATGAATGCGGAAAAAATGAAAGAAAAAGGCACGGGAACACCGCACGGGGACACCGCGCGAACGGAAAAGCTTTTTTCGGCTTTATTCGGGCTGGCTGCCAAACCGCAGGATCCCGGGGAGCGGGCGCTGCGGCGCGCAAGGCTTTTCGGCATTTTGCGCCGTGCCGCGGTGCTTGCCGCGCAGTTTGTGTTTGGGGCGCTTCTTATGCAGATTCCCCTTGCCGGGGCAAAAAGCATTGCAACGGGGTTTGTTTGCGCGGCGGCGGACAGCGCGCCGATTGCATTTTGCGGAGCGATGCTCGGCGCGTTTTTCGGGGGAACGGATTGCATCGGCGCCGGGGCAGGGCTGCTTGCCGCGTTTTGCGTGCGGTATTGTATGAGCCGCGTTCTGCTCGGCAGGCGCGGGCGGCGGGAGGATGCAGACGCCGAGCTGCGTGACGGGGCTGCACGGCTTTTGGCGATGCTTTTTCCGCAGGGCATTTTCCGTGAAAAACAGGGGATGCGGCTTGCCTCTGCTGCCGTCGGAGGATGCGTCGCCGCAATTTTGGGCCTGTGCACGGAGCAGGGCTTTTCAGCACTTCTTCATCCCGTATTTGCGGCGGGGGGCTGCTTTGCGTTTTCGGGGGCGTTTGAAAAGCCGACGGCGGAAAACGACCGGCGGCACTTTGCCGCGTTTGCCGCTGCGGCGGCGGCAACGGTTTTGCTTTGCCGCGATATTTTATTGCTCGGTGTGGCGCTGAAAACCGTTGCCGCAATGCTGTGGATGCTGTACCTTGCAAGGGAGAGTAATCTTGCGCGCGGCTGCACGGCGGGGCTGCTGCTCGGGCTGTGCTGTGACCTTACCTATGCGCCTGCCTTTGCCTTCGGTGGGATCGTATGCGCTGCGCTGCGCTCGTTTGGGGTCATTGCGGTGCTCGGCGGGTTCGGCGCGGCAGTTTGCTATGCTGTTTTGCTTGGCTCGTATGCTGCGCTGCGCGGGGTTGTAATTGATATGGCGATCGGCGCCGTGCTTTTTTTGCCCCTGCAGCGTTTCTTTCGGCTGCCTGCGCCGTCTCTGCCGCTTCGGCCACGGGTGCAAACGGAAAAAACGGAGCTCAGCCCGACGGCGCTGCAATATCGGGAGGAGGCGATGGAGCAGCGCCTGAGGGCGCTGGGCGGCGTTTTGGAGGAGCTTTCGGGGGCGTTTTATGCAATGTCGGATCAAACGAGGCGGCCGAGCGGCTCGGAGCTCGGAAAGCTTTGCGGCAGGGTATGTCGCAGGGTATGCCGCAGCTGCGAAAACGAGAGCCTTTGCTGGGGAGAGGAATATGCCAAGACCCGCGCCGCGGTGGACATGCTGGCGCAGACGCTGCGGCGGGGCGAGCGGGCACAGGCAGCGCCGCCGAACTTTCTGAAAAGCCGCTGCCGTTTTCTGGCGCAGATGCTGCGGGAGCTGGATGATGCGACCGCCGCTTTATATGAGCAGCGTGCCCGCAACGATAAAACCGCAAGCTTTGCCGCGGAATACGAAAATACCGCGAAGCTGCTCAGCGCGGCAGCGGCGGCGCACGCGGCAGACTATGCGCCCGATGCGGTGCTCAGCGCGCGTATGCAGCGGACGCTTGAATATCTGCATTTCCGCGTGGACACGCTGACGGTGTTTGCGGGGCGACGGCGCGAGATCATTGCGCGCGGGGTACAAATGGGGGTGCATGTGCCGGGCGCTGCGGCGCTGCGGGAGGCGGCGGGGCGCGTTTGCGGTGTGAGATACGGCGCGCCGAGTTACAGCCTCAGCGGCAGAAGCGTAACATTGCAGCTAAGCGCAGTCCCGCAAATTTGCGTGCGCTGCGGCGGATACAGCGCCTCCGGGCACGCGGGAGAAGAAAACGGAGATGCGTATGCTTTTTTTGACAGCGCGAATGCCTTTGCCTATGCCGTGCTGTGCGACGGAATGGGCAGCGGGTGCCAGGCGGCGCTGACGGCACGCATCGGATGTCTGCTTTTGGAGAAGCTTTTGCGCGGCGGAAACGACCGCACGGTGAGCCTTGGCATGCTGAATTCGTTTTTGAGGGCAAAGCAAACGGAATGCAGCTGCACGGTGGATCTTTTGGAGCTGGATCTTTTGCAAAGCCGCGCAACGCTTGTGAAAAGCGGTGCCGCCGCCTCGTTTTTGCTGCGGCAGGGGCGCCTTTTTGCAATCGCTTCGGCTGCCGCGCCTCTGGGCATTCTGAAAAGCGTGCATGCGGAGCAGACGGCGTTTGCCTTGTGCCCGGGGGATATTTTGGTACTGCTCAGCGATGGGATTTTTTCCGCGCCCGGGGCGCGGGCAAGCCTTTGCAGCTTTTTGGAGCGGCGCCCGAAGGCGGATTTTTTCAGCGCGCGGGCGTATGCGCTTGATCAGATCGCGCAGGAGCTGGTGGCATTTTTGCGGCAGGAATTCCCCCCGACAGACGATATGAGCTGCATTTTGGCGGTTGTGGAGGCGGCGGAAGCGGAAATGGAAACGCACAAGATATCGTAAATTTGTTTTCGAAAAAGCACAAGATGTTGCACATTTTCGCAATTCTACTGCCTGTAGAGCAGCGGGTGCTGAAATTCTACCGTCCCGTGCGCCGGGAGTTTCCCGCATTCTCCTGTGGGTGGGTTGTAAAAACGGCGGTTCCGTGTTAGGGTATGTCCACCCTCAAAAAAGCGGTGCCCGACGCAAAAAATCGGGAAAATGCCGCTGTCTCATCGGGGAAGTGAGGAAACAAAAATGAAACGACTGCTGATTGTCGGCGATTCCATTGCCAAGGGCGTTGTGTTTTCCGGGGAAACAAACAAATATTCTTTGGTGCATCTTGACCGGTTTGCACGCCTGCGGGAAATGGGCGTCGATGTGAAAAATGTGTCGCAAATGGGCGCGACCGTTGAAAAAGGGCTGCGCGTGCTGGATCGCCCGACGCTGTTTGAGGATGGCGGTGCCAAGACCGAGGTGCTGCTTGAATTCGGCGGAAACGACAGCGATTATAATTGGAAGGCAATTTCACAGAACCCGGACAGCCCCGAGCACACGCCCAATGTGCTGCTGGAGCGCTTTGCGGGGCTGTACCGCGAATGCATAGAAAAAGCAAGGGGAAAGGGAGCCTCCGTATGTGTGAGCAACCTTTTGCCGATCAGTGCGCAAAAATATTTCTCTCATATTACAAAAGGGCTATGCGCGCAGAATATATTGCGGTGGCTGGGCAGCGAGGAAATGCTGTACCGCTGGCATGAATATTATAACGCCATGGTGGAGCGGGTGGCGATGCAAAGCGGATGCCGTCTGCTGAATGTGCGCGCCCCGTTTTTGCTGCGGCATGATTATGAATCTTTGCTTTGTCAGGACGGAATTCACCCGAACGAACAGGGTTACCGCGCGTTGGATGCGGTGCTCTTTGAGCAGCTTCGGCCGCTGTTCGCGTAAAAACAGGAAAATTGCTGCGGCGGTTAAGAACAAATTGTGTCTGCGCGGGCAGGAGGGACAGCTGCCCGCGCGTTGTTTTTTGCAGAAGCAACAGACAAAATCGACAAAAAATGAAGGTGCCGTGTGCATAATGTGAACAAAATAAAAACGGGGCGGCGGTGTGATGAAAAACCAAGAAAAACCTCCGGCTTTTTTGTGAAAAGCGCTTGACAAGGTCCGCTTTTCCGTGGTAAACTCATTGTGTGAGAAAGTCCATGAGGGATGCTGTGCCTGCGGGAGAGCTTCTCTTATGCGCCATGCAATATCATATGGAGGTACATAACAAAATGAAAAGAGTAATTGCATGCCTGTTGCTCGTTGCTTCGCTGCTGGCTGTTTGTGTCATCGGCGCCAGCGCACAGCAGGGAAAGAACGTGATCGGTGAGATCGGCCTTTACAACGGCAATATCACACTGGATGGCGTTAAGGATGCTGCTTACACGCAGTACGGCACTCGCTTCCGCGCCGACTATTGGGAAGGCTGGGGCGAAAACAAGACCGGTACCATCTACGGCGATTTCTGGTTTGTCTTTACCGACAACTATGAGAAGCTGCATGTGTATACCGAAATGCATGACGATGTGATTATTGCCCCCTCCGCTTCCAAGCATTCCTGGAGCGACGGCGTTTGCCACACCGACTGCGCTGAGATCTGGATCGACCCGACCAACAACGCAGGTCAGTACGGCAAGAGCGACCTCAGAGGCGCCGAGGCATTCCACTATCGCTGCGACGTTTCCGGTTTTGCATCCGGCACCATGTGGGGAACCAAACTGCTCGGCAACGACGCTTGCAAACCGTATTTTGAAGCAAAAGTAACTACGGGCAAGTCCTATGGTTATGACATTGAATGGGTCATCGACACCACTGCATTTGCAAAAGCAGGCATCACGCCGGCAGAAGGCCAGCAGTGGGGCTTCCAGATTCAGGCCAAGGATGTTTACAGTGAAAAGCATCGCGGCGAATACTGGAGAAAGACCGATGAGAACGGCAATCCCGTTTCTTATAACTACGACGACGACTACTATATGTGTGACTTCTTCTTCTATGACAAGAATGTCACCTCTTCGAGAGATCCTTCCACTGCTTACCTCGACATGGGCGAGCTTGATAATATCGTGCTTGCAAAATCCAAGTCCGGCGGAAGCGGCAACAGCGGCACCAACACAAACACGAACAACAACGGGAACACTTCCAATAACGGCAGCAATGCACCGAAAACGGCCGATACATTTGTGATCGCAGCAGCAGCTCTGATCGCAAGCGCAGGCGCGGTAGCTGTTGTTGTGAAGAAGCGTCATCACTGAGACTGAGGCCTTAAAAATTTCAGAGCCGGGATTTTCCCGGCTCTGTTTTTTTTTTGCAAGCCGAAAACCGCAGGGCATTGTGTGTGGCGCCGGTGCATGCAGCGGCAACTGCGAAAAAACGGAGAGCGTTCCATTTTGATGGGGCGCTCTCCGTTTTTTTGTTTTTTCAGATGCTCCTGCGGCGCGGAGCGCCCGGGTCTTCTTCACCTGTGTGCTGCGGCAGAATGCCCAGCAGCTGATCCACATTGCGCTGAATATGCGGCTGTGCGCGGTATGCCGAAAGCAGACTGCTTTCATGCGCGGTGAGAAGAAGCGGGGCGTTATCCTGCGGGTCGGCGGTGAAGCCGAATAAATAAGACGGGGTGCATTCCAGTGCCCGTGCCAAGGGAAGAATTTTGCATTTCGGGATATCGTTTTCTCCCGATTCGATTCTTGCAATGGTGGAGGGGTTTTTGTAGCCGGCACGCGCGGCAAGCTCAGCCTGGGTAAGGCAGAGCTGAAGGCGACGCTGCCGAATCAGCTTGCTCATTTCCATGTTGCTCGTACCTTTCACTTCATTTTTGTATTCCCATTATACTATATAAGTGATTTCCAGTCAATATTTTTTGAAAAATATGGAAGTTTTGATTGACATTTTTTAATTTTAATGGTAATATTTAGTTGTGATTATGAATCACAACTCAGAAAGGAGGTGTACCATGGTAAATACTGCCCTGCT
>URPL01000004.1 GCA_900549725.1 uncultured Eubacteriales bacterium | reverse complement strand
AAATAGTGGTAAAATAATATAAAATATACGGAGGGTAAATAAAAAATCAGAAAAAGAAAGGAGCCGTAGAAATCCATGGAGGATAAAATGCATCGGGATGTGCAGCCGCAAACATCTGTAAAATCGGCGCAGGAAACACAGCCCGTGGCCGGTGCGGAAAAAGAGAGTGTTACAGCTGCTGCGGAGCCGACGGTTGTGATTCAGAATGAAACCGTGATCCGTCACGGTTTTCCGCGGAAAGCCTGTCTGATTGCTCTTGCCGCGCTCTTGCTTGCGGCGGCTGCCGTATTGTTGTTTGCAGCCCGGAAATTCGGTTTGTTTGCGCCGCAGCAGGAGGAAACACCGCAGCTGACGACTATTTCCAAGGCATCGCTGCAAAAAATCGTGGAGATTAACGAGCTTTCTGCGGTTGAATATATTTACAATGCAACGGCTGCAAAATATGATGAAGCATCGCAGGAAGTTCAATATTATGTGGCATATAAGGGGGTCGTCAGCGCCGGAATCGATTTCAAGATGCTCGGAATTGCCGTTGATGATGAAGATAAAAAAATCACATTGACCTTGCCGCCCGTTGAAATTTTGGATATCCGTGTCGATATGGGCACCATGGATTATATTTTCATGGATGACAAATACGAAACGGAAACAATATCACAGGAGGCGTACAAGCTGTGCAAGCAGGATCTGCAGCAGCGAATCACGAAAGAAGCGCCGCTGTATGAAACCGCGCGCGAAAACGCTTCCGCTTCGGTGGAGGCATTGTTCCGTCCCTGTATTGAAATGATGAACAAGGAATACCGGCTTGTGATTACATATCGGGAGGCAGAAGAATGAAACGCAGAATTTTACAGCCGCTTGCGCTGCTTTTTGCAGGGATGCTTCTCCTTGGCGCCTGTGCGCCGAAAGCCGTGCCGACCGTGTCCCCCAAAAGCGATGCGCTGCACCCGGAATTAAAGCAGATTAAGACAATCTCCGAGCTTGCGACCTTGCAATGCTATTATCACAATGTTGCAAAATCCACGAAAACGGCGGGAAGCGGAATTATACACATCGGCGAAAAGGATCGAAAATTTTGGATTGAATATACCGGTGTTGCCAAGATAGGCATTGATACCTCGGAGATCCGCATGGAGCTGGACGGAACCAAGATAACGATTTTTATTCCGCGCGCAAAGCTGCTGAGCATTGATATTGTTGAAAGCGATCTGAGCGAGTCTTCCTATATTGCATCTTCGGATGGAGTGAATAAAAATAAAATCACGGCATGGGATCAGACCCGTGCAATCAACGATGCGCAGGAGGAAATGGCACAGAGCGTGAAAAATAACAAAACGCTGCTTGCCAATGCGCAAAATCAGGCAAAGGCGATGATTGCAAATTATATAGAGAGCTTCAAGGCAATTTCCGATATTACCTATCAGATCAACTGGATTTATCAGGGTGATGCGGAGGATGTATCGCTTGCAGAATAAAAAGTCGGCACCGCTTTTGGAACAGAAGCGGTGCCGATTTATGTTACAAGGCATATTTTGTTTTCATGCGGGCAAGGAGCTTGCCGATCGGCTTTGCCAAAACCAAAAGGAACAGGATATTGGAAACCACATAAACGGCGGTGACGGGAACGGCGGAGGCAATCGCCGCAAAATAGCGCGGGAGATTAAAATAGCCGTCTGCCCACAGCACTGTCCAGATATCCATCAAAAACGAATAAAGCACACCGCCGATGCCACCCCAGATGCAAAGCGCAATGCGGCTGCGGCGCAAAAGCGGTGCCAAAAGCCCGCTGAAAAAGCCGATCATGCCCCAGGAAAACATCTGAAACGGCGTCCAAGGACCCTGCCCGAAATAGAAATTGGAAAGCACGGCGCTGAGCGCCCCGGTGAGAAAGCCCGCCTCGCTGCCGAAATACATCGCCGTGATGATCACAAGAGCCGTTACGGGTTTGAAATGCTGCAGCGGGGCAAACAGCATGCGCCCCGCAACGCTCAGCGCTACCATAACCGCAATCAGGATCAGGCGTTTCACATCGTTTGCGCTGCGCTCAAAATGCAGGAAAAACGGCAGGCAGGAGAGCACCGCGACGCACAGGGTGATATAGGCATATTGCCTGTCGCGGAAGATCAGCGCGCCGCCGAGCACCACGGCGGGAATCAAAAGGCATAAAATGCCGTAGCCGAGCCATTTTTTCATAGTGCCTCGCTCTCCCGGCAGCAGCGCACTACATCGGCGCAGCTGACCGCATCCGGATACAGACCGCGCGCAATGCGGCTTGCCGCGGTGGTATAAAAGCTGTTTTGACGGAAAAAGGTGCGCGGGTCGGCGGCGCCGAGAATCTCTCCGTCGAAAAACAGGGCGCAGCGGTCTGCCGTTTCCGCAGCAAATTCGATATCATGGCTCACCATTAAAATCGTGATGCCATCGGCGCAAAGCCCGCGCAGAATGTCACGCAGCGTTTGCTTTGCCGCAGCGTCGATCCCCTTTGTCGGCTCATCCAGAAGAAGAATTTTCGGCGCTGTGAGCAGCAGCTTGGCAAGCGCGCATTTTTGCTGCTCGCCGCCGCTGAGATCAAACGGATGGCGCTGCAAAAGATGCGCAATGCCGAGCTTATTTGCAATGGCATCGATCTTCTGCGCGCGCTCGGCACGCGGCACACCGTCGTTTTCCAGCACATCGTCAAGGTCGGCCCGCACCGTATCCTTGAGAAACACGGTTGATGGGTTTTGCGGAAGCATGGAGAGCAAATGGCGGTACAGCGTATTGCCGCGGTAATCCTTTTGCGTTTTCCCGTTGATGCGCACCTTGCCGCGATATGGCTTTTGCAGCGCCGCAAGAACGCGCAGCACCGTTGTTTTGCCGCTGCCGTTTCCGCCGAGCAGGCAATAAAGCTCGCCCGTTTCGATTTGCTCCGTAACGCCGCGCAGCACATCGGGCAAGTCTTTTTCATAGCGAAACCAAACATTTTTCAGAGCAATGGCGGGCGGCTTTTTTTCGTCTGCGCCGTCCGGCGCTTTTTTCGGCGCATTTTGCGGCTGCGCGGGGCAGGGCAGCGGGGCAAAGCGCCCCGCCAAATACTCTCTGCCCTCGCGCACGCTCAGAGGGCATTCTCCGCCCGCGCTGAGCGCGCGGTAGATCCGCATGGCGCTCGGCAGCGCCTGCCGAAGCGCGGGAGGAATCTCTGCGCCGCCAAGCTGCGCGCCGATTGCGCGCGGTGTATCAAACAGCCGGATGCTGCCGTTTTCCATGCACAGCACACGGTCGGCAACGGGGAAAATTTCCTCCAGGCGGTGCTCTGCCAAAAGAACGGTCAGCCCGAGCTCGCGATTGATCTTTTGCAGTGTTGCAATAAAATCGGCGGCGGCGATCGGGTCCAGCTGCCCGGTCGGCTCGTCCAAAATGAGCAGGCGCGGCTGCATGACCATGACGCAGGCAAGGCTGAGCAGCTGCTTTTGCCCGCCTGAAAGCTCGTTTGTCTTTTTTCGGAACCAATCCGCAATGCCGAAATAATTCGCCATTTCGCCCACGCGCCGCCGGATTGCGTCACTTGGCACGCCGAGATTTTCAAGCCCGAAGGCAAGCTCGGAATATACCCGGTCCGTCACGATTTGGCTGTCTGGATTTTGCATGACATAGCCGATCGCGGCAGCCGATGTTTTTTCGTCCGCTTCTTCCGTCGGCTTTCCGGCATACAGGATACGCCCGCTTTTTTGCCCGGCGGGCGCAAGCTCGTTTTTGATCAGGCGCAAAAGCGTTGTTTTCCCGCAGCCTGAGGTGCCGCACATCAGAACAAATTCGCCTTCGCTTATGCTGAGATTGATCTCTTTCAGCGCCGCCTCGGAGGCACCGGGGTATTGAAAGCTCAGATTTTCGATACGCAGTATTTCCATACAACAGCCTCCTTAACTTCAATCAAAAACGGCAGCAGTGAAAGCACGGCAAATGCAATATAAACGGCACAGGCAAGCGGGGTGCGCAGCAGGGAAGCAATGCGCGGATAAAAGGAAAAGGTGCACACGCCGCGGGCTATGCCAAACAGCACCGTGAAAAACAGCCCTGCGCATACGGAAAGCAAAACACCGTCGCGCACGGTAAAGGAAAACAGCGAAAAATGCGTTCGCCCCTTTTGCCCGTATCCGCGCGCTTTCATGGAGGCGGCGGTTTCCATGGCATGCTCAAACGACCATGCGATAACCGCGCCGAAAACGCGCAGCGCATTCTGTGCGCGGCCGACAAGGCTTTTTCCGCTGTATTGCCCGAGCGTTTTCTGCACTGCGCTGACGCTGTGCATCCGCTGCACGAACAGCGGGAGAAAGCGCAGCGCCATGGAGAGCACCAGCGAAAGCTTCGGAATGAGCGCGCCGAAGAGATATAAAAATTTTTCGCTTGTCATAATTTCCCCATAGCAATGGCACCAAAGCAGAATGCCGAGAATCATCACGGAGAGAAAAACGCCGTAGAGCAGCGCCTCCAGAGTGACGGCATTTCCGTTGAGAAAGAACAGCGGGGTGACGCCGTTGTGGGAAAAGAGCGGATTTGTTACGGCGATGAGCATAAACATTGCAAAATAGAACGCCAGATTTGACCCGTGCGCGCGCCCTTTGGTGAGCATGGCGCAAAAGAGAGAGGCGCCGAGCAGTGCTGCAAGGGAAATTGCGGGGTTTGCGGCAAACATGCCGATGAGCAGCACCGTGCAAAAATAGCAAAACAGCACGGCGGGATGATATGCGCCGAATGCCTTCATTGGCTTCCCTCCTCAATCCATTCGCAGCCGACGTCATGCCCTAAATCGCAGGTGTATACCCATTCGATCGTTTGGCCGTCGTGCAGCTCGTATTTGGAACATCCGTAGTTCGGAAACTCTCCGTCCACACGATACATCCAGCCCGACAGCGGGCCGCAGGAAAACTCATACAGATAATGAATGCCGCGAATATAAACGCTGCCGTAGTTGTTTTCGCTTGCGCCCTGATATTCCATCTGAATACGGTTATAGCGCACGGCGCGGTCAAGAATGGAAAAAACGGTGTCTCCCGGGCGCAGCACATATTCCGTTTTCGGCAGGATGATGCCGTTTGGCGGGACAAATTCGTCCGATTGCAGCGCGGGGTCGAGCATATCGTAATTTTCCAAAATCGTATCGCAGCGGATGCTGATAAAAACGGTTTCGCTGTTCTCTGTAATATCGTCGATATGCGTGAGATAGTATTCGTCAACGGATTGAATATTCGTCCCGCGGATGAGGACGGCTGCGACCAAAATCAGCAAAAACAGCGCAATAATATCTTTTTTCACAGGACGCAGCCTCCTTTCCGTGAGAAATGCTTCAGTCGTCGTCTTCGTCTTGATACTGTGCGGCAAGCGCCGCCAGTTCGTTTTCGCGGCGATGGCGCCGCTTTTTGATGCGATGCACCAAAATCAGGGCAAGCAGGGCACAAAAGAGGGTGAGCCCGATTGCGATCAGAATGGCGCGCAGCGTATTGTCGACCTTGGTTTTGGATTTTACCACATCTTCGTAATGCAGTATTTTTTCCCGGTCGTATTCACTCAGTGCTTTGTAGCGCTCGACAATTTCATCGATCGTTTTTTTGTCACGCAGAGTAATATTCTCAAAGGGATACAGCTTTTCCTCGATGGTTTGGTTCAGTTCATCGATCTGTGCCTGCACCTGTTCAATTTGTGCCTTGGCGTCGGCAAGCTTTGCCGCATAGTGTTCTTTTTGTGCAAAATCGGGGCTTTTCTGCAGCTTATCCGCCAGCGTGACGACAAGAACATACTGCTCGGTTGTCAGCTTTTGCGGCAGAGCGTCCACGGTACGGCAATCTTCCTCGGTAAAGGCGGCCTGTTCCGGTGCCGTGTTCTGTTCCGGGCGAAAGTCATACAGTGTGCGCATCCCGTTTTGCTGCCGCCACAGGGCAGCCATGGTATAAAGGGTCTGCTCGCTTGCCATGGTATTGGAGTGGTCTGGCAGGGAGGTGGGGTTATCCGGGTCATAGGTAAAGGAATGCACAAAACCGCCGTCCGGCATGCGATAGCGCAGGATCCCGTCCAAAAGGGTATTGCCGTCTTTGATGAACCGCGGATCGCTCAGCGGGTCGATGCCAAGGCAGCACAGCGCAACAACGACCTGATCGGTGCTTTCCACATTCTGTGTTCCCCAGCTTTTGAAATCGCCGCTCGGCAGCTGCAGGGCGCTCAGGCAGGAAAGCGCTTCCTCCGTAATCTGACGCACGGTCTTTTCATCCGTTTCCCCCGTAATTTTGCGCGTGTATCGATGGAGAGTATCGCTGTCGTAATACGGGGCAAGCGCCTGCAGCGCCATCGCGGTGATATCCGGGTCGGAAACCTCGCCGCTGAGGGCAAAGCCGCCGTCGCTGAGCTGGCAGCACAGGATTTCCTCTATGATATCTTCTCTTGTATAAAAGGCATCGTCGGGGACGGGATAGCGCAGGCTGTCCAGCGTGATAAGCCCCCAGATCCAGCCGTTGATGCCCTGGCGGCCCAGCGGCGTTGTCCTGCCGCGGTTATAGGTGCCGTCCGCAATGAGATTGATCGGCTCGCCGTTTGCATCCGTTCCGAAATTTGTCGGGTCTCCGCCCATTGCAAGGATTGCCAGGGAAATGCGGTGCCATTCGGTCGCCTTTGCGGCGCTGAGCTTTCCCGGCTCGCGGTAGCGCTTCTCCACCTGATCCTTCAGCACGGCAAGGTATGCCGCATTGTTATCGGGAATGCACAGCCGCCCGAGCGCAATGGGGTACCAATCTCCAGGGGTGGTGCCTGCAAGCAGCAAATATTTGTCGTTGATCAGATAGCCGTCCGCAGGGGCGCCGTTATCGCTTTTTTTCCAGGCGATGATACCGTTTGCAATCGCAAGCACATCCGTCGTTTGCTCGGATTGCGCCGCGGCGGCGGGAAGGGGGCAAAGCAGAAACAAAAAACAAAACATAGCACAGAGAAAACGCTTAGGCATTGTCATGTGTTCCTTTCTTTTCGGCTTTCTCCTGCTCGGCTTCGCCCGCTTTGGCTTCGCTCTTTTCGTTTTCGGGCATATCACTGCCCTCTTTTTCAGGCTCGGTTTTTTCCGGGGCGGTCTTTCCCGCCCGGCGGCGCAGCAGGAAGAAAAGCGCTGCGGCAATACCGCAAAGCAGCAAAACACCGATCAGAATGCCGATGATCGGCGGAGCTGCTTCTTTACTCTGCACGGGTGTATTCCCATTTGAGGGTTCGGCAGCGGTATCGTGCGGCAGCTGCTCCGCCGCGGTTGTGAGGGCTTCGTTTTCTTCGGAAACGGCGGGCGTTTCCGATTCCTGTAAACTATCGCCGTCAGAGGCGCTTCCCTGCGGTGCAGAGGCACTCCCGGGTGTTTTTCCGGGCGCGGTCTGCCCTTGGCCGTGAGCGGGCGCGGTTGCGGCGGAGGATTGCGCGGGGGCGGTGGCCGGGGCAGCGGTCGTTTCGCTCTCCCATACGGGGTTTGAAACAGCGCTTTGCAGCGCGCTTGCGGCGGCATTGACCGTGCTTTGTGAGGCGTTTAGCGCTGCCATGCATTCCACGGCTTTTTCATATGCCGCTTGCACATTCTGCGCGGAAAAGGCGGAGCTTTGCGCGGCGCGGCAGAGCGCTTTGGTCAGCCCGTCTTTATCGGAAACGGCAAAGTAGCCGCCGCTTGGTTGCACGCTGACATCCGGGATTTCGGTGCCGATGGCGCCAAATCCGCCGATATCCGCACCGTAGCCGAGCGTAAACTGCACGCGCACCACATCCCCGTCGCCAAGAAAGCTGTCAGCAAAGCCGACATTGGGAAAGACATTGTTGATGCAATACATCCAGCCCGAGCCGTTTGTAATGGCAAATTCTCCGAGATAGCCCGTCCAGTTTTTTGCATAATCGTCCGGATCGTAAAAGGTCATGGTCTTTTCAAGATACGGACGCAAAATCGCCGGGACGGACGGGGAAATTCCAAGCCTTCTCGGGGAAGAGGCGGTGCCGCTTTTCTGATAATTGTTATATCTTGCATTCGATGCCGTCCCGTCGGCAATATAGGCAAGATAAAATGCGGAATCCACGCTGCCGCCGTAATAACCGACCAGCCCGTTTTTGTGCAGCAGGCGGATGAGCTGCTGCGCCGAGGTTTCTCCTTCATAGATGGGAACGCTTACTGGTGCGATGAGATATCCGCAGCCGATGGTGAACGCCTCAATACTGAAAATCGCAGATCCGATATAATCTCCGGGGTTGGCTTTCTGATAATTGATATGATAGGAAAGCTGCGTTCTTTGCCCGCCGTCGGAGGTTGCGCTGACGGTGACAAGGTTATCGCCCTCCTTTGTAAAATGAAGAGTGTAGCTCGTTTTCTCGCTGTCGTCCCAGGTGGGGGAAAGTTCCTCGTCATTGAGTGTGACAAAGCATTTGATTTTCTGCCCTGCGGCATTGCTTGCCCAGACATCAAAGGTTTTGCGGCTGCCGCGCTGCAGCGCGCCGTCGCGCAGGGTCGTTTTCAGCTGCGGACCGCTTGCGGCATAGGCGGGCAGAGCTGCGCAAAGCAAAGAGAAAAACAGCGCAAAAGCCAAAGCCGCGGCAAAAAAGCGTTTTGAAAAGTGCATAAAAAACTCCTTCAAGACGCGCGATACACCGGCGCTTGGCACCGGCGTATCATGCAAAAATATAAGGTGATTGTTGAAAAAGAGCTGTATGGTTTTATACGCGCTTTTTCGGCTTGAGCACAACGATCCCCGCGCACAGAGAAATCACCGCGCAGAACAGATACATCACGGGACGCATCTCATCTCCGGTCTTCGGCGGATTTTTCGTGTTATTGTCGTCTGCGTTTTTTTCGCCGGGCTGTTGCGGGTCGTTCCTCCCGGGTTGTTCCGGGTTTTCAGGGGTCTCGGGTTTTGCGGCTTTGAGCTCGGCAAGGCGCGCCTGTGCCGCGGCAAGCACTGCATAATTTGTAAGGGCAGCCCTTTGCGCATCATTCAGTGCATCCCATGCCTGCTGTGCCGAAAGGATCAGCTCTTCTTTTTCGAGCGTCACCTCTCCGATCGCTTCGATTTTGACTGCTGCATCGTCTACTTCATCGGCAAGCAGCGTCTTTTGCCAGTACAGCAGAGCGTAGCCGCCGTTGACCAGGCCGTAGCGGTCCTCCTTAAAGGCATTGCCGAGCGTCTGCAGAAATTCCTGCGACTGCAATGCTGCCGAGTCAAGACCCGTGGCAGTATCCGTACCGCTTGCAACGCCGCGCGCGGAGCAGGCGGTGTCATAATAGCAATTGCTCACTTCATTGTTGCTTGTGAGCAATCCGGTGATTCCGCCTGCGCCGTCCAGAATGTTCTCACCGACGACGCTGATCTTTCCTGCATTGTAGCAGTTTTTGATCACATGGCCCGCCTGTGCTCTGCCGACAATACCGCCGGCGCAGTCGGCAGCGGTAACAGCGCCGAGGTTGTAGCAGTTTTCAACGGTGACGCGCACATCGGTGCCGTGTCCGCCTGTGGAAAGGTGACCGATAATGCCGCCTGCGACCGAGTCTCTTGCCGTGACTTTTCCGATATTGTAGCAGCCGCGCACGGTGCTTTCTCCGCCGTCGCGGATTGTGCCGACGATACCGCCGCTCCAGCCGCTGCAGATGATCTGCGCCGCGTTGAAGCAGTTGATAAAGTCTGCGCCGTTGCTCCATTTGGCGATACCGCCCATGAAGGAGAGGTTGTCCGCGCCGATTTTACCGCTGCCGATGCCGACATTCTGAATGGTTGCATTGGTGCCGACATAGCCGAACAAGCCGCCGACAGTGGAATACAGGTTATCGATCACAAAGCCCTGCCCGTCAAAGAAGCCGTCGAACATGCGGCGCTCATAGCGACCGATCGGAGTCCAGTTGTCATAGGCGGAAAGGTCAATATTTGCGGTCAGAAGCACGGTTTTTCCGGTGAAGGCTTCGCCGTCATTCACGCGCTTTGCAAATTCGGCAAGCTCCTGTGCCGTTGCAATTTCAAGGCTGCCGTGAATCGGCGCTTCTTCGCCGAGCGGTTTTTCGCCGGAGAGAATGGGATAGCCGCTGTTTTGGTTTGCGGTGTCGGAGGCAAATGCCGTGCCGAGCTGCCGCGTAAATGCAAAGTCTTTCATTTGCGCTTCGGTTTTTTGCACGGCATCGCCCTTGACGGTGCCGACGGTTTCGCTGCCGTCATCGTCAAAGCTGCCCCATGCCGCAAGACCGTTCTGCGCAAGAGAATACACGTTTCCGATCACAAGAGTGGTTTCCGTGATGCTGCCGAGCAGCGTGCCGCTGACGGCACCGGGTTTGATCTCGCCGGCATTGTAGCAGTTGCGCATGGTGCTCTGTGCCGTATCGCCGCACATACGAAGCGCACCGAGCAGCCCGCCGACGCCCCATTCAGCCTTTCCGCCGATGGTGCCGACATTGTAGCAATTGTTCAGCGTGACGTCGGCGCCGTTTGCGCGCCAGCGGTTCGGGCCGACCTGGCCGACGATACCGCCGCCGGTATATTGCGCGGTGACTTTACCGTGGTTGGAACAGTTTTCGATTACGGCGCTTGCGCCGTCCTCAATTCCGCCGAGGATGCCGCCGATGCCCCACACGCCTCGAAGAGAAGCATAGTTGCGGCAGTTGCGGATGGTAACGGAAGCATCGGAATAAACCTCGCCCGCAATCGCGCCGATGGAATAGTGGTAATTCCCGCCGAGCGAACCGCTGGCAATCGTCAGATTTTCGATCAGGGCGCCGTTGCCAAGTCTGCCGAACAGACCGCAGGCATTGTAGGTTGCGGCGTTCAGATTCCAAACAGAGAAGCCTGCGCCGTCAAAGTGCCCGCAAAAGCCGTTTGTATTATCGGCAATGCCGCGCCAGTCTCCCGCGTTTTTCATATTGATGTCGCGCGTGAGGCGGAAGCAGACGCCGCTTGTTTTCATATTTTTTTCGGAGATGTAGTAACGCAGATCGATAAGATCGTCCGCCGAGGTGATGAGATAGGGATCTTCTTCGGTGCCCTCGCCCTGCCACGGCATACGTTCGCGCACCTCAACGGAGATGCTTGTCCGCAGGATGCCGTAGCTGATATAAACCGTATCCGTGCCGAGGGCAAATTCACCCGTGGGGGAGACTTTATATTCGGTCAGGGGCTTTCTTGAGCCGTCGCTGTAAACGACAACAACTTTCATTCCCGCAGCGTCAAACCGCTCGCCCGCATAATACCGCACTTTCTTGGGCAGGGTATCGACTGCAATGGAAACGGCATACGGCGCATCGTTGTCAAGCGCTTCCTCACTGCCGACAAGGTCCAGCCCTGCGGCAAGCAGAGAATAGTTGTCAACATAGCGGCGCTCTGCCTTTGAAACGGCGCGGAACGCTGCAAGAGCGGTTTTCAGCTGTGCCTTATAATCCGCAGCGGTCGGATCGCTTGCCGCTGCAATGGCTGCCTGCGCCGCCGCAATGGCTGCGGTGTCCGCAGCGCTGCGCTCTCCTCGCATGTCATACAGGGCGCGCATGCCGTTTTCCAGTCTCCAATAGGAAACAAGCGCATAGGTTGCCTGGTCGGTCGCCATGGAGTTCCAGCCGCCGCCCAGCACATGGCAGAATCCGCCGTCGGTGAGCTTAAAGCGGAGCATGCCGTCAAGCAGGCTTTTTCCCTCGGTGCTGATAAAGCGCGAATCGCTTGTCGGGTTGATGCCAAGCGAGCAAAGCGCAACAACGACCTGCGAAATGCTTTCTACATTATCGGTATTCCAGGAGGAGAATCCGCCGTTCGCATTTTGCATGCTGCCCAGGCGCTCCAACGCTTCGTCCACGCATCGGCGCACGGTTTTGGAAACTTCCTTGTTGCTGATTTCGTTTGTATAAGTATAAACGGTATCGTCATTATAATAGGGGGCAAGTGCCTGCAGAGCCATGGCGGTAATATCGACATCCGAAGAGGTGCCGTAGCCGCCGAGCACCCAGCCGCCGTATTCGTTGCCGTTTACGCCGTCGCACAGCTGCATTTTCAGAATCTCTTTGATAAAGGCTTCGCGCGGGTATTTTGCATCCTGCGGGACATCATACATGCCGGTGTCCATTGCAATCAGACCCCAAATCCAGCCGTTAATGCCCTGTGTGCCGGGGCCGGCGCGCAGCACATTGTTATAGCTGCCGTCCGCAATCAGGTTGATTGGGGCGGAGTTGTATGTGCCGAAACTTGTCGGGTCACCGCCCAGCGCCGTGATTGCCACAACTGCGCGGTGCCATTCCGTCGCCTTTGCGCTGTGCAAAATGCCGTTGTTTTGCGCATAGGTGCGCTCAATATAGGATTTCATGGCGGCAAGATAATCGGCATAGCCGGTGCCGTCGTCGATCATGGGGACGGTTTCGCCGCCGCAGAGATAGGAAAAGCGTCCCATGGCAAGTGCCATCCAGTCCGTGGCGGTGGAGCTTGCGCCGCTGAGATAATCGGGGTTGCCGAGCAAAGAGCCCGTTACATTGCCGTGCCGCTTTGTGCTTGCGACCGATTCCTTGATATAGGAGGCAAGCGCTGCGGAAAGCGCTGTCTTTTCCACAAAGGCGGGGCGCACGGGAGTCTCGGTGCTGCGCTTTGATTCCCATGCAAGGCGCACGCCGCCATCCGCATCGACAAATGCCGCGCCCAGGGACGAAGCGCTTACGCTTTCGACGGCGGTCACGCCGCTTTTGGAGCTGGTTCCGCTTGCTGCAAGATAGAAACAATCGGTGTTGGTGCCGCGGCTTGCGCCGATGACGGCATCGATATTATTGGTGCTGCCGTTTTTGCCGACGACGGTGCCGCCGTTATAGCAGCGGTTCAAAACGGGGGAAGCTGCCTTGTGCCCGCCGGTGATACCGCCGACGGTTGCGGGGCCGGTCACCGTGCCGAGATTGTAGCAATCTTCAACCGTTCCTCCTCTCCAGTGCTGTCCCGTCACGCCGCCGATATAGCCGGTGGTTCCGCTGACGGCACCCTTGTTATAGCAGCCGCTTACGGTGCAGTCGCCGTTGACGCTGCCGACCACGCCGCCGACATTTGCGCCGCCGCTTACAGTTGCCTCATTGCCGCAGTTTTGCACGGTGGCGGCGGTGAGCTTGCCGACCACTCCGCCGACATCGGACGCGCCGTTTACCTTACCCGCGACAATAAGATTTTTCACCGTGCCGCCGTTTACGGCGCCGAAGAAGCCGACTGCGCTTCCGGAGGCGATCTCCATGCCATCAATGACATGATAGCCGCCGTCAAATGTGCCCTTGAACGGTGCAGAGGCAGTGCCGATGGGGGTCCATGGGCTGCTTTCTCCGCCCAGGGTGATGTTGGCGCCGAGGCGAACGAGTTTGCCCTCATAGCTCTCTCCGCCGCTGACCGCTTCCGCAAAGCTTTTCAGCGCTTCGTAGGTTGTAATGATCAGATCGGGCTGCCTGATTTGCCATGCAAAGACCGGCAAGCCGCCGTTGATGCCGTCCTCGTCCGCCTTGAAGGCATCGCCCAGCTGCGCGGCGGAAAGGGAAGAGACCTCGGTGATTCCCGTTTTATCATTCGTGCCGCAGCCGCTGAGAAAATAGCAGTTTTCGTTTGTGCCGCGCGTGGCACCGATCACGGCGCCGATATTATTCTGATTGCCCGCGGTATCAACTACGGTGCCGGCACTATAGCAGTTGCGCAGCACAGGAGAAGAGGCCTTGTGCCCGCCCGTGATGCCGCCGACGGTTGCAGGACCGCTGACTGTGCCGATGTTATAGCAGTTTTCCACCGTGCCTGCTCTCCAGTGCTGTCCCGTCACGCCGCCGATATAGCCGGTGGTTCCGCTGACGGCGCCGCTGTTATAGCAGCCGCTTACGGTACAGTCGCCGTTGACACTGCCGACCACGCCGCCGACATTTGCACCGCCGCTGACGCTTGCTTCATTGCCGCAGTTTTGCACGGCACCTGCGGTGAGCTTGCCGACAACCCCGGCAATGTTGGATGCGCCGTTAACCATGCCGCGCACGATGAGATTTTTCACCGTTCCGCCGTTTACATCGGCAAAAAAGCCGACGGAGGAGGAAAGGTCACTGACAATATGATTTTGCCCGTCAAAAGTCCCTTTGAACGGGGCAGCGGATGAGCCGATGCCCGCAAAGTCCTCGCCTGCAAGAGAAAGGTTTGCGGCAAGCACAACGGTTTTCCCCGTATAGCTTTCACCGCCGGAGACGCTCTGCGCAAATTGCAGAAGCTCTTCTTTGGTTGTGATGGTGAGATCCCCATCCTCGGCAAAGGTGCCGAGCGGGAACACGGCAAGCAGCAAAATTGCCGCCAAAATGCCGCTGAGCCATCGCTTTGCATTGATTTTTTGCATGTTTTTCTCCTTTCGAAATCGTCCGGTGCAGCGCTTGGCATGAAAAAAGTGCAGTGCCTCCCGCATTTGCGGAAAGTCGGCTGCACTTTTCACACCAAAACAGTGATTCACCGAAAGATACGGCAGGTATCCTGACTTATGAGCAGCGCAAAGCGGCTGCACAGCATAAGTACCCGCAAATCGCGTCTTTCTTTGAAACTTCGGAAAACAGCGGTCTTCGGGCAAGGCATGTCTGCTTTTCAAATACAGTAATGGCGGTTGTTCCGGATTCGAACCGGATTTCCTTTTCATCTACTCAGTTTACAACTTTTCAAACCGTATCTTCATCGCATGATTTCATTTTTTTCAGTATATCATATTTCGTTTCTTTTTGCAACCCCGCCGATCGAAAACGGCAGAAATTTTCCGCAAAAAAGGGTCGGGCGGCAAAAAAGCAGCCCGACCGTATGAATTTTGTGCAGTTACGAAATTCCGAGCGCCGCGCCGATCGCCGCAAAAACGCCGAGATGCTCCAAAAGAATTTTTATGCCGATCAAAATCAGCACAATACCGCCGGCAAGTACCGCGCGGGAGCGGTATTTTGCGCCGAACCGTTTTCCGAGCCACAGCCCAAATGCCGAGAGCAGACAGGTCGTGACGCCGATCAGGGTAACGGCAGGAGCGATATGCACCTCCAAAAACGCAAAGGTAACGCCGACCGCCAGCGCATCAATGCTCGTTGCAAGCGCAAGGGGCAGCATGGCACGCACGGAAAAATCCGCATTGAGCCCTTCCGCATCCCCGAACGCCTCGTGAATCATGTTTGCGCCGATGAGCACCAGCAAAATAAAGGCGATCCAATGGTCAACGTTTTCAATCAGCTTTTGAAAGCGCGAGCCGAGCAGATAGCCGATAAGCGGCATCAGCGCCTGAAACCCGCCGAAATACAGTCCGACGCAGATGTAATGCCTTGTTTTTGGTTCTCCTGCGGAAAGTCCCTTGCAAATGGCGACGGCAAAGGCATCCATGGAAAGCCCGACGGCGAGAATGAAAAGCTCGATAAAGCTCAAAAAATCACCTTCTCAGCCCAGAAATCCGTCGATGATGGTCGCTTCGGCTTCACTTTCTGTCAGCCCGAGCGTGCGCAGCTTTACAATTTGCTCTCCCGCAATTTTGCCGATGGCAGCCTCATGGATCAGCGCGGCGTCTTCATGGTGCGCATTGAGCGCGGGCGCAGCGTCAACCGTGCCGGAGCCCGTTAAAATGGCATCGCACTCCGAATGCCCGGTGCAGGGGGCGTTTCCTGTGATCACGGAGCGGTAGGATTGGTGCGAACGGTCCTTTGCGACCGAGCGGGAGATAAGATCCACTCCGGAGCCCTCTCCGTTCATTTCCACCTCAAAATCGGTTGCAGCCTGCTGCTCATATTCCGTCAGGATGCGCTCACGAATGAGCAGCTTTGCGTTTTTTTCAAGCGTGGCTCTTGTTTTGCGCAGGGTGCGGTCAATGCCGCCGATCTGCGCCGTGTCCATCTCAAGCGTGCTCCCTTCGCCGAGAATTGCCTCGGTGACAGGATCAATGGTGCGTCTGCCGTTGCCCTTGCCCGTGCCGATATGCTTTTCTAAATATTTCACCCGCGCGCCGCTGCCCAGGACAAAGCGGTGAATGCCGTTGTGGCGGGCGGGTTCGCCGTTGTCCGTATGCACGCCGCAGCCTGCAACGATCACAACATCGGCGTTTTCTCCGATGAAAAAGTCGTTATATACAAGGTCATCCACATTGCCGTGCGTGACGCAGGCGGGGATGGAAACGCGCTCGCCTTTTGTGTTCGGATCGACTCTGATCACAAGACCGGGAGCATCCTCCTTGGTATAAATTTTAATATGCTCGCTGGATTGCCGCCCGGCGCAGGTGCCGTCCACACGGATATTGTATGCGCCGTGAAAAGAGCCGTCAAAATCGCTGACAATGCGCAGCAGTTCTTTCGTTGTTTCATTCATGGAACATCGCCTCCTGCTTGGTGCACCCCGCAAGGATGCCGCGCCCGGAAAGAATTTGCGGCAAGAGCGCGTCTGCACTGCCGCTTTGGCGCACGGTGCCGTCTGCGACCACGGCAATCTCGTCCGCAATTTTCAGGATACGCTCCTGATGGGAAATTATGACCATGGAGCCGTTGAGCTTTCCCCGCAGCTTTTCGAATACGCCGATGAGGTTGGAAAAGCTCCAAAGGTCGATGCCTGCCTCCGGTTCATCGAAAACGCTCAGGCGGGTGTGGCGCGCGATGACCGTTGCGATTTCAATGCGCTTGATCTCGCCGCCGGAAAGCGTAGCGTTCACCTCACGGTCAAGATATTCTCTGGCGCAAAGCCCTGTTGCGCTGAGGGTGTCGCACAGGCGCGCCTCCGAGACCTTTTTCCCGAAGGAGAGCTCCAAAAGCCGGCGCACGGTGATTCCCTTAAAGCGCACGGGCTGCTGAAAGGCAAAGCTGATGCCTTTTTTTGCCCGCTGCGTGATATCAAGAGAGGTAATGTCTTCCCCGTCCAGCAAAATTCTGCCCTTAAGAGGCGCTTCAATTCCGGCAATGAGCTTGGCAAGCGTTGTTTTCCCGCCGCCGTTTGGACCGGTGATCACGGTCAGCTTCCCGTCGGGAATGGTCAGGGAAAGATCCTGCAAAATCGGTGTGCCGTTGGGGGTATTCCAGAAGATGTGTTCCAGTTGCAGCATAATACCGACATCCTTTTTTACTTCGTTGTTTTATGCAATAGCGCAGTCTTTACAGTTTACCACAATTCTTCAAAAAAAGCAACCGTTTGCCCGCATCTTTTTCTTTCCCGCAACGGCGGAGCACATAACCGCAGGGCCTTGACCATATAGTAAAGTGTAGCGACGAAAAAAACGGAGGAGCAGACAAGGTGTCCGAACAGAATTTTTTCCCCGAAGGGTTGTCCGCCGACGCATCGCGGCGGTATTATGCAAGGGCTGTGCTTGAACGGGCAATGCAAAGCGGCGCCATTTTGGAGGCGCCTGCGGTTTTGTGCGATGCGGATCTTTCGCTGACGGTGGCGCTTGGGGAAATGCAGGGCATTATCCCGCGTGATGAGGTGGTGTATGAGAGGGAGGGAAGCGGCAAGGATATTGCCGTGATTACCCGCGTCGGAAAAACGGTCTGCTTTTGCGTGCAGGGCTTTTTCACGGGTGCGGACGGAAGACCCCGCGCGCTGCTCTCCCGCCGTGCCGCCCAAAAACGCTGTGCGGAGGAATATCTTGCAAAGCTTCGCCCGGGAGATGTCATTCCCGCCAAGGTAACGCATATGGAGCAGTTCGGTGCATTCTGCGATGTCGGCTGCGGCATAATCTCGCTGCTCAGTGTGGATGCCGTTTCCGTATCGCGTATTGCGCACCCGCGCGATCGCTTTTTTGAGGGCATGCAGATTCTGGCAGCTGTGCGCCAGGTCGACAAAGAGAGCGGCAGGCTTTATCTTTCCCACAAAGAGCTGCTTGGCACATGGCTTGAAAATGCGGCACAGTTTTCCGCGGGAGAAACGGTGCGCGGCATTGTGCGCAGCATAGAGGACTACGGCATTTTTGTGGAGCTGACGCCGAATCTTGCGGGGCTTGCCGAGCGGCGCGAGGGGGTGCTTGTCGGGCAGAGCGCCGCGGTTTACATTAAGAGCATTCTGCCTGACCGTATGAAGATCAAGCTTTCTCTCATTGATATCTGCCATGCGCAGATGCCGCGGCGGGCGCTGACTTATTTTATCCGCGGCGGGCATATCGATACATGGGTTTATTCTCCGCCGGGCTGCAGAAAAACGGTGGAAACGGATTTTTCCGTGCCGCGCGCCGACCGGTTGCCCTGAAAAAAAGAAATAAGCGGCACACAAGAGGGTTCCTGTGTGCCGCTTTTGTAAGACGCGAATGAGAATTCTATTGCGTTATACCCCGTAATAGGTGACAAGACCGTCGTAAAGCCCGCCTGCAAACAGCGCCGGCTGATTTGCCATGAGATCGGCATCGCGCGGGTTTGTGAGAAAGCCGAGCTCCGCCAAAACGGCAGGCATCGGAGTCTTGCGCAGAACATAGAGCCCGGGGCGGACGAATACGCCGCGTGTGGGCAGACCGGTTTGTTGCCGCAGCCCGCGCAAGAGCTGCTCGGCAATGTAATAGGCAGGGGAATTCAGCCGATAAACGAAAGCTTCGCTGCCGGAGGGCGCCGCGCTTTCGGAGGCGTTTGCGTGCAGTGAAAGAAACAAATCCGCTCCGAATTCCACGGCGGCATTTACCCGCGCCGCAAGGCTTGAGGCAACGGAGGTGCCGAGCTGCGAGCTTTCGGTTTCTCTGGAAAGGCGGGCGGAAAACGCAGGGTTTGCATCCAGCAGAGCCTTCAGCTCCTGCCCGATCGTATAGACCAGGTCCTGTTCGCGGTAGCCGTTTCCCTCCGCGCCCGCATTCGGGTTTTGCGGGTTGTGCCCCTGATCGATAAAAATTCTGATTGCCATGGCGTATCTCCTTTTTCCGGTACGATTCATCCTCTTTTCTGATACAGTATATGACAAAAGAGGGTGCGCCGTGAAAAAGCGCGGCATTTATTACGGCAGTTCTTTGCCGATCGCTGCTTCAAATTCCGAAACGGCATCGCCCCAGGCAGAGTAAGAGGGATCGTTGCGGTGATCTTCAAACAGGGTGAGTTCCTGCAGATAGTTTCCGACAAATTTGGTAACTTTTTGAGCGCCGGAGTGGTTGAGGTGATCTCCCTTATCGCGCGTATCGGACTCCCAGTCGATCTGGATTTCGGTTCGGTTGAGATTGCAGTCGATATAGCAAAGGTTGAGCTCATCTGCAAGTGCCTGCGTTGCATTATGAATTTTCATGGACCAGTTTACGGTGCTCGGTGTGCTGATCAAAATAAGGCGGGCACCGTGCTCCGCACAAAAATCACGCATTGCCCGCACATGGTGAAAATTACGCAGCGGCAGCGGTTCTTTTTCATTGCTCTCAACCAGATAGCGGTCGGTTTTGGCGGGATTGAGCGATGTATCGTAGATATAGCCCTTCGCTCCATCCAAAAATGCATTGCGCACACGGCTTTCCTTCGTCGAAAATACTGTTTTCCAACGGTTATGATAGCGAAACACGGGAAAAATCCGCTCGGCACTGCGCGCAATCTCCGAAAAGATATCTTCTTTGCGGAATACCGTGTTGGTTTCGAGAAATACAATTTTTGGGGACTGTTTTTCAAAAACGCCGTGCAAAAATTCCTCGGTATAGCTCAGCATTTGCAAAGAGGTGCCGCAGACAAATGAGGTGATGCCGTGTTCTTTATAAATCTGCAGCGGAATAAAGGAACAATAGGTTTCGCTGTCGCCAAGGAAAAGCACATCGATCGTTTGTTCCGGCTCAAGATATACGGCGTTTGCAATCGGATCCTGCACACCGTCCTCCCTGCGAAAGCCTTTCGGTCGCAAAAGGGCGGAAAGCGCAATCAGAAGAGCAAGCAGGATCGCAAAAAAGGCGATGGCGCTTAAAATTCGTCTTGAGATACTGTTCATATTGTTTCCTCAGAAATTAGCATACATCGGGTCAACGGGAACATAGCCGATTCCGTATGCGCCGAAGACAATGATGGCAAGAATTGCGGCATGCAGCACTGCAAAGCGCACAGGGAGCGGGCGGCGCATCAGCCATGCGCGCACGGAATGGCCTTTTTCATTACAAAAGCTGACGGCAAAGACAATGCAAAGCGCAGCGGCGACCGCCGCAAGATCCATGCGGTCAAGCCCGTTTTGCACCAGGGTTCCGTCAAAGAGCGTCTGCGGATGAAATGAAGTAAAGATGCGGCGCAGCATGCCCGCCGCGATGCTCAGTCCGTTTGAGCGGAAAATCAGTTCGCCGATGACAACAAGCACGAAGGTGCGAGCCGTTTGAAAGAGTTGCCAGGGGAGCCCACCGGCATTGATATGCAGTTTTTTCAGCAAAAAACGGCTCAGCGGCATGGTGAGGTTCCCGCATAGGATCAGGCAGAAATGATACATGCCGAATGCGATGTAAAACCAGCCTGCGCCGTGCCAAAGCCCGTTGCAAAGCCAAACGCAAAAAAGCGCAACGGAACCGCCCAGCAGCGGGCCGAAATGATTTCCGATGTGCCTGCGCGCTTTGGCCGTCAGCTTTTTCAGAGGCTTTGTCATGCTCAGCGGGAAAAACACATAGTCCTTAAAAAAGGTGCCGAGGGTGATGTGCCAGCGCTGCCAAAATTCCGAGACGGAGCGGGAGAAAAACGGGCGTGCAAAATTTTCCGGCAGGGCAATGCCGAGAATCTGCGCGGTGCCGAGCGCGGCATCCATCGAGCCGGAAAAATCCATGTACAGCTGCACGGTAAAACACAGTGCGGCAAAGGCAATCACGGCACCGTCGTTTTTTTCCTTTGCGTCAAATACGGTTTTGACAAACAAATTCAGCCTGTCCGCAACCAGCAGTTTTTTGAAAAGCCCGAACAAAATGCGCCAGGAACCGAGCAGAAAAGCCTCATATCGGATCCTTTTGGCCGCATAGAGTTGCTGTGCTGTTTGCGAATAGCGGCAGATCGGGCCCTCCGCGATCTGCGGAAAAAACGAAAGAAAAAGGGCAAGGCGCAGGAGATTGCCGTCCGCCGTAATTTTTCTTTGATATACGTCCGTCAGATACGCAATTGCCTGAAGCGTATAAAACGAAATGCCGACGGGCAACAAAAAAGCCGGAATCTTAAGAGGAAAGGAAGCTCCGCATGCCTTGAGCAGATGATTGATATTCTGCGCAAAGAACGGCGTATATTTCAGTGTGAGCAAAACGCAAAGGTGCAGCGATACTGCAAACAGGAGTACGCCGAGCTGCCGTTTTTTGCATGCAGCTTTGATCGACTTTTTCTCCTCCCGGGTGCTCATGCCGAGCAGAGCCGCTTCGTCTTTTTGCAGCCTGTCCAGCCAAATTCCGAAATAGTGAACGGAGAGCGTTGACAAAAATAAAAAGACGGCCAGCTTGCCGCTGATGAGAAACGAAAAAAGATAGCTTGCTACCAACAGAACGACGCGGCGGGCGCGCTGCGAAACGATTTGATAGAAAACAAGACAAAGCGGCAGAAAAACGGCAAGATATGCGACGGAAAAGCAGCTGATAAGCCCGGGCACGACACCTCTTTGCAGATCGGAAAGGAGCTGCATGCTTTTATTCCTCGTCGCTAAGGCGCCGGATCATGGCATACATTGCCGCCGCGGAATTGAAATTTTTCGGGACGATTTCCACCGCGGGAACGGTGATGTCGAAGGTATCCTCTATTGCCGCGACAAGGGAAAGGATAGAGAGCGATTCCAGAATATGTCCGTCAATCAGATCGGTGCGGTTTCCGTAATCAACACCGGGCTGAATTTCATTTAATAAGGCAAGCAGTTTTTCCATGGTGATAACTCCTTTTTTCGGTTTTACTTCGGTTTATATAAGCGGCACCGCTGTGTTGAACGGGGCGGTTTCGATTGCCCTGCGCACAAGGACGGGCTTCCCGTTTTGCAAAAGATATACGGCCGGCAGCGCACGGCTGAGGAACAGGGAAATGCCTTCCGTCATACAATATGCCCCTGCATTTTCAAAGCACAGCAGGTCGCCTGTTGCAACATCGGGAAGCATCATCTGTTTTGCCAGAATATCGTTCATGGAGCACAGCGCTCCGCACACGGTGTAGGCGGTTTTTGCGGGGATGTTTTCTTTTCCGACAACGCGGACAAACGGATGGCGCATTGCCATATGCTGCCCGTAATAGACAATATGGTGCATGCCGCCGTCGGTGATGATATAATTTTGGCCGTTGTTTTGTTTCAGATCCGCCACATGTGTATAGTATCTTCCGCAGTCGGCGACAATGCTCCGCCCGAGCTCAATTGTGAGACGCGGGTGATTCCGCATTCCGCTCAGCAAGGCGCAAAAGTCCTGCAAAAAGGCTTCCTCATCCAGGGTGTCGTCCGTGAAATTGCAAACGGGGAAGCCCGTGCCGTATTCAAGCTCCGGTGCGCGATACTCAAAGCGGGAGAAAAGCTCATCCAGCAGCGCATCCAGCATGCTTACCTCCCGCGCAAGCTTTTTGAGGGAGGTTTTCTGCGTGCCCGAAAAATATTGAATCCCGATAAAATAAAGTTGCGGCGTGCGCCCCCTGTTTTCAATGAGAGAGAAAAGGGTTTTCCGGTCCATGCCGAACTGGCTGTCGTTGCTGAGGCGCAGCAGGATTCGCAGCGGTTTTTGCCGGCTCTCGGAAAGGGATTTCAGAAGAGAAAACTGAGACAGGGATTCTACCGTATACAGTTGCTCTCCGCTCTCGTTGACTGCGTTTTCTGTTACGGAGGGTGTTTTATACACACCGGAGATTACCGTTTTCTCTGCGGGGATGCCTGCGGCACTACAGATGCGCAGTTCTCCGGGAGAGCAGGCCTCAAACCGCTCAACATGTCCTGCCAGCGCGCCGCATAAAAAAGGGTTCGCTTTCACGGCATAACAAACGGCGGTGTTCGGCGGCAAATGCCTGCGCAGAAGCCGGACACGCTCCAAAGCGCGGTCGGGGTCAAAGAGATAAAATGCGCCCCGCTCTGCAGGCAGAGCAATCTTTTGGTCGTTCATAGAAGGTCTCCTAATGCGTTTCGGTCAATTTTTCCGTTTTTGTTCAGCGGCAGTGCTGCCAGCCTTTGCAGCTTTCCCGGAATCATATAGGCAGGAAGAATTTCTCTGAGTTTTCGAGAGACTTCGTCGCTTTGCATCGTACCGGCGTAAAATCCGCACAGGCGGCTTCGCGCAGAATCAAACAGGCAACAGCAGCGCTCCACCCCGCACAGTGAGCCTATGACGCGTTCAATTTCTTCGAGCTCAATGCGGTGCCCCATGTATTTGATTTGAAAATCGGCTCTGCCGCAAAAGCGGAGATCACCGTTTTCATCATATTTTCCGAGATCTCCCGTGCGATAAATTTGCTCGGGATATTCGGTGCAAAGCGGGTTTTGCACAAAGCGTTTTTCATTTTCCTGCGGCGCATTCCAATAGCCGAGTGCCAAAGCGGTCCCGCGTACCGCAATTTCCCCTACGGTGTTCGGTTCTGTGATGCGGTGCTGCCCGCCGTCCAGCAGAAAAACCTCTTCATTCGGAAAAGCCTTGCCGATGGGGATTCCGTTTTCGTAAGGCTCCTCCGCCTGCAGAATGTGATAGGTACAGTTGCAGGTGATCTCCGTCGGGCCGTAGAGGTTAACAAAAAGGGCATGCGGCAAATGCGCGCGCCAGTAGTGCAGGTGTTTTGCGGGCATGCTCTCTCCGCTGAACAAGATCTTATTGATGCTGTGCGGCACACGATAGTCAAGCCCGTGAAATGCGCTGAGCATGCACAGCGCCGAAACCGCCCAGATCAGGGTGGTTGCCTTGTGAAGGCAAAGAAAATCGAGCAGCTTTGCAGGAACGGAAAACAAACGCCGCGGAATGAGCAGGAGCGTTGCACCCGTGTGCACGGCGGAATAAATGTCCTTCACGGAGACATCGAAATCAAATGGGGCTTGGTTGGCAATGATGTCTGTTTGCAAGATTCCGAACCGTTCGCAAAAGCAGGGAATAAAGTCGCACACGCTGCGATGGGAGATCACAATGCCTTTTGGTGCACCGGTGGAGCCGGAGGTGAAATTGATATAAAGCGGGTCGGTATCGATCATTCTGCTTTGTATCACTTCGAGCAAGGCGCAGTCGGCGCAGGCGGAGCAAAGGGCGCTGATTGCGCATACACGGGTCTTTCCGAACAGCTCTGCCGCGCGGGGAAGCAGGGCATCGGTTGTCAGAATGCGGGCGGGGGCAAGAAAATTTGCAATTTGCACAAGCCTTGCGCCGGGCAGCTCCGGGGCAAGATAAGTATAAAAGCAACCTGCGCCGACAATGCCGAAAAAAGCAACCAGTGCTTCGGTGCTTTTTTCCGCAAAAACACAGATCGGTCGGCGCGGCGGGACTTGTTTGGCAAGTGCCGTTGATACGGACTGCGCCTTTGCATACAGCGCCTGCCAGCTGAGCGTTCCCGCCTCGTCGATTACGGCGGGGTGATGCGGCAGGCGCGCAGCGGTTTGCGCAAGTTCATTTAAAATCAAAGACGGCATAAAGTCCTCCTTTTCCTGAAGAGTGCCATTGATAAAATAATTATAGGGGGGTGAAAACGGATTGTCAAGCGAAAAGCGGAGAATTAAGCCGAAATTCATTGATTCTTACTTTTTTCTTACAATTCGCATATTTCTTACATTTTTTATGTGCCGAAAGCAAAAAGCCGCGCACGCTGCAAAGATTTACAGACGGGCGCGGCTGCGATTTTTGTTTATTCAGCATTCCACAAGGGGAGGGGAAAACCGTTCGATGGCGCGGCACAGGGCGGGATGGCGAATCATAAAGTGAACGGCAGGAGAGCGGTTTTTGGAGACCATTGCCCACTCCCCTTTGAAAATAAAGATTTGCAGATTGGAGAATGCGGGCGTTTGCAGCTGTCGCAGCGTGCAGTGCGGATGTGCAGCAGCAAATGCTTTTGTGTCTTTAAGGTGTTTCAAATATTCCTCCTTTGTATAGGGAAGGTCCTGCTCATAAAAAGTACCGCAGAGATTGAGCAGCGGTGGTCGCGCACAAAGCACTTCCTCCGAAAAAGCGGGAATTTCGAGGCAAAGAGCGCCCTCCGCAAATTTTTGCGGGGAGCGCTCTTTTCTGCCATCGGCAGCTTTTAATCCGGCGACATATTTTTATAACGGTCATAGGAAAAGCCGTATTCAAGCGGCATATCCGCGGCGAAGGTATTAATGTTTTCCTCTAAAAGTCCCTCTGCCATCAGCGAACGCAATTCATCCAGCTGCTCAGAGAGAAAGGCGTCCGTTTTCGGCAGGCGCCACAAAACAGAATAGCCGTAATCGGTGCGGACAACACCGCTGCGCTCTCCCTCTTTCAGGGAAAACAGCACATCCGAAACATTGACGCTGAGCACCTCGCGGCTGCGCAGCAATCCGTCCGGATATTGATTTATAAAGCCTGCGTTGAGCTTGCGCTCGGCGGTTTCCGCATCGGTTTTCCCGGCGGAGAATTCCCGCAGGAGCGTGTCAAACTCTTCACCGCTTTGGAGCCGGGCGGCAATTTCGTTCATCTGTGTTTTAATGGCGGATTCATTGGAGCCGCTCTCGTTGCGCAAAAGGGAAATTTGCTTGAAGCGCACGACATCCTCGGTTTTGCCGAATGCCAGCACCTCTTCGTTACTTTTCGCCGCGGCATATGCATTTTGCAGCTTTTCGCTCAGCGCCTCATAGGCGGAATAATAGTAATAAAACCAAAGGGTCTCCCCGTAGTTTGCAAGCGCCGCGCGCAAAGCGGCTTCCGAGCCCGCGTCTTCAATCTGCTGCGCGACAGTATCGTCAAGCGTTTTGATTTCTTCGCTTGTCAGCGCAAGGCCGAGACGCTCGGCTTCTGAAAAAACGGCATGCAGCTTTTTGATCTGCGCAAGAATTGCTTCCTCCGCTGCGGCTGCCTGCTCCGGATTGGCATCCCAATAGCCCTGATCGGTATGACCGACATAATCGCGATACCATAGCTTTGCATAGCGATATTCATCGTAGGTTACCGGTTGTCCGTCTACGGTCAAAAGTGCCGGCACCGACGGAAAATCACTGCGCACGCCGCTTGCGGTAAAGGTTGCGGTGAACGCGGAAATCGATGCGTCGCTTTCCGCGGGGGCGGTTGTATGCGCTTCGGAGGAGGAAGAGTCTTCCTCTTGCGGTGCGTCTTTTTTGCAGCCTGCCAGCGCGGCGCACAGCAGCGCGCAGAGCAAAAGGGCGGAAAGCGTCTTTTTGGTTTGTTGTTTCATGGGGATTTCCTTTCGACAGCCGTTTAATCGATGCTGTATTTTTGGCGGTATTCGCGGAAATAGTCTTCAAACGAGCGGTCATGCGTTTTGCGCAGAGAATTCAGGTATTCGTGCGTATCAAAGGAGTCCATCTCAAGCTCGATCATGGCGACGGCAATGTTGGAGCAATGGTCCGCAATGCGCTCCAGGTTGGTGAGAAGATCGTTGAA
Source organism: uncultured Eubacteriales bacterium (assembly GCA_900549725.1). Lineage (GTDB taxonomy): Bacteria > Bacillota > Clostridia > Oscillospirales > CAG-272 > UMGS1225. Next base: position 85,636 of record URPL01000004.1, on the reverse strand, counting down.
CACAAAGCCCTGAGACAGGGTGCAGTCGCCGGACTGAATGCGCTGCACATGATGCAGCTTCATCTCATCGCAGAGCCCGTCGATCAGCTCCTCCAGCGGCTCGACCCGCAGCGCAAGGATCTGATCCTTTTCGATAAAGGCCTTGGTGGAAATTGAGACAATCTCTTTGACGGCCGCCGTGATCACGCTGAGCTCCTTTTGGGCATTCGGCGAAAAAACAACGCGCTTTTGCGCAATTTCGCGTGCCGCCTCGCTGAGGTTGACGGCATGGTCCGCAATGCGCTCAAAATCGCTGATGGTATGCAGAAATTTTGAAATTTCCTTTGTTTGATCATGCGTCAGCTCGCGCTGCGTGATCTTGACAAGATAGGTGCCGAGCTTGTCCTCGTAGCGGTCGATGACCTGCTCCTTTTCCTGAATGAGCTGGAAGGTCGGCTCGGAATACTTTTCAAGAATGGAGAACGCTCTGCCGAGATTTGCCTCGGTTTTACGCGCCATGGAATTCATTGCAAAGCGGCTTTGCTCCATAGCGATGGCGGGGTGCTCGATGAAGCGCTCTTCCAGGCGGTCGATTTCTGCGGTGTCTTCCTCTTCCTCTGCGCGGGCGGGGAACAAAAGGCAAACGATCTTTTCCAAAAGACCGATTGCGGGGGCAAGCAGCACGACGGTAAGCAGACGGAACAGGGTATTGAGCAGGGCGACGGAAACGGTCGTCATGGTGCGGTGCACAAAATCAAACTGCCAGACGGCGTTTGCCGTATAGAACAGGGCGCCAATGAGAACGACGCCTGCGGTATCAATGAGCAGATAGACAAAGGCGGTGCGCTTTCCGGCAGTGGTCGCGCCGGCTGCCGAGAGCAGAACAGGAACGGCTGCGCCGATGGCAATGCCCATAATCAGGGGCAGCGCAACGGAAAAATCAACCGCACCCGTGACGGCAAGCGCCTGCAGAATACCGACGGCGGCGGAGGCGGATTGCAAAACGCAGGTGATCAGGCAGCCTGCCAAAATGCCGAGAAACGGGTTTTGAAAACTGGTGAGCAAACGAATGAATGTTTCGCTTTGGCGCAGCGGCGCGACGGAATCGGACATGGCGCTCATACCGTACATCAAAACCGCAAAGCCGAGCATAATGTCGCCCACATGCTTTAGGGTCGGGTTTTTGCAGAACATGCGGAAGATAATTCCGATGACGGCGATGATGCCGGTGAGAACGCTGGTGGAAAGCAGCTGCACAATGCCGGAGCCGCCGTCCAAAGAGGAAAGGCAGATGATCCAGCCGGTGATGGAGGTGCCGAGAATTGCGCCCAGCACAATACCGATTGCCTGCTTGACCTTCATCATCCCCGAGTTTACAAAGCCGACCACCATAACGGAGGTTGCCGAGGAGGATTGGATCACGGCGGTGACCCCGGTGCCGAGCAGGATTCCCTTAAACGGGTTGCTTGAAAGGCGGTACAAAATCAGTTCCAGACGGCTGCCCGCAACCTTTTTGAGTCCGTCTCCCATAAGGCACATGCCGAACAGAAACAACGCAACGCCCGAGAGCAGCGAAATAACATTTGCAATTCCCATGTAGTTTTGTCCTTTATTTCATTTTGCAAAACATTCCTATTTTACATGATACAGCAAACCGCACGGAGAGCGAAAGGGGGTTTCTGTTAATTTTATGTTAACATCCGAGAGCACTTTTCGAAAAAGTCTCGAAAATCTCTTGAAAACAAGGATGCAATGTGGTAAACTACCACATATGGGGTGCCGTTTTGTCGGACCATGGCACAAACGGTGCAATTTATGATGAAGACGAGGAATAAACAGCATGAAAATTCTGGTGATCAACGCCGGCAGCTCTTCTATTAAGTACCAGCTGATCGACATGACGGATGAGTCGCTGCTTGCCAAGGGCATGTGCGACCGCATTGGGATCGCGGGCGGCAATTTTAAGCATTCCGTGCCCGGGAGAGAGACCTATAAAATCGACATTCAGATGAAGGATCACGAAGAGGCGGTCAAGCTTGTGATCAAGACCCTGACGGATCCGACCCTCGGCGTGATTTCCTCCATGAGCGAGATCGGCGCCGTCGGTCACCGCGTGCTGCACGGCGGGGAGAAATTCTCCGGCTCCGTTTTGATCGACGGGGATGTCATCGCGGCGATCGAGGAATGCTGCGAGCTCGGCCCGCTGCACAATCCGCATAACCTCACCGGCATCCGCGCCTGCGAGGAGATCATGGGCAAGGATGTACCGCAGGTCGCCGTGTTTGATACGGGATTCCACCAAACCATGCCGGATTATGCATATCTGTATGCGCTTCCTTATGAATACTACGAAAAATATAAGATCCGTCGCTACGGGTTCCACGGCACCTCACACCGTTATATCAGTATGCGTGCCGCCGCGATGCTCGGGAAAAAGCCGCAAGAGCTGAAAATCGTTACCTGCCACCTCGGAAACGGCTCCTCCATTGCCGCTGTGGACGGCGGAAAATGCCTTGACACCTCCATGGGCGTGACGCCTCTTGAGGGCATCATCATGGGAACGCGCTGTGGTTCGATCGATCCTGCAATCGTTCCGCTTCTGATGAAAAAGGAAAATCTCACGCCGGATCAAATCGACACGATCATGAACAAAAAATCCGGTATCCTGGGCGTTTCCCAGGTCACAAGCGATAACCGCGATATCGAAAACGGCGCAAAGGCGGGCAATAAGCGCTATCAGCTGATCGAATCCATGCTGTGCCATCAGCTTGTGAAATACATCGGCGGCTATGCCGCGGCAATGGGCGGCGTTGATGCCATCGTGTTTGCGGGCGGCATCGGCGAAAACAACCCGCATTACCGCACGAGAGTTGCGCAGAAGCTTGCGTTCCTCGGCGTTGCAATCGACGAAGAAAAGAATGCGCTGCGCGGCAAAGAAATCGATATTTCCGCGCCGAATGCAAAGGTTCGTATGCTTGTGATCCCCACCAATGAAGAGCTGATGATCGCAAAGGATACCTACGAAATCGTAACGCGCGGCTGATCAAATGCATGAAAAAAGGGGCCTGCGCTTTGCAGGTCTCTTTTTTGGAGATGGGGCAATGGAGATGGATGTTTATGCGCGCCTTGGCACCCAAACGCTGCCGATTCTGATGTACGGCATGGGAAACGGCGCGGAAAAGGTGCTTGCGGCGCTTTCGGCGCACGGCATTTCCGTTTCGGATTTTTTCGCAAGCGACGAATTTGTGCGCGGGCAGAGCTTTATGGGAAAAAAGGTGCTGAGTTATGCCGCCGCCTGCGAAAAGTACGGCGATTTTGCCGTGGTGCTCGGCTTTGGCTCCGATCGGGAAGAGGTGCTGCAGCGCTTTGCGGCGCTGGACCGCGTCCATGGGCTTTATGCGCCCGATGTGCCCGTGGCAGGCGACGAGGTGTTTGACGGCGCATTTTACAAAGCGCACGAAGCAGAATATGCCGCGGCGCGCGCCATCCTTGCGGATGCTGCCTCCCGTGCGATGTTTGACGATATTATGGAATATCGCCGCAGCGGCTCCGTCCGCCCGCTTTTGCGCACAAAGCGCTGCCATTGGTCGCGCGATGCCCGCATGCCGCGAAAGGTACGCTGCTATGCGGATTTCGGCGCTTATCGCGGAGATACGGTTGCAAAAATGCTGGAGGCATATCCGGGCATGGAGACGGTTTTTGCGATGGAGCCGGATGCGCGCAGCTTCGCACGGCTGCAGCAATATTGCGCCGGGCTGTCCCAAAGCGTGCAGCTTGCCTGTGCCGCCGCATGGAGCGAAGCGGGGATTTTGCGTTTTTGCGGTGCGGGCAGCCGCAGCGCTTCCTTGCAGGATGCTTCTTTTGCTCTGTCTCATACCGAAAAGGCGACAAGCGTGCCCGCGCTCAGTGCGGATGCTTTCCTGGCCGGTGCCGCACCGGATTTTTTAAAATTCGATGTGGAGGGGGCGGAGCATGCGGCACTTTGCGGTGCGGAAAAAACAATCCGCACCCATCGCCCGACGCTTCTGGTCAGCGCATATCATCGCCCGCAGGATTTATATGATTTGCCGCGGCTGATTTCTTCCTTCGGCGTTCCGTATCGCTTTTATCTTTTGCGGGATCGCTCGGTGCCCGCATGGGACATTTCGTATTTGTGCACAGCGGAGGAAAACGCATGAAGAATACAACGCTTTGCTATCTTTCCCGCGCGGACGGCGCCGTGCTGATGCTGTATCGCAACAAAAAGAAAAATGATGAAAATGCGGGGAAATGGGTCGGCATCGGCGGAAAATTCGAGGAGGGCGAATCGCCTGAGGAGTGTCTTAGGCGCGAGGTTTATGAGGAAACGGGGCTGCGGCTGCTTTCCTATCGCTTTCGCGGCATTGTCACCTTTGTCAGTGATCGGTATGAAACCGAATATATGCATTTATACACCTCGGATTGCTATACGGGCACTTTGCACGAATGCGAGGAGGGCGAGCTTGCCTTTATCCCGCGGGAGGCGCTGAAGACTTTGCCGATGTGGCAGGGGGACGCGCTCTTTTTTGCACTGCTGCAAAAAGATGCGCCGCCGTTTTCTCTGAAGCTTTGCTATTGCGGCGAGACGCTTGTATCCGCGGCGCTTGACGGTGCTCCCGTGCCGCTCCCGACAAAAGAAAACAGTGAGGAGAACCGATGAATCTGATTCCGGAAAAACAAATTTTTGATACGGGCAATTATTTTTGCACCTGGGGAACGCAAGGGGAATGGTATCCGAGCGATGCGCCGCAGGACGGCTGTGTGCGCCAAAGAGACGGCATCAATCAGCGCTATCTGTTTGCGCCGGACGGCGCGCTGCATACCTTCCCGCAGGAGCTGCGGGGCGACCTTTTGGTTGTTTTGGACGACGGATGGGATGTGCCCTACGGCACGCACAACCCGCGCGACGGACATATTTTCGGCTCTGTTTGCCCCGATGCGGCGCGGTTTTCCCTGTTTGGCGATACGCCCGGGCAGCGCTTGTTCGGAATCGGCAAAACCGTGCGGGAATGCGGCTTTGCGGGCTTTGGACTTTGGATCTCTCCGCAGTTTCCGCGAAAGGGCAACACATTTATGCCCATTGATCGCTTTCGAGCCCATTTTGAGCGGGCTGCACAGCGCTGCAATGCGGCGGATGTGCGTTATTTCAAAATCGACTGGGGCTGGGACAGCCATGAATTTCTCTACCGCGCGGTGCTCGGTGAGGCGCTGCGCAAATATGCGCCGCGCATTTTGATTGAGCAGACAAGCGTTGTTGACCCCCTTGCGGTGCAGCCGGAGGAGAAAAACGAGCCTGCATATCAAAAGCGGCTGAATACCATTTATGATCTTTTGCCCGTCAGTGATTATTTCCGAACCTACGATGTTATGGAGCCGCTTGCTTATGTATCGACTCTGATGCGGCTGCGTGTTTTGTTCGAGCGCCCCGGCGGCTATGCGCCCTCCTCTTTTCGGCATATTCCGAATGTGGAGCATCTGGCGCCGATTGCGGCTGTGCTTGGCTGCTCCATGGGGCTGATGCATCACCCGCTGAAAACGCCGCAGCGCGCGGCGGAAATTACGCGGGCACTGCATTTTCAGCGCCTTGCGCCGCCGTTCGGGCTGGATCGCTGCCAAAACCTTTGCAGCGAAGAGACGCAGAGCGACGCCTGGTTCTTCCCGCAGGATGCGGCCGAATGGCCCTATTACGGGCAAACGACAAAGCAGCAGACGGCGCCGATCTGCTTTGCGCGCAATACGGCGCTGCCCGTTTGCCGCGCCGATGCGGAGGGAGGGCTTTTGCCTTACGCCGCGGCGGCACTGCATCCCGATACGGGTGTGTTTTCCGTCGGCACCTTCCCGCGCACGGTCGGGGGAAAAGAGCAGCAGCCCGTGCGGGCGCAGATCAGTGTTTGCGGGGCGCATGCCGATCGTCCGTGCGGCATATTCGGGTTTTACCATTCACTGCGTATTGCATTTGACCGCAGCATTGAGGGCAGGCGCGTCTTTGCGCAGGATCTTGCTTCGGACAGCGCCCGGGAGATCACGCATGCGGTTACGATCAGCGGCGATACTCTGTTTCTTGACGGCGCGCTGCTCGAAAAAATCGGAACGGCGGAAAACAAAGAGGAAGACCGCTCTGCCCCTGCGCTTATCCTTGTGCTTGCCGATTGAACGGAAAGCGGCGCATTTTCACGAGGAAACTTTTTATGGTAACCAAGGCTTTTCGGGCGGCTCTGCCTTATACGCTGCCGATCTGTATCGGATTTTTGTTTGTCGGAATCTCCTACGGCTTTTTTGTGCGAAGCCTGGGCTTTTCCGTGTGGTATCCGGTTTTGATGAGCACGCTGATTTATGCGGGCTCGATGGAATTTGTCACGGCGCAGCTGCTGACGGCGCCGTTTGCGCCCCTGCATGCTTTTTTGCTGACGCTGATGGTCAATGCGCGCCATTTGTTTTACGGGATCTCCATGCTTGAGAAATACCGCGGCACGGGGCTGAAAAAAGCCTATCTTATTTTCGGCATGTGCGATGAAACCTTTTCGATCAACTGCGCCGTGACGCCGCTGCCCAGGGTGGACCGCGGGTGGTTCATGTTTTTTGTTACGCTGCTCAATCAGATCTATTGGGTCGGCGGGGCAACGCTCGGCGCATTGCTCGGCGGTCTTGTTACCTTTAATACCAAGGGAATTGAGTTTGTGATGACGGCGCTGTTTGTGGTGATGTTTGTCGGTCAATGGCAAGACACAAAGAAGCATCGCCCGGCATTGATCGGTGTCGGCGCTGCGCTGCTTGCACTGCTGCTTTTCAGAGATCGGTTTATGATTCCTGCCATGGCGCTCATTGTCGCACTGCTGCTGCCCGATTATTTTCGGAAAGGCAGGCAGACAAAATGACGCTCAGACAACAAATGCTTACCATCGCCGTTGTGGTGCTCGGAACGATGCTGACGCGCTTTCTGCCTTTTGTTTTTTTCCCGGAGGGGAAAAAGCCGCCGCGCATTGTGCAATATCTCGGAGAGGTTTTGCCCTTCGCCTCCGTCGGGCTGCTTGTGGTCTATTGCCTTAAGGATGCGGTGTTCACCGCATGGCACGGCTTGCCGGAGCTTTGCGCCATGGCGCTTGTCGCGGGGCTGCAGGCATGGAAAAGGAATATGCTGCTTTCCATGGCGCTCGGCACGCTTTTTTATATGATATTGGTACAGTTTGTATTTGTATAAGCCGGGAGGAAGCGTTATGATCAAACATATTGTACTTTGGAAATTCGGCCCCGATACAAAGCGGGAGCAGCAGGAATTTTTCGCCGCTCTGCGCGCTTTGCAGGGGCAGATCCCGCAGATCCGCGCGATGGAGCTGAAACAAAGCTGCAATGCAGAGAATGCGTATGACGCTGCTTTGATTGCAGAATTTGACAGCCTTGCCGATCTTGCCGCGTATAAAGCCGACCCGCGCCATGTCGCCGCTTCGGCTCTTTGCAAATCCATTCGCCTTGCGCGAAGCGCCATTGACATTGAATGCTGACCTCTTTGCGGCTTTGCCGCCGAAAATAGAAATAACGAAATAATTCAAAAGGAGTAAAAACGATGAAACGAATTCTTGCATTTTTGCTGATGATTGCCGTATCGTTTTCCGTTTTGCTGCTGCCCTGCGCGGCGGCGGCAAGCTACCCTTTTTATGATGTACGGAAAACCGCATGGTATGCAAATGCGGTGCGCTATGTATACCAAAATCAACTGTTTGCCGGCACGGACGCTACGACTTTTTCGCCAGAGGCATATCTGACGCGGGCAATGCTTGTCAGCGTTTTGTGGAGGCGCGAGGGCAGCCCCGAAGTGAGCGAGGAAAACCCGTTTTGGGATGTGCCGGACGGCACATGGTATACAAAAGGGGTCGTCTGGGCGGCATCGCAGGGAATTGTCAGCGGCACCGGGGAAGGCATGTTTGAGCCGAATGCAAACATCACGCGGGAGCAGCTTGCCGCCATTATGATGCGCTATACGAGGTATCTTTCGGTCGATGTGGTTCCGGGAGCGGATCTTTCCTCGTTTGCCGATGCGGATACTGTCAGCTCTTGGGCGCGCGAGGCGATGTCCTGGGCAAATGCCGCGGGCATTCTGAGCGGCATTCCGCTGGACGGCGCGCTTTATCTTGACCCGCGCGGCAACGCAACGCGGGCGCAGGCGGCTTCGCTTTTGCAGCGGTATATCACCCTCACGCTCGGCATTGAGGACGATTGGGACGGAGAAATTGAAGAGCCGGAGCGCTCCGATCTTGGGGAGCTGCCGCCGTTTGAGCCGGATGAAATCCAGCTTGCATATGTGCAGGAGGTTTTGCGCCTTGTGAATGAAGAGCGCGCAAAAGAAGGGATTGCCCCGCTGGAGCTTTCCGAGGAGCTTTGCTCGGTCGCAACCCTGAAGGCGCAGGACATGGCTGTTTTCGGCTATTTTGAACATGAAAGCCCGAATTTCGGCGCTCCCGATGAAATGCTCGATGCTTTCGGTATTCACTGGCACCTGTCCGGGGAGAATATAGCGGCGGGCTATCAAACGCCGAAACAGGTGATGGACGGATGGATGGATTCTCCGGGGCATCGCGCCAATATTCTGAACCCGGGATATGGGAAGCTCGGCGTCGGATATCTCACGGGGCTTGGCGAGTATTCAAGCTATTGGGTGCAGACCTTTACGGACTGAGCCCTGTCTGCAAAAGCTTTGCAAAAAAAGGAGAGCGCTTATGTGCACTGCGGCATGTTATAAAACAAAGGATTTTTATTTCGGCAGAACACTGGACTATGAATTTTCCTACGGAGACCGGGTCGTGATCACGCCGCGCAATTTTCCGTTTTCTCTGCGGCACGGCGGAGTGCTTGAAAAGCATCTTGCCATGATCGGCATGGCATGTGTCATCGACGGCTATCCGCTGTATTATGATGCGGTGAACGAGGCGGGGCTTTGCTGCGCCGGGCTCAATTTTGTGGGGAATGCCGTTTATGAAAAGCCGGCGCCGGGGCGGAGAAATCTTGCGCAGTTTGAACTGATCCCGTTTTTGCTCGGCAGCTGCAAAAGCGTTGCCGAGGCAAAGGGGATGCTGCGCGAGATATGCCTGACGGATACCCCGTTTTCCGAAAAACTGCCGACGGCACAGCTGCACTGGCTCATTGCCGATGCAGAGCAGTGCATCACTTTGGAATGCACGGCGGACGGCATGCACATTTACGAAAATCCCGTCGGCATTCTGACCAATAACCCGCCCCTGCCGCAGCAGCTGTTTGCGCTGAACAATTATATGCATCTTTCCGCTGCGGCGCCGCAAAACACCTTTTCGGAAACGCTTGCGCTTGTGCCGTACAGCCGCGGCATGGGGGCGCTTGGGCTGCCGGGGGATCTTTCCTCCATGTCGCGCTTTGTGCGCGCGGCGTTTGTCAGACTTAATTCCGTTTCCGAGGAGACAGAAGAAAAAAGCGTGAGCCAGTTTTTCCATATTCTCGGCAGTGTGGATCAGCAGCGGGGCTGCTGCAAGCTGGAAAACGGGCAGTATGAAATTACGCTTTATACCTCCTGCTGCAATGCATCGCGCGGTATTTATTATTACACCACCTATGACAATCACCGCATCAGCGCCGTTGATATGAACAGGGAAAATTTGGATGCGGACACGCTGCTTTCCTATGCGCCGATCATCACAGAGCAGATTTTTTACCAAAACTGAAAATCGACCGTGGGAATGTCGCGAAAATATTGCTTTGGGCGACGCGGAAAGACGCGGCGGCTCTTGACAAATTCTTGCTTTGTGTTATAATTTAAAAAAAAGGAAAATGGAGATAATACTATGAGCGGTATGTTCAATTTTGCGGCGCTGGGCATATTCTCCGTGGTTGCGATTGTTTTTGCGATTGCTGCAACGGTGTTGGCATTTATTTTTATCGTCCCCGAAAAGAAGCGCGAAAAGCTCGGGACATTCGGCAAATTTGTACATGACACGGTGAACTTCAAATATTTGATTGTAGAGAAGATTCTGCAGGCTCTGTATATTTTTGCAACGGCATATACGTTTCTTTGCGGCTTCTTCATGCTGTTCATGACCACAACTACCTGGACCGGTACGCGTTGGCTCGGCGGCTGGGGTATCCTTTTGATGCTGCTCGGACCGATCGTGATTCGCCTTTTGTATGAGCTTTTGATGATGGCGGTGCTGCTTGTCAAAAATGTCATCGAAATCAACTGCAAGCTTCGCGCGCAGGACGGCGCCAAGGCAAACGATGTGTTTGCCGCGCCCGATATGTCAGGCTTGCGCGAAAAGCTGCAGAAAAAGTTTGCAAAAGAGGAGCCGGAAAAGCCGACCTTCTGCGCAAAATGCGGCACGAAGCTGGACGAGGGCGGCGCTTGCCCGAATTGCACGGCACAAAGCAACGATCAAAAGTGAGAAAAACGGGACCTGTGCCGCACGGTGCAGGTCCTTTTTCGGGAGGGGAAAAGCAATGCACGAATGGTATGAACCGAGCCTGCCGAGCGGCTATGCCCCGGTGCGTGTGATCGATGTGAAAAACAAAAGAACCGCGCTTTTGCTCAATTTCGCGGCGCTTGGTGTGATGGTGCTTTTTGGTGTGCTCGGCGTTATTTTGCTGCCGCTGCGCGGTTTTTGGGCGGCCTTTGACTTTTTTCACTACGGCATTTTTCTCGCAGCGCTTCTCCTTTATATCGTTTTGCATGAGCTTTTGCACGGGCTTGCCTATTTTCTCATGACGCGGCAGAGGTTGACCTTCGGCTTAACGCTTTCCGCTGCGTTTTGCGGTGTGCCGAATATTTATGTGTATCGCAAAACCGCGCTGATTGCGCTGCTGACGCCGTTTGCGGTGTTCCTGCCGATTTTTGCAGCGCCCGTTTTTCTGCTGCAAAATCCGTTTGACCGGTTTGCCTGCCTGTGCCTGCTAGCCATGCATCTTGGCGGCTGTGCGGGCGATTTGTATGACACGCTGCTGCTTTTGCTTTGTCATCGGGACAAAACGGTGCTCATGCGGGACACGGGGCCCGCGCAGACGATTTATCAGATGCAATAAGGAGGTGCGCTTTGGTGGCGAATATTCTTGAATATCTGGAATGGAGAGGCGATTTGCCGCTTTCCTCCGTTCCGTTTAACGAAGTGGATGCGGCAATTTTGGCAAGGCTTTCCTATTTGCCGCTGGAGGCAGTGCTTGAAAACCAAGGCGGCACAAAGCAAAGCGGCAAGGCAAAAGAGCTGACCGTTGCGCAGGCAATGGAGGCGCTTGCAGCGGCGGATGCGGAGCAGCTGCGGTTTCTGTGGCATGAAGACCCGAAGCTGATCAATGCGCTGCGGGCAAGCAGACGCTTTGCGCAGCTCCCGATTTTTTCCTATTCCGAGCGCTTTGATATTCCGTCACAGACGCAGTTTGCGGCAGTGAGTATTCGCCTGGCGCCCGCACTTTGCTATGTTTCCTTCCGCGGCACGGACGATACGCTTGTCGGCTGGCAGGAGGATTTGAATATGGGCTTTGTCTGCCCTGTCCCCTCGCAGGAGCTTGCAGTGGAATATTTGGAGGCGCTTGCAAAAGAGAGCACGGACGAATATATCACCGGCGGGCATTCCAAGGGTGGCAACCTTGCGGTGTATGCGGCTGCTTTTTGCACCGAGACGGTGCAAAAACGGGTGCGCACGGTTTATAATTTCGACGGCCCGGGCTTTGTGGATCGTGTTCTCGGCGCGCCGGGATATCTTGCCGTGTGTGACCGAGTGCAGACCTTTGTTCCGCAATCCTCCGTGGTGGGGATGCTGCTTGGGCACGAAGAAAAGCACACCATTGTGCACAGCGAGCAAAAAGGGATTTTGCAGCATGATCTGTATTCCTGGCAGACAAAGCGTGCAAGCTTTGTCTGCCTTGAAACCGTCGATAAGGCGAGCCGCTTTATCGATTCTACCCTGAAGGCATGGATGGCGGATATGGATACCGAGCGCCGCGCGCAGTTTGTCGGCACGCTCTACACCGTGCTGGCGCAGACCGGCGCGCTGACGCTGAAAGATTTAACGGGAAATTGGTTTATAAGTGCTAAGGCGATGCTGAAGGGTATAAAAAATTTGGATGAGGATACCAGGCGGGCAGTGGGCCAGGTGCTGCGGCTCCTGCTCAAAAGCACACGCAGCGGCTTTGCGCAGCTGGCGGAAAAAGGAGAAGCATAAAGATACGGGGATGGAAACAGTTCCATCCCCGTATTTTTATTTAATGTAAGGATGCGGTAAAGCAGATGCGGTTCTCCCCCTTGCATACGGCATGAATCTCACCGCCGTGCGCCTGCGTAATGCTGCGCGCAATGGACAGCCCGATGCCAAATCCGCTGCCCGAGCGTGCCTTATCCGAGCGATAAAAGCGGTCGAAGAGCTTTTCCGTTTCGGCAGGGTCAAGCGCTTCGCATTCGTTTTCCACGCTGAGCACCGCGCCGTGCTTTGCGCGCGAAAGCGTCAGCAGAATCGGCGTTTTGTCTTTGGCATATTTCACGGCATTGTCAAGCAGGATGGAAAGCAGCTGGCGAATGGCATATTCATCGCCGTTATACGAAATGCCGCTTTCGATCTCCGCCAGGAGCATATGCCCCGAGGCATCTGCAAAATCGCGGAAGGAATCAACGGTTTCCGCTGCGGCATCGCTGATGCAAAAGGGCGATTTTTTCAGAGGTGATTCTTCCTCGTCCAGCTTGGAAAGCGTGACAAGGGCGTTGACAAGCTCCGTCAGCTTTTCCGTCTGCGCCTGTGCTTTGTCGATCCATTTCTGCTTGCCGTTTTCCATTTCCAGCACTTTCAGGCTGGTTGCTATCACGGTGATGGGGGTTTTGAGCTCATGTCCCGCATCCGTGATAAATTGCTTTTGCTTTTGTGCCGCCTTTACCATAGGCTCAATGGCGCGGCGCGAACAGAACACAATGATCAGATACACAAGCCCGATGCAGCACGCGGTCACAAGGGCGGAAATTGCCGCCAGAGAGAGCATGGCGCGGCGCTGCTGGTGAATATCGAGAAAGATCGCCATATAGCGGTTTTCCCCGTGCGCGACGACATAATATTTATAGCCGTTTGTATATCCGAAGCCCGCTCCGTGTTTTACTGCGAGCGCAAGATAAGGATCGATATCTTCTTTTGTAACGGAGGCAATTTTTCCGAGATCCGCCTGCGTCAGGATCCCTTGTGCGGTATAGCGCAGTACGAAATAGCGCGTGGAAAACGGGGTTTCCGGAGTGAATTGCCCGTCCGGTTTGCCGTTTGGCCGTGCGCCCGGATTTTGAGGCAGCGTGCCGCTGTTTTGCGCAATGGTTTGCAGCATTTCCCGCAACTCTGCATTGACATTGACGGCATTTGCAAGATTGACCGCAAGGCAAAGCACCGTCAAAACCGCAGCGACCGCAAGCGTTGCAATGCGGATAAAGCGTTTTTGAAGCCGTTTAATCATTTGTCGCCTCCAAAGCATATCCAAGCCCGCGGTTGGCACGGATTGAGACGCCCGAACCGATCGCTTTTAATTTTTTGCGTAAATTGGAAAGATGCACCCAAACAACATTGATCTCCGCATCGCTGTCCCAGCCCCAAACACGCTCCATGATGCGGTCGGCGGAAAAAACGATGCGCGGAGAGCGCAAAAACAGCTCCATGAGCTGAAACTCTTTGCCGCTCAGGCGCACGGCCTCCCTGCCGCAGCATAGCAGCCCGGAGGAGCAATCCAGAGAAATATCCGCATAGCGTAAAACCGTCGGCTTATATTCCTCGCTGCGGCGCAGCATGGCGCGCACACGGCTGATCAGCTCATCCGGCTCGAAGGGCTTTGGCAGATAATCGTCTGCACCGCTGTCAAAGCCGAGAATGCGGTCCTGCTTTTCTCCCTTTGCCGTCAGCAGCATAATCGGCGTTTTGATCCCATCGTCGCGCAGGCGGTGCAAAACCTCAATGCCGTCAAGCCCGGGCATCATAATATCAAGAATGACAGCGTCATATTCGGCGCTTTTTGCATAATCGTAGGCATCGGTTCCGGTGTATACCGTGTCCACGGAAAACTGATTTTTCTCAAAGAAAACCGTCAGTGCCTCCGCAAGGTCCCTCTCATCCTCCGCAATCAACAGCCGCATGCTTTTTCACCTGCCTTTTTTCATAGTATACCGCAGCGCGGGAAAAATTGCAACCGCTGCCTGCTTAAAAGCTCTCCTGCGCTACGGCGCGGCTGCAGCTGACTGCCAAATTCCCGTTGCGGCAACGAATTTCATCCAAAAATGCCTTCGGAATCTGTTCGGTGCGCAGCGTGATGCAATACTCCAGCTCAAAAAGAGTTCCCATATTGACGGATTTTACTTTTTCCAAAGAATATGAGGCGGCATATGTTTTAAGGATATCGTCAAAAAGCCCCTCATAGTCGAGATTTTCCGGAATGGTGATGCGCAAAATGCGCTGCGCTTCGGTGGTTTTCCCAAACGGCAGTATGGTTAAAAGAAGAATCAGCGCCGATAAAATCACAAACAGCAAGGCCGCAAAGGCGACATAGCCCATTCCCGTTGCAAGACCGATTGCCATTGCCGAAAAGATGGCGCAAATCTGCCGCGCGCTGCCCGGCGCGGAACGAAAACGAACGAGGCTGAACGCCCCCGCCACCGCAACGCCGGCGCCAAGGTTGCCGTTGACCAGCATGATTACGACCTGAACCGCCGCAGGCAAAACGGAGAGCGTGATAAAAAAGCTTTTACTGCACGGGTTGCGAAAAGCGCAAACAAAGGCGCTCCCGATGCCGAGCACTACCGAGGTCAGCGTGCAGATGAGAAATACGGGCAGGGTCAGCTCTGCGGATAGGATGGATGCAAACATTTTGAATCTCCTCCCTGTAAATTCGAATTTTGCAGCGGCACGGCTGTAGGCAATACGGTGGCGCGCGACAGCTGCGGCAGCAGATATCGCTGATATACCGTGCCGTATTTGGAAAAGGATGCGGGAAAAATGCAGCAGTCACACAGAAGCTTTGAAAGCCAAAGCGGGCAGCTTTGCGGCAGTTTCAGTTCCAGGAGCACCGCATCGCTCCCGGGCAGAACGGGCATGCCCCGATCCCCCTGCCGCAGGGAAAGGCAATCTGTCCGATAGCGCAGTGCCTCATCAAAGGTCAAACGCAGGGAAGGGTCCTGCTTTCCGAAAAATGCAGTGCGTTCATAGGCGAGAAAAACGCGCGGGGTGAGCGCATGCATGTGTAAAAACCATTGAATTTCGCGGCCGATCTGCCCGCCGCTCGGGGCTTCTCCCCGCAAAACCGCATCTGCATTTTGCAGGGCAAGCGAAATTCTCCTTTTATATACGGTGCCGTTATATTTCTTTTTGATTTCAAGAAAAACAGTGTCGTTTTCCTGCGGGACGCCGTAGGAGCGCAGCCGCAGCTTTTCTTTGTAGGGCGGCTTTTCCACGGAGCGGCGGATCAGCTCAAAATCTTCCGTATCGTAATACAGATTGCAGATTGTGGTTTTTCCGTAGGTATCCGCAGCAAAATAGGGCGCTGCCCCGGCGCAAAACGCCTCATATTGCGTGGGGCTTAACAAATATTTCAGCTCCGTGCGCGCAAAGCTGTATGCGGTATTGCTCATGCTTTTCCCCCCTTTGCTCACAGTATAAAGGCGCAACTTAAAGAAAACCTAAAGCGCGGCATTTTGCCGTGCGTTATAAAAACAGGATATGCCATGCGGGCAAAAAAGCGAAAAGGGGCGGGATGCGTTTGTGCATCCCGCCCCGTAAAAGGCGCTTAAAGCAATGCGTTCATTTCCTTGCTGATGGCTTTGATCTTCTCCTGCGTCTGCTGCGCGCTGTCTCCGTGAATCTGATAATACAGCTTCACCTTAGGCTCCGTGCCGGAGGGGCGAACGATAATGCAGTTGCCGTTTTCAGTTTCAAAACAGAGCATATCGGCGCTTTCCTTGGCACAGGGGGTAACCGCTCCGCTTTGCAGATCGCGGCATTGCATGCAGAGATAGTCGCGCACATAGCGCACCTTCTCGCCGGCAATCTGCAGCGGCGTATGCTCACGCATTTTTTGCATAAATGCCGTGCGGCGCGCCGTACCGTCGACGCCTTCCATATAGAAGTTGTCCACGCCGTCGGCAAAAATGCCGTAGCGGCGGAACATCTCGTCCCTTGCATCCAAAAGCGTCATGCCCTTGCCGTGATAATAGGCTGCCATTTCGCAAATGAGCAAGGAGGCGACCACGGCATCCTTATCCTTTGCATAGCTTCCGCGCAGGTATCCGTAGCTTTCCTCGAAGCCGAGCAGAAACCCGTCGCAGCCGCGGCGCTGCTCCGCTTCAATGGCTTGGGCAATATATTTGAAGCCGGTATAGGTCGCATGGAGCGTAATACCGTTTTCTTTGCAGATACGGTCGGTCAGGGCGGTGGAAACGATGCTCTTCACGGCATATGCGCCATCCGGAAGAGCACCCTTGCGGCGCAGAGCGCCGATGATGTAATCCAGCAGCAGGCAGCCCATTTGATTGCCCGTGATGGTTTCAAATGTACCGTTTTTCCCGCGCGCCATCACGCCGACGCGGTCCGCATCGGGGTCGGTTGCAACCACCAGGTCGGACCCGATCTCTTCGGCAAGCGCAATACCAAGGGTAAAGGCTTCTGGATATTCGGGGTTGGGGAAGGGGACTGTCGGAAAATTGCCGTCCGGTTCGCACTGCTGTGAAACGAGCGCAAGGTGCCTGATACCGACGCGCTGCAGGATCTGCGGTACAAGCCGGCGGCCTGTGCCGTGCAGAGGAGTGTACACAATGCGCAGTGCGTCCGCCTGCGCTTTGATAATTTCCGGGTCAACCGCCTGCTGCTCCACACAGGCAAGGTAAGCCTCGTCCAGCTCTTTGCCGACCGTGCGGATCAGTTCATCCTTCCTGCTCTGCAAAACATCCGTGAAGGGATCGATTTTTGCAATGTGCGCGCTGATGCGGCTTGCAATTTCGCCGGAGATTTGCGCGCCGTCCTGCCAATAAACCTTATAGCCGTTATATTGCCTTGGATTGTGCGATGCCGTGATGTTGATGCCCGCGATGCAGTTCAGATGCAGCACGGCAAAGGAAAGCACGGGGGTGGGGCGCATTTCGTCAAAGAGATAGACCGGGATGCCGTTTGCACTCAGAATATTTGCGCAAAGATTTGCAAATTCCTGCGAATGGTTGCGGCAGTCATAGCAGATTGCAACGCCGCGCGCCGCGGCTGCATTGCCCGCATCCAGAATACAGTTTGCAAGGCCCTGCGTTGCTCTGCCGACGGTGTAGACGTTCATGGCATCCGTTCCGGCGCGCATGATGCCGCGCAGTCCCGCCGTCCCGAAGGAAAGGTCGGCGTCAAAGCGCAGCTTGATTTCATCCTCGTTTTTTTCAATGGAGCGCAGCTCCGCTTTTGTCGCTTCGTCGACGGCGGGGCTTTGGCACCAAAGATCGTATTTTTCGCGATAGGTCACGGCTCAGCCCTCGCTTTTCTCTTGCAGCATCTGCTCAAGCGCCTTGGAAAGCTGGTCGGGGCAGGAGGTGGTTTTCAGCCCGCAGCGAATGCCCGAAAGCCGAGAAATCGCCTCTTTTGCGGGCATGCCGACAATCAGCTTGGAAACGCCCTGCGTATTGCCGGAGCAGCCGCCGTGAAATGTGACATTTTTTACGATATCGTTTTCATCCAGCGTGATCTCGATTCCGGAGGAACAGACGCCTTTTGTTTTATAGGAATAGGTTTTTTCCATGGTTTCACCGCCTATATATAATAATGATGATAACAGTATAACACAAAGCGGCGCAAATGTACACCCCGCACGCGAAAAAACTGCGGGAAAACAAGTGGCGAAGAAAATATATGTCAAAATGCACAAAAGCGCGCGTAAATACCGCTGAAATTTCTACAAAATGGGAGAAGAAAAAATGAAAAGAAAACACCGAAAAAGCTTGCAATCCCTATTGTTTTATGGTAAAATATGAAAGCTTGATGTGCGATGATGCGGGAGGTTGCTGCTCTTTGGCAGGGAATTTCCGCGGAGTATGTCCGATATTTAACCGGGCGACAGCATTTTGAACGAAAAAACGAGTTGTTTTTTCTCGCTTGCAGTCGGGAACCGAGAGCCCCTTTTCCGTTACTCGCGGGGGTTTGAGGATTCCTGTTTTGTATGGTGAAAAAAGAAACACGCGGAATCGTGTAAAAATGCGGGTCCAAACGGCGGCTGCGGCGCAGATGCTGATGCGGCGGGGCTTTCGGGCGGACAGGTCCTTGGGAAAGCACAATTTCAAAAGGAGGAAAAACCAAGTGGCAGTTACGGAGAAAATCAGAATCAGACTGAAGAGCTACGATCACGCTCTGATCGATCAGGCTTCCGAAAAGATTGTTGAAACCGCCAAGAGAAACGGCGCTGTCGTTTCCGGCCCGATTCCGCTCCCCACGGAGAAGGAAATCGTCACAATCCTGCGCGCCGTCCACAAATATAAGGACAGCCGCGAACAGTTTGAGATGAGAACTCACAAGAGACTGATCGACGTGATCAAGCCCTCTGCAAAAGCAGTGGAAGCGTTGAACACTCTCGAACTCCCGGCGGGAGTTGAAATTGAGATCAAGCTGTAATCCGAGCAGCTCTTCTCAATCGTTGGTCATGTTGGCTCCCATAAAGATGCCAACCAATAACACAACAGGAGGAAAACAAAATGAAAAAAGGTATCATCGGAAAAAAGCTCGGCATGACGCAGATCTTTGACGAGATCGGCAATGTCATCCCCGTGACCCTGATCGAAGCCGGCCCCTGCGTGGTCGTGCAGAAGAAAACCGTTGAAAACGACGGCTACGACGCTGTGCAGCTCGGCTTTACGGATGTCACGGAAAAGCATCTCACGAAGGCGCAGAAAGGCCATTTCCAGAAGGCAAATGTTCCTTATAAGAAGCATCTGAAGGAATTCCGTCTTGAAAATGCATGCGAAATGAACGTCGGAGACGTTATCGGCGCAGACACCTTCAAGGCAGGCGAATCCGTGGATGTGACGGGAACTTCCAAAGGTCACGGCTATACCGGCTCCATTAAGAGATGGAATCATCACATTCTGAAAATGACGCACGGCACAGGCCCTGTGCACCGCGAGGTCGGTTCCATGGGTGCAAACTCTTCCCCGAGCCGCGTGTTCAAAAATAAGAAGATGGCAGGACAGTACGGTAATGAACAGGTCACCGTTCTGAATCTTGAAATCGTTCGTGTCGATGCGGAAAACAATCTCATCGCCGTTAAGGGCGCCGTCCCCGGTTCCCGCGGCAATGTCGTATTTCTCCGCAACACGGTAAAAGCATAAGCGGAAGGAGGAAACAGAAATGCCAAGTGTAAAGGTTGTTAACATGGCGGGCAAGGAAGTCGGCTCCATGGAGCTGTCCGAAAAGGTTTTCGGCGCCGCCGTCAACGAAGCAGTTCTCCATGCCGCAGTCAGAGCATATCTGCTGAATCAAAGACAGGGCACTCAGTCCACTCTTACCAGAGCCGAGGTTTCCGGCGGCGGCATCAAGCCGTGGCGCCAGAAGGGCACCGGCCGCGCAAGACAGGGTTCCACCCGTTCTCCGCAGTGGACACACGGCGGTGTTGCGCTGGGCCCCAAGCCGCGCTCCTATCGCGTCTCTTTGAACAAAAAGATGCGCAGAGTGGCTCTGCAGAGCGCTCTGAGCGCAAAGGTTGCAGACGGCGAGATGATCGTTGTGGATGCAATCGCGGCACAGGAATACAAGACCCGCGTTATGGCCGATATGCTGAGAGCAATCGGATTTGAAAAGAAAGCGCTGGTTGTGCTCGCAGAGAAAGACGATAAGGTTTACAGAAGCCTTTCCAATATCGAGGGCGTCAAGATTGCGTATGTCAATACCATCAATGTCTACGATATTCTCAACTGCGGTCTGTTCGTCGTTGCGAAAGCGGCTGCTGAAAAGATCGAGGAGGTGTACGCATGAAGTCCATTCAGGATATTATCGTAAGACCGATTATCTCCGAAAAGAGCATGGCAATGTCCACCGAGAAGCGCTATTGCTTTGAAGTGCTCAAGACTGCGACAAAGCCGGAGATCGCACAGGCGGTTGAAACGATGTTCAAAGTGAGTGTTGCAAGCGTCAACACCATCAACATGAAGAAAAAGCCGAAGAGAGTCGGGTATCACCAGGGATACACCAAGGCATGGAAGAAAGCGATCGTTACGCTGACCGCCGATTCCAAGACCATTGAATTCTTCGACGGCATGATGTGAGTTTGGAAGGAGAGTTGAAAAATGGCTACAAAAAAGTACAAACCCACAACACCGGCGAGACGCCACATGTCCGTGCCGGATTTCGCCGAGATCACCAAAAAGACTCCCGAAAGAAGTCTGATTGAGATCAAGAAAAAGCATGCCGGACGCAACAGCTACGGCAAGATCACCGTTCGTCATCACGGCGGCGGCAACAAGCAGAAGTATCGTATCATTGATTTTAAGCGTAACATGCAGGATGCCCCCGCAAAGGTCATCGGCATTGAGTACGACCCCAACCGCACCGCGTATATCGCGCTGGTGCAGTATGAGGACGGCACCAAGAAGTATGTCATCGCCCCTGTCGGCCTGACCGACGGAGATGTGATTTACTCCGGTCCTACCGCCGATATCAAGCCGGGCAACACCCTTCCGCTTGCTAACATTCCCGCAGGTACGATCATTTACAACATTGAGCTGTACCCCGGCAAGGGCGGTCAGCTGGTTCGCAGCGCAGGCTGCGCAGCGCAGCTCATGGCAAAGGAAAACGGCATGGCGCAGGTCCGTCTGCCCTCCGGCGAGGTTCGCATTGTCCGCCTTGACTGCAAGGCGACGATCGGCCAGGTCAGCAATATCGACCATGAAAATGTTAAGATCGGTAAGGCCGGCAAGACCCGTCATCGCGGCATTCGCCCGACGGTGCGCGGCTCTGTCATGAACCCCTGCGACCACCCGCACGGCGGTGGTGAGGGTCGTTCCCCCATCGGTCGTCCGTCTCCGGTTACTCCTTGGGGCAAACCGACCAACGGCTATAAGACGAGAAACAAGAAGGCTCGCACCGAGAAGTTTATCGTCAAACACAGAAACAGCAAGTAATTAGGAGGGAACGAATATGAGCAGAAGTCTGAAAAAAGGACCCTTCGTTGAAGCGAAACTGTATGCGCGCATTGTTGCCATGAACGAAAAGGGCGACAAGCAGGTGATCAAGACCTGGTCACGTGCGTCCACGGTGTTTCCGGAATTCATCGGTCATACCATTGCCGTGCATGACGGCAGAAAGCATGTTCCGGTGTATGTAACCGAGGATATGGTCGGGCACAAGCTCGGTGAGTTTGCTCCCACCCGTACCTTTAAGGGTCATGCGGGAAGCAAGACGTCCAACAACGGTAAATAAGGCGAGAATACCTGTTTCGTAAACAAGCGATAGGAGGAAAGAACAAGAAATGGAAGCAAAAGCTTACCTGAAATATGTCAGAATTTCCCCCCGCAAGGTAAAGGTAGTTCTTGACCTGATCAGAGGCAAGGACGCCGACCATGCAATGGCAATTCTGATGAACACTCGCAAGGCAGCCAGCGAAGACCTGATCAAGCTGCTGAAGAGTGCAATGGCAAACGCTGAGAACAACTTCGGCATGGAGCCCTCCAAGCTCTATGTTTCCGAGTGCTTCGTTTGCCCCGGCCCGACTCTGAAGAGAATGATGCCCAGAGCCAAGGGCAGCGGAAACCGCATCCTGAAGAGAACCAGCCACGTGACCCTCGCGGTCGCGGAAAAAGAATAACACGCGAAGGAGGATAAGCGAATATGGGTCAGAAAGTGAATCCGCACGGTCTGCGTGTTGGTGTCATTAAAAACTGGGACTCCAGATGGTTCGTGGAAGATAAAGAATTCGGCGATACGCTGGTTTCCGACTACAATCTGAGAAAATATCTCAAGAACAAGCTGCAGCTCGCCGGTGTTCCGAAGATTGAAATTGAGCGCGACAGCGCAAGAGTCCGCGTCTTCATTCACTGCGCAAAGCCGGGCATGGTAATCGGCCGCGGCGGCAGCGAGATTGAAAAGCTGCGTACCGAGTGCGAAGCCATCGTGCATAAACCCGTTTCCGTCAATGTTGTGGAAGTCAAATCTCCGGATCTTGACGCACAGCTCATCGCGGAGAACATTGCAAGCCAGCTCGAGAAGAGAACCTCTTTCCGCCGTGCTATGAAAATGGCGATCGGCAGAACGATGAAGCTCGGCGCAAAGGGCATCAAGGTTTGCGTTTCCGGTCGTCTTGGCGGCGCGGAAATTGCGCGCACGGAGCATTATCATGAGGGCACCATCCCGCTGCAGACCCTCAGAGCCGATATCGACTACGGCTTTTGGGAAGCAAACACCACCTACGGTAAAATCGGCGTAAAGGTTTGGGTATACAAAGGCGAAGTCCTTGCCGAGGGCACAAACCGTCAGCGCAGAGAAGACCGTCCGCGCCGCAATGATTATCAGAATCGCCGTCCGCGCAGCAATGACGGGCGTGGGTTCGGCGGCCGCGGGGAAGGCCGCGGGAACAACTTCCAGCGCCGCGACGGACAGCCGCGCCGCTATGGGGACAACCGCGCACCCAGAACTCCCAGAGAAGGAGGCAGCAAATAATGTTATTGCCGAAGAGAGTTAAATACAGACGCGTTCACAGAGGCAGACTGACCGGTAAGGCATACCGCGGAAACAAGGTTTCCAACGGCCAGTTCGGTCTTGTCGCTCTTGAGCCCGCTTGGATTACAAGCCAGCAGATCGAAGCAGCCCGTATCGCTATGACGCGTTATATCCGTCGTGGCGGTCAGGTTTGGATCAAGATCTTCCCGGATAAGCCGATCACTGAAAAGCCTGCTGAGACTCGTATGGGTTCCGGTAAAGGTTCCCCCGAATACTGGGTCGCGGTTGTAAAGCCCGGCAGAGTCATGTTTGAGATGGACGGCGTCAGCGAAGAAGTGGCACGCGAGGCTATGCGTCTTGCAGGTCACAAGCTTCCGATCAAGACAAAGTTTGTTGTCAGAGAAAACGAAGCAGAGGAGGAGTAAGCCGTGAAAGCAAAGGAACTCAGAGACATGTCCGAAGCAGAACTTCAGGCGAAGTTCAAGGAACTGAAGGACGAGCTTTTTCGCCTGCGCTTCCAGCATGCGATCAACCAGCTTGACAACCCGCACGTGATCAGCGACACCAAGAAGGATATCGCCCGCGTGATGACCGTTCTTCGCCAGAAGCAGTCTGATGCTTCCGAGAACGCCTAAGTTCAAACGGAAGGAGAAATAAGACATGGAAGAAAGAAACCTGAGAAAAACCCGTGTGGGGAAGGTTGTCAGCGACAAAATGGATAAGACCGTTGTGGTCGCTATTCTGGATAACGTCAAGCACCCCCTGTACGGCAAAGTCATCAAGCGTACCATCCGTCTGAAGGCTCACGATGAAAAGAATGAGTGCAATGTCGGCGATACGGTCAGCATCATGGAGACCAGACCTCTGTCCAAGGACAAGAGATGGAGAGTCGTTTCCATCATTGAGAAAGCAAAATAATTGCAGAGTACGAAGCAAACGGCTTTGTGAGATGTAATTAAAAGGAGGAAAAAACCGTGATTCAGCAGCAGTCACTGATCAATGTAGCGGATAATACCGGTGCAAAAGAGCTCATGTGCATTCGCGTGCTTGGCGGTACCGGACGCAGATATGCCAATATCGGCGATGTCGTGGTCTGTGCAGTCAAGAAAGCGGCTCCGAACGGTCAGGTGAAGAAGGGCGATGTCGTCAAGGCAGTCGTCGTTCGCACCAGAAAAGGCCTGCGCCGCGCGGACGGATCCATGATCAAGTTCGACGATAATGCAGCGGTCATTATCAAGGAAGATAAAAACCCGACCGGCACCCGTATTTTCGGGCCGGTGGCAAGAGAATTGCGTGAGAAGGACTATCTTAAGATCCTCTCTCTCGCTCCCGAAGTTCTGTAAGGAGGTAACGAATAATGAAATCTCTTCATATTAAAAAAGATGACTCCGTTATCGTTATTTCCGGTGACGATAAGGGCAAAAAGGGTAAGGTTCTGGCGGTATCTCCCGCTGAGGGCAAGGTCATTGTCGAGGGTGCGGGCATCGTATCCAAGCATGTCAAGCCCCGCAAGCAGGGTGAGGCCGGCGGAATTATCAAGGTAGAGGGTGCTATGTATGCATCCAAGGTACAACTGTATTGCGACAAGTGCGGCAAGGGCGTCCGCTCCAAGGTGAGCGTTGATAAGGACGGCAAGAAGAGCCGCGTCTGCGCAAAATGCGGTAAAGCACTGTAAGCGGAGGGTAGGAATATGGCAAGAATTAAAGACCTTTATAAGGCAGAAGTTGCTCCCGCCCTTATGAAGAAATACGAATACAAGAGCCCCATGCAGATCCCGAAACTTGACAAGGTTGTGGTCAACGTGGGCGTGGGCGACGCAAAGGATAACTCCAAAGCGATCGACAATGTGATTTCCGAGATCTCCATGATTACCGGTCAGCATGCTGTTCCCACCTATGCTCGCAAATCCGTTGCAAACTTCAAGCTGCGCGAAGGTATGAAGATCGGCGTGAAGGTTACGCTTCGCGGCGACAAGATGTACGAGTTTGTAGATCGTTTGTTCAACTTCGCTCTGCCGCGCGTGCGTGACTTCAAGGGTATCAACCCCAACGCTTTCGACGGCCGCGGCAACTACAGCCTCGGTTTGAAAGAGCAGCTGATCTTCCCCGAGATCGAGTACGATAAGGTCGAGAAGATCCGCGGCATGGACGTCGCGTTCGTCACGACTGCTCATACCGACGAAGAAGCAAGAGACCTGCTCAGCATGCTGGGCGCGCCGTTTGCAAGATAAGGAGGAAGACACTGTGGCAAAGAAAGCGATGATTCTGAAGCAGCAGAGAAAGCAGAAGTTCTCCACCCGTGAGTACAACCGCTGCAAGATCTGCGGCAGACCCCATGCTTACCTGCGTAAGTACGGTATTTGCCGTATCTGCTTCCGTGAGCTTGCATACAAGGGCCAGATTCCCGGTGTTCGCAAGGCAAGCTGGTAATTTTCAAAAAACGCTCCAAACTTTTCGGTAGGAAAGCCGCGCGGCTTTAACCGCCGATAGGCCGCCGGAAAAACCGGCAGCAAGGTGCGAAAATGTCGGGCAGAATTGCCCAACGATTTCACAAAAAACTTGCATAGGAGGAAAATACAATGCAAATTTCTGATGTAATTGCCGATATGCTGACGCGTATCCGCAACGCAAACAACGCAAAGCACGAGAGTGTTGACATCCCCGCTTCCAAAGTGAAGAAGGGCATTGCGGACATTCTTCTGAATGAGGGCTATATCAAGAGCTATCAGGTGATTGATGACGGCCGTCAGGGGGTGCTCCGCATCACTCTGAAGTACCTGCCCGGTAAGGTTAAGGTCATTCAGGGGCTGCGCCGCGTATCCAAGCCGGGTCTTAGAATTTATTCCAACTGCGAGGATATGCCCCGCGTGATGAACGGCATGGGCGTTGCGATCATCTCCACCTCTAAGGGGATTATGACCGACAAGCAGGCAAGAAAAGAAAACGTCGGCGGCGAAGTTCTCGCCTTCGTATGGTAATGAGAGAACGGGAGGAACAAAGATATGTCTAGAATTGGTAGAATGCCGATCACCGTTCCCCAAGGCGTGACCGTTACGATTGAAGACGGAAATGTCGTTACCGCAAAGGGCCCTAAGGGAACTCTGACCGAAAAATTTCATCCTGCGATGAAAATCGAAAACGAAGCCGGTGTTTTGCACGTGTCCCGCCCGGACGACGAAAAGGAATCAAGGGCGCTGCACGGGCTCACCCGCAGCCTTTTGGCTAATATGATCGAGGGCGTGACCCATGGGTTTTCCAAGACCCTGGAGATCAACGGCGTCGGTTACCGCGCTGCAAAGAGCGGCAAGACTCTGACGCTCAGCCTTGGCTATTCCCATCCGATCGTGTTTGAAGACGGAAACGGTGTAAGCTTTGATGTGCCCAATGCCAATACCATCGTGGTAAACGGCATTGACAAGCAGGCAGTCGGACAGATGGCAGCGGTCGTCCGCGGCAAGCGTCCGCCTGAACCCTACCTTGGCAAGGGCATCCGGTATCAGGGCGAGCACGTTCGTCGCAAGGCCGGTAAGACCGGTAAATAATTGAAAGGAGTGGAATAGCATGGTATCAAGAAAAGACAGCAACGCTCAGCGTCTGAAAAGACACAAGAGAGTTCGCGCGAAGATCAGTGGCACTGCAGAGCGGCCGCGCCTGTGCGTTTACCGTTCTCTGAACAACATCTCCGCACAGATTATTGACGATGACAAGGGCGTTACACTTGTCAGCGCTTCCACCCTTGAAGCCGCTTTTGAAGGCAACGGCGGCAATGTGGTTGCAGCAAAGGCAATCGGCGAGCTGATCGCAAAGAGAGCCTTGGAAAAAGAGATCACCGATGTGGTTTTTGACCGCGGCGGTTACCTGTATCACGGACGCATTCAGGCATTAGCAGACGGCGCAAGAGAAGCCGGTCTGAAGCTCTGAAAATCAAGGAGGATAACATGGCAAACAGACCTGATTACTCGAACCTCGAGTTGAAAGAGAAATTGGTAGTGATTAACCGTGTTGCCAAAACCGTTAAGGGCGGACGTGTTGCTCGTTTCACAGCGCTGATGGTCGTTGGAGATGAAAACGGTCATGTCGGTTACGGTCTTGGTAAGGCGGCAGAAGTGCCGGATGCAATTCGCAAGGGCATTGAAGACGCAAAGAAAAATATGATCGAGGTTTCCCTCAAAGGAACCACGATCCCGCACGAAGTCATCGGCCAGTACGGCGCAGGCAAGGTTCTTCTCAAGCCTGCCGCTCCCGGTACCGGTGTTATCGCGGGGGGTGTCGTTCGTTCTCTGATTGACATGGCGGGCATTAAGGATATTCGTACCAAGTGCCTGCGCACGAACAACCCCACCAATGTCATTAAGGCAACATTTGAAGGACTGCGGTCCCTCAGAACCGCTGAGCAGGTCGCGGCTATGCGCGGCATCAATGCGGAAGAAATGTAAGAAGGAGGCTTTTTTCGATGGCAGAAAAGAAAATTACGCTTGTAAAGAGCCTCATCGGCTGCAAGCCCAATCAGAAGGCGACTGCAAAGTCCCTTGGTCTTAACAAGATCGGTGATGTTACCGTTCAGGCGGACAATGCATCCCTGGCAGGCAAGATCCATGTGGTCGAGCACCTTGTTAAGGTCGAGACTATGTGAGCGAAGGAGGAAAAACAATGAAACTCCATGAACTTTCTCCGGCACCCGGCTCCGCAAAGGACGCTTGGCGCCGCGGCAGAGGCCCCGGTTCCGGCAACGGTAAGACCGGCGGCAGAGGCCATAAGGGTCAGAATGCCCGTTCCGGCGGCGGTGTTCGCCCGGGATTTGAAGGCGGTCAGATCCCTCTGTACAGAAGACTCCCGAAAAGAGGCTTCAACAATATTTTTGCGAAGCATTATGCTACGCTGAACGTGAGCGCTTTGAATGCGTTTGAAGACGGCGCCGTTGTCAATGCCGAGGCTCTTGCATCCATGGGTGTAATCCGCAAGGCAAGCGATGCTGTCAAGGTGCTTGGAAATGGTGAACTCAAGAAGAAATTAACCGTGCAGGCCTCCGTCTTTTCAGCGACTGCTAAAGAGAAGATCGAGGCAGCCGGTGGAAAGTGCGAGGTGATCTGAAGTGTTTGCAACCTTGGTAAACGCCTTCAAGGTCAAGGAGCTGCGTCGTAAGATGCTCTTCACATTGCTCGTGCTGGTTCTGTACCGTCTTGGCGCGGTAATTCCGGTTCCGTTTGTGAATTCCGAGCTGCTTGACACGTATTTCAACACGTATGCACAGGGATCCCTGTTCCAGTATTTCTCCATTTTGTCCGGCGGTGCGTTCTCCAAGGCGACCCTGTTTGCCTTGTCCGTATCTCCGTACATCACGGCTTCAATCGTGATTCAGCTTCTTTCCATTGCAATTCCCGCCCTTGAGAAAATCGCAAAGGACGGCGATGCCGGCAGAAAGAAGCTCAACCGCTACACCCGTTACCTCACGGTTGTGCTTGCGCTGATTACCAGCTACGGTTATTACCTGATTCTGAAGCAGCTCAGTACGCAGATGGGCACGGATGTTGTCAACTATTTTACAAGCAGCCATGTCTTTGAGGCTGTCGTGATCATTGCCTGCTACTGCGCAGGTGCTGCACTGATCATGTGGATGGGCGAAAAGATCGATGAGTTCGGTATCGGCAACGGTATCTCTCTGATCCTTTTTGTCAACATCATCTCCCGTATTCCCACGCTTTGCGGCGAGGTTTACGGCTGGGGCAACGCTTGGTGGTCCAAGATCCTGTTCTGCGTGGGCGCGGTCGTCGTCTGCGTTGCAGTGATCGGCTTCATCGTCCATGTGACGGAGTCCGAGCGCCGCTTGCCCGTGCAGTATGCAAAAAAGGTTGTCGGCAGAAAGATGTACGGCGGCCAGGCAACGACCCTTCCGATCAAGCTGAACATGAACGGCGTTATGCCGATCATCTTCGCTTCCTCCATTGTGTCTCTGCCTGCAACCATCGCAAGCGTCTTTACGCCGAAGGACGGATCCTTCTGGGCGGGAGTGGTCAACTTCTTCTCCACGGATTCCTGGTTCTATCCGCTTTGCTACTTCATTTTCATCATTCTCTTTGCATACTTCTATACGGAGATTTCGTTCAATCCCGTTGAGGTTGCAAATAATCTCAAGCAAAACGGCGGCTTTATCCTGGGCATTCGCCCCGGTCGCCCCACTGCGGATTATATCAAGAAGGTCCTGAATAAGGTCACTCTGATGGGCGCTTTGTTCCTGAGCATTATCGCAGTGCTCCCGATCATCGTCAATATCATCTGCGGCGGCAAGATCGCGTCGATCGCGTTCAGCGGCTCCTCCATTCTGATTATGGTGGGCGTTGCGCTTGAGACGGCAAGAGAGCTGGAGGCTCAGCTCACCTTGCGCCATTATAAAGGCTTTTTGGAATAATCAGAGGAGAACAGCATGAAGATTATGTTTTTAGGCGCCCCGGGCGCCGGAAAAGGCACCCAGGCCGAGAACGTAAGCGCTGCTCTGGGGATTCCATCAATCTCAACCGGCGCCATCATCCGTCAGGCAATCAAGGACGGCACGAAGATGGGGCTTGAGGCAAAGAGCTATACGGAATCGGGCAAGCTTGTTCCCGATAGCGTTGTGATCGGAATCATCAAGGAGCGTCTTGCAAAGGACGACTGCAAAAACGGTTTCATCCTTGACGGTTTCCCCCGCACCGTGCCTCAGGCGCAGGCGCTGGATGAGATGGGCATTGAGATGGACGTTGTGATTTCCATTGAGGTTGCGGACGAAGCAATCGTGTCCCGCATGAGCGGACGGCGCGTTTGCTCCGGCTGCGGTGCCTCCTACCACGTAGCATATAACCCCGCTTCCAACGGTACGCATTGCGACAAGTGCCAAACCGAGCTTTCCGTCCGTAAGGACGATCAGCCCGATGTGGTGTTGGATCGCCTGCGCGTATATCACGAGCAGACCGAGCCGCTGAAAGAGTATTATGCAAGGAAGGGTAAGCTGAAAATCGTGCAGGGGCAAGAGAAGCTCAGCGAAACCACAAAACTTACAATGGAAGCGATTGCATCGCTGACAGGCAAATAATTATGATACAGCTGAAAAACCAAGCTCAGATCGCAATTATGAAGGAGGCGGGCCGTATCACCGGAGAAGCGTTGCTTCTTGCGTGTGAAGCGGTGAAGGAGGGTGTATCGACCAAGCATCTTGACGATATCATCCGCCATCACATTGAGCGCTGCGGCGCCCGCCCGTCCTTTCTCGGCTACGGCGGATTTCCCGCCAGCGCCTGCATCAGTATCAATGACGAGGTTATTCACGGAATTCCGAGCCCCAAGCGTTTTCTGCAGGAGGGGGACATCGTTAAAATTGATGTCGGAGCCTTCTTCAAAGGCTTCCACGGCGACAGTGCAAATACGGTCGGTGTCGGAAAAATCTCTTCCGAGGCACAGCGCCTGATCGACGCCACGCGGGAAAGCTTCTACCGCGGCGCGGCTGCCATTCATCCCGAAGCGCGTCTTGGGGATGTCGGGGCGGCGATCGACGGCTATGTCAGGGAGCAGGGCTTTTCCACCGTGCGCCGCTATGTCGGCCACGGGGTAGGGCATGAGCTTCATATGGAGCCCGATGTCCCGAACTACGGAACGCCCGGCCGCGGCATCCGGCTTTGCGCCGGAATGACGATTGCAGTGGAGCCGATGGTGAATGCCGGCGGATATGAAGTAAAAGAAATGCCGGACGGTTGGACTGTCAAGACAGCCGACGGCTCGCTCTCGGCGCACTATGAGCATACGCTTGCGGTCACGCCAAACGGAGTGCTTTTGCTGACCAAGGTTGATTGAGCTTGTTCTCAGAAAAGTGACAACTGTCAACGCCGCATAGCGGCAAACAATGAGAAAATGCAGTGAGGAGTGATTATTCTGCCAAAGGATGATGTAATTGAATTTGAGGGTACCGTTGTTGAGGTTCTGCCCAATGCGACCTTCAAGGTGAAGCTGCCCAATGACCATATTATTACGGCTCATATTTCCGGCAAGCTTCGTATGAACTATATCAAGATTTTGCTCGGCGACCGCGTCACGGTTGAGGTCAGCGTGTATGACCTGAACAAAGGACGCATCACCTGGAGAGCAAAGTAAGAAACGATGAAAGGAATGGTGTCTTGACATGAAAGTAAAGCCTTCCGTTAAGAAAATCTGCGAAAAGTGCAAGATCATTAAAAGAAAAGGCCACGTGATGGTGATTTGTGAAAATCCCAAGCACAAGCAAAGACAAGGCTGAGGCCTCTGTCCAAATTCAAAGAAGAGGTGAAAAAACAGAATGGCACGTATAGCTGGTGTAGATATCCCGAACGCGAAGCGCGTTGAGATCGGCCTGACCTATATTTTCGGGATCGGCCGCAAGACCTCCAACGATATTCTCGCTGCTACCGGGATCAACCCCGATACACGCGTTAAGGATCTGACCGAGTCCGAAGTTGCAAAGCTCCGTGAAGAGATCGAGAAATCTCACAGAGTGGAAGGCGACTTGCGCCGCGAGGTTGCAATGGACATCAAGAGAATGGTCGAGATCGGCTGCTACCGCGGCATCCGCCACAGAAAAGGCTTGCCGGTGCGCGGTCAGAGAACCAAGACCAACGCAAGAACGAGAAAAGGTCCTGCAAAGACCATCGCGAACAAGAAGAAATAAAGGAGTGAGAATAGCACATGGCAAAAGCTGCTAAGAAGGTTGTCAAGCGCCGCCGCGATCGGAAGAACGTGGAAAAGGGTGCTGCGCATATCCGCGCGACCTTTAACAACACCATCGTAACGATCACGGATACCGCAGGAAACGCAGTTTCTTGGGCATCTGCCGGTGAGATGGGCTTCAAGGGCTCCCGCAAGAGCACTCCCTTTGCTGCACAGACCGCTGCAGAGACCGCAGCAAAGCTTGCAGTTGATCAGGGCATGAAGACTGTGGAAGTTTTCGTCAAGGGCCCCGGCTCCGGACGCGAATCCGCAATCCGCGCATTGCAGACTTCCGGGCTTGACATCACGCTGATCAAAGACGTAACGCCGATTCCTCACAACGGTTGCAGACCGCCTAAGAGAAGACGCGTTTAATCAAATAGGAGGTACCGAGTAATGGCTAGATATACAGGTCCCGCTTGCAGACTCTGCCGCAGAGAAGGCACAAAGCTGTTTCTGAAGGGCGAGCGCTGCCTGACGGACAAGTGTGCGCTGGTGCGCCGCTCCACCGCTCCCGGTCAGCATGGTGCGCAGAGCAACAGAAAGATGAAAGAATACGGCATGCAGCTTCGTGAGAAGCAGAAGGCAAAGCGTATTTACGGCGTTCAGGAGAAGCAGTTCAAGAACTACTTCGTAAAGGCTGACAGAAAAGAAGGCCAGGCAGGTGAAAACCTTCTGTCCATGCTGGAAAGACGCCTTGACAACGCTGTTTACAAAATGGGTATGGCAGAGAGCAGAAACGATGCAAGACAGCTCGTTCTGCACGGTCACTTCACCCTCAACGGCAAAAAGGTTTCCGTTCCGTCCATCCAGCTTCGCGTCGGCGATGTCATCGGTGTGAAGGAAAGCAGCCGCAAGAGCGAAAAGATCAAGGGTCTGATCGAGGGTCTTGATAAGATCACGCAGCCCAAATGGCTCTCTCTTGACAAGGACGCTCTGACCGCAACGGTTACTGCACTCCCGCAGAGAGATGATGTTGACTTCCCGTTTGAGGAACATCTCATCGTCGAGTTGTATTCCAAATAATCATCACCTCCGATTTGCCTGCGCGGCACGCTACGCCGCCGTTTGGGCTCACGGGCGGTGCAAGCAGGTATTTCGTAACGCCTTGGCATATCGCGGCTTTGCCTGCGGTATGAAGCTGCCGGAAGA
Source organism: uncultured Eubacteriales bacterium (assembly GCA_900549725.1). Taxonomy (GTDB): domain Bacteria; phylum Bacillota; class Clostridia; order Oscillospirales; family CAG-272; genus UMGS1225. The sequence continues at coordinate 53,154 of URPL01000004.1, read as the reverse complement.
TTCGCCGGCGCGGCGCGGTCGACCCCGCCGCCGCAAAGAGGCATGATCCGCAAGATCGAAAATGAAAAGCAGGAGGGTAAAGAAATGATTGAAATCGAGAAGCCGACAATTTCTGTCGCCGAAATGAGCGAAGACGGTAAGTTTGGCAAGTTCGTTGTGGAGCCTTTGGAAAGAGGATACGGCACAACACTTGGAAATTCCCTGCGCCGCGTTTTGCTCAGCTCCTTGCCCGGCGTTGCCGTGCAGAGCATTAAAATCGACGGTGTCCTTCATGAAATCAGCACGATGGCAGGCGTCAAGGAGGATGTTTGCGAAATCGTTCTGAATGTGAAGGGAATCGTTGCGAAGCTTTTCTGCGAAGACCCGAAGACCGTGGTGATCGATGTGACCGGCCCCGGCGAAGTTACCGCAGGCGACATCCGTGCGGATGCCGACCTTGAGGTGCTCAACCCCGAGCTGCATATTGCAACCATCAATGAAAATGTCCGCTTCTATATGGAGCTGACCTTCTCTCACGGCAGAGGCTATGTCTCGCAGGAAAAGAACAAACAGCAGAATCCTGCCCAGATCGGATTGATCTATATCGATTCCATCTACACCCCGGTTTATACGGTAAACTGGAATGTGGAAAACACGCGCGTCGGAAGCCGCACCGATTATGATAAGCTGACGCTTGAAGTCACCACCAACGGAACAATCAATGCCAAAGAGGCTGTTTCGTTGGCAGCCAAGATTCTCAACGAACATCTCAACCTCTTTGTGAACCTCTCCGATGAGGCTCGCAATGCGGAGATTATGATCGAAAGAGAAGAGACGATTAAAGAGAAAGTCCTTGAGATGACCATTGAGGAACTTGACATGTCTGTCCGCAGCTTCAACTGCTTGAAGCGCGCAGGCATTGATACGGTGGAAGATCTGACGAATAAAACGGAAGATGAAATGATCCGTGTCCGGAATCTCGGCAAGAAATCGCTGGAAGAAGTTATTCAGAAGCTCCATTCCCTTGGTTTGGATCTGAAGAAAGAGGATGAATAAAAGCAGCCGTTGAGCTGCTTTGAAAAGGAGGAAACAACATGCCAGGAACAAGAAAGCTCGGCCGCGTTTCTGCACACAGAAATGCAATGCTGAGAGGCATGGTTACGTATCTGTTGGAAAACGGATCGATCGAAACCACTCTGACCAGAGCGAAGGAAGTCAGATGCATGACCGAAAAAATGATTACTCTGGGCAAAAAGAATACCCTTGCAAGCCGTCGCGCTGCTCTTGCGTATATCACCAAAGAAGATGTCGTAAAGAAGCTCTTTGATGTTATCGCTCCCGAGTATGCAGACCGTAGCGGCGGTTACACCCGCATTTACAAGCTCGGACCCCGCCGCGGCGACGGTGCCGAGATGGCTCTGATCAAGCTTGTTGCAGAGGAAAAGACCACTGCCGAGCTGAATAAGAAAAGCAAGGCTCCCAAGAAGGCTGCTGCAAAGAAGGCTCCGAAGGCTGAAAAGGCGGAGGAGACAACTGAGGCAGCCACTGAAGCAGAGACCGCTGCAGAAGCTCCCGCTGAGGAAAAGACCGAGGCATAACAAAAATGTCCGACAGGGCTCCGAGAAAATCGGAGTCCTGTTTTTTGTGCAAATTACCCAATTCCAAATAAAAATATCCGAAAAAATCAGGGAAAAGGATTGCATTTTTTCCGTTTTTCCTGTATACTGAAGGTGCAGGGATTATTATTCTATCACGGAGGAACTCTATATGAAAAAAACAGTAGCTTTGCTTCTCACCGTGCTGATGCTGCTCGGCATTTTGCCGCTCGCGGTCAGCGCAAGCAATGGTACAGATGCAGGCATCATCAATAATTTCAAAGGAATTATTGATCTTGATGCACAAAAGGACAGCGCCTATGAGGCATTCGGCCTGAGAAAGGAATTCACGCTTCATGAGGATGTCAACCCCGACAACCCTCTCGGTAACGCTAGCGGTACGATCTGGTGGTTGTTCTCCGAGGATTATACCAAGCTGAATGTCTTTGTGGAAGCAACAGATACCGATTTCGACGATACCGTCGGCGATTCCCGCGTGTTTAACGATTACATTAAGGAAAAACGCAAGGATGTCGACTGGTCGAAGTATTCCGATGAGGATTTCGTCAAAGTTCCCGGTGCTTTTTTGGAGGACGCGCATAAGCTTGCCCCCGGGGTTACTCCGCCATATGATAATGCGCTGGATGCAGCCCGCAATGACCATCAGTCCAACCTGTTCTGGCATGTTGACGGTATTGAGCTCTTCCTCGACCCTGAAAACAAATTTACAAACCTTGGCGAAAATGAAGAGACTGTAGATAGTAACGGCGGTGCATTCCACTTCAAAGCCGATATCCACGGCAATAAGTATGCGAAAATCGGCTCAAAGTATTATTTCGATGCAGATTGCGACAAATATTTTGATGTCAGGGTGAATGTCGTTCGCAACGCAAACGACAACGGCGGTACTTACACCATGGAGTTTGTGCTGGATATGACCGCTTATCAGACCCCGGCAAACAACAAAATGAATGCTGTTACCGTGCAGCAGGGAACAACGATGGGTGTTGCTGCGTCGTTGGTCGATCACTGCTGGGTTGAGTCTACCAACTATATCAACGGCTACGGCCCCTTGGCAAGCGAGTATCGCTGGATGGTTTCTTCCACCTATATGGAAGGCGTCTCCACCAACACCTCTACCAAGAGCCTGCCCGCAGCGCACCCGAGCATGACGGCAGGCGGTTCCGTTGCATTCCCGGATTGCGGCGACGGCAACCATACCTATGACAACGGCAGAGTTACCACTGCCGCCACCTGCCAGAGCAACGGCGTTATGACCTATACCTGCAAGCTCTGCGGCGCATCCTATACGCAGACGATTGATAAGGATCCCGATAACCATACCTACAACTTTGATTTTGCAGTCAATTTTGCAAAAGAAAATACGGCCTCTAAAAAGGCGCCTTATCAGGAAGAATGCAACACCTATGTGCTGCGGATTGATATACCGGCAACCTGCGAAGACGACGGCTGGGGACTGGTGAAGTGTCGCTATTGTGATCATTCCGAAGAAATGGCACTGCCCGCAATCGGCCATGTTGACAGAACTAGGGGCTCTCTTGAATATACATCTGAGCTTCCTTGCCTCGGATCGGCTTGGACCGAAAAACGTTGCAAAAACTATGACAGAGTGAACGTTTACGGTTATACGCCGAAGAATTCCGAAACAGAGCAGGAGCACGGCGGCAATTTTGAAGCATATGCCGAGAACGGCGCCCCGACGGCAGAGCATACCCCCGCTGCCGACTGGACGATCAAGAAAAACCATAAGGACAGCAATGAATTCACCCATACCATGGTGCGCCTTTGCACCGTGTGCGGCACTATTTTGGAAGAAAAGGTAGTTCCCGCAGGCGGTGATCAGCCGGGGCCTCATGAGCACACCTGGGGCGACTATACCGTAATTTTTGATGATTGCGAGCACGGCAAGGTGGAGGAGCGCAAATGCACCGAGTGCGGCGAAGCAGACCCCGTTCAGAAGGTCGACCGCGCACCCGGCCATGACCTGGAGCATCACGAGGCAAAAGCGCCGACATGCTCCGAGATCGGCTGGGATGCCTATGACGAGTGCAAGCGCTGCGACTACACTACCTACCATGAGCTCGGCACCACTGACCACACCTGGGGCGAATGGGTGCTGAAAGACGGTTATGAGGATGACTGCACCACCGTTCGCGTTTATACGCGCAGCTGCACCGTTTGCCAAACCGTTGATACCAATGAAAACACCGTTTCCGCAGCGGCTGCCCATGTCTGGGGCAACTGGGTTATTGACCGCGAGCCGACCGGCACGCAAAAAGGACTGCGCCATCGCACCTGTGAAAACTGCGCTGTAACGGATTCGGAAGAATACGACCATGAGCATACCTGGGGCGATTTTGAGCTGAAGTATGACGATTGCGAGCATGGCAAGGTTTACGAGCGCAGGTGCACCGTTTCCGGCTGCGAAGCGACCGATCTTCAAGTGGATCGCGCGCCCGGCCATGATCTTGCGCATCACGACGCAAAGGCGCAGACCTGCACCGAAGCGGGCTGGGATGCATACGACACCTGCACACGCTGCGACTACACCACCAAGGTGGAAAAGCCGGCGCTCGGCCATAATCCCGTGCATCACGACGCAAAGGCGCAGACCTGCACCGAAGCGGGCTGGGATGCATACGACACCTGCACGCGCTGCGACTATACCACCAAGGTGGAAAAGCCGGCGCTCGGCCATGATCCTGTGCATCACGACGCAAAAGCGCCGAGCTGCACCGAAGCGGGCTGGGATGCATACGACACCTGCACACGCTGCGACTACACCACCAAGGTAGAGAAGCCGGCGCTCGGCCATGATCTTGCGCATCATGCGGCGAAGCCCGCAACCTGCACGGAGGCAGGCTACAAAGCATATGACACTTGCAATCGCTGCGATTATACGACCTATGAAGCAGAAGACGCGCTCGGGCACGAATATATCCATCATGAAGCCAAAGCTCCGAGCTGCACCGAAGCAGGCTGGGATGCATACGATACCTGCACACGCTGCGACTATACCACCAAGGTAGAGAAGCCGGCGCTGGGCCATATCCCCGGTGAATGGATCGTGGAAAAAGAAGCGACCGAAACGGAAGACGGCTGCCGCTATAAGAAGTGCACGGTGTGCGGCGAAAAGGTAGCGGAGGAGGCCATTCCAAGGCTTGCCTGGGTCAATCCGTTTGAGGATGTCCCGGAGGACAAGTGGTTCTATGCATCCGTGAAGTATGCAAATCAGAATAACCTGTTCAAGGGCACAAGCGACACGACCTTTGAGCCGAACACGCCGATGAACCGCGCAATGTTCTGCCGCGTGCTTGCAAACCTTGAGGGCGTGGATAACGAAAACAATCTCACCGTGGATCGCTTCAGCGATGTTCTGAGCGGCAAGTGGTATACAAAGGCTGTTAAGTGGGCGGCGGATACCGGCATTGTTTCCGGATATCCGGGCGGCATTTTCCTGCCCGAGCAGAAGATTACCCGCCAGGAAATGTGCCTCATGCTCGCAAACTATGCGAAGTATCTCGGCATTTATGATGACCTTGCAAAGAAAGAAGACAACGGCGTTGCCTTTGCCGATGCCGCAAAGATCGCGACCTGGGCAAGCGAGGCTGTGAATGTGATGAAGAACAACGGCTATATCGTGGGCAAGCCGATCGACGGCACCTATGAATTCCAGCCGCAGGCCACGGCGACCCGCGCCGAGGTTGCAACCATCTTCCGTGCATTCTGCATGGCAAACCCCACGGTTCTCGAAAGATAAAGCGTTTCCGCAAAGCGGCAGCCGAGGCTGCCGCTTTGCTATTGAAAGAAGATACTTTGAAAAAATGTGTGCCTGCCGTTTGTTTTTGAGAAAAAAGCAAAAAAATTACACGCTTTCCCTTGCAATGTACATCGCAATCATATATAATAGTTGCAGTCAAAAACATGCATTTTTGGCATGTCCGAAAGGAGTAACCGATAGAGATGGAACTCGGTGTTTTAACGAATTTATATGCAAACCGTCCACTGGATGATGTGCTGGCACAGCTCAGCTCCATGGGGGTCACTATGGCGGAGATCGGCTGCGGCGGATTTCCGGGCAAGGCGCATTGCGATCCTGCGGTTTTGCTGCGGGACGATAAGGCGCTTGCTGAATTTTTGGATACCTTCAAGCGCCACAACATGAAGATCAGCGCGCTTTCTACACACGGAAACTGTGTGCATCCCAACAAAGAGATTGCCTCGGCCTTTGAGCAGGATTTCCGTCAGACCGTCCTTTTGGCGGAGAAAATCGGCATTGATACCGTGGTGACCTTCAGCGGCTGCCCGGGCGACCACGAGGGCGCAAAATATCCCAACTGGGTGACCTGCCCCTGGCCGGAGGATTTCCTCGCAATTTTGGACTATCAGTGGAACGAGGTCCTGATTCCCTATTGGAAAGAGGCCGTCAAATTTGCCAATGCGCACGGCGTGACAAAAATCGCGCTGGAAATGCATCCCGGCTTCTGCGTATATAATCCGGAAACGCTGCTGAAATTGCGCGCCGCCGCGGGCGATACCATCGGCGCAAACTTTGACCCCTCTCATCTGATCTGGCAGGGGATCGAGCCGGTTGCGGCAATCCGCGCCCTGGGAGATTCCATTTATCACTTCCATGCAAAGGATACCCGTGTTGACAAATACAACACCGCAAAATTCGGCGTTCTTGATACGAAGCATTACGGCGATGAGATTCACCGCAGCTGGGTTTTCCGTGCCTGCGGCTACGGCAACAGCGAGGAATACTGGCGCGATATGGTCAGCGCACTGCGCCTTGTCGGCTATGATAAGGTTATGAGCATTGAGCATGAAGACAGCCTGATGAGCGTGGACGAAGGACTTTCCAAGGCTGTGAAATTCCTCAGCAAAATTTTGATTCGCGATCCCAAGCCCTCTACCATGAGCTGGGCATAAAACGAATCGTTTCCGAGAGAAAGGCATAGATTGGTGTTTTGGCTATGAAAAAATTTGCAGCCGTCATCGGGTACGGCGGAATGGGCAGCTGGCATGTGCAGCATTTGCAAAACAGCGATACCTGGCAGCTTGCCGGCGTATATGATATCGACCCCGCGCGCACGGAGCTTGCAAAGAGCCGCGGTATTCCCACCTATCGCACGGAGCAGGAGCTTTTGGGAGATTCGCGGGTCGAGGAGGTCACAATCGCGATCCCGAACGACCAGCATCTTCCGGTTGTTTTGCGGTGTTTAAAGGCGCATAAGCATGTGATTTGCGAAAAGCCCGTGGCGCTGAGCGTTTCGGATCTCGAGCAGATGATCGCATGCGCAAGGGAAAACGGCGTTTTGTTTACGGTGCATCAAAACCGCCGCTTTGATGTGGACTTCTTGGCAATGAAGCAGCTGTGCCAAAGCGGCGAGATCGGCGCGCCGATCCGCATTGAATCCCGCATTCACGGCTCCCGCGGCATCCCGAGCGACTGGCGCGGGCTGCGGCAATACGGCGGCGGCATGCTGTATGACTGGGGCGTACATCTGATTGATCAGATTCTCTGCCTGTTCCCGCAAAAGCTTACGGAGGTCAACTGCCTGTTTGATCATATCACGAATAAAGAGGTAGACGACGGTTTCCGTCTGCAACTCGGCTTTGAGGGCGGAGTTGAGGCGTTTGTCGAGGTCGGCACCTATAACTTTTTGCCCATGCCGCGGTTTTATCTGCTTTGCGAAAAAGGCACGGCTCGCCTGGAGGATTGGCAGCAGAAAACAAAGGTTGCGCTTTGCACGCATTGGCACGAGAGCGAGGTTCTGCCCGTGCAGACGGCTGCAGGGCTTACAAAAACCATGGCGCCGCGCGACAGCGTGACACTGCGCTGCTATGAGGTGGAGCGACCGCATTCCGATGTGCATGATTTTTATCGGAATTTTGCAGATGCAATCGACGGCAAGTGCGAGCAGATGGTGACGCATGCGCAGATGCTGCGCGTGCTGCGCGTTATAGAGGCGGCGTTCCGTTCAGAGGCGGAGCGTCAGAGAATCAAGGTTTCCCTTTGAGTAAAAACGAAAAAATGAGAGCTTTTCGGGCTCTCATTTTTTGTTGCAAAAAATTCATATCTGTGGTATACTACCATTTGACGGCTCGGAGCTGAGTTGATAAAGGAGGAATGACACGCATGCACATTTTCAGAAAGCTCTTTTCCAAAGTGTTTTCCCGTCTTGTGATCGTGCTCGGCATGATTCTTTTGCAGCTTGTGGCGCTGATTTTAGTGGTTTCCCGTTTCTCCGATTATTTTACCTGGTTTTATTTTGTCTTTCTCGGCATCAGCGTGATCGTTGTTCTGATCGTGATCAATCGGGAAATGAATCTTGGGTATAAGCTTGCAATGGTGATACCGATACTGCTGTTTCCCCTGTTCGGCGGCGTTGTCTATTTAACGCTGTATGCTGGTTTTTTCAACAAGCGGGTCATGGGGCGACTGGCGCATCTTGACCAAAGCGAGCGGGAGCATTATGATACCGTGCCAAGCGGCATGGAGGCGGTTGAATATATCGACCCGACCCTTGCCGGCCAGCTGCGCTGCGTGCACACGCTTTGCGGCTGCCCGCTCTACGCCAATACGGCGACGCGTTATTTTCCCCTGGGCGATGCGCTTTTTCCGGCAATGAAAGAGGCGCTTGGCGGCGCGCGGGAATTTATTTATCTTGAATATTTTATCATTGCTCCCGGAAAGATGTGGAATGAAATTCTGTCGATTCTGAGGCGAAAAGCCGCCGAAGGCGTCGATGTTCGCATTATTTACGACGATATCGGCACCATCCGCCATTTGCCCTGGGGCTATGAAAAAAGGCTGGAAGAGATGGGAATCAAATGCCGCGTCTATAATCCGCTGATCCCTCTCACGGCGGCATGGCAAAACAAGCGCGACCATCGCAAAATTCTGGTGATTGACGGTGCGGTTGCATTCACCGGCGGCATCAATCTCTCCGATGAATATATCAATGCCACGCGGCTCTTCGGGCATTGGAAGGACGCCGGTATTATGCTTCGCGGCGACGGGGTGACCTCGTTTACCATGATGTTCCGCTGCCTTTGGGAACTTTTGGGGGAAGAAGAGGAGCAGCAAAGCATTGCCCAAAGCCGCCGCTTCTATCTTTCCCATATGACTATGGCGGCGCGCGACGGGCTTGTGATGCCATACGGCGATAATCCCTATGACCGCAAGCAGATCGGCAGGGATATATATCTCAACGCTATCAACGGCGCAAAACGCTATATCAAAATCACAACGCCGTATTTTATCGTCGATGAGGAAACGCTGACTGCAATCAAGCTTGCGGCGGCACGCGGTGTTTCCATTACGGTGATCACACCCCATATCGCCGATAAATGGTATGTGCATCTGATCACGCGCAGCTATTATCGGGAGCTGATCGAGGCGGGGGTTTCCGTCTATGAATACACGCCGGGATTTATTCATGCCAAAAATCTTGTGGCGGATGGGGAAGTGGGCGTTTGCGGCTCGGTTAATTTTGACTACCGCAGCTTTTATCTGCAGCTGGAATGCGGCGTTCTGATGGTGCGCAGCAGCGCGATCGCACAAATGGAGCAGGACTACACCAAAACCCTTTCCGCATGTGGGCAAATGACGCTTGCGCAGATGAAAAAAGAGCATCTCGGGAAAAAGCTGCTCTCTTCGGTTTTGCGGCTGTTTGCCCCTTTAATGTAAGATGCGGCAAAAAAACTTGCCTTGAGAGGCGTACTCTAAAGGACAGTTGCTGTGCAGAAAACGGTGCAGCCCGTGAGGGCTGCACCGTTTTCCATGTTTCAAGCAGTTTTCAATGGCTTTTTACGCATTTTTCCATTGCGCCAAACCGTTCTTTTTCAGCAGGGACATTGAGAATCCCCGCTGCCGTAAAGAAAATATCGGTTGGTACGTCGTTGACGCCATGAAGGGATTTTCCCTTATGAGCACTCGATTTTTCTGCCCCTATGCGGTTTTATAAAAGCAGAGCAGGCTTTCGCCTGCTCTTATTGTTATGCTGTTGTAAAATCCGATGGCAGCTGTCAGAGATTAATTTGATTCGGAAACGGCAGCGGCGTCATAGGAGATGCTCAATCTTGACTCGGCACCGACAGTGCCTGCTGCGCAATACAGCACAAGCGCAACGGTGACGGATTCATTTGCTTCAAGAGTGCTTGAAAAAACATATCCCGAATCAAGCGGCTTCGATTCGATCACATTTCTGACTGCGGAACCTAAAGTTTCGTACGCAGCCTGAACGGGAGCAATGTATCCAAACTCTGCGCTTCCTGCCGTACCTTCGGTCATTGTAAGCTTAAGCTGGTAATTTATAGGTGTTGCCTCATGGTTTTCGATGTTGAAATACACGATTTTTCCGCTGTTGGACGGTATTTCGGTTATATCCTTGAAAGGCTCGTCATCTGTTTTCGGAACAGTCCAATCCGTATAGTTAAAGGAATATTTGAATTCTGTCATAAGTTCCGTTTTTTCCGGATACTCGGCTTGTTTTGATTGTTCGGATTGTGTTGGCAATTCGGTTGTTTCACCGGACTCCTTTGCGGAAGAGCAGGCGGCCGAGCAAAGCATCATGATAAAGCACAGCGCCGCAGCTGCCGATCTCACAAAAATACCATGTGTAGTTTTCACGGATTTTATCTCCTTAATACATCGGTTGATTTTTACAACCGTATTTTTGTACATTATATATTTATTTTCTTTTATTGTCAATATATAATCCTGCATTATCAACCATCAAAACAGCGCGGCTCGGCTGCAAACGGTATTTGTTCTGTTGCTTTACGGTTTTTCTGCCTCCCGACGTCCGTCAAAGCGTTTTTCTTTCGGAGATTTTGCAAGGAATCCGGTCGACGAATTTTTGGTATCCTTCCTCTCAAAAGCAAAGAAAAACACCGAGAAAAGCCTTTTATAGACTGATCTCGGTGAATTCTCCGCTTTCGTAATGCCCCGTGCTCATAAGGCATTGTCCCCAAGGGTACGCTGCATTTTCGGCGGATTTTTTGCGTATTATGTTTTTACTGTGCTTTTCCCTGCGGGACGGTTTCGTTCAGCGTCACATCGATATTGACATTCTGCCCGTCGCGGTGCACCACGAAGTGCAGCACATCACCGACCGAGGATTCCTGCAGAACCGCGGAAATATCGCTGATTTCATCGACTTCATCGCCGTTGACGGAAACGATACGGTCTCCGATTTTCAGCCCGGCACGCTTAGCGTTGGAATTATCATTGACCTCGGTGATATAAAGACCGTATTCGTCAACATTATAATACATTGCCGTGCGGCCGTCCTTGATGGCGGTGACTGTGATGCCGAGCTCTACTTTTCCGTGCACATAGCCGTCGGAAATCAGATCGTTGATGATCGTCTTCACAGAGTTAATCGGGATGGCAAAGCCGATTCCTTCTGCCTCAGTACTGTTCGCCTTTGCGTTGACAATGCCGATCAGATCGCCGTTTTCATTGAACAGCCCGCCGCCGGAGCTGCCGGGGCTGACGGCTGCATTGTGCTGCAGCAGGCGGCGCGTTTCGCCGTCGGAGAAGGTGATCTCACGATCCAGCGCGCCGATGATGCCGTCGGTGAGAGTGCCGCCGAGCACGCCGAGGGGATTTCCGATTGCAACGCACAAATCGCCCACCTCAACGGTGGAGGAATCGCCGAGCGTTGCAAAGCTGAGATCCTCGGCGTCCAGCTTCAGAACGGCAATGTCGTTGTCCTTATCGGAGCCGACCAGCGTTGCTTCATAGGTGTCGCCCGATTTGAGGCGGACATGGATTTTTTCCGCGTTCTCAATCACATGGTGGTTGGTTACAAGATAGCCGTCTTTTGTCAGAATCACACCGCTCCCGGCGCTCTCTCCGGTTACACTGCCCCAATAACCGCCGGAGGTGGTATATTGTGTAACAATTTCAACAACCGCATTTGCATTTTTCTGATAAATTTCTTTAATCGTCAGAATCTTTTTCTGCGTCGGGTCGGCATCGCTCAGCGCGGAATCGGAGGGAAGCGATACATTGCGGTCGTCATCTGCGGTGCCGTTTGCGGGGGTATTGCTTGGCTCGTTTTTGTCGGTATTTTCCTCCGGCCTTGTAACGGTTGTGTCGCCCCGATGGATCGAGGTGCCGATTACTCCGCCGCCGATGCCTGCGCCCAGGCAAACCAGCGCGCACAGCGCAACGATTCCGGCATTGCGCAGCCCGCGCCCCTTCTTCTTTTTCGGGGGCTGCTTGCTTTGGTCGCCCGCCTGCGAGGCGCTTGCGTTTTTAAATGCCTGATAAACGGGCGGGTCATTGATTGCCGCATAGCCGCCCGGGGCGGAAGAGGTTTGCTCCTTGCCGTTTTGAATTTGCTCGCGGCTGTAATGATATTCTCCGTTTTGCTCTCCACAGGCGATGTTTTCCGCTTTTGCTTCCGGCGCGGCAACCTCCGTTGCTTCCGGCTGCTGCGTATTTTGCGCCTGCGCGGCGGTATTTTCCTGTGCAGTCTGAGTTTCGGCGGCTGCATTTGCCGCCGGGGTGGTCTCCATTGCTTCGTTCTTTTCGTCCGTCATATGAAAAACTCCTTTTCTGAGGTCTCTTTCGCTTTCGGTTTTATCGTAAGCCATGATTGTGAAAACTGAATGAAAAGGCTTTGAATTTTGCTTGAAATGCGGAAATTCTATGCGCTTTTGCTTTGCAAACTCTTGCAAAAAACAGCGGAAGAAGGTATAATGACGGAAAACAGGAAAAAAGAGGTGCTTCTATGGGATACGGCGGCAGGCTTTTCGGCGAAAAGGAATTTCTACCACGGCTGTGCACGCCGCGCCTTTCGCTGCGGGCGATGCGTGTCGGCGACAGTGCGGATATGTTTTCCTATGCTTCCTTGCCGCAGGTGACGGAATACCTTTTGTGGCAGCCGCATGAAAGCGAGCGGGCAACAAAGCGGTATCTGGAATATGCGCAAAAGTTGTATCGCAGTGGGGAAATGGTTGACTGGGCGGTAACTCTGGAGGAAACGGGCAGAATGATCGGCACCTGCGGCTTTGCTTCTTTGGACGGGGAAAACCGCAGCGGCGAGATCGGCTATGTGCTGCATCCCGATTTTTGGGGGAAGGGTCTGGCAGCCGAGGCGCTGCGCGCCGTGATGCAATACGGCTTTGAAACGCTTGGGCTGCATCGTATTGAAGGTCGTCATATGCGCGGCAACGAATCCTCCGGCAAAGTGATGCAAAAATGCGGTATGCACTATGAGGGGACCCTGCGCGACAGCCTCTATGTCAAAGGGCGCTTCCGCACGATCGTGATGTATTCCGTGCTGGAAGAGGAATATGCAAAAAGCCGGCCCTGACGGCTTAGCGCAAAATGCTCCGCTTTTCGTGAAAATGCGTGCGACGGCAGCGTTTTTCCCGCGAAAATTATTCACTTTTCGGGCTTGACAATGCATGCAGGCCGTGCTATAATAAGATGTATTTTTGGGTATATTGTAAAACATTGCACCGCAATTTTGCGGGGCAGAGCGGAGTGCGGCTTTGCCGCATCCTTTTTGCGCGTTTACAAAAGCCCGGAAACACCCCGTTTTTTGCGGGACATGCTTTTTGTGTGCATTCGCTCTTTTCCTTATGACGATGGCAGGAAACGGGCGGTGTATCTATAAACAATATTTTAAAGAAGGAGGTGCGATATGCCAACCTTTAACCAATTGGTTCGTAATGAGCGTCAGGAGAAGCAGTACAAATCGAAGGCTCCTGTGCTTCAGAAGGGCTTTAACTCTCTGAAGAAAAAGAGCATTGACCTCAGCTCTCCGCAAAAAAGAGGCGTATGCACAAAGGTCACGACGACTACCCCGAAGAAGCCGAACTCTGCACTTCGTAAGATCGCCAGAGTCCGTCTGACCAACGGCATGGAAGTAACGACCTACATTCCCGGCATCGGTCACAATCTGCAGGAACACTCCGTTGTTCTGATCAGAGGCGGAAGAGTCCGCGACCTGCCTGGTGTGCGTTACCACATCATCCGCGGCACGCTGGATACGCAGGGTGTTGCAAACCGCAATCAGAGCCGTTCCAAGTACGGCGCAAAGCGCGCAAAGAAAAAGAAATAATCTGCGCGGATAGGTATACAGTATTATTCGGAAAAGGCGGTTGCCGAAAATCGACGAAATCCTTTTGTATTTGTTTATAGATACTTTGTTTTTGTCATGGACGGCTTCACGCATTGACGGGATGAAATACTCTTGAGTACCTGTGAATTCATGGCTGTGCCGTGTGCGGCACGGCGAAAACTAATGAAGGAGGGAAGAAAATGCCAAGAAGAGGCCAAATTTCAAAAAGGGACGTTTTGCCGGATCCTTTGTACAAGTCCAAACTTGTCACCAAGCTGATCAACAACATTATGTATGACGGCAAAAAAGGCGTAGCCCAGAAAATTGTGTATGATGCTTTTGCTATCGTCGAGCAGAAGTCTGAGAAAAGTCCGCTGGAAGCTTTCCAGACCGCACTTGAAAACATCATGCCGACCCTGGAGGTGAAAGCACGCCGCGTAGGCGGGTCCACCTATCAGGTTCCTATGGAAGTCAGACCCGAAAGACGCCAGACACTCGGTCTTCGTTGGCTCACCGCTTTTGCAAGAAAGCGCGGCGAGAGAACGATGGCGCAGCGTCTTGCGGCAGAGATTCTGGATGCTCTGAACAACACGGGCGGAGCGGTGAAGAAAAAGGACGAAACGCACAGAATGGCTGAGGCGAACAAAGCCTTTGCACATTACAGATATTGATGTAGAGGAGCAAACTAAGGTCTATGGCTCGAGAATATCCTTTATCGCATACGCGTAATATCGGCATCATGGCGCATATTGATGCCGGTAAGACAACGACCACGGAGCGTATCCTGTATTATACGGGCAGAACCCATAAAATCGGGGAAACGCACGAGGGAAATGCCACGATGGACTGGATGGAGCAGGAGCAGGAGCGTGGCATCACGATCACCTCTGCTGCCACCACTTGCTTCTGGAAAAAGCATCGTATCAACATCATCGACACCCCCGGCCACGTTGACTTTACCGTTGAGGTTGAGCGTTCTCTTCGTGTGCTGGACGGTTCCGTCACGGTGTTCTGCGCCAAGGGCGGTGTTGAGCCGCAATCCGAAACTGTTTGGAGACAAGCAGATAAATACCATGTGCCGAGAATGGCATATGTCAATAAAATGGACATCACCGGCGCCGATTTTTATCGCGTTGTGAGCATGATCCATGAGCGCCTGAAGGCAAACGCAGTGCCGATTCAGCTCCCGATCGGAAAAGAAGCCGATTTCAAGGGCCTTGTCGACCTGGTTGAAATGAAGGCGTATGTTTACTATGATGAGCTTGGCAAAGACATCCGCGAGGAAGAGATCCCGGCGGATATGAAAGAGCTTTGCGAAGAATATCATACCAATCTTCTTGAGTCCGTTGCGGAAATGGACGAGGATATCTTTGAGAAGTACTGCGCGGGCGAACAGCTCACCATCGAGGAGATCAAGAAGGGCATCCGCCTTGCGACGATCGCCAACAAGATGGTTCCCGTCACCTGCGGCACTTCCTATAAGAACAAGGGTGTTCAGAAGCTTTTGGATGCCATTGTCGAATATATGCCCTCTCCGGTGGATATCCCCGCAATCCGCGGTATCAACCCGCAGACGGAGGAAGAGGAAGAACGCCCGGCAGACGATAACGGTCCGTTTGCAGCGCTCGCCTTCAAGATCATGACCGACCCGTATGTCGGAAAGCTTTGCTTCTTCCGCACCTACTCCGGTAAGATCGAAAAGGGCAGCTACGCTTATAACTCCGTCAAGGGCAAGCGTGAGCGTATCGGCCGTATTCTGCAGATGCATGCCAATGACCGTAAGGACATTGAGGTTTGCTATTCCGGCGATATCGCTGCCGCCGTCGGTGTTTCCAACACCACAACGGGCGATACGCTTTGCGACGAAAGCCATCCGATCGTGCTTGAGTCCATGGAGTTCCCCGAGCCGGTTATCCGCGTTGCGATTGAACCCAAGACGCAGGCAGGCCAGGAAAAGATGGGCATCGCGCTTGCAAAGCTTGCGGAAGAGGATCCGACCTTCAAAACCTATACCGATGAAGAGACCGGTCAGACGATCATTGCCGGTATGGGCGAGCTTCACCTGGAAATTATCGTAGACAGACTGCTGCGCGAATTCAAGGTGGAAGCAAATGTCGGCGCACCGCAGGTTTCCTACAAAGAAAAGATTCGCAAGAGAGTCGAGCAGGAAACCAAATATGCCCGTCAGTCCGGCGGTAAGGGCCAGTACGGTCATGTTAAACTGATCGTTGAGCCCAATGAACCCGGCAAGGGCTATGAATTTATCAACAAAGTGGTCGGCGGAGCAATTCCGAAGGAATATATTCCGGCAGTGGATGCAGGTATTCAGGGCGCAATGCAGTCCGGTGTGCTTGCAGGCTACGAGGTTGTCGATGTGAAGGTCACACTTTACGATGGCTCCTACCATGAGGTTGACTCTTCCGAAATGGCATTTAAGATTGCCGGCTCCATGGCTTTTAAGGAAGCGATGAAGAAGGCGGATCCGTGCCTGACGGAGCCGATCATGAAAGTTGTTGTCATCACGCCCGATGAATATATGGGCGATGTTATCGGCGACATCAACTCCCGCCGCGGACAGATCAACGATATGCTTCCTGTTTCCGGCGGTCAGCAGATCACCGCATTTGTCCCTCTGGCAAAGATGTTCGGTTATGCAACCGATCTTCGTTCCAGAACGCAGGGGCGCGGTGTGTATTCCATGGAGCCCAGCCACTTTGCAGAGGTGCCCAAGTCCATTCAGGATGAGATCATCAGTACGCGTGGCAAGGTCAACAACTAAGGCATGACACAAGAAAAGTAAAATGAACGGGAAACCGTAAAGAGGAGGAAAAACAAATGGCAAAGGCTAAATTCGAAAGAACAAAACCCCATGTTAACATTGGTACCATCGGTCACGTTGACCACGGAAAGACCACTCTTACCGCGGCAATCACAAAGACCCTTGCTCTGAAGAACGACAAGATCGAGTTCCTGGCTTATGACCAGATCGATAACGCGCCGGAAGAGAAGGCAAGAGGTATCACAATCAACACCCGTCACGTTGAGTACGAGACCGAAAAGCGTCACTACGCGCACGTCGACTGCCCGGGTCACGCCGACTATGTCAAGAACATGATCACCGGTGCCGCTCAGATGGACGGCGCTATCCTGGTTGTTGCCGGCACCGACGGCCCTCTGCAGCAGACTCGTGAGCATGTTCTGCTCGCCCGTCAGGTCGGCGTTCCTGCAATCGTTGTTTACCTGAACAAGTGCGACCTCGTTGACGACGAAGAGTTGCTTGATCTGGTTGAGATGGAGGTCAGAGACCTTCTGAGCCAGTATGACTTCCCGGGCGATGATGTGCCGATCATCCGCGGCTCCGCAAGAGAAGCTCTGCTGTCCACCTCCACTGATCCGAGCGATCCTGTCTATAAGTCCATCTTTGAGCTGATGGATGCTGTTGACGAATATATCCCGACTCCGGCAAGAAACGACGACCTGCCGTTCCTGATGCCTGTCGAGGACGTGTTCTCTATCTCCGGCCGCGGCACTGTTGCAACCGGTAGAGTTGAGCGCGGTGTTGTTAAGATGGGTGACGAAGTCGAAATCGTCGGTCTGTCCGATGAGAAGAAGAAGACCGTTGTTACCGGTATCGAAATGTTCCGCAAGCTGCTTGACAGCGCAGAAGCCGGCGATAACATCGGTGTTTTGCTCCGCGGTATCGCAAAGAACGAGATCGAAAGAGGTCAGGTTCTCTGCAAACCCGGCACGATTCATCCGCACACCAAATTCCGCGGTCAGGTTTACGTGCTGACCGCAAAAGAAGGCGGCCGTGAAAAGCCGTTCTTCCCGGGCTATCGTCCGCAGTTCTATTTCCGTACCACCGACGTTACCGGCACCATCGGTCTGCCTGCTGACGTTGAGATGTGCCGCCCCGGCGACAACGTGGTGATGGATGTTGAACTGATTACCCCGATCGCTATCGAGGTTGGTCTGCGCTTCGCTATCCGCGAAGGCGGCAGAACCGTCGGTTCCGGCGTTGTTACCGAAATCATTGAGTAATTTTTGAAATTACCCCAAAGCGGGAGAGGCTTGCCTCTCCCGCTTTTTTCTTGACAAAATGCGGAGCTTTCCTTTATAATATTTCTTGTGCAGCCATGCTCCCCGCCTGCTGTTTTTCGCCGATGCCGAAAATGCGGCGGGGCAAAAGAGATCCGGCTTTCCGCGGGCACAGCCGCGCGACTGTTTTTTTGCGGCTGTCTTCCTTGTTTGCAAAAAACAGGTGGCAGTTTTCGTGGTTTGTCTTGCGTATCGGCTTTATCTTGCGCAGAAAAGGAGAAAGCAAATGACAATGTCTTTCAAAAACTGTCTGAACGGTAATCAGCTGAAACTGATTGCGATTTTCGCCATGACCGTTGACCATCTTGCATGGGCGATTTTCCCCGGTTATCCCACGGCGCCGCTGCCTCTTTTGATGCATCTTTTCGGGCGGATTACCTGTCCGATCATGTGCTTTTTTATTGCCGAGGGCTATCATTATACCAGGGATATCAATCGATATACCGCGCGGCTGTTTTTCTTTGCCGTCCCCTCCCATTTCTGTTATCTCTTTTCCTCGCCGAATTTTACTTCCTTTCGTTCCTTTTTGCCCTTTTCCACGGGCGTGCTCAATCAAACGAGTGTGATGTGGTCGCTGGCATGGGGGCTTATGATGCTGCGCGTTGTGCATTCCGAAAAAATCCGCAGCGGCGCGCTGCGCGTTCTCTGCGTGCTTTTGATCTGTCTTGTCAGCTTCCCGAGCGATTGGAGCTGCATTGCGGCGATGTGCGTGCTGGCGTTTGGCACAAACCGCGGGAATTTCAAGCGCCAGGCGATTTGGATGCTTGCCTATGTCGCGGCATATGCAGTGGTTTATTTCTTTGCCATTGATCGCCTTTACGGCATTTTGCAAATGGGCGTTGTCCTCTCTTTGCCACTTCTTTGGCTGTATAACGGAAAGCGCGGAAAAAGCGCGCGCGTCAACCGCGCGATGAAATGGCTGTTTTATTTGTATTATCCGCTGCATCTTTTGCTTATCGGCATTTGCCTGCATTTTTGCTGAACAGAAATTTCCGCCGTGCGTTTTTTGCAAAAGAAAAAAATCTGTAAATGTAGCGTTTTCAGTCTTTACAAACTGCGTGGAATAGGGTAGAATATTCTTGTATCTGTGTGAACGCTGAAAAAGTAGGTTGGTGATTTCAAAATGTATAAGCGTGTATTATTGAAGCTGTCCGGTGAGGCGCTCAGCGGGGAAAATGGCAATATTCTCAATTATGCCTTTATCCGCAAGGTCGGCGAAGCGATCAAGGAGGTGCAATCCCTCGGCGCGCAGGTCAGCATTGTGGTGGGCGGCGGAAACATCTGGCGCGGCAGACAGGGCACCGAAATGGACCGCACCCGCGCGGACCATATGGGCATGCTTGCAACAGCAATTAACTGCCTGGGACTGCAGGACTGTTTTGAACAGCAGGGGCTGGATGTCAGAGTGATGACGGCAATCGAGATGAAGCAATTCGCCGAGCCATATATCCGCAATAAGGCGGTTTCTCACCTGGAAAAGGGCAGGGTTGTGATTTTCGGCTGCGGCATCGGTTCTCCCTTCTTCTCCACCGATACGGCGGCGGTGCTGCGCGCGGCGGAGATTGGCGCGGACGTTGTTCTTATGGCTAAAAATATCGACGGCGTATACAATGCCGATCCCAAGGTGGATCCGCAAGCCGTGAAATTTGAACATATCAATTATTCCGAGATCCTCAGCCGCCATCTCAAGGCGATTGATACCACTGCAACCAGCTTTTCCATGGATAATTCCATTCCCATTTTGGTATTTGGTCTGGATGACCCGCAAAACATCGTAAGAGCCGTCAAGGGCGAAAAAATCGGAACAATCATTGAAGGAGAAACAAAATGAAAACGGATCTGAAAGAATACGAAGGCAAAATGAGCAAATCCATTCTCGCGTTTGAAAACGAGATCAAAACCATCCGCGCAGGCCGCGCAAATCCGTCGGTGCTTGATAAGGTTGAGGTGGAATATTACGGCACCCCCACGCCGATTTCTCAGATGGCGCAGATCAGCGTTCCCGATCCGCGCACCGTTGCCATTCAGCCCTGGGATGCAACCACGCTGAAAAATATTGAGCGCGCGATTTTGGCAAGCGATATCGGCATTACGCCTGCAAACGATGGCAAGGTGATTCGTCTTTTGTTCCCGCAGCCGACGGAGGAAAGAAGAAAGGAGATCTGTAAGAAAATCGACAAAGGCGGCGAGGGCTGCAAGGTGGCTCTGCGCAACATCCGCCGCGACGCCAATGAGTTTTATAAGGACGGTAAAAAAGAGGGTCTGTTCACCGAGGACGAGGTGAAACAGGCGGAAAAGGATATTCAGGAGCTCACGGATAAAAAGTGCAAAGAAGTCGATTCCATTGTTGACCGTAAAAAGAAGGAGATCATGGAGATCTGACGCGCCCCGGGGCGTGCGGCCGTATGCCGAGTGATCGGCGTACGGTCGCTTCGGTATTATTTTGTTTTTTGCGGAGGAAGAAACGTGGCAGAGCAAACTCCTATCGCACAGCTGACGGCTGACGGGCGTCTTCGGCATATTGCGTTTATTATGGACGGCAACGGGCGCTGGGCAAAGGCACAGGGCAAACCAAGAGAATACGGGCATATCAAGGGCGCGGAGGTATTTCGCAAGATCGTTCGTTATTGCGGCGATATCGGGATCGGCTGCGTGACCTGCTATACCTTTTCCGCTGAGAACTGGAAGCGGCCGCGCGTTGAGGTGGAAGCGCTGATGCGTCTTTTGCAGAAATATGTGCTGGATGCATTCAGCGAAGTACATGAAAACCAAATCCAGCTGCATTTCATCGGCGACCTTTCCGCCTTCCCGGAAAAAATGCGCGCTCAGATGAAGCAGGTTGAAAAGGACAGCGCCGAGTATCAAAAAATTCTCAATATTGCAATCAATTACGGCTCCCGCCAGGAAATTGTGCATGCGGCAAACACATTGATCGGGCAGGGCATAAAAACAATCACACCCGAGCTTTTGGAAGGCGCGCTGTATACGGCGCATTGTCCGCCGCTTGATTTGATCGTGCGCACTGGGGCGGAGCTTCGCCTCTCCAATTTCCTTTTATGGCAGGCGGCATATGCCGAGTTTTATTTTTCCGATGTGCTTTGGCCGGAGTACAAAGAGGCGGATGTGGATGCGGCTGTGCGCGAATTTTATCATCGCAAGCGGCGTTTCGGCGGCGTTTGACCCCGAGGAAGCGAGACAGGGAGGAGAAGACTCACTATGAAAAAAAGAATCATTACGGGAGCGGTGCTGATCGCGCTTTGCGTCCCGATCGGCATTTATTCCGGCACGCTTGCTTTACCGATCGTTGTCGCCGCTTTATCCATGATCGGTATTTTTGAAATGTATCGCTGCATCGGGCTTTCGGGGCGTCTCCCGGTGCTGCTGCCCGCGCTTTTGATCGGCGGCGGCATGCCTATGCTTGCATTCTTTCTGCGGCAGCAGACCATGCGTTTTTTCATGTGCCTGATTTTGGTCGCGTTTTTGTATTTGTTTTATGCATTTTCCGTGTCGTTGTTTTCGCACGGGGCGCTTACGCCGGAAAGCGCGGCGCTGGCTGTAACGATGCTGCTTTATATTACGGCATCGTTTTCCTCCATTGTGCTGCTGCGCCATATGGAATTCGGGCAGTATACGATGTACCTTGTGTTTATCGGCGCATGGATTACGGATATTTTCGCCTATTTCTGCGGTATGCTCTGCGGCAAACATAAATTGCTTCCCGATGTCAGCCCGAAAAAAACCGTGGAGGGGGCACTCGGCGGCGTTTTGTTCTGCGCCGGAGCATATGTGCTGTATGCGTTTGTGCTGTCCCGCTGCGTCGGGGTACGCCCTGCCTATCTTGCCTTTGCGGGTATCGGGGTGATCGTATCCGTTCTTTCGCAAATGGGCGATCTTTTGATGTCGCTGATCAAGCGCCGCTTTGGCATTAAGGATTACGGAAAGATTTTTCCGGGGCACGGAGGTGTGCTGGATCGCTTTGACAGCGTGCTTGCAACGGCGCCGTTCTGCTTTATTCTCTGCGCGGCATATCATGCGTTTTTCGGGCTGCTCTGAGAAAAAAGCATCGGAATCCTTTGAAAGAAAGGAATCGAAAAAGCAATGAGAAAAGAAAAAATCAGTACCGTAACCGTTCTCGGCAGCACCGGCTCCATCGGCAGGCAGACCATGGAGGTTGTGCGCGGGCTCGGCCTTAGGGTCTGCGGCATCAGCGGCGGAAAAAATGTTGCGCTGCTGGAGCAGCAGATCCGTGCGTTTTCTCCTGCGGTTTGTGCCGTGGCGGATGAGGCGGCTGCACGCGATCTGCGCGTACGCGTGCAGGATCTGTCAACGAGAGTGGAGGCAGGCGCGCAGGCGATCGAAGCGCTTGCCGCAAAGCCGCATGCCGATCTTGTATATAACAGCATTCTCGGCACGGCAGGGCTGCGCCCGACGCTTGCCGCTGTGGAAAGCGGGCATGATGTGGCGCTTTCCAATAAAGAAACGCTTGTTGCCGCGGGGCAGATCGTAATGCGGCGCGCAGCGGAAAAGGGCGTGCGCATTCTCCCTGTGGATTCCGAGCATTGCGCCATTTGGCAATGCCTTGCCGCAAACGCCGCAAAGGATGTGAAGCGGCTGATTCTGACCTGCTCGGGCGGGCCGTATTTCGGCTGCTCGCCGCAGCAGCTGCAAAGTGTAACCAAAGAGCAGACGCTTTCTCATCCCACTTGGAATATGGGCGCCAAAATCACGGTGGACTGTGCAACGCTGATGAACAAAGGCCTGGAACTGATTGAGGCGATGCACCTGTTTTCCATGCCGCCTGAAAAAATTTCGATTGTGATCCATCGGGAAAGTATCATTCATTCCATGGTGGAATATATTGATCATGCCGTGCTTGCGCAAATGGGTGTGCCGGACATGCGTCTTTGTATTCAGTATGCCGCAACGGCGCCGCGCCGCCTGCCCGGCTTTTGCAAAGAGCTTGATTTTGCAGGCGGGCTTTCGCTCTCCTTCTGCGCGCCGGATGAAACCGCGTTTCCCGCGTTGCCCCTGGCGCGCAAAGCGGCGCAAAGCGGCGGAATATTGCCGTGCGTGCTCAGCGCTGCAAATGAAATTGCGGTTGCGGCATTTTTGGAAGGAAAAATTGCATTTTCCTCGATCGTGCCGCTGGTCGGTTCCGTGGTTGAGGATACGGTAAATCTGAAAGATCCGACGCTTTCCGATATTTTCGCCGCCGACCGCGATGCACGTACCCTTGCCATGGAGCGCATCGGTCGTTTTTCGCGCCGCGCTTGACAGGACAAAAATATCGGCTGTAATGCCTTTTTGGAAACGGAGTATACAATGATGATAGTGTATATTTTGATTGCGATTTTAATGTTTGGGTTTATGATTTTCACGCACGAGCTCGGTCATTATACCTTTGCGCGCATTTTCCACGTGAAAATATTCGAATTTTCTTTGGGCATGGGGCCGAAGCTTCTGTCCCGCGTATCGAAAAAAACGGCGATTCGCTATTCCTGGCGTCTTTTTCCCATCGGCGGTTTTGTCTCCATGGCGGGAGAGGATGAGGAATCCGATGAGCCGGATGCGCTTTGCCGCAAACCGGTCTGGCAGCGCATGATTATCACCGCTGCCGGCGGGCTGACCAATCTCATTCTCGGCATTTTGGTAATGACGGTGCTTGTCTGCTTTATGAAAAATCTCTACGGTACCACCGTGCGCGGTTTTTCCGAAGGCGCTTCTTCCTCTTCCTGCGGGCTTGCCGCAGGGGATACCATTGTGGCTGTGGACGGGGCATCCGTGCACATCTTTCCGGAGCTTTCCTATCAGATTATGCATCGCGGTGCCGAGCCTGTGGATCTTAGCGTGAAGCGAAACGGAGAGACTCTGGTGCTTTCCGATGTTGTTTTCCCCACAGTGACCGAATCGGGACATACCTTCGGAGAATACGATTTTTATCCCGATGCTATCGGAAAAACGCCGCTGACCGTGATGCGGTATGCCTTTTTTGAATCGCTCAACACCGTGCGGATGATTTGGGAATCCCTGATCGATCTTGCAACGGGCAGCTATACTGTGAAGGACCTCAGCGGGCCGGTCGGCATGACGCAGGTGATCACACAGGCTGCGCGCACAAGTGCGTTTCAGCTGTTTTATATGTTTGTTTTCATCTCCATGAATCTTGGCATTTTCAATCTTTTGCCTCTTCCGGCGCTTGACGGCGGGCGTATTGTTTTTCAGCTCATCGAGCTCATTTTCCGCCGCCCGATCCCGCGCAAGGCGGAGGGCTATATCCATGCGGCAGGACTGATTTTGTTGCTGCTTTTAATGGTTTTTGTTACCGGTAAAGATATTCTTAGCCTCATTCGAAGGTAAATACAGTATGGAATACAACAGCTATCGCAGAAAATCCCGTGCGGTATTTGCCGGGAAAACAAAGATAGGCGGGGATGCGCCGATTCCGGTGCAATCCATGCTTTGCACCGATCCGCACGATGCAAATGCCTGCATTGCTATGTGCCGAACGCTGGAGGAGGCGGGCTGCGGAATGATCCGCATGACCGTTCCCGATAGAGAGGCGGTCGGAGTAATTGCAAAAATCAAGGAAGCGGGAATATCGGTGCCGCTTGTCGCCGATATTCATTTTGATTATCGCCTGGCGCTGGAGGCATGCGCCGCAGGAATCGATAAAATTCGCATCAATCCCGGAAATATCGGCGCGCCCGAGCGGGTCAGGGCGGTTGCCGCGGCTTGTGCCGCGCGCCGCATTCCCATTCGCATCGGGGTGAATTC
This sequence comes from uncultured Eubacteriales bacterium, assembly GCA_900549725.1. Classification (GTDB taxonomy): domain Bacteria; phylum Bacillota; class Clostridia; order Oscillospirales; family CAG-272; genus UMGS1225. The sequence continues at coordinate 28,598 of URPL01000004.1, read as the reverse complement.
CGGGTCGCTGGAAAAGCATTTGCTTGTTAAGTACGGCGCGCCGACCCCGCAGGCGCTGGCGCAGAGCGCGCTTTGGCATGCGGCGCTGTTGGAGCAATGCGATTTTACCGATATTGTGCTTTCCGTAAAAGCATCCGATGTGCGCACAATGATCACCGCCAATCGGATTTTGGCGCAAAAGTGCGACTATCCTTTGCATTTAGGGGTTACGGAGGCGGGAACACGGCGTATCGGCTCGCTCAAAAGCGCAGCGGGCATCGGCGCCTTGCTTGCCGACGGCATTGGAGATACCATCCGCGTTTCTCTGACGGACGATCCCGTTTGCGAGGTTGAGGATGCGCGCGCGATTTTGGAAGCCATGGAGCTTTTGCCCGGCGGGGTGATTCATGTGGTTTCCTGTCCCACCTGCGGGCGCACGAAAATTCCGCTGATTGCACTTGTGAACGAATTCGAGCGGCGCGCAAAGGAAGAAATCCATCGCAAAACGCCGCTCAAGGTCGCCATTATGGGCTGCATTGTCAACGGCCCCGGCGAGGCGAGAGAGGCGGATATCGGGCTGGCGGGCGGCACGGATGAGGCGGTGATCTTTCGCGGCACGCAGATGCTTTGCAGGGTCTCTCCCGACAAAGCGATCGACACGCTGCTTTTTTATATCGGGCAAATTCCGGAGAAATCCTGAAAGGGTTGTAAAAGAGATGGGAAAGACATTTTTGGAGCTGTTTCGACGCTACGAGCCGTCGCAAAATCTGCGCGCCGTGCTGGAGACGGCATCCGAAATTTCGCTGCGCACGGTGAAGGAGAGCCGCATGGCGGAGGTGCAGTGCACCTTTCCGAGCCTTGTGCCAAAGCAAACGCTGTATCAGATCTGCGACGGTATCGCACAGGCATACGATCTTTCCTATTTTAAAATTTTCCCGCATTATGCGGCGGAGCTGTTCAGCGTTTCCTATCTTGATGAAGTGTTTGCGGAGGCGACGCGCGCCGGCGCGATCACAAATGGCTTTTTCCATGAATATCATGCCTCTTTGGCGCAGGACGGGCTCACCATCACCATCTCCTCCACCAACGGCGGCATTGATCTTCTATACAGCACCAACACCCCGCAGGTGATTTCCGACATTATTTTTTCCGAGTTCGGGCTGCGCTATGCCGTGAAAATTGAACGGGAGCCAAACGCCCCGTTTGATTTTGAGGCATATGACCGCCGCCGGGCGGAGCAGCTGCAGGTATATGCGGCGCAGGCGGAGCAAAACCGTGTGCCGCCCCCCGCGGCAGCCGCCGCAACCGAGGAGGAGCAGGCGCGTCTGCCCCTTGCCAATTCCCTGATGACGGACGACCCCGGGTATGAGCGCAGGGAGGATGGCACGCTGACGCTGGGATATCTCACCTTTGATACCACCAAGACCGAGCCTGTTTTCGGCAGCGCCTTTTCCATCGGGGAGCCGCAGCCGATCCGCTATTTGGACAGTGCAAGGCGCTCCTGCGTGGTGCTCGGAGAGATAGTCTCTCTTGAAACCAAGGAAAACCGCGCGGGCGATAAGCAGATCATCACGCTTGCCCTGACCGACCGCGACAGCTCCGTGATGCTCAAAGCCATTTTGCCGAATGAAGAGGCGGGGTCTCTGCTCGGCGCTTTGAAAAAATATAAAACAAAGGTCAAGCGGGGAACGGTTTCTTTAGAGCTGTATTCCACCGGGCTTGCCGTGCGCGGCGATCTGCGCCGCGACCGCTTTGACGGCGAATGGGCGCTCTCCCCGCGGGATATTATGCTTTTGCCGATCGTGCCGCGCGGGGACGAGGCAAAGGAAAAGCGCGTGGAGCTGCATTTGCACACCAACATGTCGCAAATGGATGCAACCATTCCGCCCGATGTGCTCATTGAAACCATCAAGGCATGGGGGCATCCCGCCGTCGCCGTGACCGATCACGGCAATGTGCAGGCATTCCCCGAAATGATGCTGGCGGCGGAAAAGCACGGTGTAAAGGTCATTTACGGCATGGAAGCCTATTTTGTGGATGATACGGCGCGCGCCGTGTTCGGAACGGCAGCGGGCAGTCTGCCCTTTGACGGTGAATTCTGCGTGTTCGATATTGAAACCACGGGGCTTTCCAACCTGCGTGACCGCATAACGGAAATCGGCGCGGTGCTTGTGCGCGGCGGCGAGGTGGTCGACCGCTTCGATACCTTTGTCAATCCGGAAATGCCGATCCCGCCGAAAATTACGGAGCTGACCGGAATCAGCGACGATATGGTAAAGGATGCCCCGTCCGACAGCGAAGCGCTGGACGCATTTCTGCGCTTTGCCCGCGGGCTGCCCCTGGTTGCGCATAACGCCTCGTTTGACGTCGGCTTTATCCGCCGCGCCGCGGAGCGCGCAGCGCGCCCGTTTGATTTGCCGTATATCGATACGGTTGCCATGTCCAAATACTGCAATCCGGAGCTTAGGCGCCATAAGCTCGATGTGGTTGCGGAGTATTTCGGCCTCGGCGAGTTCAATCATCACCGCGCGCAGGACGACGCGGAAATGCTGGCGCGCATTTTCATCTGCATGACGGAAAAGCTGCGCCGCGAGGGTGTTTTTGATATGGCGCAGCTCAGCGAAGCAATGAGCGAGCATGCCGACCCGCTGCGCCTGAACACCTATCATCAGATTCTTCTGGTGAAAAATGCGCAGGGGCTGAAAAATCTGTATCGCCTGGTTTCCGATTCTTATCTCAGCTATTATCGCCGCCATCCCCGCATCCCGAAAACGCTGCTTGCGCAAAACAGGGAAGGGCTTTTGGTGGGCTCTGCCTGTGCGGCGGGCGAGCTTTTCACGGCGCTGCTGGAAAACCGCCCGTGGGAGGAACTGAAAGAGATCGCCTCGTTTTATGATTATCTTGAAATTCAGCCGCTGTGCAACAACGGGTACCTTCTGCAGGAGGGAAAGGTCGGGTCGAAAGAGGATTTGCGCGAGCTTAACCGTAAGATCATCGCGCTCGGCGAAGAGCTGCAAAAGCCGGTGGTTGCAACCTGTGATGCGCATTTTCTTAACCGCGAGGACGAGCTTGCCCGCAAGATTCTGCTCACGGGCATGAAATATAAGGATGCGGACCGCGATGTCGGCATTTATCTGCGCACCACGGAGGAAATGCTGCAGGAATTTTCCTATCTCGGGGAAGAGAAGGCATATGAGGTTGTTGTGAAAAATCCGAACCGCATTGCCGGGCTGATCGAAGAGGTGCGCCCCATTCCGAAGGGCACCTACACCCCGCATATGGACGGCGCGGAGGAAGAGCTGCAAAAGCTCTGCTGGGACCGCGCAATGGATTGGTACGGCAAGGACGGCGTGATTCCGCAGGTTGTGTCAAAGCGGCTGGAAAAAGAGCTGGATTCGATTATCAGGCATGGGTTTGCCGTGCTGTATATGATCGCGCAAAGGCTGGTGCATAAGAGCAACGAGCTTGGGTATATGGTTGGCTCGCGCGGCTCGGTCGGCTCCTCCTTTGTCGCAATTATGGCGGGCATTTCCGAGGTCAATCCTCTGCCGCCGCATTATCGCTGCCCGCATTGCAGATACAGCAATTTCGACCATCTGCCCCATGCGGTCGGCTCCGGGTTTGACCTGCCCGAGGCGCTTTGCCCGGAGTGCGGCACAAAGCTCATTGCCGACGGGCACGATATTCCCTTTGAAACCTTTCTCGGGTTTTACGGCGATAAATCCCCCGATATCGATCTGAACTTTTCCGGCATGGTGCAGGGAAAAATCCATAAATATACCGAGGAGCTTTTCGGGGCGGAAAATGTGTTCCGCGCAGGCACCATCGGTACTCTTGCCTCCAAAACGGCGTACGGCTTTATCGCACGGTATATGGAGGAGCACGGGGTGACGCTGAACAAAGCGGAAATCGCACGCCTTGTCAATGCCTGCGTCGGCGTGAAGCGCACAACGGGGCAGCACCCCGGCGGCATTATCGTCGTGCCCAAGGAATACAGTGTTTATGATTTCACGCCCGTGCAGCACCCGGCGGATGCGGCGGATTCCGATATCATCACAACGCATTTCCAGTTTTCCTATCTGCATGATACGATTCTGAAGCTGGACGAGCTCGGCCATGATATGCCGACAAAGCTGAAAATCCTGGAGCGGTATACCGGCGTTCCGACGGGAGATGTCCCCATGAACGATCCCGCGGTCTACGAGCTGTTTTTGAGCACAAAATCGCTCGGAATCTCTCCGCAGGATATCCTTGGCTGCACCGTAGGCACCTACGGCTTGCCCGAATTCGGCACAAAGTTTGTGCAGCAGATGATCATCGATGCAAAGCCGAAAAACTTTTCCGATCTTTTGCAGATCTCGGGCCTTTCCCACGGTACGGATGTGTGGCTGGGCAACGCGCAGGATCTGATCAAGGACGGCGTTTGCACGATTTCCGAGGTCATTGGAACAAGAGACAGCATCATGCTCACGCTGATCGGCTGGGGCGTTGAAAACAGCCTTGCTTTCAAGATTATGGAGAGCGTGCGCAAGGGGAAAGGCCTCACCCCCGAAATGGAGAGCGCCATGCGGGAAAAAGGTGTGCCGGATTGGTATATCGCCTCCTGCAAAAAAATTAAATACATGTTCCCAAAGGCGCATGCCGCGGCATATGTCATGCAGGCAATTCAGTTTGCATGGTATAAGGTACATTATCCGCTTGAATTTTATGCGGCATATTTCACGGCGGCGCCCGGCGCGTTTGATTCGCAGATTGTGATGCAGGGGAAAGGCTATGTTGAGCGTACCATAGAGGACATTAAATCCAAGGGCAACGACGCAACGCAAAAGGAAAAAGCGATGATGGGCGATCTGCTCCTCATCGACGAATCTCTGGCGCGCGGCGTGCGGTATCTGCCGGTGGATCTCTATGCCTCGGATGCAGCGGCGTTTTTGCCGGAAAAGGGCGCAATCCGCGTTCCGTTTTCCTCTTTACCGGGGCTAGGAACCTCGGCAGCCGAAAAAATCGTGGAGGCGCGTGCTGACGGCACGTTTTTTTCCCAGCTGGAGCTGCAGGATCGCGCAAAGCTTTCCAAGGCAATTATAGAGCTTTTGCGCACAAGCGGCGCTTTGCGCGGTATGCCGGAGACGAACCAGCTGTCCTTATTTGATATGTGAACAAAATGTTAATTCTGCGCGAAAACATGGAAAAGATGCGGAATCCTCTTGCTATTTTGGGAAATAATCGGTATAATCTAAGATGAACGTTTATGCGGTAGAATTGTTGCCGATTAGCTGCCGGCAGCGTCTCCGCTGGCGAAAAAACGAATGAAGGAAAAGAAGGGTGAATGTTATGAACAAGACACAGATCATTGAAGCTGTTGCCGCTGAGACCGGCATGAAGAAGAAGGACGCTGAAGCTTGTGTTGGCGCATTCCTGAATGCAGTCGGCAAGGCTCTTGCAGACGGTGAGAAGGTTCAGCTTGTCGGTTTCGGTACCTTTGAAGTGAAGGCAAGAGGCGAAAGAATCGGCCGTAACCCCAAGACCAACGAAGCAATCACGATTCCTGCCTCCAAGCATCCTGCATTCAGCGCAGGCAAGGCTCTGAAGGACGCTGTCAACAAATAAGTTTCAAAAACGAAAAGGGGGGAGCCGCTGCGGCACCCTCCTTTTTTCACACAAGAGGGGAATTTTCATGAGACTCGATAAATACCTCAAGGTATCACGCATTATCAAACGCCGCACCGTCGCCAACGACGCCTGCGACGGCGAGCATGTGTTTGTCAACGGCAAAAGAGCAAAGGCTTCCTATGATGTTAAAATCGGCGATGTGATTGAGCTGAGCCTGGGGCAAAAAACGCTGCGGCTGCGTGTTTTGTGTGTGACGGAGCATGCCCAAAAGGCGGACGCTGCATCGCTGTACGAAATCATCGAAGCATAAAACGGCGGGGCCTTGCATAGGATACGCATGAGGACCAAACTATGCGGGGGGTGCCGTAATGGAACAACAGCAGAACACGCAAAGCCGGCAAATGCTCACTCTGGAAAACCGCTCGCAGCTTTCGCTCAGCGGTGTTTTGGATGTGGAAAACTATGCGCAGGATGCGCTCACGGTCATTCTCACGGATGCACAGCTTTATATTGAGGGGGAAGGGCTTCGCATTTTGTCGCTCTGCACGGAGAAAAATACACTGCTCATCGACGGCATGGTAACGGCGCTTGTGTACAGCGATGCGGCAGGGGCACCCGCGCGGGGAAAGAGAAGCTTGTTCTCCCGTCTTTTCGGTGCATGAGGCCCGATGCCTCCGTTGTCGGCAGTGTGCATACGCTGCTGCCGTTTTTTCTGCTGGGGGTTGTCCTCGGCGTTTGCTTTGATGTATTTCGCGTGCTGCGTCTGTGGCGTCACGGCGGAAAAAACCGCGCCGGCGGAAAATTTACATCTTCGCTCTTGCGTGCAAAAATGCGGCGTGCTATACTGAAAGAGACGGCTACGGGCGCTTTTTTAAAAAAACTGTTCTGTGTGTGCGACGACGGGCTGATCATTGCGGAGGATGTGCTTTTCTGCCTTGCGGCAGCCGTTTTTTATCTTCTTCTGCAATATGATATCAACAGCGGCGTGTTTCGCTGGTATCTGCTGGCTTTGTGCGCTCTTGGTTTTTGGCTGTATCTTGCAACGCTTGGAAAGGGCACGATGCGCGTCGCTCTGTTTTTGACGGCGCTTGTGCGTTTTGTCCTTCTGTTTTTCTATAACCACACGGTGTATTATTGCATGCTAGGCTTTGTGTATGCTTTTCGGAAAATCGGCAGCGCGGTGCACGCGGTTTTCCGGCATGCCTGTGCCGCCGCGCGGGAGAAAAAGGCGAAAAAGAGAGCAAGAACAGCCCTGGCCGCTACTGAGGCGCTTGCGGCAAACGGATTTTTATATGACGACAGCCGCCGAAAGCGGCAGGGGAGTGCGCAGAATGTTTACAAAGCAAAAGCGGGAAAAGCCGCAGCAAACCATCGTCACGCTGAAAAAGAAACCGGAGCCTTCGCGCCGCGGTAAAGGCAATTTGTTTGTCAAGATCGCCATTATCGTGTTCGGCGTTTTTGTGGCTGTTTCCGTATTCAATATGCAGTCCGAGGTTGCAAATCTGAAAGAGGAGGAAGCCTCTCTCACGCAGCAGATCGCGCAATACAAAAACCGCATCGAAGAGCTGCAGGCGGATATGCTTACCCCGTTTGACGATACCTACCGTATCCGCGTTGCAAGAGAAAAGCTCGGCTATTGCTTTACGGATGAAACGGTTTATTATAACGATATTTCAAATTAAACAGCGTGCTCTCACAGAACGCTTCGCGCCACCTGCACATACAATGGTAGCAGGCGGCGCTTTTTTATGCCGCCTTTTCTTTGAATATGGGAGGGAGAGGGTATGACGGAATATACCATCGCGCTTTCCTCCGTAACGACGGCTGCGCGCGCCAAAGAGCTTTTACGACAAAGCGGGATTGATGCGCGCATCACGCGTCTTTTGCCGGGCATGACGGAAAAGGGATGCGCCTGGGGCGTCAGCTTTTTTGCGGCGATGGAGCGGGAGCAGATCGAAATGCTTTTGCGCCGTGGCAGGGTGCGGTACAGCGAGGTGTTTTCGACGCAGATGAAGCGTCATGGCGGGGAGCGGGGGCGATGATCTATCTTGACAATGCGGCAACCACCGTGCATAAGCCCCCATCGGTGCTGCGGGCGCAGCGGCAGGCAATCAGATGCGCGGGAAATGCGGGGCGCGGCGGGCATACGCTGTCTCTTGCGGCAGCGCAAACGCTTTACCGGTGCCGCTGTGCGGCGGCGGAATTTTTCGGGATGGATCTGCCCGAGCGCGTTGTTTTAACAATGAATGCGACGCATGCGCTTAATTTGGTCCTTTTCGGCATTTTGCAAAGGGGAGATCGGGTGCTTTATTCCGATCTTGCGCACAATTCCGTGCGCAGACCCATCGCGGCGCTGCGGGAGCGCGGGGTGAAAAGCGAAATGTACTCCGTGCTTGAAAAAGGCGCTCTGCTGCCGCAGGCGGAGATCATGCGGCGGCTGGAAAAGCTTTTGGAAACGCCGACGCGTATGATTGCGCTGACGCATGTTTCCAATTTATGCGCCGCGCGCGAGCCGCTTGAGAAAATTGCGGCGCTTTCCAAAAAGCGGGGCGTGCTTTTGCTTGCAGATGCTTCGCAAAGTGCCGGCATTTTGCCGCTCTCTATGAAAATCGGAATTGATTATCTGTGCTGCGCGGGACACAAGGGGCTGTATGGGCCGCAGGGCAGCGGCCTTTTGCTGATTGGGGAAGGGGCGCCGCTTCCGCGCCCGCTTCTCTGCGGCGGGGCAGGGGTGTTTTCCGAAGAGGAGGCAATGCCGCAGGATCTGCCGGAGCGCCTTGAGGCGGGAACAATGAATGTCCCCGCGGCGGCGGGGCTGTGCGCGGGGCTTCGCTTTCTTTCGCATTATGAAAAGGGGGAAATCGCGCAGCATCATGCGGCGCTCGGGCAGCGGCTGCAGGCGGGACTGCTCGAAATTCCGGGAGCGCGGGTGTTTTTGCCGCAGGAGCAGAACCTTGGCACGGTACTGTTTTCTTTGGGCGCGCAGGCACCGGAGCAAACCGCATGGCTTTTGGACCGCAGCGGGGTTTATATGCGGGCGGGGCTGCATTGTGCGCCGCTTGCCCATGCGGCGCTGGGCACATTGGCGCGCGGAGCGCTGCGCGCAAGCGTCGGCATGGATACGACAAAGCGACAGATCGACAAAACGCTGTGCGAGCTTTCGAAAATCGCAAAAGAGTCAGTCGAATTTTCTGCGGCGGATGAGCAGATGCAATAATGCGCGACCGTTGAAAGGGATCAGTGGCCAAAAATACCGCCTGGTCCCGTCAACGGTTTTGTTCGTCAGCAACAGGACAAGCAGCAGCACATTCACCCCGATTAGCCCCCAGATTCCGAAAGCAGCCGTTGCGCAGAGCATTGCGATTCTGCTGAATTTGGTGGCATAGCCGAGCTCAAAGCTTTGCTGAATGAAGTTCGCAATGGCGACAATGGCGGCGTACAAAACGGTTTGCGGCAGGACCCATCCCACCTGCACCGCGATGTCCCCCAGAATCAGCCCACCTACCACGCTGAGTGAATTTGCCAAAGGGTCGGGTGTGTTGAGGGAGGCGAGGCGCAACCCGTCGATTGCAAATTCTATGATCAGAAATTGCAGCAGCAGCGGAATGGCGGGCTGCTCATGCTCCACCAAAAAAGAAAGAGAGTGGGGGACGAGCTGCGCATGGGTGTCGAAAAAATACCAGATCGGTGTGAGATAAATTCCGATGAGATAGGTGAAAAACCGCACAAGGCGCAGATAGGTCCCGACGGCGGGCGGCATATAGTAATCCTCCGTCTGCTGCAAAAAATCGAGGATAGAGACGGGCAGAAGAATGGCTTGCGGCGAATTATCCGTTAAAATAACAACACAGCCCTCCAAAATTGCGGCGCTTGCGGCATCGGGGCGTTCGGTGAAGCGAAATTTCGGGAACGGATTCCACCAGCTTTTTTGAATCAGGATTTCCGCAATGCTTTGTGCGCCGAGCGTTGCGGAATCGGTCCGACTCTTTGCAAGGCGCAGCTTTACCGCTTTGACCGTGTCCGGATTTGCCCGTTTGCCCATATAGCAAACGGCGACCTGCGTTTTTGTGCTTTGTCCCACACAGAGCGTATGCACGCACAGCTCCGGACTTTTGATCTGCCGGCGCAGAAGCGCCGTGTTTTTCACAAGCGTCTCCACAAACCCCGTGCGGGCGCCGCGCAAAACGCGGTCGTTCTGCGGCTCTGCAATGCCGCGTGTGGGCACATTGCGTGCTTTAATCAAGATGGCGCACCCGTCATAAAAAAGCGTCGCCGCGCCCGTGCTGATTTGCAGGAAAATTTCCTGTGCATCAAGGCTCAGTGAGCATTCCGCATAGGAAACGGCGCGCTCTAAAAGCATTTGTGCCGTGCCGAGGTGCGCAGGCGCGGTTTGTACCGCCTCGATTACGCGCTCCAATACGGCATCGCTGCACAGCCCGTCGATAAGATACAGCTGCCCCGTTTTTTCTCCGATGCGTACGGTGCGCGTGATGATATCGCTGCTGTGCGAATATAAATACTGCGCTTCAAAGCGCTTTTGCAGGGTGTTGTTTTCGTGTGCCTCAGTATGCTGCATGGCTGACTTTGATTCCTCTGACAACTTTTTTCACATCTTTCCCCGAGAGAATAAAAAAATGCAGATCGGGGTTGATTTTTTTATAAAATCGCTTGACAGTGACGGAAAATAGTGTTAAAATAATACACTGTATTATAATTGCTTTAATGTCGGCTTTTTTGCCCATCGGCGGATTTTCAGCAAGGCTGTTAAAAGCAAAAATTCGACGGAAACGGTGTTTTTTTCGTGCGTCGAAAGCGCCGTTTTCCGATCGGGATGAGAAGGAGTGATAGATTCATGGTCAAACCCCAGAAGCTTGGTACGAATATCAGAATGAGCTTCTCAAAAATCTACGAAGCGATCGAGATGCCGAATCTAATCGAGGTGCAGAAGGAATCGTATCGATCCTTTGTGCAAGAGGGTTTGATGGAGGTTTTGAAGGACGTTTCTCCTATTGTGGACTATTCGGGCAACCTTGTCATCGAATTTGTGGATTATTCTATTGACAAAACCCCGAAATACCCCGTGGAGGAATGCAAAGAGCGGGATGTCAACTATGCCGCTCCTCTGCGCGTCCGCGTCCGCCTGACCAACCGTTCCACCGGCGAGGTCAAGGAGCAGGAGGTCTTTATGGGAGACTTTCCGCTGATGACGGAAAACGGAACCTTTATCATCAACGGCGCAGAACGCGTTATCGTGTCCCAGATCGTCCGCTCCCCCGGAATCTATTATGAATCCAGCATTGACAAAACCGGCAAGCGCCTGTATGCGGCGACGGTGATTCCGTATCGTGGCGCATGGCTTGAATACGAGACCGATGCCAACGACGTTCTCTATGTCCGCATCGATAAAAACCGTAAGATCCCCGTTACCGTGCTCATCCGCGCGCTCGGCATTGAAACCGTTGCCGAGATCAAGACATTTTTCGGCGATGACCCCATGCTTATCGGCACCGCCGAGAAGGACCTGATGCAGCAGGAGGCGGAAAAAAACAATTCCGCTCCGGGCGATGAGGCGCTGCGCGAAATTTTCCGCAAGCTTCGCCCGGGAGAGCCGCCGCTGGTCGAATCCGCACAGATCTTGATCAACAATCTGTTCTTTGATCCCAAGCGCTATGACCTTGCAAGCGTCGGCCGCTATAAGTTCAACAAAAAGCTTGCGCTGTGCAACCGCATTGCCGGGCATACGCTTTCCCGCGCCGTGATCAGCCCCATCACCGGGGAGATCGTGATGGAGGCGGGCGTCGAGCTTTCCAGAGAACAGGCAATGGCGATTGAGCGCGCAGGTGTCAACGAGGTTTATCTGCGCCTTGATGAGGAGCGTGAGCTTAAGGTCTTTTCCAACGGCTGCGTCGACCCCGAAGCGGTGCTCGGCTACGATCTTTCCGAGGCAGGAATCAAAGGCAAGGTCAAGCTTTCCAAATTCCTTGAAATTTTGGAAGCATGCGACGGGGATCGCGATGCGATTCTGGCGGAGTGCCGCCGCTGCGCCGCAGAGCTTTCTCCCAAGCATATTACCAAAGACGACATTTTTGCCTCGATCAACTATATGATCTGCCTGACGCATGATGTCGGTCAGCAGGATGATATCGACCATCTCGGCAACCGCCGTCTGCGTTCCGTCGGCGAGCTTTTGCAGAATCAAATGCGCATCGGTTTTTCCCGCATGGACAAAATTATCCGCGAGCGCATGACCACAAGCGACACCGAGGTGCTCACCCCGCAAACGCTTGTCAATATCCGTCCGGTTGTGACGGCAATCCGCGAGTTCTTCGGTTCTTCGCCGCTGTCTCAGTTTATGGACCAGGCAAACCCGCTGGCAGAGCTGACGCATAAGCGCCGTCTCTCCGCACTTGGCCCCGGCGGTCTTTCCCGCGACCGTGCTTCCTTTGAGGTGCGCGACGTGCATTATACGCATTACGGAAGAATGTGCCCGATTGAAACGCCGGAAGGGCCGAACATCGGTTTGATTTCTTCGCTTGCAACTTTTGCACGCATCAGCGAATACGGCTTTATCGAGGCGCCGTACCGCAAGGTCGATAAAACGACCGGGCAGGTGACGGATATCATTGAATATATGACTGCCGATGAAGAGGATAACTATGTGATTGCCCGCGCCAATGAGCCGCTGGATGAAAACAATCGCTTTATCAGCAAGCGCGTCGTTGCGCGCCATCGCCAGGATATTTTGGAAACGGATGCTTCCAATGTCGATTATATCGATGTATCCCCGCGTATGGTTGTTTCCGTGGCGACATCCATGATTCCGTTCCTTGAAAATGACGACAATACCCGTGCGCTCATGGGCTCCAACATGCAAAAGCAGGCAGTGCCGCTGATGGTGACGGATTCGCCGATCGTCGGAACCGGTATGGAATATAAAGCGGCGGTGGACTCCGGCGTCGTTGTGCTTTCCAAGGCGGACGGCTATGTGGAGCAGGTCAGCGCGGATGAGATCGTGATCCGCAATGACGACGGCACGAAAAACACGTATACGCTGATCAAATTCAAGCGCTCCAACCAGGGCACCTGTGTCAACCAGCGCCCCATTGTTTCCCGCGGTGACCGCGTGACAAAAGGGCAGGTCATTGCAGACGGCCCTGCAACCAGCCAGGGCGAAATTGCGCTGGGCAAGAATGCACTCATCGGGTTTATGACCTGGGAGGGCTATAACTATGAGGATGCCGTTCTGATTAACGAGCGCCTTGTGCGGGATGATGTATATACATCGATTCATATTGAGGAATATTCTCATGAATCCCGCGATACCAAGCTCGGGCCCGAAGAAATTACGCGCGAGATCCCGAATGTCGGCGACGATGCGCTGAAGGATCTGAATGCAGAGGGAATTGTCCGCAAGGGCACCGAGGTGCATGCCGGCGATATTCTTGTCGGTAAGGTCACGCCTAAGGGCGAGACGGAGCTGACGGCGGAAGAGCGCCTGCTGCGTGCCATCTTCGGCGAAAAGGCAAGAGAAGTGCGCGATACGTCGCTGCGTCTGCCGCACGGCGAGAGCGGCATTGTTGTGGATGTGAAGGTTTTCTCCCGTGAGACGGGAGATGAACTTTCGCCCGGCGTGAATAAAGTGGTTCGCGTTTATATTGCGCAGAAGCGCAAAATCTCCGTGGGTGATAAAATGGCAGGCCGCCATGGAAATAAGGGCGTCGTATCCCGCATTCTGCCGCCGGAGGATATGCCGTTTTTGCCGGACGGCACACCGCTTGATATCGTGCTGAACCCGCTGGGCGTGCCTTCCCGTATGAACATCGGGCAGGTGCTTGAAGTGCATCTCGGCATTGCGGCAAAGAAGCTCGGCTGGAAGGTTATGACGCCTGTCTTTGACGGCGCGAATGAGGAGGATATCCGCGAATGCCTGCGCATGGCGGGGCTGCGCGAGGACGGTAAGACCGTTCTTTATGACGGCCGCACGGGCGAGCCGTTTGACAACCCCGTTACCGTCGGTATTATGTATTATCTCAAGCTGCACCACCTGGTCGATGATAAGATCCATGCTCGCTCAACCGGACCGTACTCCCTGATCACGCAGCAGCCGCTCGGCGGCAAAGCGCAGTTCGGCGGTCAGCGCTTCGGCGAGATGGAGGTTTGGGCGCTTGAGGCATACGGCGCCGCTTATACCCTGCAGGAAATTCTGACCGTGAAGAGCGACGATGTCACCGGACGTGTGAAGACCTATGAGGCGATTGTCAAGGGCGAAAACATCCCGACGCCGGGCACGCCCGAATCCTTCAAGGTGCTTGTCAAAGAGCTGCAGTCGCTGTGCCTTGATATCCGCGTTTTGGATAAGAACGGCGATGAGATCGAGCTTTCCTCCGCTGAGGAAGAGGAAGCGCCCGGGCAATATGTCAATGCCGAAGATCTCGGGCCTGTGGTCGACGACGAAGAAAATGTCGGTCAGCTGGATTCCGATTTTGACGAAACAGATGATTTCTACACCGCTGACGGCGAGGAAGATGACGATCTGCTTTTTGATGCGGAAGACATGGATGAAGAATGAGAATAAGGAGAGACGGAAAATATGGCAAATAATGTTTTTGATTCGATAAAAATCGGTCTTGCGTCTCCGAAAATGATTCGTTCCTGGTCTCACGGCGAAGTAAAAAAGCCGGAAACCATCAACTACCGTACTCTAAAGGCAGAGCGCGACGGCCTTTTCTGCGAGCGCATTTTTGGGCCGACGAAGGATTGGGAGTGTATGTGCGGCCGCTATAAACGCATTCGCTCCAAGGGAAAAGTCTGCGAAAAGTGCGGTGTCGAGGTCACCACAAAGAAGGTGCGCCGTGAGCGTATGGGGCATATTGAGCTTGCTTGCCCCGTGTCTCATATCTGGTATTTCCGCACCATTCCGTCCCGCATGGGGCTGCTGCTTGACATTTCCCCGCGCCTTTTGGAAAAGGTTCTGTATTTTGCATCGTATATCGTGATCGATCCGGGCGTTACCCCGCTTGCAAAATATCAGCTGCTTTCCGAGAGAGAATATCGCGAAAACTACGAAAAATACGAAAATGAGTTCCGTGTCGGCATGGGTGCCGAGGCGATCAAGGAGCTGCTTGCGGAAATCAACATTGAAGATCTCTCCGCACAGCTGCATGCAGAGCTTGCAGCTGCTTCCGGGCAGAAAAAAGTTCGCATCATTAAGCGCCTTGAGGTTGTGGAGGCGTTTCGCAAATCCGGTAATCGCCCCGAATGGATGATTCTCGATGTGATTCCGGTCATTCCGCCGGAGCTTCGCCCCATGGTGCAGTTGGACGGAGGTCGCTTTGCTACCTCCGATCTCAACGATTTGTACCGCAGAGTGATCAGCCGCAACAATCGTCTGAAAAAGATGATCGAGCTGCATGCGCCGCAAATTATTGTGCGCAATGAAAAGAGAATGCTGCAGGAAGCGGTGGACGCCCTGATTGACAACGGTCGCCGCGGCAAACCCGTTACCGGCCCGAGCAACCGCCCGCTGAAATCCCTTTCCGAGATGCTGCGCGGCAAGCAGGGGCGCTTCCGTCAGAACCTGCTCGGCAAACGCGTTGACTATTCCGGCCGTTCCGTTATCGTGGTCGGGCCGTCGCTGAAGCTTTATCAGTGCGGTTTGCCGAAGGAAATGGCGCTTGAATTGTTCAAGCCGTTTGTGATGAAGCGCCTTGTCGAAACGCAGAAGGCGTCTAATATCAAGGATGCCAAGAAGAAGGTTGAAAAGGTCAACAATGATGTTTGGGACGCGCTTGAAAATGTGATCAAGGAACATCCCGTGCTGCTCAACCGCGCGCCGACGCTGCATAAGCTGTCCATTCAGGCATTTGAGCCGGTCTTGGTTGAGGGGCGCGCAATCAAACTGCATCCGCTGGTATGCGCTGCGTTCAACGCTGACTTTGACGGCGACCAGATGCCTGTCCATGTTCCGCTTTCCAGCGAGGCGCAGGCTGAGGCGCGTTTCCTGATGCTTTCCGCCAACAACCTGCTCAAACCCGTCGACGGCTGCGCCGTTGCCGTTCCGTCGCAGGATATGGTGCTCGGCTCCTATTATCTGACCATCGACCGTGCCGGAGAAAAGGGCGAGGGCAACTGCTATCGCAATTTTGACGAGGCGATGATGGCATATGCCAACGGCGATCTTGAGCTGCACGCTGCGATTAAGTGCCGCGTGTTCAAGGAGATCGACGGCGAGATGCGCTCCAAGGTGATCGATACCACGCTCGGCAGAATGATTTTCAACCGCCCGATTCCGCAGGACCTCGGCTTTGTGGACCGCAGCGACCCGGAAAAGGCATTTGACCTTGAAATTGATTTTGTCACGAAGAAGAAAGAGCTTGCAGAGATCGTCGACCGCTGCATCAAGTCTCATTCCGCAACCGTGACCGCACAGGTGCTTGATAATATCAAGGCCATGGGCTTCAAATATTCCACCAAGGCTGCCATTTCCATCTCCTATGCGGATATCACCGTTC
Source organism: uncultured Eubacteriales bacterium (assembly GCA_900549725.1). GTDB lineage: Bacteria > Bacillota > Clostridia > Oscillospirales > CAG-272 > UMGS1225. The sequence goes on along the minus strand of URPL01000004.1, from coordinate 12,498 downwards.
CGCCGGAAAAGAAGACGCTGATTGCCGCCGCCGAGCAGCAGGTGCAAAAGATTAACACCTATTTCCAGCGCGGCATGCTTTCCGAGGATGAGCGCTATAAGAGCGTTATCAAGGTTTGGGAGCAGGCCACGAAGGATGTTACCTCGGCGCTTCAGGCAAGCATGGATCGGTATAACCCGATTAAGATGATGTCCGATTCCGGTGCCCGCGGCTCTATGGCGCAGATGCGTCAGCTCGCCGGCATGCGCGGGCTGATGTTCTCCGCAACCGGCCGTACCATGGAGATCCCGATCAAGTCCAACTTCAAGGAAGGCATGGACATTCTGGAGTACTTTACCGGTGCGCGCGGCTCCCGTAAATCCCTGTCCGATACCGCTCTGAAAACGGCAGACTCCGGCTACCTCACACGCCGCCTTGTCGATGTTGCGCAGGATGTGATCATCCGCGAGGACGACTGCGGCGATACCAAGGGCGTTTGGGTCAGCGATATTACGGAAGGCAAGGAAGTGATCGAGCCGCTGAAGGATCGCCTGCCGGGACGCTATGTCATCGGCGATGTGACTGATCCGAAGAGCGGAGAAATTATTGCCAAGGACGGCGATCTGCTCACTGTTTTGCAGGCGAGAAGAATTGTTGATGCGGGAATTACCTCCGTGCATTTGCGCAACGTTCTGACCTGCCGTTCCCGCCATGGCGTTTGTGCGCATTGCTACGGCGCAGACCTTGCAACGGGTAAGCCCGTCAGCGTCGGCGAAGCGGTCGGTATCATTGCCGCCCAGTCCATCGGTGAACCGGGCACACAGCTTACCATGCGTACCTTCCACACCGGCGGTATCGCAGGCACCAACATCACACAAGGTTTGCCTCGTGTGGAAGAGCTGTTTGAAGCGCGCAGACCGAAGGTCACGGCGATCATGTCCGAGGTTGACGGAACCGTTTCCATTCAGGATGTCAAGAATACCAAGAATGTCACGGTGAAAACCTCCTCCGGCGAGGAAGTGGTTTATGCAATTCCGTTCGGCATGCATCTGATTGTCGACGAGGGTGATGAGGTCACAAAGGGGCAACCGATGACCGAAGGTTATCTTGCGCCGACGGATATTACCCGCGTTAACGGTTTGGATGCCGCATATTCGTATATTCTGCGTGAAGTGCAGAAGGTGTACCGTCTGCAGAGCATCAATATCAACGATAAACACGTTGAGGTCATTACCCGCCAGATGACCCGAAAAGTCAAGGTGGAGGACGACGGTGATACCAACCTGCTGCTCGGCACAACCGTTGAGGTTTCCGAGTTTCAGGATGAAAACGATAAGGTACAGGCACGCATTGATGCAGGTGAAAAGACGCTGCGCCTTGCAACCTGCTCCCCGATTCTGCTCGGTATCACCAAGGCTTCTCTGATGACGGAATCCTTCCTTTCCGCCGCTTCCTTCCAGGAGACAACCAAGGTGCTCACGGAAGCTGCCATTCGCGGTAAGGTCGACCATTTGCTCGGTCTGAAAGAGAATGTTATCATCGGTAAGCTCATTCCCGCCGGTACCGGTATGGATGTGTATCGCAATATTGAGGTGGAAAAGATCAACGACCTCAGTATGCACGAATTCGAAGAGGCGTAAGCAAACTCCGGAATTGCACTTCCGTTTTCAACGGCATATCCGAAAAAAACGAAAAAGGATCCGCCCTGCGGCTGCAGGGCGGATTTTTATGTCTTTTGGTGTCTTTTGCTCCGGTTTGCTTGACAGGGATGCACAAAAATGTTATAATGCAAAAGTCCGATTTCGGACTGAAGGAGGAGCATTCCATGGAGCTTGAGCAGGCGATTGACCGTATTGATGCACTGCAAAAAGAGCAGGAGTCCATTTATCATTTTGCGGCACAGCGCTGCGGCTTGTCGGATACGGCGCTGTGGCTTCTTTATCATTTGGATACGGCGCAAACGCCGCTCACGCAGCGAATGCTTTGCAGGCGCTGCTGCTTTCCCAAGCAAACGGTGCATACGGCGCTGTGCAGGCTGGAAGAGCAGGGGATGCTCCTGCGGCACAAATCGGTGCAGTTTCCGCGGCAGAGGACGTTTGCACTGACCGAGCAGGGAAAGGCGCTTGCAAAGCGCACGGCAGGGCTGCTGCGCCTTTGCGAACTAAGAGTATATGCCGCGCTCGGCGCGCGGGAGCTTTCGCTTTATATCGCGCTCGGTGAAAAAATAAACCGCGCCTTGCGTGCGGAATTTGAAAAAAGCTTTGGGGTTACACCATGAAAATTCAACTGTCGGATCATTTTTCTTATGCAAAGCTGATCCGCTTTACGCTGCCTTCCGTTTTTATGATGATTTTTATTTCCATTTACGGTATGGTGGACGGCTATTTTATCTCCAATATCGTCGGGAAAACGGCATTTGCCGCGGTCAATCTCATCATCCCGTTTCTGCAGATCATCGGCGGTGTCGGCGCAATGCTCGGCGTCGGCGGCAGTGCTCTTGTTGCAAAAACGCTCGGAGAGGGGGATATTCCCCGTGCGCGGCGATATTTTACCATGATGCTGTATCTCATGCTTGCCAGCAGCCTCTTCTTCACGGCGCTCGGCATTGCGGTTTTGCGTCCGGTTTCGCTGCTCTTCGGCGCAACGGAGGCAATGCTCCCCGATTGCATTGAGTATGGCAGAATCTGCCTGCTTTTCACCACGGCTTTGCAGGCGCAATACACCTTTCAAAGTTATCTCATCGTTGCGGAAAAACCGAATTTTGCGCTGTTTGTCGTCGTTGCTGCGGGATGTACCAATATGGTGCTGGATTATTTGCTCATGGCTGTATTTGGCATGGGGGTCGCCGGTGCGGCGATTGCAACGGGGCTGAGCCAATGCGTCGGCGGGTTGCTCCCGTTTTTCTGGTTTCTCAGCAAGCGAAACACCTCGGCGCTGCGGTTTGCAAAGACAAAGTTTGAACCGCGCCCGATGCTGCTTGCCTGTGCAAACGGTTCCTCCGAAATGATGACAAGCGTTTCCGCATCCGTCACGGGCGTACTATATAACATGCAGCTGATGCGATATGCCGGGGAGGACGGCGTCGCCGCCTATGGGGTCGTTATGTATGCGGCGTTTGTTTTTATCGGAATTTATATGGGCTATTCCTCCGGCTGCTCACCGATCATGGGATATCATTTCGGGGCTGCCCACCACGGCGAGATGAAAAATGTATTTCGCAAAAGCCTTATCCTTCTCGGTGCCGCTTCCGTAGTTTTGACGCTCACCGCCGTTCTTTCGGCAGGGGTGATTTCCTCCTTTTTTGTGGGATACGATGCGGCGTTGCTTGCAATGACAAAGCGGGCATTCGTTATTTGCGCGCTGCCGTTTTTTGTGATGTGGTTCAACATGTATGCATCGTCATTATTCACGGCGCTTAATAACGGTGCGATTTCCGCCGCAATATCGTTTTTGCGCTCTTTGGTGTTGCCGGCGCTGTGCATTCTTACCCTTCCGTTGGTTTTTAAGCTGGACGGAGTTTGGTATGCGCTTGCCGGAAGCGAAATGCTCAGCGTGTTTATCTCCTTGTTTTTTGTGCTTTCTCAAAAGAAAAAATACGGTTATTAAAAAAATTTGCAGCGGCGATTTTTACATCGCCGCTGCTTTTTTGTGCCGGGGGTCAACCGCCGTATGCGTTGCGTTGATCCGGGCGGAATACCCATTCTACCGTATCGTGATCGCTCAGTGCATATCGGTCACAGCTCACGCTCGGCATTTCGCCGTTCACGGTAAACAGCCATCCGGCGCATGGGCCGTCCTTTTCCGTATAGCCGCCTATGCCGTCAAAGTAGCGTCCGAAGGCGGAGCTTTTAGAGGAAATTGCAAGCTTTGCAGCCTTTGCCCGGGCAACAACAAGATCAAAAACGTTGGTCCCCTCTTCTATGATACAGTCCGTGTCAAGCAGCGTCCGTACGCCTTTCGGCGCCTGAGCATCGTTTTCCAGGTCTTCGCAGCGAACGGTCAGATGAACGGTGATCGGATGTTCCGGAGCTTTGGTGCTGCAGGCAAACAGCATAAAAACGAAGCAAAGGATGAGCTGAAGGCAAACGGCGCGGACACAGTTTTTCCTCAGAATGCCCATGTGCCGCCTCGGAAGATCGGAACGCGCTTGCCGTCGTGCGTGACGGCGGTGATATCAAGATCCTTGGTGCCGATCATGAAGTCTTCATGCACCATGGAATCGTTGATGCCCATTTCGCGGCATTGCTCCAGGGTATATTGATCATAGTCCTTGATGCAATTGGTAAAGCCCATGCCGAGCGCCAGATGGCAGGAGGCGTTTTCGTCAAACAGAGTATTGTAGAAAATCAGGCCGCTTTCATTGATCGGAGAATTGTAGGGGATCAGCGCGCATTCGCCGAGATATGCCGCGCCCTCGTCCTGCGTAATGAGCTGCTGCAGCAGAGCTTCGTCCTTTTCTGCGTGCACCTCCACCGCTTTTCCGTTTTCAAAACGCACGGAGAAATTCTCAATGAGCTGCCCTTGATAGGAAAGAGGCTTGGAGGAATATACAATGCCCTCCGCTTTGCCGCGCATGGGCGTTATGAAAACCTCCTCCGTCGGAATATTCGGATTATAATAAATACCCTTGAGCGAGGTTTCGCCGCCGCCGAGAAATTGTGCGTTTTCGATCAGTCCGACGCTCAGATCTGTGCCGTTTGCGCTTTTATATTCCAGAGTTTTAATGCCGAGGTCGTTGAGATATTTGCAGCGGGCGGCAAGGTTTTCATTGTGTTTGTTCCATGCGGCAATCGGATCCTGACCGTCTGCGCGGGAGGTAAAGAGAATAGCCTCCCAAAGCTTTTCCATGGCGGCGCTTTTGCGCAGCTGCGGGAAAATCTTCTTTGCCCACGCCGCGCCAGGAACGGCTGCGATACACCATTGATATTTGTTTTCCATCGCGTCGCGATAGGGCTTGATGATCTTATAGCGCGCCTGCTGCGCTTTTGCCATTTTCCCCTGATTGATGCCGCTTAGCCCATCGGGGTCTTCGCTCATGAGATAGATCATTGCCGGCAGCTTCTCCGCACGGTGCTGCAGCTTTTTCTCTTCCCATTCTTCCACAGTTGAGAGTGTTTTGAGCTTCTGATAGCGCACATTAGTTTTTGTCAGCGGCTGATAGCTCCATTCTACGCGCACCTTCTCCGCACCGCACAGGTAGCATTCCTGCACGACCATTTGCACGAATTCCGGTTGGTCCAGTTCCGCCTGAATGATGACTTCCTGACCTTTTTGCACATTGACGCCAATCCTTGCAATCAGCTTTGCATATTGTCTGAGAACGGTTTTTTTCATTGCCTTTTCTTCCTTTCCAAGCGATAGCTTTATTATAGCACCGCTTCAAAAAATATGCAATGTTTTCCTTCGAAATCTTTCCCGAGTTTTGGAGAGACGTGGCACATCTTTGTTAATCTTATGTGAATTTTTGAAAGAATCTGTTGCTTTTCTATGTCGTTTTGCATATAATTAAATTGAATTTGGTTTTTTTACAAGAGAGCGTTGACGGTGAATTTTTCCGGAAAAACCGTGTGCAATTTCTCTTGCATAAAACGGTTAGGAGGAGAGAAAATATGCTGTTACGAACGACACCCGCAGTGCTTGCCGCGCTGTCAAATGATGATTGGACGCTCGTCGGGCTCGGCATGGGCGTTGTCTTTGCGGGGCTGATTGCGCTGATTCTGATCTGCTATCTTTTGGCGGCTGCTTTCGGCGGCAATGCAAAGGCGGCACCGAAGCAGACGCAAAAAACGGTTTCAACCGCTCCCGCCGCTGCGGCAAAGACGATTGAAAACCGCTCCGAGCTTGCCGCGGTCATCGCCGTTGCAATTGCGCAGGAGATGGGCTGCGAGCCGGAGGGGCTTCGCATTCATTCCATTCGAAAAATCGGCTGAACGAGTTTAAAATAAAGGAGAAAAGCGATGAAAACATATAAGGTATGTGTCAACGGCACGGAATATGAGGTTACTGTGGAGGAAATGAAGGCGGGCGAGGTCTCTGCCGCAAAGTCCGCTCCCAAGGCGGAAGCGGCTCCCGCTCCCGCTGCGGCATCCGTCGCGGCAGGCGAGGGCGAAACAATTGCAGCGCCTATGCCCGGCACGATTCTTGCCGTTAATATTAATGTCGGTGATGCTGTGAAGAAGGGACAGGTTCTCTTTATTCTGGAAGCCATGAAGATGGAGAATGAGATCATGGCACCGCATGACGGTACGATTACCGCCGTCGGGACAACGAAGGGTTCCTCCGTCAACAGCGGCGACCTGCTTTGCACTCTGCAATAACGGAGGCACACAATGGTAGAATTTTTGCAAACAACGGGCTTTTATCAGCTCTTTGCCAACCTGGGCGAGAACTGGAGAGCGCTTGTCATGATCGGCATTTCCCTGGTGCTTTTGTATCTTGGAATCAAAAAACAGTTTGAGCCTCTTTTGCTGGTCGGCATTGCATTCGGCATGCTTTTGACCAACCTCACCTATTTTACCACGGGTGATGCCATGTATCATTCCGAGCTCTGGAATGAATTTATGGATCAGGGCAGCCAGTATTATCACAGCTACGGTTATATCCTCTCAAACGGCGGGCTTTTGGATATTCTTTACATCGGCGTTAAGACCTGCCTTTACCCCTGCCTGATTTTCATCGGCGTGGGCGCAATGACCGATTTCGGTCCGCTGATTGCAAACCCCAAGAGCCTTTTGATGGGAGCTGCCGCACAGGGCGGTATTTTTGCAACCTTTACTGTTGCGATTCTCATCGGCTTTACGCCGGCTGAGGCGGGCTCGATCGGCATCATCGGCGGCGCGGACGGGCCGACCGCTATTTTTACTACCTCAAAGCTTGCGCCGCATCTGCTCGGCGCGATTGCCATTGCGGCATATTCCTATATGGCGCTTGTTCCCGTGATTCAGCCGCCGATCATGAAGGCGCTGACGACAAAAAAAGAACGCAGCATCGTGATGAAGCAGCTGCGCCCCGTTTCCAAAACCGAAAAAATCATTTTCCCGATTGCCGTTGTGATTTTTGTGGCACTGCTTGTCCCCTCCGCAACGCCCCTGGTCGGCTGTCTGATGTTCGGCAATTTGCTGAAGGAAACCGGCGTGACGGAACGCCTTGCAAAAACGGCGCAGAATGAACTGATGAATATTGTCACGCTGTTCCTCGGTATCAGCGTCGGTGCAACGGCAACGGCGAAGGAATTTTTGCAGTGGTCTACCATTAAGATCATTATCATCGGTGTGGTCGCCTTCGGTGTGGCAACGGCTTGCGGTGTTTTGCTTGCTAAGCTGATGAACCTGTTTATCCGCAAAGATGAGAATAAGATCAACCCGCTCATCGGCTCCGCCGGCGTCAGTGCGGTTCCGATGGCTGCGCGCGTTTCCCAAAAGGTCGGGCAGGGCGAAAACCCCGGCAACTTCCTCCTCATGCATGCAATGGGACCGAATGTTGCAGGCGTCATCGGTTCTGCGATTGCAGCAGGCGTGCTGATTGCAATGCTTGGATAAGGAGAATCAAATATGCTGAATATGGAAAAGAAACCGCTGCGTCTGACAGATACCATTCTGCGCGACGCGCATCAGTCGCAGGCAGCCACCCGCATGGCGCTTTCCGATATGCTTCCCGCCTGCAAATTGCTGGACGATATGGGCTATTGGTCGATCGAGTGCTGGGGCGGCGCGACCTTTGATGTGTGCATGCGTTTTCTCGGAGAGGACCCGTGGGAGCGGCTGCGCGCGCTGAAAAAGGCAATGCCGAAAACAAAGCTGCAGATGCTTTTGCGCGGGCAGAATCTGCTCGGCTATAAGCATTATGCGGATGATGTTGTAGAGGAATTTATCAAAAAATCCATTGAAAACGGCATCGGCGTGATCCGCGTTTTCGATGCGCTGAACGACCCGCGCAATATGAAGACCGCAATGGACAGCGTGAAAAAATATGCGCACCTTTCCACTGAGTTTTTCGACGCGGAGCCCTGTGTGTGCGAGGCATGTATTTCCTATACCACAAGCCCTGTGCACAATGAGGAATATTTTGTTTCTCTGGCAAAGGAGCTGGAGCAAATGGGCGCGGATGTGATTGCCATTAAGGATATGGCAAATCTGCTTCTGCCCTTTGATGCCTATGCGCTTGTTTCCCGCCTGAAAGAGGCCGTGCATGTGCCGATTCACCTGCACACGCATAACACCACCGGCACGGGCGATATGGTATATCTCATGGCGACGCTTGCGGGCGTTGACATTGTGGATACCGCGCTTTCTCCCCTTGCAAACGGCACCTCTCAGCCGGCGACGGAATCCTTGGTTGCAACGCTGCGCGGCACCGACCGCGATACCGGGCTTGATCTTTCCGCGCTTTCCAAGGCGGCAGAGCATTTCCGCGGCGTTGCGGAGAAGCTGAAGGAGCAGGGCTATCTTGATCCGAAGGTGCTGAATGTGGACACGAAAACGCTGCTGTATCAGGTGCCGGGCGGTATGCTTTCCAATCTGCTCAGCCAGCTGAAAAAAGCAGGCGCGGAAAACCGCTTTTATGAGGTGCTTGCCGAGGTGCCGAATGTGAGAAAGGACTTTGGTTATCCGCCGCTTGTGACCCCGACCTCTCAGATCGTCGGAACGCAGGCCGTGATGAATGTGCTTTGCGGCGAACGATATAAAATGGTTCCCAAAGAATCAAAGGGCCTTTTGCGCGGCGAATACGGCCGGCTGCCCGGCGAGGTGAACGAAGAGGTGCGCCGCAAATGCATCGGCGACGATGAAGTGATTACCTGCCGCCCGGCAGATCTGCTCAAGCCGGAGCTTGAGGAATACCGCAAGCAGGCGGGAGATTTGGCACGGTGCGAAGAAGATGTGCTCAGCTATGCCCTGTTCCCGCAGGTCGCCGAAAAATTTTTGAAAGAGAAGTATGCGCCAAAGCACGATGCTTCCGAACCGATTCGCCTGATTGTTGAAGATTTGGGCAACTGAGAAATCACCCCCGAACATGTTGGAGCCCCGCCAAGCACAAACGCGCATTTGGCGGGGCTTTTTCACAAAAACAAAGAAAACGGGAGAGACTTATGCAAACGGTTGTTCTGTGGATTTTGAAAGGACTGTTTTTGCCCCTGAGCATTGTACATGTATACAGCTGCTTTGCCGATCGCATGGCGCTGCGGCGCGGCACAAAGCCGTTTTTGTTACTGACGCTTGCGGCAATTTATCTTCTCGGGGCGCGGGTGTTTCATCCGCTCGTTTTTGCAGCGCTTCTTTGCGGCTTTGCCGGGGATACGCTGCTCATTTTCAGCGACAAAAACCGCCGCTTTTTCTTCCTCGGCGCGGCTGCGTTTGCTGCGGGGCATGTGCTGTACCTTGCGGCGCTGTTTGACCTGGTTTCTTTGCGGCACAATGCGCTTTTGCTGCTGCTTCTCTTTTTGGTTTTCCTTGCGGAGCCGACCTTTCTCTTTTTCCGCCTGCGCCGCGAGATCGGCAGCGCTTTGATGCGCACCGTCGGCGAGGTCTATGCAGCGGTGATTGCGGCAATGGCGGCATGCTCTGCCTATACGCTTTTGCTTTCCCCCGGCATTGCTTCGACATTGCGTTTTTGCGGTATGCTCTCTTTTTTGGTGAGCGACAGCCTGCTTGTCTTTTGCACATTTCGGCAAAACGGGGAAAAGCCATGGCAGGCGAGCGTTGTGATGTCAAGCTACATTGCCGCGCAAACATTGCTTTGCATGGGCTTTTCTCTTTAGGTGATTCATAAAAAATACGCCGCATCGGTTTTGTTGCCCGATGCGGCGTCTCTTTTTTGTCAGCCTGCAAAATAGCGCGAGAGAAACTCTTTGGTGCGCGGCTTTTGCGGATACTCGAAAATTCCTTCCGGCGTGCCTTGCTCCTCAATATAGCCTTTATCCATGAAGATCACGCGGTTGGAAACCTCTTTGGCAAACGCCATTTCGTGCGTGACGACAATCATGGTCAGTCCGTCCGCCGCAAGGTTTTTCATAACCGTGAGCACCTCGCCCACCATCTCCGGGTCAAGAGCTGAGGTCGGCTCGTCAAAGAGAATGACCTCAGGCTGCATGCACAGCGCCCGCGCAATGGCGACCCGCTGCTTTTGCCCGCCCGAGAGCTGGCGCGGCTTTGCATTGCAATAGGCAAGCATGCCGACCTTTTCAAGATAATGCTTAGCGCGGCTTTGCGCTTCCTCCTTTGAAAGATGCAAAACCTTTCGCATGCCGATGGTGCAGTTGGAAAGCACACTGAGATGGTTGAACAAATTGAAGCTTTGAAACACCATGGAAACCTTGGAGCGGTATTCCGTCAGCTTGAGGTTGCCGCTGACAATGTTCACGCCGTGAAACAGAATTGCGCCGTCCGTCGGTGTTTCAAGCAGGTTGATGCAGCGCAGCATGGTGCTTTTCCCGGAGCCGGAGGAGCCGATTACGCTGATGACGTCTCCGCGTTCCACCTCAAACGAAATGTCGTGCAGAATTTCGTTTTCTCCGAAATGCTTTTTCAAATGCTGAATTGAAAGAATACTCATTGTGCACCTCCCTGTGCCGCAATGTGAATTTCCGCATTCGGGTCGGATTGTGAGCCGCAAATGGTATAGCTGTCTTTTCCGTCCAGCTTCTTTTCGCACAGGCGCAGAAGCTTTGTGATGGTGAAGGTCAGAGCGAAATACAAAACGCAGATCACAACATAGGTCTGAAAGATTTGGAAGTTCATTTTGCGGATGATGCCGGCATAGTAGTAAAGCTCTGCAACGCCGATGACATTCAGCACCGAAGTATCCTTGATGTTGATGACAAACTCATTGCTGATGGAGGGCAGAATATTGCGCATGACCTGAGGAATTACGATATATACCATGGTTTTAACATGGTTCATGCCGATGGCGCTTGCCCCCTCAAACTGCCCTTTATCCACGGAAATAATTCCGCCGCGCACAATCTCCGCCATATAGGCGCCTGTATTGATAGAGACGATAAAAATACCGGAGGGGATAAGCGCAAGCGTTTTGCCGCCCGTAGCAAAGGCATAGCCCCAGTAAATTACCATGGCTTGCACCATCATAGGCGTTCCGCGGAACACTTCAACATAGACGGTGCAGATCGCATTCAGAATTTTGTGCAGCACGCGCAGCACCGGATTTTTGGAAAAGGGGGTGGTGCGCAAAACGCCGATCAAAAGACCGATCAAAAGCCCGGCGACGGTGCCGGTCAGGGCGATTAGCATGGTATTGCCGACGCCGCGCAGCAGCTGCGGCCAATAATCAAGGACAATATGATAAATGTCTTTCAGAAATTCCATAAAAGCTCCGATTTGATGTTATTTTGAAAAGCCGCTTACTTTTTGTAGATCACAACCAGGTTGGAAACATAGTAGGGAATCGTGAAGTCGATCTGTTCGGCTCTCTCGGATGTCGGGGACATTCCTGCGATGATGGCATCATAGGTGCCTGCCTGCACGCCGGAAACGAGGCTCTCCCATTTTTCTGCGTAGATTTCAAGCTTCATGCCGAGCGCATTGGCAATGTATTTTGCAATCTGCACATCATACCCGTTTGCGTAAAGCCCGGCAGAGCCTTCGCTGGAAATGGCGACCGCACCGTTTGCATCCGTTTGCTGTGTCCAGTTGTACGGGGCATAGGCGCATTCCATTGCAACCTTCAGCGTGCCGCCGTCGCCCCCGGTGGGGTCATTCGAAACGGCGTAGGAGGAGATGCTCTCTCCATTGTTTGCGGCAATAATCTGCTCCATGAGCGCGCTCTTTTGTTCGTCCGTAATGCCGCTTAATACTCCGTTCATCCGCTCAATCAGCTCGGAGCCCTTCTTGCAGCCGACGGCAATGGCGGTGTCGGCATCGGTTGCGGTAAAGCCGGTGCCGTTGTTTTTCAGCGGGATATAAGCGAGGTCCTGATTTTTGCCGCAGACGTCAAGCGCGGTCGGCTCTTCTGCAATATACCCGTCGATTGCGCCGGATTTCAGGGCGATCAGCATGGAATCAAAATCTTCGTAAAGGCTGCCCTGCACATCTTCGATCTGCTGCCGTGCATTTTCGTGAAATGTGCCGGATTGGGCGGAAATCTTTGTGCCTTTGAGATCGGCAATCGTCTTTGCCGCGGAAAGGTCAACCTTGCTCGTCTGGGAGCAGGCGGAAAGAAGTGCCGCGCCCGCAAGCAATACGGCGGCGCTAAGTGCTGCAAAGGTTCTTTGAAGTTTCATGGGTTTGATCTCCTTTTTGCATTGAATTTTCCGGAAGATTCGGCTCGAAACCCCGCAAAAGAAAAAATCGCGGCGGTCTCAAACCACCACGATTACGAAATCAGTATCGGAATCTGTGATAGCTCTCCACCTTCGGTGACAGTACGACGGGTATTTCCCGGCATACCGGCAAGTGCAGCCATACCAAACTGCAATCACCTCGGCGGTGCACCCTTTCACACGGGAGTGGTATCTCCAAGCTCGTGTTACTCTTGTTTACCGCGCCTCTATCTTCAAGATATTGTGTG
>URPL01000003.1 GCA_900549725.1 uncultured Eubacteriales bacterium | reverse complement strand
TCAAGGAGGGATAGGAGTGTCAAATTCAACAATTAGCGATCGGGTTTTGTCTTGCCTACAACGTAACGGTGTTAATATCGACAACATCGACGGTATTTCCTCAGTGGAATTTATCGGAATTGTTTTGGAGTAAAAAGGACCTGTTATGTGCTTTTTTTCTCGGAAAATACAACCCTATGTTGATGCGGAATATCGTCTTTATATTCCGCGACGGCTTTTGCTCGGGGCTGCGCTGTGTTTTTCTCTTTGGATGTTTTTTCTGATTTGCTTTTCACAGAATTATTTTCTTATTGTTACAGTTCCTTTGCTCGCTTTTTGGCTGCAGGACTTCATCGGCTTTCTCAAAGCATGGGGCAAATTCGGCTATGCAAGAGTTTTTCCTCTGCTTTGGGTTATGCTTTTTGCGCTGCTTGCGGTTTTCTGCAGAAAACAGGTAACGGAATTCATTTTGCATTGCATCCGCTCGTTGTTTTTCTCTTGACCAAATCGAAAAGAGGTACCGCTTATGAAAAACACATCGGCAGCCGTCCCCTTTTTCAGTCTTTTGTGGCATGAAAACGATCCCCGTGCTCCGCTTGCGGATTATCGATTTGTCAAGGAGCTGCAGATCGGGCGCTATCTGTTTTTGCCCGGCCCCGTTTCGGACATTTCTTCGTATTTCACAAACAATCGCGAAAGCATCAAAAAGAGAAACGACCTGTTCTTCGAGCTTTTAACAAACAAGGCGCTTGCACAAGGGTTTCTTTCCGCCTGCGAAGCTCTGGAGCAAATTGTCCTTTTACAGCAAACGCCTCCTGCGCCGAAATCCCCGGAAGAGGCTGTTTTCTCAATTCGTGAATTTGCGTTGTATACGGATGTTATTGATGCTTTCGCTGCGCTGTTTTCCGAGCATCCCCCAAAAAGTGCTCCGCTTTGCGCCCTTGAGGAACGCATCATGCAGATTTTTGCCTCGCCGGAGCATCGACAGCTGAAAAAGAATCTTTCCCGGGAAACGGAAAAGATCCGCTCTCTCAAAAGCGTTACGCTGGGCGTCAATTTGGATGCTCAATTCGGGGCAACGGAAATCGGGCTGGTCAGCATCAACGAAACCGCCTTTTCCTCTGCAAGCATTGTTGACCGTTTTCTGCGCCTTGATTTTTCACCGGAGAAAGCAACGGAATGCACTCCGTTGATTCCTGCCGCAAAAGGACTTTCCAAAGAGGAAAGTGCCGTGCTGCGCGGCACTCTTTTGCGTGCGATCACAAAGCAGTTTTCGCTTGGGGTTTCCCCTTGGGGCAAGCAAATCCAGCAGTATATCACAGAAAATCTTGCATGGCTTTGGAAAAGTTTTGACGAATTTTTGATGATTCGCACATCTCTTGCTTTTTTGCTGAAGCTGAAAGCTGCAAATTCGCCGCTTTGCCGCGCCGATATCCGCAGCGATACAAACGGAAAGGCTCGCTCGGTTTATCACCCGGCGCTTCTTCTCGAAAATCCGGAGGCACGTCCTGTCCCCAATGATTTTCTCTTCGATGAAACCTGCGGCATCCTTTTGCTCAGCGGCCCGAATCAAGGCGGCAAAAGTGTCTATGCCGAATCTATCGGATGGATGTTTTCTATGTTTCTCCTGGGACTTCCTGTTTGTGCAGAGGAAGCTGCGTTGCCATTGTGCGATGCCCTGTTTCTCATTGCAAAGCAAAAGCCGGAGCATTCTTTCGGGGAGAGCAATTTCTCCGCACAATGCAAGCAATTGGCAGATATCAGTGCCGCTTTAACACAGCGTTCCGTCTTTTTATATGATGAACCGTTGACCGGCACAAACAGTGAAGAGGCGGTCTGCATTCTCAAAGAAGTTTTAAAGGCATATTGCATTCTCGGTGTGCACGGCATTCTTATCACGCATATGCATTCGCTCTGCTCCGCAGCAGAGGAAATTACCGCGCGGGCACACGGAAAAATAGGTGTTATGAATTACAGTGCTATTCTCGCGCCGGACAGCCACACTCGCTCCTTTCGCATTGAGCGCGGTTATGCCGCCCCGCTGAGTTATGCACATGATATTGCCGAAAAATACGGTCTCAGCGCAGAAAGCATTCTGAAAAACGCAAAGCAGTGATAAATGCCGAAAGAAAAAGGCGGCAGCCCGAAAAGCGATTTGCTTTTCGGGCTGCCGTCAATTTTGATAAAAAAAGTGTCTCGGCGATCAGCTTGGCTGCTGCGCCATGAGGGATTCAATCAGTGCGCGGACATCGGCAAGGCTTTGCGCCTCATTGATGCGGCGGCGGGCGGAAGCAGAGCCGCACAGCCCGGCGCTGTACCAGCAGAGCAGCTTGCGGGCGCGCAAAACGGCGGGAAGCTCGCCGTGCTCTGCAGCCATTGCTTCGACCTGGCGCAGCGCGGTTTGCAGCCTCTGCCGCGGGGACGGCGGGGAATACGGGCGGTTTTCCAGCATGGCAAGCACCTCGGCAAACAAAAACGGGTTGCCCCGGGTGCCGCGGGCAAGCATCAGCCCGTTGCAGCCGGTTTCAAGCAGCATACGGCGCGCGTCGGCGGCGCAGAAAATATCGCCGTTGCCGAGCACGGGGACGGCACCCTTTGCCGCTTCCACTCCGCGGCGGATGGCGGCATAGTCTATGCCGGGGCGATACATCTGGCTGCGCGTTCTGCCGTGGATGGTGATAAGATCTGCGCCGCCCTCGACCGCGGCGCAGGCGGTTTCTTCAATATTTACGGTTTGCTCGGTAAAGCCGATGCGCAGCTTGACGCTTACCGGAAGCGGCACGGCTGCTTTGACCGCCGCGGTGAGCTCCCGAATGCGCGCGGGCGATTGAAGCAGCGCGCTGCCCTCGCCGTTGTTGACGATTTTCGGCACCGGGCAGCCCATATTCAAATCGATTGCGCACGGTGCGGCGCATTCCGCGCCGTTTTTTGCCGCTTCTTCGCTTTCCCGCCAAAGCGCCGCCGCGGCATATGCCAAAATTTCCGGCTCGCTGCCGAAAAGCTGCAGTGCGCAGGGGGCTTCCTTCGGGGAGATGCGCGCAAGCAGCTTTGTTTTTTTATCTTTATAGTAGACCGCCTTGGCGCTGACCATTTCCGTTACGGTCATTTCCGCGCCCATGCTGCGGCACAGCGCGCGATACGCCCCGTCCGTCACGCCTGCCATGGGGGCAAGCACAAGGCCGTGCCGCAGCTTTGTATTGCCAAGGGTGATTGCCATGCGCCCGCCTCCTTTGGTGCCGCAGTTGATTTTGCGGCTTTTTCATCCCATTATATCGCAAAACGGCACAAAGCGCAAGAAAAAAAGCGCGCATTGCGTAGGTTTGACATGAAATTTCACGTTTCATACAAAAAAATCGGCAAAATTTCCGCAAGGACTGGATTTTTGCGCGCGAATATTGTATAATCATAATATATCGATTTACCGCATATCGATTTGCGGGATATCGATTCGCCAAAAACAAAAGAAGGAGACCCAAACCATGAAGAAAAATCTCACGACGGTGGATTTTCACGGGACGAAGGAGCAGGAGGAAGCGCTGAAACGGATCTGTGAGGAGTATGATTGCAATCCTGACAATCTGATGCCGATCCTGCAGCAGGCGCAGGAGCTTTACGGCTATTTGCCCATTGAGGTGCAGCGTATTATCGCCGCAAAATGTCATGTGTCCCTGGAAGAGGTATACGGCATTGTTACATTCTATTCCCAGTTCGCGCTCAACCCCAAGGGAGAGGTTGCAATTGCGGTATGTCTCGGGACTGCCTGCTATGTCAAAGGTTCCGGGAAAATCATTGAACGTATTCAGGAGAAAATGCACCTGCAGCCCGGCATGACCACGCCGGACGGCAAGGTTTCCCTGGAAGCAACGCGCTGCATCGGAGCATGCGGCCTGGCACCGGTGCTTACCGTCAACGGCACGGTATACGGGCGGCTTGCCCCCGAGGATGTGGACGGAATCCTTTCGCAATATCTCGGAGCATAAGCCATGATGACGATCGGGACGATTGCAGAGCTGCTCGACGCGAAGATTTTGTGTGCCGAGAATACCGAGGCGCGGGTGGATTCCGCCTGCGGCAGTGATATGATGAGCGATGTGCTTGCCTATGTTAAGGATCAGGCGGTGCTTTTGACCGGTCTTATCAATACGCAGGTCGTGCGTACGGCGCAGATGATGGATATGGTCTGCATCGTTTTTGTCCGCAACAAGCAGCCCACGGAGGAGATGGTCGCGCTTGCAAAAGAGCAGGGCATTGTTCTGATGACCACAAGCAAGCGCATGTATGAAGCCTGCGGCATTCTTTACAGCGGCGGGCTGCGCCCAAACGGTGAGAGCCATGCCTGAGGCATTGCACTTTCATTATACGGTGGATGGGCAGGATTTCACTTCTGCGGGGGCAGCCTCGGTGGATGTGAAAAAGCGGCTGCGGCTGCTTGGAATTTCGCCCGAAATCGTGCGGCGCGTTTCCATTGCCATGTATGAGGGCGAGATCAATATGGTGATTCATGCCAAGGGCGGAAGCGCGGATGTGACGGTGGACGAGGATGCGATCACGATTGTGCTTGACGACAACGGACCGGGCATTGCGGATGTTGCCCTTGCCATGAAAGAGGGATATTCCACCGCCTCCGACCGCGTGCGCCAGCTTGGATTCGGTGCGGGCATGGGGCTGCCGAATATGAAGCGCTATACCGATTCCATGCAGATCGATTCCACGGTCGGCATCGGCACAAGAATTACCATGCGGGTGCTGCTCGGCTGAAATCGTTTGATTATTTGATTATTCAGAAGAAGGAGCGATGCTGTTTTGCAGCAATATGAACACTCCGTCGCACTGGATCTTGAAAAATGCACGGGCTGTACGACCTGTGCCAGACATTGCCCGACGGAGGCAATCCGGATTCGAGCGGGGCGCGCCGTGATCAACGCGCATCGCTGCATTGACTGCGGCGTTTGCATCGGCGTTTGCCCCCACAAGGCAAAGCATGCGACCTTTGCGTCCCTTGACGCGATGGATCGCTTTTCGTACAAAATCGCGCTGCCCGCCCCGTCGCTTTACGGGCAGTTTGGCGGTCTTGAGGACATTGATTACATTATTGACGGGCTGTATGCCCTCGGGTTTGACGATGTGTATGAGGTTGCTTCCGCGGCGGAGCTGGTCAGTGCATACACAAGAATGTATATGGCGACGCCCGGCATTAAAAAGCCGGTAATCAGTTCTGCCTGCCCGACGGTAACGCGGCTGATTTCCATGCGTTTTCCGTATTTGCGGGATAACATCATGCCGATGCTTCCGCCCATGGAGATTGCGGCAAAGCTTGCAAAAAGGCGCGCGATAAAAGCGCACCCCGCGCTTGCGCCCGAGCAGATCGGCGTTTGCTTTATCTCCCCCTGCCCGGCAAAGGTCAGCTATGTGAAAAACGGGTTCGGGGCATATAAAAGCGCAGTGGATGCTGTGGTATCCATGGCGGAGATTTATTTTGCGCTGCTGGGCGTGATGAAGCCGCATGAAACCCCGCGGCACGCCTGTGAAAGCGGAGCGATCGGAGTTGCATGGGCATCCTCCGGCGGGGAATCCACGGCGATCTTCAATGAAAAATACTTAGCGGCGGACGGCATTGAAAATGTGGTGCGTGTTTTGGATCAGATTGAAAACGGAAATATGCAGGGGCTTGATTTTATTGAGCTGAACGCCTGCCCGGGCGGCTGCGTGGGCGGGGTGATGACCGTGGAAAATCCCTTTATTGCAAAAGCGCGCATTCGCTCTCTGCGGCGGTATTTGCCGATCAGCCAAAATGCGCCGCAAAGAGGCGAGGACTATATCCCGGCAGATTATTTCTTTGAAGAGATGCCGAGCTATACGCCCATGACCCGCCTTTCCGAAAATCTCGGGGAGAGCATGCGGCTCATGGCGCGCATGGAGGAGGTGCACCGGGCGCTGCCCGGAATTGACTGCGGGGCATGCGGCGCACCGAACTGCCGCGCCTTTGCGGAGGATGTTGTGCGCGGGCAGGCGCAGCTTTACGACTGCGTGGTTTCCATGCGCAAAACCATTCGCGATTATGCATCGCAAATGCATCTGACGCCGCAAAATGAAGCGGCGGACACGGAGGTGAACGACTCATGACGCTTGCAGAGCTGATCCGGCGCTTTTCCCTTGTGGTGCTTTGCGGCGAAGAGACGGATGCCCCGGTGCGCGGCTGCTATATCGGAGATTTGCTTTCGCGCGTGATGGGGCAGGCAAAAAAGGATAATGTGTGGCTCACGATCATGTCGGGCGTCAATGTCTGCGCGGTCGCCTCGCTGACAGAGGTCACCTGCGTTGTGCTGTGCGAGGGGGTAGAGCCGGATGCGGCGCTGCTTACCGCGGCAAAGCAACATAGGATTACTCTGCTGCAAACGGAGCGCAGCGCCTATGCCATGGCTGCGGCACTTGCCGCCGCGGGGCTGTGAGCACGCTTCAAGCGCCGTTTTACGATTTCCACGTGCATTCCTGTCTTTCGCCCTGCGCGGACGACGGTGCGACCCCGCAGATGCTGGCGGGATTCGGGAAGCTTGCCGGGCTTTCTCTTATGGCGCTGACCGACCATAATACCGCGAAAAACTGCCCGGCATTTTTTGCGGCATGCGACGCCTACGGCGTGGTGCCGATTGCCGGCATGGAGCTTACCTGCGCGGAAGAGGTGCATATGGTGTGCCTGTTTGAAACGCTTGACGGCGCGCAGGAATTTGAGCGCTGCCTGGAGCCGCTGCGCATGCCCGTGCAAAACCGGCCGGAGATTTTCGGCAATCAGCTGCTTGCGGATGCGGACGGCGCAATCTGTGGGCAGGAGAGTGTACTGCTCGGCACGGCGACGGCGCTGCCGCTTGAAAAAGCGCCCGCGCTTGTCACACGGTGCGGCGGGATCTGTTATCCCGCGCATATCGATCGGCAAAGCGGCGGGATCCTTGCCATTTTGGGTGATTTCCCCGCGGATTTGCCCGTTCTTTTCTACGAGCTCGGGCAGGCACAAAAAAGGGAGGCGCTGCAAGCTGCGCATGCGGCGCTGCGCGGAAAAACAAGGCTGTACGGCAGCGACGCACATCATACCGATGCCTTTTTACGGCAAAGCACGGAGCGATTGCCCCTGCGGCTGGATGCCGCACAGGAGGCACCACAGCAGCGCGCGGCACTTTTTGCATGGCTGAGAGGAGAGAAGCATTGAAAGATTTGTCTCTTCATATTTTGGATATTGCCGAAAATTCCGCAAAGGCGGGCGCAAGCCGCATTACGATCACTCTGAAAGAGGACAGCGAGCGCCTGGAGCTGTGTATTGCGGACGACGGCTGCGGCATGGATGCGGCGACCCTTGCCCGTGTAACCGACCCGTTTTATACCACCCGTACCACGCGCCGCGTGGGACTGGGGCTGCCGCTTTTGCGGCAGAGCGCAGAACAAACGGGGGGAGGTCTCACAGTGCAGTCAACGCCGCAAAGCGAGGCGGGAAAGCCGCACGGAACAACCGTGCGCGCGGTATTTTTTCCGCAGCATATTGATATGCTGCCGCCGGGAGATATCCCGCAGACGCTGTGCACGCTGATTCAGGGGCACGAGGCAATCGATTTCGAATTTTTACATACCGTGAACGGCAAGGAGGGCGTGCGGCTTTTTACAAAGGAGCTGCGGCAAAGGCTCTCTCCCGTGCCGCTTTCACAGGCGGAGGTATTGACATGGATCAAAGCCTATCTGAGCGAACAATATGAATCGCTCGGCAGCGCGAAATGATACCGTGTTGTTATAAAAAGCAATGAAATCCCAAGGAAAGAAAGGAAACAAACACATGAGATCATTGGAAGAATTGGCGGCTCTGCGCGAGCAAATGAAAGACCGCGTAATTTTGCGCGAGGGCAGTGCGGACACAAAAATCGTCGTCGGCATGGCGACCTGCGGCATTGCAGCGGGCGCGCGCCCTGTGCTGGCGGCATTTGTCGAAGCAGTTGCAAACGAAGGGCTTTCGGACCATGTCACCGTATCGCAGACGGGCTGCATCGGCATTTGCCAGTATGAGCCGGTTGTGGAGATCATGCAGGCGGGCAAGGACAAGGTCACCTATGTGAAGATGACCCCCGAAAAGGCAAAACGCGTGGTTGCCGAGCATATCAAGGGCGGCAGCATCGTGGAAGAATACACCATCGGCAAGGCTGAATAACCAAGGAGGAAAACAAAAGATGATTCGAGCACATGTACTGATCTGCGGCGGTACCGGATGTACCTCATCCGGCAGCGATAAGATCCAGGAGGCTTTTGAAAAAGAGCTGCAGGCGGCAGATCTTGCCGAAGAGGTTAAAATTGTCCGCACGGGCTGTTTCGGGCTGTGCGCCGTCGGTCCTGTTGTGATTGTGTATCCCGACGGAACCTTCTATTCCCGCGTGAGCGCAGAGGATGTTCCCGAAATCGTGACGGAGCATCTGCTCAAGGGTCGCCCGGTGAAACGGCTGGAATATAAGGATGTGGATGAGCATGTCCGCGAGCAGGTCAATGTCTCCCTGAACGATACAACCTTCTATAAAACGCAAAAGCGCGTTGCGCTGCGAAACTGCGGCGTGATCGACCCGGAGGATATCAACGAATATATCGCCATGGACGGCTATGCGGCGCTCGGAAAGGTGCTCACCACCATGACGCCGGACGATGTCATTAAGACAATCCTTGACAGCGGGCTGCGCGGCCGCGGCGGCGGCGGCTTCCCCACGGGTCTGAAATGGACCTTTGCGAAAAATTCCGTTTCCGAAAAGAAATATGTCGTCTGTAACGCGGACGAGGGCGACCCCGGCGCGTTTATGGATCGCTCCATTCTGGAGGGCGACCCGCACGCGGTGCTTGAGGCAATGGCGATTGCCGGCTACGCCATCGGTGCGGACGAGGGCTATATTTATGTGCGCGCAGAATATCCGATCGCGGTGCATCGCCTCCAGGTTGCCATCGGCCAGGCAAGGGAAATGGGCTTGCTCGGCAAAGATATTTTCGGCTCCGGCTTTCATTTTGACATTACGCTGCGCCTCGGCGCGGGCGCGTTTGTCTGCGGCGAAGAGACGGCGCTTCTGACCTCCATCGAGGGCAATCGCGGCGAGCCGCGCCCCCGCCCGCCGTTCCCGGCTGTGAAGGGGCTGTTTGGTCAGCCCACCATTATCAATAATGTGGAAACCTATGCAAACATCTGCCAGATCATCTTAAAGGGCGCGGATTGGTTCGCCTCCATGGGCACCGAGCGCTCCAAGGGAACCAAGGTCTTTGCGCTTGGCGGCAACATTACAAACACCGGCCTTGTCGAAATTCCGATGGGCACCACGCTGCGCGAGGTCGTTGAGGTCATCGGCGGCGGTGTTCCGCACGGCAAAAAGTTCAAGGCGGCACAAACGGGCGGTCCCTCCGGCGGCTGCATTCCCGCTTCCCTGATCGATACGCCGATTGATTATGACAACCTCATTGCCATCGGCTCCATGATGGGCTCCGGCGGGCTGATTGTTATGGATGAAGGCACCTGCATGGTGGATATTGCGAAGTTCTTCCTGGAATTCACCGTGGATGAATCCTGCGGCAAGTGCGCGCCGTGCCGCGTCGGCACGCGCCGCATGCTTGAAATTCTGGACAAGATCACGCACGGCAAGGCAACCATGGAGGATCTTGACAAGCTGGAAGATTTGGCAAAATACATCAAAGAAAACTCTGCCTGCGGCCTGGGACAAACGGCACCCAACCCCGTTCTTTCCACGCTGCGTTATTTCCGCGATGAATATATCGCACATATCGTCGATAAAAAATGTCCTGCCGGCGTTTGCAAGGCGCTGCTTTCCTATTCGATCGATTCGGAAAAATGCCGCGGTTGTACCGCTTGCGCCAGAAAGTGCCCGGTGGGTGCGATCTCGGGCGCCGTCAAGCAGCCGCATACGATCGATACGCAGAAATGCATCAAATGCGGCGTGTGCATGAGCACCTGCCGCTTCGACGCGATCGTCAAGGGCTGAGAAAAGGAAGGAGCAACAAACAATGGATATGGTGAATGTAGTTATTAACGGCATTGCCGTGCAGGTTCCCAAGGGCTCTACGATCCTTGAGGCAGCCAGAGTCGCCGGGGTGGATGTGCCGACCCTGTGCTATTTGAAGAAAATCAATGAAATCGCTGCTTGCCGCATCTGCGTTGTGGAAGCTGCGGAGATGCGCGGCGCAAGTCTGGGGCCTGCGCGCGTTGTAACCGCCTGCGTATACCCCGTGAGTGAGGGGATGCAGGTGCGCACCAACACCGAAAAGATCCGTCATGCAAGAAAGAACACATTGGAATTGATCCTTTCCACCCATGACCGCTCCTGCCTGAGCTGCAAGAAAACGGGTGACTGCGAGCTGCAGCGCCTTTGCATCGAATACGGCGTGGATCAGGCGGACCGCTTCGACGGCGATAAGCCCGTTTATGAAAAAGACGAAAACGAATGGCTCGTGCGTGACAACAACAAATGCATTCTCTGCCGCCGCTGCGTGGCAAGCTGCGCCGCACAGTCTGTCAGCGTGATCGGCGCAAACCAGCGCGGATTTGATACCAATATCGGCTGCGCATTTGAAAAGAAGCTGAGCGAGACTGCCTGCATGGCATGCGGGCAGTGCGTGGTCGCCTGTCCGACCGGCGCGCTCATGGAGCATGATAACACAAAGGAAGTGTTTGCGGCGCTGGGCGATGCGGAAAAGACCGTCATCGTGCACACCGCCCCTGCAGTCCGTGCAACACTCGGCGAAGCGTTCGGACTGCCCGTGGGCACCAATGTTGAGGGCAAAATGGCGGCTGCGCTGCGGCGCCTCGGCTTTGACCGTGTATTTGATACCAACTTTGCAGCCGATCTTACCATTTGGGAGGAAGCAACGGAGCTTTTGGAGCGCATCAAGAACAAAGGCACGCTGCCCATGATCACCTCCTGTTCGCCCGGCTGGGTCAAGTTCTGCGAGCATCAGTATCCCGATCTGATCGATCACCTTTCCTCCTGCAAATCTCCGCAGCAGATGGCAAGTGCGATCATCAAGACCTATTATGCGCAAAAAGCCGGAATCGACCCCGAAAATCTCGTGGTTGTTTCCGTGATGCCCTGTATTGCGAAGAAATTTGAGATCCGCAGAGAAAATCAGGATGCAAGCGGCGCATATGATACAGATTATTCAATCACCACGCGCGAGCTTGCCCGTATGATCAAAACGGCAGGCATCAACTTCTCGCTGCTGCCCGACGAAGCCTTTGATAATCCGCTTAGCGCATATACCGGCGGCGCCGTGATTTTCGGCGCGACCGGCGGCGTGATGGAGGCGGCTGTGCGCTATGCATATGAGGCGCTTGAGGGCAAGCCGCTGGAAAATGTGGATCTTGTAGCATGCCGCGGCACGGATCTGATCAAGGAAGCCACGGTGCATATGGGCGGCATGGATGTCAAGGTCGCCATCACCTCCGGCGGCGCAGGTGCGCGCATTGTGATGGATAAGATCGCTTCCGGCGAGGCAGACTGGACCTTCGTTGAGATCATGGGCTGCCCCGGCGGCTGCGTCAACGGCGGCGGGCAACCGTTCCAGCCGGCATCCGTCAGAGCCAATGTCGATCTGAAGAGCCTGCGCGCAAAGGCGCTGTATACCATTGATGCGCATGCAAAGCAGCGCTCATCGCAGCAGAGCGAGGTCTGCCGTACTCTTTATCAGGAGTTCCTCGGTGCCCCCGGCAGCGAAAAGGCGCATCATCTGCTGCATACGACCTATGTAAAGCGCGGCGTGTAACAAAAAAGCCGCAAGCAGATAAGCAATACGCAAAAGCCTCCCGCAGCAGCTGCTGCGGGAGGCTTTTTTCTCAGGCGGCAAGGCAAAGCGTCTCTCTTTTGCATATACTGGTTTTGGGCATGCCGGGATGCTTGAAAGTTTGCACATTTGAAACCTTTTCGAAAGAAGGGCATTTTGAAAAAAGCAAAAAAGGAGAGGCAAGCCAATGAGAGACGATTTCATGAATGTATATCGCGGATATTGCAATACGGGAGCACAAAGAGGGCCGGAATGGCAGAGTGCAGGCTGCGGCTGCGGCTGCGGTCGGGTGCAGGGATGCGGGTGCAGCCGATGCGGCGGCTGCACGGAAAGCTGTGGTTGCAACGGCAGCTGCGGCTGCTGCGTCGGCGCGCGCGGCCCGCAAGGGCAGATCGGCCCCCGCGGCCCGCAGGGCAACACGGGAGCAACCGGCCCGCAGGGACCACAAGGCATCGCGGGACCGCAAGGCCCGCAGGGGGAACGCGGTGAAACGGGTCCGGCCGGTCCGACCGGCGCAACAGGTCCGATCGGTGCGACAGGCGCGCAGGGTCCGCAGGGCGAACGCGGCGAAACGGGCCCGCAGGGACCCGCCGGTGCAACCGGCGCCACGGGAGCAACAGGCGCGACGGGACCGCAGGGCGAACGCGGCGAAACGGGACCGCAGGGGCCGCAGGGGCCGCAAGGCCCGCAAGGACCTGCCGGGCAGAGCTTCAATGCAGCCGTTTTTGACACTGCGGCAGCATCCGGACAAATTGCGGCAGGTGCGCAGATTCCCATGACAAATACCCGCACCGTCGGCACGGATTTGAGTGATACGGCGGGCATTGTTACGGTGAATGCGGCAGGGACCTATCTGTTTTTGTATTCACTCAGCGCAGCACCTGCGACTGCAGGCGAAGGTGTCGTGGTGACGCTTGAGGATACGGCGGGCACGGTTTATGCCGTCGGCGGCAGCGCGGGGGCAAACGGCGAGACGGTGATGACGGTAAACGGCAGCGGCGTGGCAGCGCTTGCGGCGGGTACGGCGCTTCGCCTTGTGAATCGCTCCGCAGGGGCGATTACGCCGACGGCGGTCGAAGGGAGCGCCGATGCGTTTCTCGGAAACCTCAGCGTAATCCGCGTCGGTTAAGAAAAACGGTGAAATCGGAAAAGGGGCTGTGCATCGCGCGGCCCCTTTTCCGCTTTTTGTTGACAAGCGGCGTTCTTTTGGTATAATAAAGGCAGAAACGCAGCGAATTGACATGGATTTTACAAAACAATTCTTTTCCATTTTACATACCCGCCGTATGATAGAGCCAGAAAGAAAAAAGAATATGGGTATGTAAGAGAAAGAAGGAAAAGAATATGAAAAAATTTTTTGCAATCGTACTGGCAGCGCTTCTCGGTGCAATGGCTCTGACTGCATGCGGCAAGCAGGAAGCAAAGAGCGTTTCCACTGATGGCTCCACCTCCATGGAAAAGGTAATCGGGGCGCTGGGCGAAACCTTTATGAACGACAACGCGGGTGTTACATTCACCTATAACCCGACCGGCTCCGGCTCCGGCATCAAGGCTGTGAGCGAGGGCAGGTGCGACATCGGCCTTGCAAGCCGCGCATTGAAGGATGAGGAAAAGCAGAGCGGCCTTACCGAAACGGTTCTGGCGCTGGACGGCATTGCCATTATCGTGAACCCGGAAAACCCTGTTAATGACCTGACCGTGGAGCAGATTGCCGCGATTTATACCGGCGAGGTTACAAACTGGAACGAAGTCGGCGGCGCGGACGGCGAGATCGTTTTGATCGGCCGTGAAGCGGGAAGCGGCACGCGCGACGGATTTGAATCCATCACAAAAACGGCGGAAAAGTGCAAATATCGCCAGGAGCTGACCTCCACGGGCGACGTAATCACCACCGTTGCAAGCAACCCGGCAGCCATCGGCTATGCGTCCCTGAGTGCCGTGAAGAACACGGTAAAAGCGCTGAAGGTCGGCGGCGTTGCCCCGACGGAGGCAACCGTGAAGGACGGTTCCTATGCAGTGCAGCGTCCGTTCGTTTTGGTGACAAAGCAGGGCACGACGCTGAGCGAAACGGCGCAGAAATTCTTCGACTATGCAACCTCTTCTGCGGCAAACGATGTGATCACCAAGGCGGGTGCGGTTCCTGTCGCAGACTGAACCGGGGACAACCGACATGAAACAACATGCAAAAAAGGGCCAGAGAGCGCTTGAGAATATCATTCACGGCATCTTTTTGCTGCTCGGAGTGGTGGCAGTCGGGTTTGTGCTTCTGATCACGGTATATCTGGTGATTTCGGGAATTCCCGCAATCAAAAAAATCGGTCTTGCAAACTTTCTGTTCGGCACGGAATGGATGCCGACCTCCAAGACGGATCCGAAGTACGGCATACTGCCCTTTATCTTAACAAGCATTTACGGCACGGCGGGAGCAATTTTACTCGGCGTGCCTGTCGGTTTTCTCACCGCGGTGTTTCTCTCCAAGGTGGCGCCGCGCCGCGTGCGCGATGCGGTCGGGGCGGCGGTGAGCCTTTTGGCGGGCATCCCTTCCGTGGTATACGGTCTTGTCGGCATGCTGGTGCTTGTACCGGGCGTGCGGCGGGTGTTCGGCCTTGCGGATGGGGCAAGCCTGCTTGCGGCGATCATTGTGCTCGGCGTGATGATTTTGCCCTCCATTATCAAAATGTCGGTCACGGCGCTTGAAGCGGTCCCAAAGGAATATGAGGACGCTTCTCTGGCGCTCGGCGCAACGCCGGTGGAAACCTATTTCCGCGTCAGCGTGCCCGCCGCAAAAAGCGGGATCGCGGCGGCGGTTGTGCTCGGCGTCGGGCGCGCCATCGGCGAAGCGATGGCGGTGATGATGGTTTCGGGCAATGCCTGCAATATGCCCTCGCTGTTTGAGAGCGTGCGCTTTTTGACGACTGCCGTCGCCAGCGAAATGTCTTATGCGGGCGGGCTGCAGCGGCAGGCGCTGTTCTCCATTGCGCTGGTTTTGTATCTCTTTATCCTCCTGATCAACGCAACGCTGAACTTCTTTCTGAAGAAGGGGGGCAGCAAGCAATGAAAAAGCTATCTGCAAAAAGGCGTGCCTACGGGGCGTTGATGCTTACGCTGATGGGGCTTTGCACGGCTTTGGTCGTGGCGCTGGTGCTGTTCCTGATTTTCTATGTGCTCATCCGCGGCATTCCGAATATCACGCCGCAGCTGCTCTTTACGGCACCGAGCGTGATCGAGGATCGCATCGGCATTCTGCCGGACATTCTGAACACGCTGTATCTTGTGCTTGCAACGCTTGCCATTGTGCTGCCGCTGGGCGTCGGCGCTGCGATTTATTTGACGGAATATGCCAAAAACAGGAAGATGGTCGCCGTGATCGAATATGCGGCGGAAACGCTGTCGGGCATCCCCTCCATTATCTACGGGCTTGTCGGTATGCTGCTGTTTTGTGAGTTTTTCGGCTTTGGCACAAGCCTTTGGGCAGGCGCGCTGACCCTTGTGATTATGAACCTGCCGACCATTTTGCGCACCACGCAGGAGAGCCTGAAAACCGTGCCGCAGAGCTATCGCGAGGGCGCATTCGGCCTTGGTGCGGGCAAATGGCGCGTGATCCGCACGGTGGTTCTGCCGGGCTGTGTGGACGGCATTATCACGGGCTGCATTCTTTCCGTGGGCAGAATTTTAGGCGAATCGGCGGCGCTTTTGTTTACGGCGGGTGTTGCGCATACCATGCACGGCGTGATGAATGTGATGTCGTCCTCCGGAGCGACGCTGACCGTGGCGCTTTATATGTATGTAAAAGAGCGCGGCGAATTTGAAGTCGGGTTTGCCATTGCCGCAATTTTGATGATTCTGACGATGCTTTGCAATTTCGCCGCATCGGCAATCGGAAAGCATTATGAAAAGAGGAGGAGCCTATGAGCGCAATTCTGACAGCGCAGGACCTTTGCCTGTGGTACGGCAGCCATCAGGCGCTGCATCATATAAATATTGAAATTCCGGAAAAAAACATAACCGCGTTGATCGGCCCCTCCGGCTGCGGAAAATCGACCTTTCTCAAAACGCTGAACCGCATGAACGATCTTGTGCCGGGCGTGAAGATCACGGGGCGGGTCGAATACGGCGGGCAGGATATTTTTGCCCCGGGCGTGGATGTTAATGAGCTGCGCCGTGAGATCGGCATGGTGTTTCAAAAACCGAACCCGTTCCCCATGAGCATTTATGACAATGTGGCATACGGCCCGCGCACGCACGGCATCCGTTCCAAAGCAAAGCTTGACGATATTGTGGAGCGATCCTTGCGGGATGCGGCGATTTTCGACGAGGTGAAGGACAGGCTGAAAAAGAACGCGCTCGGACTTTCCGGCGGGCAGCAGCAGCGCCTTTGCATTGCGCGTGCGCTCGCAGTGGAGCCGCAGGTGCTGCTTATGGATGAGCCGACCTCGGCGCTTGACCCGATCTCCACTTCGAAAATCGAAGAGCTTGCCATGCAGCTGCGGGAAAAATATACGATTGTGATCGTAACGCACAACATGCAGCAGGCCGTGCGTATTTCCGACCGCACCGCGTTTTTCCTGCTCGGCGAGCTGATCGAGTGCGATGCGACCGAAAAGCTGTTTTCGCAGCCTGCCGATCGCCGCACGGAGGATTATATCACAGGGAGGTTTGGTTAAAATGAGAAGCCGGTTTGATGAACAGCTTGCGCTCCTGAATAAAGAGCTGATCGAAATGGGGTCGCTTTGCGAGGAAGTGATCGCGCTGGTGACAAAAGCGCTGACAAAGGGCGATACGGCGCTGGCGGAGCGTGTTGCTCCCCTGGATCGCGAAATCGACCAAAAGGAGCGCGAAATTGAGGCGATGTGCCTTAAGCTTTTGCTGCAGCAGCAGCCCGTTGCGCGGGATCTGCGGCAGATTTCCGCAGCGCTGAAGATGATCACGGATATGGAGCGCATCGGCGACCAGGCGGAGGATATTGCCGAGATTGTTCAATTTCTCGGGCCCTATCGCGCGGGCGAGATGGAAACGCTGGAAAAGATGGCGCAGGCGACCATCGGCATGGTGACCGACAGCGTTGAGGCATATGTCAAAACCGATCTTGCACTTGCAAAATCGGTCGTTGCCAGTGATGATATTGTTGACAATTATTTTCTGCAGGAGAAAAAGGTGCTGATCAATGCGATTGCCGATGACCCCGGCAGCGGGGAATATGCCGTCGACTTTTTGATGATTGCAAAATATTTTGAGCGCATCGGCGACCATGCCACCAATATTGCCGAATGGGTGATCTTTTCGGTAACGGGGGTACACGAGGGAGGAGACTGAGATGATTTTCTGCGTTGAGGATGATGCGAGCATCCGCGATATTGAGCTGTATGCGCTCGGCAGCGCCGGGTTTGAAGCAAAGGGCTTTGCAGACGGCGAAAGCTTTTTGAAGGCGCTTGGCACCGAGCTGCCGCAGCTTGTGATCTTGGATGTCATGCTGCCGGGGGCGGACGGCGTGGAGCTTTTGCGGCATATTCGCGCCGAGAGGCGCACCGCGAAAATCCCCGTGATCATGGCGACGGCGCGGGGCGAGGAATACGATAAGGTGCAAAGCCTTGACCTCGGCGCAGATTATTATCTGACAAAGCCGTTCGGCATTATGGAATTTCTGGCTTGTGTGCGCGCGGTGCTGCGGCGCTGCGATGATAAAAAGGCGCCGCAGGATGCGGTTTTGCGCAGCGGTGAGATTGAGCTGCGCCCGCGGGAGCATCTTGTCAGCGTCGGCGGCAGAGATGTTACGCTGACCTATAAGGAATTTGAGCTTTTGCGGCTTTTCCTGGAAAACCCCGCAATCGTTTTTTCGCGCGAAACGCTGATGAACAAGGTTTGGGGCGTGGATTTCTGCGGAGAAACGCGCACGGTTGACATGCATATCCGCACGCTGCGGCAAAAGCTCGGCGATGCGGGCAGCCGAATCGAGACGGTGCGCAATGTGGGCTACCGTCTTTCCGTGCCCCAAAATGCTGAATAAACGAGAGAGGCAGATATGACAAAAAAGATATTTCGTTCGATCTTTCTGACCGCGCTTGCGGTATTGCTTGTTGCATTTGCGGTGATTACGGCGGCGCTTTACAGCCATTTTGCGGATGTGCAGAAGCAGGCGCTGCGCCGGGAGGTTTCGCTCGCAGCCGCGGCGGTGCAAACGCAGGGGCAGAGCTATCTTGAAACGCTCGCAGATGCCGAAGAAAGATTTACATGGATTGCTGCCGACGGCACGGTGCTTTACGATACGGCGGGGGAGAGCGCAAAAGCGGAAAACCACGCCGATCGCGCGGAATTTATCGATGCCCGGAAAAACGGCACCGGGGAGAGCACCCGTTATTCAAGCACGCTGCTGCAAAAAACAATGTACAGTGCCATACGCCTTGCGGACGGATCCATTTTGCGGATTGCCGTCAGCCGCGCAACGGTCGGCCTTTTGCTCATCGGCATGCTGCCCGCATTTTTGCTGGTGCTGCTTGCGGCGCTGATTCTTTCCGCCGTGCTTGCCTCAGGGCTTGCAAAGCGCATTGTTGAGCCGCTGAACCATTTGGATCTGGAGCATCCGCTGGAAAACGATGCATATGAAGAAATTGCGCCGCTGCTAAGCCGCATCAATCGGCAGCGCCTTGCCCTGACGGAGCAGCAAACGCTTTTCCGCCGCAAAACGCAGGAATTTGAGCAGATCACCGCCTCCATGAGCGAGGGGCTTGTCCTTTTGGATGAAAAGGGCGCGGTGCTGAGCATCAATCCCGCGGCGCAGCGCATTTTCGGCGCGGATGATACTGTTTTGGGCAAGGATTTTCTCACGCTGGACCACACCCATGCCGTGATCCGCGCACTGGACGATGCAAAGCAAACCGGGCACGGCGAGGTGCGGCAAAGCCTCGGCGGGCGGGAATATCAGTTTGATGTCAGCGCAATCGTGGTGGACGGGCATCCCATGGGCGGCGTTTTGCTTGCCTTTGATGTCAGTGCGACAGCCCTTGCGGAGCAGCAGCGGCGCGAATTTACCGCAAATGTTTCGCATGAGCTCAAAACGCCCCTGCAGGGCATTATCGGCAGCGCGGAGCTGCTGGAAAGCGGCATGGTCAAGGAGCAGGACCGCGCGCGCTTTCTGGGACATATCCGCAGCGAGGCATCGCGCCTGCTCGCCCTCATTGAAGACATTATCCGTCTTTCGCAGCTGGATGAGTGCGGGGAGCTGCCAAGCAGCACCGTGGAGCTGTATGCTTTGGCGGATGAAACCGTGCAGAGCCTTGCCGATGAGGCAAAGCGCCGCGGCGTGACTCTGACGCTTTCCGGCTCCCCCGTAACGGTGCGCGGCGTGCCGTCGCTGCTTTCCGAGGTGATTTATAACCTTTGCGATAATGCCATCAAATATAACCGCCCGGGCGGCACGGTGCACATTGAAATCGGCACGGCGGACGGTATGGCAAAAATCGTTGTGAGTGATACGGGCATCGGCATTCCTCCGCAGCATCAAGACCGCGTGTTTGAGCGGTTTTACCGTGTGGATAAAAGCCATTCCAAGGCGTCCGGCGGCACGGGGCTCGGGCTTTCCATCGTCAAGCATGCAACGCTTTTGCATCACGGCAAAATTTTTATGGAGAGCGAAGAGGGCAAGGGTACCACGATGACCGTCCTGCTCCCGCTTGCATAAAGCTTTCCTTTTTTCATTCTTGATTCTTCATTCAAAAGGCGGCGTCCGGTCAGGCGCCGCCTTTTTTGCGGAAAGTTTGAGAAAAAAGAAAAAGGGTGTAACCAAAGCGGCGCAAGCGGTGCTTATACAGGTGAAGGCCTTCCGAAGAGAAAGAAAGGGGGAGGGGCATGGAGGACGGCGAAATTGTGATGCTGTATCTGGCGCGAAAGGAGCAGGCAATCGAAAAGACAAAAGAAAAATACGGAAAAAGGCTGCGGGAAATCGCTTTGCGCATTGTCGGCGATGCGCAAACGGCGGCGGAATGCGAAAACGATGTATATCTCAGCGTTTGGCGCACCGTTCCGCCGCAGGACCCGCGCAGCTATCTGTATGCCTATCTGGCGCGGATTACGCGGCATATTGCGCTGAACCGCTGCCGCGCGGCGCATGCACTGAGCCGCTGCGCACCTATTCAGACGCTGAGCGCAGAGCTTGAGGAATGCATTGCAGCGCCGGATGATACTGCCTGCCGCGTTGAGGATATGGCGCTTGCAGAGGCGATCAACGGCTTTTTGAAAACGCAGCCCGAAAAAGCGCGCAATGTTTTTGTGCGGCGGTATTTCTATTGTGATGATATTTCCGCAATCGCGGCGCGGTATTCCATGACAAAGAGCGGTGTGAAAACAACACTTTTCCGCAGCCGCAATGCGCTGCGGGCATATCTTGAGAAGGAGGGATATTCCATATGAGAGGAAATGAGCTTTTGAACAAAATGGAGCAGATCGACCCTGCATATATTGCGGCGGCTGCGGAGAAAAAACGGGGCGGAAAAACGCTTTGGCTGCGCTTTGGCGCCGCTGCGGCATGCTTTGCAATGTTGCTTTGCGCGGGTGTGCTTTTGTATCGGCACAATACGGTGGTGCCGGGCGACGGCACAATGCCTTTGGCGGCGACTTTGTTCCGCGATTGCGACGGAAGCACGCCGGAAAAAGATGCGGCTTTACCGGATGTTGAATTGACGGGGCAAAGCGCAGCCGATTTTTCGGGCGACCGCGCGGCGCTTGAGCAGAGCGGCATGCTGCCCGGAATGGAGGGGCACGAAGGCTTTTCCGCCAGGGCACGGTATGATGCACAGGGGAATTTTTTGTTTCTTACCCTGCTTTGGATGCATCGGGATGCACAGGTGCTGCAAAATTACAGCGACCTTTGCGTGATTGCCGGGAAAGAAGAAGTAAATGCGGCGCAGGATCTGATTTTCGTGCAGCTTGATGAAAACGGAAATCCGATCGCAGAAAAGGGCGAGACCGTTACGGACTATAGGGGCACGCGCATTGTCGCAGGCGTCAGCGAAAGCGGCAAAAAAACGCTGACCTTCCGAACGGAAAACGGATGGTATCGGATCAGCGGCTCCTTTGCGGACAGCTATGAAAGCGTTGCGGAGCTGATGCAGTGGTTTTTGCAGCATCCCATTGATTTTGCATATTTCGAGAAATAAATAAATAGTTTGCAAGCCGTAGAGCACAGAAAACATGCAATGTATGTTTTCTGTGCTTTTAAATTTCAAAAAATGAATGTATTTTTATTGACAGGCAATGGAGCATAGGGTATAATTTTACTAAAGAGAAGAAATATAGGAAATCCATGTGAATATTGGCCGAAAAACCTCATATCGCTCGGCGACTATACTGATGAGAAAATGCTTGATCTGGATGCGCGGGAGAATTAGTGTTATGAAAAAGAGTTGGTTAATTTTGCGATGGATGCAATTTTTCCCCTCCGCTTTGCTCTTCTTCATCACGGGAGCAATGCTGCTTTTTTCCGCGCGCGCCTATTTTGACGGATTACAACTGCGCCAAAGCATTGCGAGCACGGCATATATCGGCACGGTTTTTAACCACACGGCGCAAAATGCCTGGTGCACCGATCTTCCTCTCTCCGTTAAGGAGCAGATCGAACAGGCGCGCGGCGTGAGCGGCACTATGTGCAGCGACATTTTTGCCGCAAAAGCACCCGGACTTACCCGAGTTGCGGATGTATTCGGCGCAACCTTCAGCCTTGAAAAAAAGCTGTTTTTATCGGGCACGGTGAGTGCAAAGCCGGAGCGGATCGAAATGCCCGCCGGAACGCTGATCCAGTTCGGTCTTGGCGATCTGCACTGTTATGCGGGAGAGTGGCAATGGGCAGGCATGGTTGTCGGGCTGCTGCAGAAAAGCACGGAAATTCTGCTTGCAAAGGGAGATCGGGTTTTTCTTGTCGGGCGTTATACAGCGGATGCTGAGGGAAAACCAAGCAGCTTGATCGTTTATGCCGCCGACATTGCACAGGCAGAAGGAATGCCGATGGAGGATCCCGTTTGGAGCTCGCCCTTTTTGCGCCTGCCGAGAAATTGTACCGAGGCGCTGATTTCTGCATTTTTGGATGACACGGGGCTGCGGGAGCGCTGCGAGATCATTAATGCTTTAGAGGATGCCGTCAGCGTGCGTACTGTTTCGGATATGAGGCTTTTGCCGGGGGTTGCCCGCGGGGCAACTGAGGTGACGCTCGGCAGAGAGCTGTGCCCGAGCGACGCGGGACAAAAGGTCTGTGTTGTTGACAGAGTTTTTGCTGCGCAAAATGGATTGACAGTCGGAGATACGATTTCTTTGCAAATCGCCCCCGATTGTTACAGGGAAACGGCGGACAAGGAAGAATATGCCCGCCAAAGCGGCTATCCGTTCTCGGGCGATGCCGTGCTTCCTTATGCGGCGTACGGCGGGTTCGAAATTGTCGGTATTTATACACAGGCAACGCGCAAGGGCGAAAATGCGGATGTGTTCGCCTTTAATCACAACGAAATTCTGATTCCGCAGGAGATTCTCCCCGCAAAAGCTTCCGTGCAGGCAGGCTGCTTTTCCTTTTCCGTACAGGGAGCAGAGTATGAGGCGTTTCTTTCGGAAAACGAAGAGGCTCTTTGGCAGCAGGGTTATGCGCTCTCAATAGCAGATATGGGCTATGCCGCGTTTGCACAGGGCTTTTCCGCCCTCGCAAAGAGGCATACCCTTGAATTGTGCGGCGCGGGCGCTGCATTTTCGATTGCCGCCGCCGTGTTTTCACTGCTTCTCATTTTCCGATTTCGCACGGATTTTGCGCGCAAGCGCCTGCTTGGCGCTACCCGCCGTGAAGCATTCGCTGCGGCGCAGGGGGCTTTCTTCCTTACGGGGCTGCCCGGCGTTGTCCTTTCCGCCGTTTGCGCATTTCTGCTCTTTCGCACCTTTTGGGCGGAGCCGTTTGCGCAAAACGGGGTTTCCATGCCGGGCGATATAACGCTGCTCGGTGTCTTTTCAGCGCTTGCCTGCGCAGAGCTTCTTGCGGCATATTTGTGTTTTCTGCTTTGCGGCGCAGTTTTGAAGCGACAAAATCTGATTCGTTTTTTGCGCTGAGGATAGCCATATGAAATATCTATGGCGAAAACCGCTGTTGCCTCTTCTTGTGATTCTGTTTTTACAGATCGGGGCAGGAAGTGCGGCGTTGCTTGCGACAGGCGCGGACCGTGACGCAAAAACAGTCGAAAAACTCTACGAAAGCCTGCATATTTATATGGATGTGCTTGCACAGGACGGCAGCAGCACCGGGCTTTGCCTGCCGCTCGCGGAGGTACAGGCGCTTTCCTCGCAGCCCGGAATTCTTCGTGCCGACGCAGAGGCACCCGCTTCTGCCGCAGCGGAAAACAGCACTCTTGCGATAAAAGTCGTCTTTTCCGCAAACCCGGAAGAGCTTGTGCCATTGCGGGAGAGAGCGACCTGCAACAACCCGCAGGCTTGTTTTTCAAATGAGCGCTCCGCGGGGAGGGTTCCCTGCCTTCTGTCAAAAACCGTGCAAAAAGCCCTGGGGCTTTCCGCCGAAGATCAATTCGAATTTGAACTTGCGTTTTCCGGCAGCGATGGGTCGGTTTTAACGCTGCCCTGCGTGCTCGCTTCCGTGGCGGACAGTCTGCCTGAGACGGCAGACTGTGTTGCCGGTCTTTTTGCCATGCCGGAGGAACTTTTGCCGCAGTTTGCGGCAGATTCGGTGCGCCTTGCGGTTGACCCTGTGGAAAACAGGGGAATTGATGCCCTCAAAGCGCGCATTTTATCCGTTCTGAACAAGTCCGCAAACGGGTCCTACGGCATTTTTTGCAATGACAGAGCGCTGAAAAAAGCAGTGCGCCCCTTGGAGGAAAGGACCGTGCTGCAGCGCCGCTGCGCGGGTTGGCTCGGTGCGTTGTTTGCAGCCGCCTGTGCGGCGCTTTGCGGCTTTTGGACACAGAGCCGCAGTAAAGAAATTATGATTTTGCGGCTGCTCGGGCAGACGCCCGCGCGCATTTTTCGGAATCGGTGTGCACACTTTTTCTTATTGGCAGGTCTTGGCGGCACTTTTGCGTTGCTCTGGTGCGGAATTTTCTTCCGCGGTATCGGCGTGCGG
Source organism: uncultured Eubacteriales bacterium (assembly GCA_900549725.1). GTDB lineage: Bacteria > Bacillota > Clostridia > Oscillospirales > CAG-272 > UMGS1225. The sequence goes on along the minus strand of URPL01000003.1, from coordinate 96,488 downwards.
GCGGCAGGGCTGTTTCTGTGCGCTGCAATCGGCATATCTTTCCCGCCGCCGGCGCTGCTGCTATGGAGCTTTGTGCGGAAAAATCTGATTGTTCTTTATCAGGCAAAGGAGGGGTGAAATGAAGCAGCTGACGGTGCAGGGGGTACATTATCGGTATCGCGGGGCGAATGTCGAAACGCTTTGCGGCGTTGATGCCGTGTTTTCGGCGGGGCAGCTCAGCATCATTGCGGGACGCTCCGGCGCCGGAAAAAGCACGCTTTTGTATCTTTTGGGTGGGCTTGATTGCCCCTGCAAAGGGGAAATCCGTTTGGACGATACGGCTTTGACTGCGCAGAAGCTGGATTGGTACCGCAGGGAGGTTGCGGCAACCGTGAGCCAGGGGAATCTGCTGCTGCCCGGGCGCACGGCGCTTGAAAATGTTATGTATCCGCAGCTTTTACACCGTGCCGCAAAAGAGCAGGCACAGAAAGCGGCAGAGCAGGCGCTTTGCGCTGTCGGAATTGCTGCGCAAACGGCGCGGCGGCGCGTAGAAAAGCTCTCCGGCGGAGAGCAGCAGCGTGTAGCGATTGCCCGCTGCATGGCGGCGCAGTCTCAAATCATCGTAGCAGACGAGCCGACGGGCAATCTCGACTCGGAAAATGCCGATGCCGTCTTTTCCTTGCTTTTGCAGTTGGCGCACGCGCAGGGAAAATGCGTGATTGTTGCAACGCATGACAGAAGCTTCTTCGAAAAAGCTGACTGCCTTTATCGCATGGAAAATGGAAATGTATCTTCATAAAGAATAAAGCGAGGAATATGCAGAATGATGCTTGATTTTTTTCAGACACCATTTGGAAATTATATATATCGCTTTCCATGTTGCAAATTCATATTATTTTCTTGAAAAAGAATCATTTAACGGGGCAATTCCGTCCACTTTTGTAGACGATATTTATATCACAAGAGGAATTGCTGAGGCTAGGAAAAAAGATCCGCAGATTCATATTTATAACATGTTAGATCGTAATGAGTTTCTCAAGTGGAGAACCGAAAAATAGCAGATTAGTAAGGCTTTTAATGATTTCCGTATTTGTTAAGATCCATCGTGGAAAGACCGGCGTCTTTCTTAATGATGGATCTTTGCTTTTCGACAGGAATGGCCAAGAGTATAATCCGCAAACTTCGCGGCAAAAAGAAAAAGATGCATCCCCGAAAAATGCAGGGATGCATCGTGGAAAACATGAAAGAGGCGGCTACAGAGTGCCGAAAAAAGGCGGTTACTCTGCCGGGGATTCTTCCTGCGGCAGAATCGGAACGAAATGGTCTGAGATGCCGAGATCACGGCAATATTGCTCGGCTGTGGAGCCCGGATAGCCGTGGATGCGGGCGTAGCCGAGCGGCGTTTTGCAGCCTGCCAGGTGAAACGAGGGGGACAAGGACCAGATCGGGTCCCCCATGCGTGTGCACAACCGAACCGACGGATTTTCAAGATAAATATCGCTCAGGTTCGGGCAGCCGTAAAATGCCGTGGCACCAATGCTCTGTACGCTTTGCGGAATGTGCAGCGCGCCGGAGAGCTCTGTTCCGAAAAACGCTTCGTCTTCAATGGTTCGAACAGAGGGCGGCAGGACGACCGCTTGCAAATGCGTGCTGCGGAAGCAGGCGCGCCCGATCGTTTCAAGCGAATCCGGCAAAGAAACGGCGCGCAGCGTGCTGAGGTAAAACAGCTGCTGCGGCAGGGAAAGGCGCGGGGACGCAAAAATGGCTTTATCAATATGCAGTTCGCGGAAAAATTCCGTTTGAAGCAGTGCGTTGTGCGGAATTTGCAGAACAGCGATAACGCTCTCGCGGGAGAGCGGGATAAACCTGCCGAAATCGTCTGTTTTTAAGGTATACTCTTCCTGCACAACAAATTCAGCGGGAGCGAGCGGAGGCTCCTTTCCCCGCGGTGTGCGATTGGACGACGCACTCCCCGAATCGCGGCGCCCGGAGCTCGGGAAGCCGGTATACGGCAAAAGAGCGGCATCGTCGAGCATATCCTCCACAACGTCGATGCGGCCCGAGAGATCGTCGAGGGCATCCTGCAGTGTTTCGCTTTCGGTTTGCAGGGCTTTTGAGACGCCGAGAATCGCCCCGGTGCACTGCTGCAGATTTTTCGAAAGCTCTGTGAGCATGGCGGCCATGGCGTTTTGCGTGCTCTGCAGCTGCTGCAACGCCGGTATGATTTGTTCCGCGTTCTGTGCGGAAAGAGAAGAATCCGGGTGTATGTGTCGTGTGTTTTCCATGTTATGTTCTGACATGTTATTTTCCTCCGATTGATTCATCATCGGCGGGACGCACAGACATATGGTGGTTTCATTGATGAAGCGCGCCCTGCCGTGTTTTACAAGACCTTTGGCTCGTTTTAGCCAGGTTGCTTCATATTCGTTTCCAAGTTCATCCAAAACCCTGATGTTTTTTTCGATGGGTGTCACCCCCGGGAGAATGAAATTGCATTGTGCGTTTTTTTGGATGGGTGTCTCCCCCTCAATGCATTTATATGGTATCATATGGGCGCGGGTTTGTCAATCAAAATCGATTACGGGGTGAAAAAACCGGCGAAATACCGAAAAAAGGTGCTTTACAGGGGGCGCACGGTGTGGTACAATAGGCGCATGGTTTCCGCAGGCGCGGCGCGCCGCGGAAAGCAAACGGTTTGCGGGGGCAATTTTGCCGCGCAAACGAATTGGCGAAAAAGGGGGAGAGGCGATGAAATCGCTGCGCGGCTCGCTGCTGCTTTTGTTGACGGCTGTTATTTGGGGGATGGCGTTTGTGGCGCAAAGCGCCGCGGCGGATTCCATCGGGTCTTTTACCTTCAACTCGGTCCGCTCCCTGATTGCGGCGCTGTTTTTGGCGCTGCTGCTTCTTTTGCGCTCGATTTGGAAGAAAACCGCCGGGGGGCGTGCCGCCGCCGCGGCGCAGACGGCAGAGGAAAAAAAGGTGCGGCTGCGCCGCACGATACTCGGCGGCGTGCTTTGCGGGGCGGCGCTGTGTGTCGCGGTGAATTTGCAGCAGGCGGGCATTGCCGCTTATCCGCAGGGGGTCGCTGCATCGGGGCGCTCCGGCTTTTTAACGGCGATGTATGTGGTGTTTGTTGCACTGTGCTCCCCGCTTGTGGGAAAAAAGCTGCATCCGATTGTGCTGCTCAGCGCGCTCGGCAGCATGGGGGGCATGTATTTGCTTTGCCTCTCGCGCGGATTTTCTTCCTTTTATCTTGGAGATGGGTTGGAGCTGCTTTGCGCGGCGGCTTTCACCGTGCAGATTCTTTTGGTGGACCGCTTTTCAGAAACCGACGGCGTTTTGCTTTCCTGCATTCAGTTTGCGGTATGCGGGCTGATCAGCGCGGTGCCGATGCTGCTTTTTGAAAGCGTTTCTCTTTCGGTGCTGCGTGCGGCATGGATGCCGATTTTATATGCGGGCGTGATGTCCGGCGGGGTAGGCTATACCCTGCAGATTCTCGGGCAGAAAACGGCGCCGCCCGCCCTTGCCTCAATTCTGATGAGCATGGAATCCGTGTTTGCCGCGCTCGCGGGCTGGGTGATTCTCGGCGAGCGGCTCAGCGCCGTGGAGCTGTGCGGCTGCGGCGTGGTATTTGCATGCGTGGTGCTGGCACAGCTCGGCGCTGCAAAGCCGCCGAAAAAGCAAACGCAAAACTGAAAAATTTTTGCAGGGCTGCAAGGGAAGGCTTCCTTTGCAGCCTTTTTGCGGTGCCGTATCGTTCCCTTTTTGCATATAAAGGCATGAGAGGGGTTTGCCCTTTCAAGTTTTTCGAAAAAGCGGAGGGAGAACATGATACAGGAACATACGGTTCTGCTCGCGTTCGGGGCAAGCCTTGTCACATGGCTGTTTACGGCGCTCGGAGCCGCGGTTGTGCTCTTTTTCAAAAAAGAAAATGCGCGGGCGCAGACGCTTATGCTCGGCTTTGCCGCGGGGGTGATGCTTGCGGCATCCTTTTGGTCGCTGCTGCAGCCTGCCATTGCCCTGGCGCAGGCGGCGGGCGGGCTGCCGGCCTTTTGCGTGGTGGCGCTCGGGTTTCTCAGCGGAGTGCTGTTTTTATGGGGCTGCGACCGCCTGATTTTTCTGACCCGAAAGAAAACGGCAAAAACGCATAGACTCAGCCGCACGGCGCTTTTGATTCTTTCCATTACCCTGCATAACATTCCCGAGGGGCTTGCCGTCGGGGTGGCGTTCGGCGCGCTGCGCGGGAACGGCTTTTCGCCGGAGGCGCTGCTCGGGGCGGCAACCGTGGCATTCGGAATTGCGATTCAGAATTTTCCGGAAGGGGCAGCCGTTTCACTGCCGCTGCGGCGGGAGGGGCTCTCCCGCGGGCGCAGCTTTTTGCTCGGGCAGGCCAGCGGCATTGTGGAGCCGCTGGCGGCGATCACCGGGGCAGCGCTCGTCGGGCTGACAACGGCGCTTTTGCCCTGGGCGCTGGGGTTTGCCGCGGGGGCGATGGTGCTGGTTGCCGTGCATGAGCTGATTCCGGGCGGGCATGAAGGAGATGAACGCGGTGCGCGCCTTTCCACGGCAGGCGTGGTGATCGGATTTGTTTTGATGATGGTGCTTGATGTGGCGCTTGGATAAAAGTGAAAGCTTTGCAAAAAGCATTGATGCTGGAAAGGAATGAAGCGTCATCTCGGATGCAGCAGAAAATAAATGTACCCCCTATACCGGATCCCCGGTTCAGGGGGTACAGATCAAGGGAAGACAGCCGAGTTATTTTTATTCGTCGATCAGCTGCTGCAAAAGGCTGCGCAGAATGGCTGCGTCTCCGCGGCGGTCCGTTTTGCGCAGGGCGAGCCCCAGCGCGCGGTCAAGCGCGCCTTTTTTCTGCAGGCGGCAGGCGCAAAGCAGCTTCGGATTTTCGGCAAAAACGGCGTCTGCGGCGGCGCGCAGCACGGCGCGGTTGGTAATGGTGCAAAGCGCATGCGCTTTTGCAAGAGCGCGGGCATCTTTTTCTCCCGCAAAGAGCAGCGCACAAAGGCGCGCTGCATTTTGGCGGCTCAGCTCCCCGCTTTGCAGCATGGCGCAAACGGTGCAAAGCTCCTGCGGCTCGGTGTTGATTTTCGCATCCGCTTCATCTGCCGGCAGCAGGGGAAACAGCGTTTGCATCAGCAGCGCGCAGCAGAGCCCGGGCGGCGCGCAAAGGCGCACGCATTCTTCGAAAAAGCGGTGCACCGCGGGATAGCGGGTCATGGCGTGCGCCTCTTTTTCGCTCATGCCGTAAGCGGTCCGGTAGCGCATGCGGGCGGCATGGGGCAGGCGGGGCAGCAGCGCCTTTTGCGCCGCGATCTCCCCGGGGGCAAGGCAGAGCTCTCCGAGATCCCATTCCGGGCAATAGCGATATTCCGAAACCGTCTCCTTTTTGCGCATAAATACGGTCGTGCCGTCGCCCTCGGAATAGCGGCGGGTCTGCTTTTCAATGCACTCTCCGCGCAAAAGGCATTCGCTTTGCCGCTTGATTTCAAAGTCCAGCGCTTTTTTCAGAAATTTTACGGAATTGAGATTTTTGATTTCCACGGGCACGCCGGGTGCCGAGCCGTCGGAGAGAGATATATTTGCGTCGCACCGCAGCGACCCCGCCTGCATTTTACAGTCGCTGATGCCGAGATGCAGCGCAATTTCGCGCAGCGCCGTGAGAAAAGCGGCGGCTTCCTCCGGAGTATGCAGGGCGGGCTCGGTCACAATTTCGAGCAGAGGGGTGCCGCAGCGATTACAGTCGATCAGGGTCTGCCCGTTTCGATGCAGCAGCTTTGCCGCATCCTGCTCCATATGAATGCGGCGCAGCGGAACCGAAGAAATCCCCTTTTCCGTTTCGATCGGCACGGCGCCTGCGGTGCAGATGGGGCGCTCGTATTGCGTGATTTGATAGGAGGTCGGGTTGTCGGGATAATAATAGCTTTTGCGGTCAAAGGCGGAGACGGGGTGCACCTTGCAGCCGAGCGCAAGACCCAGCCGCACGGCACAGTCCGAAACGGCGCGGTTGAAGCGGGGCATTGCCCCCGGCATGCCAAGGCAAACGGGGCAGACATGGGTGTTGGGCGGGGCGGCGGCATCAATGGGGCAGGCGCAGAAAATTTTTGTTTTTGTGCAAAGGGCAAGGTGAATTTCAAGCCCGATTGTCGCGGTATAAGCCATTTATTTGCCCTCCTGTTCCAAAAGCATGCCGAGGGAGAGCAGCAGCCCCTCCGAAAAGGCAGCCCCGCAAAGCGTAACGGATCCGCAAAGCCCACCCGCCTCGCGCCCAAACGGAACGGCGAGCGCGGGAAGGCCGCAAAGGGACGGCAAAACGCTGAGGGCGTTGCCCGTCGGCTGCGGGGCGCCGCAGGGCAAAATGCCGCCCGGCAGGGTGGGAAAGAGCAAAGCGTCGCAGCCGCCGAGCAGCGCCTGCATCTGCCGGATAATTTTTGTGCGCAGCCGCATGGCATGCGCAAGATAGCGGCCGCGTGTTTCCTCCAGCTGCAAAAAGGCTCCGAACAGAATTCGCTGCCGCACCACCGCGCCAAAGCCTCCGTCGCGCACGGTATGATACATCTGCCGCAGTGTTTTTGCCTGCGGGGTGTCTGCACCGAAACGGATTCCGTCAAAGCGGCCGAGGTTCAGCGTTGCTTCGCACAGTGCAATGCTTTCATAAACATCGGCGCAGACGGAAAGTGCATCAAGGCGGGCGGGAAAAACATGCGCGCCGCGCCACTGCAAAGCCTGTGCCGCAGCGGCGGTTTGCGGGTGCTCGGGTGCCAAAACGCCGATGCGCAGCGCTGTCGGGTCGATTTCGGGGCAGCCTGAAAAAGGCTTTGTCGCGGCGCTTGTCGCATCGCGTGGGGAGGGGCGCTGCAAAATACGGAGCAGTGCCGCCGCGTCCGCAACCGTGGCGCTGAGCGTGCCCACCGTGTCCATGGAGGAGACATAGGCGATCATGCCGAAGCGGGAAACGGCACCGTAGCTCGGCCGCAGCCCGACGCAGCCGCAGCAGCCCGCCGGCTCGCGCACGCTGCCGCCGGTATCCGTTCCAAGCGCCGCCGGCACAACGGAGGCTGCAATCGCGGCGGCAGAGCCGCCCGAGGAGCCGCCGGGAATGCGGGTTTCATCCAGCGGGTTTTTCACGGCGCCGAAATAAGAGGTCGCGGTGTCAAAGCCCATGGAAAATTCGTCCATATTCGTTTTTGCGAGCAAAATCATGCCGGCGCTTTGCAGTGCCGCCACACAGTCGGCGGTATAAGGCGGCACAAAATGCTCCAGCATACGGCTGGCGCAGCTTGTGCGAACATTGGCGGTGCAAAGATTATCCTTTGCGGCAAAGGGAATCCCGTCAAGCGGGGAGAGAAGCGCGCCCGCGCGGCGGCGTTCGTCGCTTTTGCGCGCGGCGGCAAGCGCGTCTTCGCCGCAAAGCGTGAGAAAGGCATTCAGCCCCTTTTTCTTCTCTGCGGCATCCAGGCAGGCGGCGGTCAGCTCCGCTGCGCTGAGCGTGCGGTTTTGCAGCGCCGCTTGCAGCGGCTCAAGCGAGAGCATCGTCTCCGCCCCCCTCCTCCGGTGGCGCAGCGGAATGCGGCTTTTTCGGCGCAAGAACGGTCGGCACGGTATAATAGCCGTCCGCAAAGCGCCCGTTCAGCAAAAGCGCGTCCGCGGGCAGACAGTCCGGCGCGGCATCCCTCAGCGCGCAAAGCGGCCCGCAGATGCGCTCCGTCGGCAAACAGCCGTCGTCGTCAACCGTCAAAAGCGCCTCGGCGCGCGCCAAGAAGCCTTCCATGGCTGCAAGCGTCTCTTTGTCGGCATCAATTTGAATTTGTTCGGCGGCGCGCAAAAACAGCGCCTTTGTTGAGCTTTCCATTGCCGCTCTCCCTTTTGCATTTTTTCTTTCATTATATCCGATTCGGCGCGGGATTGCAAGCGTTGCGAGGGTTTGTGCAATTGACAAGCAAATCGATCTGTGCTACAATAAAAAAGCGTCCGGGAGGGCGCGGCTTATATGCGGGCATGGCGGAATTGGCAGACGCGTAAGATTTAGGATCTTATGTCGCACGGCGTGCAGGTTCGACCCCTGTTGCCCGCACCAAAAAACGACGATTTTCGAAAGAAGATCGTCGTTTCTTTTTGGTTTTTTCTGCTTTTCTCCGTTTTTTTCAAATTATCGTTTCCGAAAAAATGAAAGAAACGATAACTCGCCGTGATTTTAAAGCAAATTTCGTCGTATGCGTTTGGCGGAAGAGGAGAGTGGGCGTGAGGGGTTACTCCGTTTTTGCGATGCGGCGCACAGAGGTGACTTTTGCCGTTTCCGGGTCGATGCTAAAGAGCGCGCCGTGCAAAGAGACGGGCCCCTCCGCGGGAAGAAAGCGGCAGGGCATTTTGGTGCGCAGAAAATCGATGATGCAGTCGGCGCGCACGCCGAGGACGCTGTCCTGCTCGCAGCCGGTCATGCCGAGATCGGTCAGATAGCCGGTGCCGCGGGACAGAATGCGTTCGTCCGCCGTCTGCACATGGGTGTGCGTACCGTAAATGACGGAGATTTTGCCGTCAAAGGCGTGCGCAAGGGCGATTTTTTCCGAGGTTGCCTCGGCATGAATGTCAAGCAGGGCAAAATCATAGCCGCCGCTTTCCCGTGCCAGTATTTTTTCCACCGTTTCAAACGGGCAGGCAAGGGGCTGCATAAATGCCGTTCCGCTGACATTGATGCAAAGCAGACGATAGCCGCGGCAATCGAAAATGCCGTAGCCGCTGCCGGGACAGGCGGCGGTATAGTTGGCGGGGCGCAGCGCACGGGGCTCGCCCTCCAGATACTCATAAAAGCTGCGCTTTTGGAAGGAATGATTGCCGCCGGTGAGCACATCGGCGCCGGATGCAAACAGCGCGCGGGCGGTTTCGGGGTCGGTGCCGTTGCCCGCCGCGGCATTTTCCGCATTGACGACGACAAAATCGGCGGCATACTCCTGCCGCAGCGCCCACAGATTTTTTCCGAGATAATCAACGGCAGCGGGGCCGACGACATCCCCGATGCATAAAAGATTCAGCGGTGTTGCCTGCATTTTGTTTTCCTCCCTGCACAGTATCGGCTTTTGCCTGCAATTCAAAAGCATTTCAAAAAGCCACTTTGCAGAACGTACGCAAACGGTACGGACCGAAGTGGCTTTTTGCTCTGATTATTTTGCGTAGTCGATCGCACGGCTTTCGCGGATGACATGCACCTTAATCTGCCCCGGATATTCCAGTTCGTTTTCGATTTCCTTGACGATATCGGCGGCGACGAGCACCATTCTCTCATCCGAGACCTGCTCGGGCTTGACCATGATGCGAATTTCGCGGCCTGCCTGAATGGCATAGGATTTTTCAACGCCGGGATAGCGATCCGCAATCTCTTCCAGCTTTTGCAGACGCTTGATGTAATTTTCCACGTTCTCGCGGCGGGCACCGGGACGGGCGGCGGAAAGATCGTCCGCAGCGTCCACGATCATTGCCACAAGCGTTTGCGGCTCAACATCGCCGTGGTGCGCCTCAATGGCATGGATTACTTCCTTGCTCTCCTTATACTTGCGGGCAATATCGACACCGAGCTGAACATGAGAGCCCTCGACCTCCTGAGTGAGCGCCTTGCCGATATCATGCAGAAGACCTGCTCGCCGTGCAAGGGTTGCGTCCGCGCCGAGCTCGTCTGCCATCATGCCCGACAGCATGGCGACCTCAATGGAATGATTGAGCACATTCTGCCCGTAGCTGGTGCGGAAGCGCAGCCTGCCGAGCAGCTTGACAAGCTCCGCATTGATGCCGTGAATGCCTGCCTCAAAGACGGCGCGCTCGCCGGATTGCTTGATGATGGCGTCCACCTCGCGGCGGGAACGCTCAACGGTCTCCTCAATGCGCGCGGGATGAATGCGCCCGTCGGAAATGAGCTTTTCCAGCGTCAGGCGCGCGACCTCGCGGCGAATGGGATCAAACGAGGACAGGGTAATTGCCTCCGGCATATCGTCGATAATGAGATCGACTCCGGTCATGGTCTCGATGGTGCGGATATTGCGTCCCTCGCGGCCGATGATGCGCCCTTTCATTTCATCGCTGGGCAGATTCACCACCGAGACGGTCGCCTCGCTGACAAGATCTGCGCTCATACGCTGAATGGATTGCGTGATGATCAGTTTTGCTTTGTTGTCTGCTTCTTCCTTGATTTGCTGTTCCAGTGCGATGACGCGCTTTGCGGCATCCAGCTTTGCATCTCCCTCAATGCGGGAAACCAGCTCCGCTTTTGCCTGCTCTGCGGAATAGCCGGACATTCTTTCCAGAAGATCCAGCTCGCTCTGACGCATGCGCTCCAGTTCGGCGGCAGCGTCGGCGTTTTCTTTCATCTTTTTGTTCAGGGCTTCGTCCTTGCGGTCGATCGTCTCATGCTTTTTATCCAGAGATTCCTCTTTCTGCACAAGGCGCCTTTCCTGCTTGTTCAGCTCGTTGCGGCGCTCGCGCAGCTCCCGCTCGGACTCGTTCTTCGCGCGCAGGATTTCTTCCTTTGCCTCGATCAACGATTCCTTCTTCTTTTGTTCACCCTGCTTTTTCGCAGCCTCGACAATGCGCTTGGCTTCCTCTTCGGCAGAGCCGATCTTTGCCTCCGCAATGCGGCGGCGCAGAACGATGCCGAGCAAAATACCGAGCCCGAGGCAAACGATTCCGGCAATCAAGGCAGAAACAATCATAAGTGTGGATTGCTCCATGATGTTTCTCCTTGTTTTTTAAAAGTGTTCGGTTTTGCATGATATGCCGTATGCACCCGCGCCGCTTTGCGGCACAGAGATACAACCATACGAATCTATTGTATTCTTTTTTTGCGTATCTGTCAAGAGCTTTTTTCGCCTGGCGAGGGCTGCACCGCGCTCTGCGGAGAAAAAAAGAGATAGTCTGAAAAAACGGCGGTGATGCGGGCGTCGGCGGGGGCGGCATCGCCGCGGGCAAAGGCAAGGGCGCCGCCGCTTGGGTCATAGCCGAGCAGGGCATCCCGCGCAGCGCGCTCGCAGAGGGCGTCCGGCTCGCACAAAAGAGGGAAATGCAGCGAAAGCAAAGCGGAGCAAAGAGAAAGATTTTCCGCCTTTGCACGGTTGCACTGCACGGCACAGGCGGCGCTGAGCACGCGCAGGGAGACGGTGCTGTCCTGCGCCTGTAAGGAGGCGGCATAGCGGCTCAGCAGCGCCTGCTCCAAGGCGTCCGGCACGGGAAAGTGCTCCGCTGCATCGGCGGGTGCCGCAAGACTTGGCTGCTCCTGCCCGGAAAAGAAAAAAAGCCGATAGCCGCCGAGAATGCATAAAACGGGAAGGAGCGACAGAAAAATGCCGAGCACGCCGCGCAGACGGCGTATCCGATCTTTGCAAAGGGCAAAATGCTTCATAAGAAAACCTCCGGGCGCAAGGCGGCGCATATGCGCGGCGCTTTTTTATCAAGCATTTGCCGAAAAGAGGCGCTTTATCCGCTTGCATTGCCGCATTTCTTGTGGTACAATAAAATGATACGAAAAAATTCCCGGAAAGGAGCGCCCGCATGAAAGAAGCAGAGAAAAAAAGCAGCACCACGCAGCCGCTTTCGGATGCCCGTAGGCCGGCGCTTTCGGAGGACGCCTTCTGGAATCTTTGCGAGCTTGTGCCGCCGCGGCGGCAGGCAGACCCGCCGCGGTTTGATACCACCGCTGCAGAGCTTGATTTCGGAGACGCGGCTTTGCACGCAAGGGTGCAGGGCGAAGCCGTGCCGCAGATGCCGCCGGAAAAGAGCGCACACCATGCCGCGCCGCAAAAAGTGCCCGAAAAAGCCGCAGCCGCCGCAACCGAGGGAATTGATGCAATCGATGTAAAGAACGATGCAAAGCGGGAAGAAAAAACGGGAGAGAACGCCGCGCCGACACCCCTTGACAGCGCGGCGCAGGCGCAGGCTTTGTTTGAAAAGGCGCGCCCCGTTGCATGCGGAGTGCCGCTGACGAATCGGCGCGTACTGCATACGCCTGCGGATGTGCGCCCCCCGATGTGCGAGGCGGTATTGCAATATGTGCCGCAGCATCCGTTTTTGCGCAGCGTGAGTATTTCACGCTGGCCGCAGCGGTATCGCTTTTTCGACCGTTTTTTAAATGATGCAAAGCGCTTTTGGAACCGCGAGGCACCGCCCTGCCCCTACGAGGCTTTTTATGCCTATATGCCGCAATATCACATGATGAGCGCGGCGCAGGCGCAGTACTATTTTTATTGGCGCGCCTGTGTGCGTCGCGGCGAATACCCGCAGACGGATTACAGCTATCTTTTTCTTTATTGCTATGAAATCATCAATCTGCCGCAGCTGATAAAGCCTGCGCAGGGGCTTGCGGCGCTGTGCGCGCTGTGGCTTGCCTATCGCGAGCGGTTTACAAGGCTGGACCGATATCTCGGGGAATGGGTGACGGATTATTGCCTGATCCATCGCCTGGACGCTCCGCTCGATGTGCTGGGGGGCATTGTGCAGCAGCTGCTTTCGAAGGTCTCTCTCAAGGAATTCTATATTTTGCCGGGCGCAACACCCGCCGGCTGGTTTACCCCCTCTTTATGCGATGCGCTGAGCAATTACGACTGGCGGCAGAGCAAGTATTGTACCCGGGAGGCGCGCCCGCTGTTCATACAGCATCTGTACGGCGCGGTGCAGGCGTTTTTAACGGTGCTGATGCAGGAAAAAGAGGATATCAGTGCGGCGCTCGGACTGCAAAGCATTGTGCAAAACCGGGACGCATTCAGCGGAGCGCTGTGCTCTTATGAGGCAAAACGGCAGATTCGAGTGGAGCTGGTATCCCTCTCGCGCTCCTATGAGATGCGCTGTATGATGAGCGATGCATACAAATTTGCGGAAAACGGCATCCGCGCGCACCTCGGCATTCGGGCAAGACTTAGTACCCCGGCGCTCAGCGAGGCGGCAAAGGAGGCAATGCGGCGGTATTTTGACGAGCATTTGCCAAGCGCCGCAAAACGCGCCAGGGAAGAAAAGAAACGGCAGGCGCAGGCGGAAACGGAGCCGCGCTATGCCGCATTATACGAAACGGAAAAAACGCCTTTGAGCGCCGCGAACGCGCGCCGCATCGAGCGGGATTCCTGGAAGACGACCGTGCTTTTGATAGGGGAGGAAGCCCCGCAGACGGCGCAGAATCCGCCTGCCGAAAAAGCACAGGCACCGACCAGGGAGCAAACGACGGTGCAGGCCGACACAGGGGAAGCGCCCGCGTGGCTGCCGCCGCAGCTTGAAGAAACGCTGCCGGGAGGCAACGATGTTTATGCCGATTATGTCAATGCGCTGAGCGATGCGGAATATGAGGCGCTTTGCGCCGTTTTGGAAGGGAAAAAGGCGGCGTTTGAAGCCGCGGCGCGGGCAATGCTCTGCCTGCCGCAGACCCTTGCGCAGACGCTGAACGAAAAGGCGATCGCTCTCACCGCCGACACGGCGCTTGAGCCGGACGGGACGGGTTTTTATCATCTTTGCGATTTTTATGCGAATGAATTGACCGATGCAATCATTGCACGGGCGGAAAGGCAGGAGAGAACATGAAGCGGTTTTCCTGGAGGCGGCTTGCCCCCTGCCTGTTCTTTTTTGCAGCGCTGTGCGTGATTGTGTTTCGCCTGGCAAGCCTGCAGCTCGGCGCGCGGGCGGAGGGCACAGACAAAAACACTGCCTCCATGGCGGTGCGCGAGGTGCGCAAAACCATCAAGGCTGCCCGCGGCATGATTGTTGACCGCAACGGCAAAATTCTGGTGACGACAAAGGAATCGACCACGGCGGCGCTTGCCGAAAACGCAAAGGAGATGAGCAATGAGGAATTGCGCACGCTCAGCGTTGTGGTGGCGCAGGCGATGCGCGCGCAGGGTACGCCGTATGAAACAACGACCTTTTACACAAAAACCACGGCTGCGGGCAATGTGATCATCGGCACGGAATATATGGGTCCCAAGGCGTCCCGGCGCTATGCCGCTTTTTTGGAGGAGCACGGGCTTGCCGCCTATTCCGATTACAATACCGTAATGGGGTATGTGCTGAATTATTTCGGCATGTATGAAACGGGGCTGAGCGGCAATGCGCTTTTGGAGGCGACCTATGTGCGCTACGACATTGACCGCTGCATTCACGACGGCGTCGGCAAGATTTTCGCGGAGGACTGCTCTGCGGCGCTGACGGCGGCGCTGACGGAAAAAAACACACCGGGACTGACCATTTCCACAAGCCTTTCCAGGCAATATCTCTATCCGGGCGTTGCATCGCATCTGCTGGGGCGGACGGGGTTGATCCAGGCGGACGATCTTGCATATTACACCGAGCTTGGCTATCCCATGGATGCCATTGTCGGGATTGACGGCGCGGAGCGCGCCTTTGAGACGGAGCTTTGCGGGCAGGACGGCGTTTTGGTGCAGCTGGTCGACCAAAGCGGAACGGTGACGAAGCAATATATCGAAAAAGAGCCTGTTGCGGGCAAAACCGTTTGGCTCACCATTGATATTGACCTGCAAAAAGCGGCGGAGCAGGCATTGGCGGATAACATTGCGCAGATCCGCGCACAGGGCGAGCAGAGCGAAGAAAGCGGCGACGGAGAGGACTGCCGCGCCGGTGCGCTTGTTTTGATGAATCCGCAGAATTTTGAGATTTTGGCGGCTGCCAGCTATCCGAGCTTTGATCTGACGACCTTTTCCAAAGACTATGCCGCGCTTTCGGCAAATGAGGACAAGCCCTATCTTAACCGCGCCCTGGGCGGCACCTATGAGCCGGGTTCCACTTTCAAGGTCGTTACCGCGACGGCGGCGCTGGAGGAGGGCATCGTTACCCCGGAAACGGAAATTTACGACGAGGGTATTTATACCTTTTACGAAGACTTTCAACCGCGCTGCTGGCTGTATTCCTACGGGCGCGCAACGCACGGGCTTGAAAATGTTGTGGGCGCACTGCGCGATTCGTGCAACTATTATTTCTTTGAGGTCGGGCGGCAGCTCGGCATCGATCGCATCGTCAAATATGCGCAGGATTACGGTCTTGGGCAGGCGAGCGGGGTGGAGCTGAGCGAATCCGTCGGCAATCTTGCCGGTGTGAAAAGCCGCGGCAGCTGGACGGCGGGCGATACCCTGCAGGCAGCAATCGGGCAGAGCGAGCATTTGTTTACTCCGGTGCAGATCGCCTCGTATTTTTCCACCGCCGTCAACGGCGGCACAAGGCGCGATGCGCATTTTTATCTGCGCTCCACCGTGTTTTTTACCGAAGAAGAGACAGCGGCGCATGAAAGCCGCATTCTTTCCGAGGTGCCGATGTCCGAGCAGACGCATACTGTTTTGATGCAGGGGCTTTCCGAGGTGGTGGAGCGGGGCTCTGCCGTTCGCATTTTCCGCAATTTCCCCGTTGGCGTGGGGGGGAAAACGGGTACGGCGCAGGTGGGACAGAGCCAAAGCCCGAATGCGCTGTTTGTCGGGTTTGCGCCATTTGATGAGCCGCAGGTGGTTGCGGTGAGCGTTTTGGAGCACGGCGCTTCGGGCACCAATGCCGCCGTGAGCGTGCGCGAGCTGTTTGCGGCATATTTCGGATTTGAGGAATAAAGCATATAAGGCAAACACAAAATGAGACAAACAAATACGGAAGAACTTTTCGGCACGCAGCGCATCGGGCGGCGTCGGGCTTTTGCCGTATGCGCGCGAGATTCGAAAATGGCGGGCTGCGGAGCCGTGTGACGGCGCAAGATAATAAATTTTTTAAAAAAAGCGACATTTGATGCAACCAAACCGAAATTTTGTTGTCTTTGAGGGTGCGGGCAAAAAATGTACCGCCCCGCAGCGCGAAGGGGGAGAAGCATGGACGACGGACAGCTCCTTGCTCTTTATGAGCGCAGAGAGGAAGCGGCGATTGCAAAAACCGAGCAGGCCTACGGCGCGGTGTGCCGCCGCATGGCATGCGGCATTTTGGAAAACGAGGCGGATGCGGACGAGGTGCTCAACGAAGCGTATTTTGCGCTTTGGAACGCCATCCCGCCGGCAAAGCCGGGCAGCCTGTTTGCGTATCTTGCGCGCACGGTGCGCAACCTTTGCCTGAATCGCCGCAAGGCGCAGCGGGCACAGCGGCGCGGAGGCGACTCGTTTTCCGTGGTACTTTCGGAGCTTGAGGAATGCGCGCCGGCGGAGGATTTTCTGCCGCATACAAACAGCGCGGAGGACGCGCATTTTGCGGCGCAGCTGGGCGAAGTGCTCAATGCGTTTTTGCATGCGCAGGGAAAGACGGAACAGGTCGTGTTTGTTTGCCGGTATTTTTACGGCGAATCCGTCGCAGAGATTGCGGCACGACAGGGCTGCGGGCAGGAAAGAGTGAAATCCATGCTGCACCGCATGCGGAAAAAACTGCGCCGCTGTTTGGAAGAGGAGGGATATTCCTATGAAGCATGAAGCGTTTGCACGGGCAATGTCGCAGCTTGACGACGAATTGATCCTGCAGGCGCATCAAAATGCCGCCGCGCGGCAGGGGGCGCTGCTTTGGCGCCGCATCAGGCGCATCGCCGCCGCGGCAGCCTGCCTTTTGCTTGTGCTCGGCGCCGCATGGCTGTTTCTGCCGGCGCGGGTGGAGCTCATGCTGCCGCAGCCGGGGCAGAGCGTGCTTTCTTCCGAGCCGGGGATCGCCGTGCAGGATATGCGCGGTGCGCAGGCGATTGCGGCGGAATTTTCCGTTACGGCAAGCCGCACGGTGCGCCTTGCGGCGGACGACGGCATTTTTTCCCTGACCGAAAGCGGGGAAGAAACCCCGTTTTTTGAGGGACGGGGC
Source organism: uncultured Eubacteriales bacterium (assembly GCA_900549725.1). Taxonomy (GTDB): domain Bacteria; phylum Bacillota; class Clostridia; order Oscillospirales; family CAG-272; genus UMGS1225. The sequence goes on along the minus strand of URPL01000003.1, from coordinate 79,715 downwards.
AGCACAAAGGCGCGCGGGAAGTTCACGGTGCGGTGGGAGATACCGGTGCCGGAGAGGGAGAAGGTCTACACTTTTTCCGTCGGAGCAAACGGCAAGGCGACGGCAAAGCTTTGGTATGATGCGCAAAATTCCGCATGGATTTTAGAAAAAGAAACAAACTGAAAAAAGAAAAATCGGAGGAAACGACAATGAACAAAACAATGAAAGCCATTCTTTGCGCCCTTTTGGCGGCGCTGCTTTGCACAGGGCTGCTTGCCTGCGCAAAGACGCCCGAAAAGGACAGCGAAAATTCCGATTCCGGTTCGGGCAGCGCAAGCGGCGCGCAAAGCGAAAGCGATGCGGTGGCAATGCCGCAGAGCGCGGTCGCCCTGTTGGAAAAGGTTTGGGCAAGCTACGGCGAGAATGAAAAATTCGAGGCAGTCGGCGGCGATATGAGCGAAGCAAACATGAAAGAGGATGCGCCCGGCGTGTTTTCCACAGAAGACACGGATGCGCTTGACCAGACGCTCGGCTATCCCGCAAGCGCCGTCTCTTATATCGACGGGGCCGCATCCCTTGTGCATATGCTCAACGCCAATACCTTTACCTGCGGCGCGTTCCACCTGAAAAGCGTTGACAACAGCGCGGCTGCCGCAAAGGCAGTGCGGGAAAATCTTGCGCAGCGGCACTGGATGTGCGGCTTCCCGGAGAAGCTTGTACAGATTCAGTGCGGGGAATATCTTGTCTGCTTCTTCGGCGACGGAGAGCTGTGCGATACTTTCCGCGCAAAGCTTGAGGCGGCTTATCCCGATGCGGCATTTCTTTCCGAAACACCGATTGAATAAGCGATAAAATCAGAGCGCGGGGGCACGCAAACGCGTGCCCCCGCGCCGCGCCCCGGAGGAGAAAGATGCTTTTTTCGAGTATTCCGTTTTTATATCGGTTTCTGCCCGTTGTGCTGCTCCTTTATTTTGCGGCGCCGCGGCGGCTGAAAAACATCGTGCTGCTTTGCTCCAGCCTGTTTTTTTATGCCTGGGGCGAGCCGAAATTTCTTTTATTCATGCTGCTTTCCGTAGCGCTTGGGTATGTGTGCGGTCTGCTGCTCGGCGCGGTTTCGGGGCGCACGGGGCGGCGCGCGGTGCTTTTTGTCTGCGTTTTCGCTTGTCTCGGGCTGCTCGGCTTTTGCAAATATGCCGATTTTTTTATCGGCTCGTTCAATGCGCTCACGGGGCTCTCCGTGCCGCTGCTCGGAATTGCGCTGCCCATCGGCATTTCGTTTTATACCTTTCAGGTGCTCTCCTATGCGGCGGATGTTTACAGGGGAGATGTTCCGCCGCAGAAAAATCCGATTGATTTTGCAATGTATATCACGATGTTTCCGCAGCTGATTGCAGGGCCGATCGTGCGGTATCGCGAGATTGCGCCCGCGCTGAAGGAGCGCAGGCACAGCATCGGTCTTTGCGCCGCGGGGGCACAGCGCTTTTTGATCGGCCTTGGGAAAAAAGTAATTCTGGCGGATTCGCTCGCCGCGCTCAGCGCCGCGGCATGGGGCGCCGCCGCGCAGAGCATTCTTTCCGCGTGGCTTGGAGCGGTCTCGTTCGCTTTGCAGATCTATTTTGATTTTTCCGGATACAGCGATATGGCAATCGGGCTCGGGAAGCTTTTCGGCTTTTCCTTTTCCGAAAATTTCAGGTATCCGTATATTGCGGCAAGCATTACGGATTTTTGGCGCCGCTGGCACATTTCGCTTTCCGCATGGTTTCGCGATTATCTGTATATCCCGCTCGGCGGAAACCGTGTGCCGCGGTGGCGTTGGCTTTTGAATCTTGTGATCGTTTGGGGCGCAACGGGATTTTGGCACGGCGCGGCATGGAATTTTATTTTGTGGGGGCTTTATTTTGCCGTTTTGCTGATTTTGGAAAAGCTGTTTTTGCTGCGCGTGCTGCAAAAGCAGAAAATCCTGAATCATGCATATGTGCTGCTTGCCGTTTTGCTCGGCTTTGTGCTGTTTGACGGCAGCAGTGCCTCGGACGGCTTTGCAAAGCTTTCGGCGCTCTTCGGGGGCGGCGGGCTGCCGCTTTGGAACACGGAATCGCTCTTTTTGCTGCGCGACGGGGCTGCGGCGCTGCTGTTCGGTGCGCTCGGGGCAACGCCTCTGTGCGCGCATCTTTGGGCGCGGTTTTCAAAAAGCCGCTGCGGGGCACGCGTCGGCTTTGCGCTGCAATGCCTCTTTTCGGCGGCGGTGCTTATCGTGTGCACGGCGTATCTTGTCAGCGGCTCATACAGCCCGTTTTTATATTTTCGGTTTTAAGGAGGCGGCGATATGCGGGAAAAAAGACAAACCATAAAAAACACGGTGTATCTCGCGCTGCTTCTTGCAATGCTGCTGGCGGGTGCGCTGCTCGGCATTTTTCTGCCAAAGGCAGAGCGCTCCGTCCCGGAGCGGCGCCGCCTTGCTTCCATGCCGCAGCTTTCGGCAAAAAGCGTTGAGGACGGCTCGTTTATGCGCGATTATGAGACCTATACGCAGGATCATTTCCCTGCGCGCGAGACCTTCCGCCGCATCAAAGCGCTGTTTTGCAAGGATATTTTGCAGCAGCTGCAGGTGAACGAAATTGCGGTAAAGGGCGGCACGGCGGTGAAACTGGACTATCCGCTGCAGCCGCAGAGCGTTCAGCATGCAACACAGCGCTTTTCTTATCTGTGGCAGAGGTATCTGCGCGACAGCGACTGCACCGTATATACGGCGGTCGTACCGGATAAAAATTATTATGCCGCCCCGATTTACGGCTATCCGCAAATGGAGTATGCGCGCCTGTTTTCCATGATAGAGCAGCAGATGCCTTATGCAAAAAGGATCGATCTTACGGATACGCTGTGCCTTGAGAGCTATTACCGTACCGACGCGCACTGGCGCGCGGATGCTTTGCAGGGTACGGCGCAGCGCATAGCACAGGCAATGGGCGCACAGCTTGCGCTTGAAGCCCTTGCGCCCCGCACACTGCCCGAGCCGTTTTACGGAGTATATTCGGGGCAAACCGCGCTGCCGCTCGGGAACGATGCGCTGACGGTGCTTGACGGCGCGCCGATACAAAGCATGCGCGTGTACGATCTGGAGAGCGACAGCTACGGAACGGTATATGATGAAAGCAGACGCGGCGGAGCGGATCTTTATGAATACTTTCTTTCCGGTTCGCGCTCGTTTTTGCGGATTGAAAACGATGCGGCGCAAACGGACCGCGAGCTGATTATATTCCGCGATTCCTTCGGCAGCGCCATAGCGCCTCTGCTGGCGACGGGATACCGCACGGTGACGCTTGTGGATATCCGCTATCTTTCCCCGGCGCTGCTCGGGCGGTATCAGAGCTTTTCCGATCAGGATGTTTTGTTCCTTTATTCCGCCTCGGTGCTGAATCACAGCGAAACGCTGAAATAAATTTTTGCGGGAAAATGCAAAAAAACACTTACGAAAAAATTTTGTTTGTGCTACACTGTATGTAAACGAGCAGCAAAAGTGCGTAAGTCCGGTTTTCGGGCTTGCGCACTTTTTTGTTTTTGATTTCGGGAGGTTTTTGATTTTATGAAAGAACAAAACAATGCATTTCTTGTGACAAAGCCCGTAGGCGCGCTGATGCGCGGCTATGCGCTGCCCTGCGTGCTTTCGCTTCTGACGGGCGCGCTTTATAACATTGTCGATCAGCTTTTTATTGCAAATGCATCCTATCTCGGCTCTGCGGGCAATGCGGCGAACACGGTCGTTTTTCCGCTGACGGTGATTGCGCTCGGAATTGCGGTGATGCTCGGGGACGGCTGCTGCGCCTTTGTCAGCCTGAGCCTCGGCGGCGGGGAAAAGGCAAAAGCAAAGCGCAGCGTCGGAAATGCGGTGGGGCTTTGCCTTGGGCTTTCCCTTGTGCTGACGGCGGTTTATCTGATTTGCGCGGACCCGATTTTGGCGCTCTTCGGCGCGGGGGTGAATGCGCGGGTGTTCTCGCTTTCGCGCGAATACTTTTTCTGGATCACGCTCGGCATTCCGTTTTATATGTTCGGGCAGGCAATGAATCCGATCATCCGGGCGGACGGCAGCCCGCGCTTTGCCATGTGCTCTACGCTTGCGGGCGCTTTTTTGAATGTGATTTTGGATCCGATTTTTATTTTTTGCTTTGAATGGGGGATGATGGGCGCGGCGGTCGCAACGGTGCTGGGGCAGGTGCTCACGGCGGCGCTTTCCGCCATTTATCTTTGCCGCGCGAAGCTGCTCAGACCCGCAAAGGCGGATTTTCTGCCCGCGCCTCGCATTGCGGGGCGCTGTATGGTGCTCGGGGCGAGCAGCTTTTTGGCGCAGATCTCTTTGGTTGCGGCAATGGCTGCAATCAACAACATGGTGCAAAAATACAGTGCGCTGGACCCGGTGTTTTCCGCGGAGGAATATGCGCAGATTCCCATGGCAGTGCTCGGCATTGTGATGAAATTTTTTCAAATTGTGATTTCCGTTGTTATCGGGATGGCGGCGGGGTGCATCCCGATTGTCGGATATAACATGGGCGCAAAGCGGCCGGATCGCGTGGAAAAGCTGCTCACGCGGCTTTTGTGCTTCGAAGCGCTGACGGGCGCGGTTGCCCTGACAATTGCGATGGGGCTGCCGCGGCAGCTGATTGCTCTGTTCGGCGCGCGGGAGGAGAGCATATATTATACGGCGTTTGCCGTCAAGGCGTTCCGCACATATCTGTGCATGCTGGTGCTTGCCTGCATCAACAAGGCGACCTTTATTTTTATGCAGGCCATGGGCAAAGCGGCGGCTTCCACGGTGCTTTCCACGGTGCGCGAGGTCGTATTTGGCGTTGGCTTTGCCTGCCTGCTGCCGCGCTTTTTCGGGCTGGACGGTGTTTTATATTCCATGCCGGTTTCCGATGTGCTGACGGCGGTGCTTTCCGCGGTGGTTCTGATTCGGACCTATCGGCAGCTGCGCGCCGCAAAAAAGCAGGAGGGGCTTTCCCGGTAAACAAATTGCATACAGGCGAAAAAGGTGCTTTCCGATGCCGTTTGCTTGGCATTTGGGAGCACCTTTTGCTTTTTCTCGTTGAAAAATGCGCGCGGGTTTACAATTTGTTCATCCGCGGGTCGCTTTGCGGCAATACTTTTGCGATACAATCAAACCAATATATGTGTGCGTTTGTGAACCCTTGATTGCGGATCGATTTTTTCGGCAATCATGATAAAACACACGGCAAGCCGATATTCCGAGAGCTCTGCAGCTGCGAGACACCGTTTGTCTCGGCGGGGCGGCGGGGATAACGGCGGCGCTGTATGAAGCGGCTGCGGCTCTCTTTTTGGTCGTCAAAAGAAAGAGAGCGCATCCGCGCTTTTGTGGTGCGTTTTTGCCGTGAATACTCATATTTATATTAAATGTACATCGGCGGTACGGCATTGCTTACCGCCTCCGTGTTTTGCGCAATTTTGCGCATGATTTGAAGAAGAAAGGAATGAAACTATGGCAAGAAGAAAACCGGCGGGAAAGCTTAAGGTGATTCCTCTCGGGGGAATCGGTGAAATCGGAAAAAATATCACGGCAATCGAATACGGAAACGATATTGTCGTTGTGGATTGCGGCATGGGATTCCCGGATGAGCAGATGCCCGGCATCGATCTTGTGATCCCGGATGTATCCTATTTGAAAAAGAACGAAGAAAAGGTGCGCGGCATTTTTCTCACCCACGGGCATGAGGACCATATCGGCGCCGTGCCCTATATTCTCAAGGAGCTGAATGTGCCGGTATACGCAACGCGGCTGACGCTCGGCATTCTGCGCAACAAGCTGGCGGAGCACCGCTATGAAAAGGAGCCGCAGCTCATTTGCGTCAACGCGGGCGAAAAGGTCCGCGCGGGCTGCATGAGCGTGGAATTCATCCATGTGAATCACTCCATTGCGGACGCGGTCTGCTTTGCGATCACAACGCCGCTCGGCGTGATCGTGCATTCGGGCGATTTCAAGGTGGACCTGACCCCGATCGATGGGGATACGATCAACCTGGCGCGCCTGGGGCAGCTCGGGCAGGACGGCGTTCTGCTGCTTTTGTGTGAATCGACCAATGCGGACCGCCCCGGCTATACGCCGACGGAAAAAACCGTGGGGCAGTCCTTTGAGCAGATCTTTTTCTCCAACAAGGAAAAGCGTATCGTAATCTCCACCTTCTCTTCCAATGTGCACCGCGTGCAGCAGATCATCGATATTTCGCATCGATACGGCAGAAAGGTGGCTATCACGGGCCGCTCCATGCTCAATGTTGTCAGCGCGGCAATTGAGCTTGGCTATATGAATGTGCCTAAGGATTGCCTGATCGATATCAATGAAATAAAAAAATATACGCCGGGCCAGCTGACGCTGATCACCACGGGGACGCAGGGCGAATCCATGTCTGCGCTGTCCCGCATGGCGTTCAGCACGCATGACAAGGTCTCTCTCGGCCCGAGCGACCTGGTCGTTATCAGTGCAAGCGCTATCCCGGGAAACGAAAAGCTGGTCGGCAATGTAATCAACGAGCTTTATAAAAAGAAAGTGACCGTGATCAACGAATCCGTTTCCCATGTGCATGTCTCGGGGCATGCCTGCCAGGAAGAGCTGAAAATGATGCACGCGCTGACAAAGCCGAAATATTTTATGCCCATTCACGGTGAGCAGCGGCACCTGATCAACCACAAGGAGCTTGCCAATTTCATGGGTATGGACGACGCACATATTTTCGTGCCGGAGCTTGGGCGGGTGCTGGAGCTGGACCGCGACGGCGCGCATTTTTCGGGCACTGTGAATGCCGGCGCCGTTTTGGTGGACGGATACGGCGTGGGCGATGTCGGAAACATTGTGCTGCGCGACCGTATGCACCTGGCAGAGGACGGGTTGATCGTTGTCGTTGCAACGATCGATTCGCGCGAGAAGATGGTGCTTTCGGGCCCCGATGTGGTCTCCCGCGGGTTTGTTTATGTCAGAGAGAGCGAGGAGCTCATGGAGCAGATTCGCTCCATTGCATACGATGCTCTGGAGGATTGCTTCGCGCGCGACACTATGGATTGGAACACAATTAAAACAACGGTGAAGGACGCGCTTTCCAAATTCCTGTATCAAAAGACAAAGCGTAAGCCGATGATTCTGCCGGTGATTATGAACATTTGAGGAGGACGGGATGAGTATATTCGGAACCAAGCGGCATGACGACAAGGAGGTCGTATTGCTGTGTACCCTGAGCGATCCGTTCCGCACGGATATTCTGCTCGGCGTTTTGGAGGAAAACAAAATTCCGTATCTGCGCCATGAAGCGGGCGGCGGCAGCGCTGCAAGGCTGATCTGCGGCACAAGCTTTTTCGGCAGCGAAATTTATGTTGCCGCAAAGGACGCGGAGCGGGCGCGGGCGCTTTACGAAGAAATGATGCAGACCTTCTCCGAGCAGATTGAAACGACCGATGCCGATGTGGAAGCGGCGCAAAAGGAACAAAACGAAAAATGAGCGGAAAAAGGGGCGATTCGCCCCTTTTTCCTGTTCGGGCTTGTAATGCGGTGCGCGGTTTGCTATAATGAAAGAAAATGCGCGCAAAGAGGAGCGGGGCATGGCAAAAAATCAACCGAAAAAACGGAACCCGTTTCCCTATACGGCGGGATTTAAGCGATACCATACCTACGATTTTGCGCTGCGGCAGCGCTTTGGCGGCAAGGTGGCGCGCATCAGCCTGGACGGCGGCTTTACCTGCCCTAACCGCGACGGCACGCTCGGCACGGGCGGCTGCGCTTTTTGCTCGGGACGCGGCAGCGGAGACCTTTGCGCAGACAGGCTTTTGCCCATTGAGGCGCAATACCGCCTGCAGCGCGCCGTTGCGGAGAAAAAATGGGGCAGCACGAAGTATCTGCCGTATTTTCAGGCATTCAGCGGAACCTATGCGCCCATAGAGCGCCTGCGGGAGCTGTATGAAAGGGCGCTTGCGCTGCCGGGGGCATGCGGGCTGATTGTTGCCACGCGCCCGGATTGCCTCGGGGAAGCGGTGCTTTCCTATCTTTCGGAGCTGAAGGAGCGCACCTATCTCTGCGTTGAGCTCGGGCTGCAAAGTGCCCATGAAAAAACCATGCGGCGCATGGGGCGCGGGCACGATACCGCCGCGTTTTTGCGCGGCTATGAGACGCTGCAAAAAAGAGATATTTTCACGGCGGTGCATCTGATCAACGGCTTGCCGGGAGAGAGCGCCGATGATATGCTGCAAAGCGCGCGCTTTGTTGCGGCGCTTCAGCCGCACGGGGTGAAATTTCATATGCTGCAGATTCTGCGCGGCACGCGCCTTGCAGAGCTTTACGAAAAAGAACCGTTTGCGTTGCTTGATTTGCAGGAATATATCGAAATCGTTTGCCGGCAGATTGAATGTCTGCCGCCAAGGACCGTCGTCATGCGGCTGTGCTCGGACAGCGCGCCGGGGCTTTGCCTCTCTCCGCTTTGGCCGCAGAAAAAATTTGTGGTGCAAAATGAGGCGGATAAGTGGTTTTTGCGGCACGATTCCTATCAGGGAAAGGCATGGGAGGAATGAAAAATGGCGGGAATTCAGATTTTCGGGACGAAAAAATGCCGGGACAGCAGGCGAGCACAGCGCTTTTTCAAGGAACGGGGAATCCCGTTTCAATGGCTCGAGCTGACGGAGCGCCCGCTTTCCCGCGGGGAGCTTGAAAGCATTCTGCGCGCCGCGGGGCCGCTTGAGGCGCTGTTGGACGAGAAAAATAAAAACTATTGCATGATCCGCTATCTGACCCCCGCGGGGCAGACGGAAAAGCTGCTGGAGGACAGCACCTATCTTAAAACGCCGATCGTGCGCTGCGGCGCTGCTGCGGCGGTCGGGGTGAACGAAGCATTTTGGCGGGAGCTGGCCGGCCGCGCAAAGCAATAAAAAGCAAACAAGCAAACAAGCAAAAACAGGAGAGAAAACGATGCCGAAAGAGAGAATGCATGAAATTGCCTGCCGCGGCTTCACCGCGGTGATCGATGAAGAAAGGGGAACGGTAGCGCTGCGCTTTATCGACGACACCGGCGCCGCGGTTGACGTTGCGACGCTGTCCGCCCATACCGCGGTGGACCGCCTTTTGCCGCATGAGGACGATCCGCTTTGCTACGATACCCTGGAGGATATCGATGAAGCGGTTCTCTCGGCGGAATTTGACGAGGCACAGAATACCTTCCGCATGCGCGTGCGCAGCACGGCATGGCAGGAAAAAGAATACCGTTTCCGCTTTGCGCCCGACGGCGTGTTTGCCGAAACGGAGGTGCACGGGCAGGGGCGCGTCGGCGAGATTCGCTATTTCGGCGGAAAATGGCAGGGCGATATGCTCGGCGCTTCCGATTTTGAATTCTGCGAATATTTTGTGCCCATTTCCGACTTTTTCTCGGCAGAGCACCGCATTTACAATTCCATTGAGGATTTTCACAGCTATTTTGATCTTTTGGTGCCGCCGCTGTATGTGTATGCCTTCCGCACCCTCGGCGTGCGCGAGCGCCTTTCTATGGGGCTTATCGGCAGGGAAAACGATTGGAACTTTATGAAGTTTGATTATCACAAGCGTCCAAACCGCGGCAGAAAGGGCTTTTATCTCTCCACGGATTTTGAGGGGCACAAAGAGGTTACGGGCAGCTTCATTACCCCGGCGGTGCGCATTGAGACCGCGCCGGACAATATGGCTGCCGCGCGGCAGTATGCGGCATGGTTTTATGAAAGCGGCACGGTGCAAAAGCGCGATTATTCCGATGTGCCCGCCTGGTGGTGGGGCCCGATGGCATGCGGCTGGAGAGAGCAGTATGCGCTGGGCGGCGGGAGCGAGCCGGATGTTCAGGCGACGGAGGAGAATTACCGTGCCTTTGCCGATAAGCTGTGCGCGGCGGGGCTTTGCCCGCGCATTCTCATTGTGGATGACAAATGGCAGGCGGAATACGGCTCTGCCGAGCCCGACCCGGCAAAATGGCACGATATGCGCAAATTCACGGACGATATGCGCGCCCGCGGCATTCATACGCTTTTGTGGTTCAAGCTTTGGGCGGCGCAGGGGCTGGACGATGCGCTGAAGATACCGGAAAGCGACGCCACCCCGTACGGCAAGACCATGTCCTTTAATGAGGGGCCCTATGCCGACCCGTCCAATCCCGCATATCGCGCGGCGCTGGAAAAGATTATCTATCGGCTGCTGAGCGACGACCCCGGCTGCATCGGCGCGGACGGCTTTAAGCTGGATTTTGCCTTTATGATGCCGCGCGGGCGGCGTGCACGCTCTCACAGCGGGGCATACGGCACGCAGCTTTTGCTGGAGCTTTTGCGTATGATTCGCGAGATTGCAAAAAGCGTCAAGCCAAACGCCCTGATCAACTGCAGCTCGTGCCATCCGATTTTTGCGGGCATTCCCGACCAATGCCGCCTGCACGACTACGACGACGCCATGCGCGGCTATGAGGAGGAAATGACCTTCCGCCGCGATCTGTTTGAGGCTGCGTTCCCGGGCGTTCTTATTGATACGGATTCCCCGTGCTACGGCTCCAAGCGCTCCTCCATGCGCGCGGCGCTCTTCCAAAGCCGCATCGGAATTCCGGATCTTTACCGCATTTCGCCCGACGCCGATTTTTCCTACACGGCGCAGGATCTTGCCGTTTTGCGCACGGCCTGGGACGAATATCGGCGTCTGCATCCGTAAAATTCGGCGCACGGCGCAAAAATTTCGAAAAAACTATTGACAGAAAGGCTCTATTTCCTTTATAATATACAGTGCTGTGCGTGTCGCTTGATTTCGCACTGCGTGAAATTTGAGACTCAATACTTGATTTTCATAGATTGAGACAACCGGCGTAAGGAGGTGTGCAGAGTGCTCAGAACATATCAGCCCAAGAAACGGCAGAGAAAAATGGAACACGGCTTCAGAAAGAGAATGAGAACCGCGAATGGCAGAAAGGTTTTGAAGAGAAGACGTGCAAAAGGCAGAGTCAGACTCACCTATTAAGTTACCTTGAGAGAAGCCCGTGCAATGTCATGGGCTTTCGTTTTACGGATTTGAGGAAGCATGAAATTCAAGGCGATCTGTGAAAACCATTTGTATGCCAAGGCATACGCAAAAGGGCAAAAACAGCTCACGCCGACCGTGGTGGTCTATGTCCTGCGCGATTATAAGGCAGCGCTTTTGCAAAAACAGCATCCGCAGAAAAAGCGGCAGAACCGCATCGGGCTGACGGTGACGAAAAAGCTCGGGGGCGCTGTGCAGCGCAACCGCGTCAAGCGCGTGCTGCGCGAGGGCTATCGGCAGATGGAGAAAAAAACGCCCGTGAAAAAAGGCTATCTGATCGTGCTTGCGGCGCGCCATGCGGCGCTTCGGGCAAAGCCTGCGCAAATCGCCCGCGATCTGGAGACGGCATTTGCAAAGCTCGGCATGCTCGGAGTTGCAAAATGAGAGCGCTGCGCCGTTTTTTCACGCTGCCGCTGCGGCTGTATCGGGACTATCTCTCGCCGCTGAAGGGCGGCCCCTGCTGCCGCTTTGAGCCGAGCTGCTCCGCCTATGCGATCGAAGCGATTGAGGAATGGGGCATTCTTGTCGGCTGTGCGCTCTCGCTTTGGCGGGTGCTGCGCTGCAATCCGTTCGGCAAAGGCGGGTATGACCCCGTTCCAAAGCGCAAACGCAGAAAACAGAACTCTTTTGGGAAAGGAGCTTCCGCCGCGGCGGGAGCCGAAAGAAAAACAGATGAACATCATTAACTATATCCTTTGGCCCTTCGGTCAGCTCATGCGGCTTTTCTATGAGTGGACGGGGAGCTATGCCATTGCGCTTTTGCTGTTTGCCGTGGTGATCAAGCTTGTTTTGTTCCCCTTCGGTATCAAGCAGCAGAAAAATTCGATCAAGCAGGCAAAGCTGCGCCCCAAGGAAATGGCGATCCGCAAGAAGTATGCGGGCAGAGAAGATAAGCCCACACAGCAAAAGATGCAGCAGGAGATCATGGAGCTGTATCAGAAAGAGGGCTACAGTCCCCTCAGCGGCTGCGGTCCGCTTCTTCTGCAAATGCCGATTATTATGATTCTGTACCGCATTGTGTACATGCCGCTGACCTATATTTGCCAGTGGGGCACGGATAAGATCAACTCTTTGAAAACAGTAGCCGAAAACGCAGGACTTCTGGGCGACGGAAAATGGACGGCGCAGGCGGAGATCCAGCTGCTCGGCTTTATCAAAAACAACCCGGATAAATTCGATGCCGATGTGGTTGCGCAGCTGCCGCGGCTGAATCTGTTCGGCATTGAAAAGTTCGATCTGAGCGTCAAGCCGGAATTTGCGTCCTGGATGATTCTGATTCCGATTCTGGTCTTTTTGACGACATTCCTCTCCATGAAGCTTGCGCGCCGCTTTACCTCCCAGGCACCCGACCAGCAGGCGCAGCAGAACAGCCTTTCCATGAAGATCATGGATTTTGCAATGCCGCTGTTCTCCGCATGGATCTCGCTTTCCCTGCCCTCCGCGCTCGGCGTATACTGGATCTATCAGAGCATTCTTTCCTTCGGTCAGCAGCTGCTGCTGTATAAGCTGATGCCGCTGCCGAAATTCACGGAAGAGGATTTTAAGCAGGCAGAAAAGGAAATGGGCGTGAAAAAAGCAGCGAAAAAGGTTGCCGCGCAAAACGGCACCGTGCGTTCACTGCACCATATCGACGATGAGGATTATCTGCCGCCGGTGAGCCGTGAGCAGGCGAGAAAAGAGGCAGCCGAGGCGGAGAAAAAGGCAAAAGCCGCAGAGCAAGAGAGCGAAGCGGGCGAAGAAAAGGCACAGGGCGAATACACGGAAAAGGCAAAGCCAGAGGCATCTCCCATTGAAAAGGCACCGCTCAAGGACGAGCAGGACCGCAAAAGCAAATAAGCACGCGGGTTTTTCGTGCCGGGATGCCGGAAAGGAACGACAGTGAAAAAGAAAGTTACAGTCAACGCGAAAAGCGTGGAAGAGGCCGTCGCCATCGGGGCGGCGCAGCTCGGCGCGGATGTCGCCGAGGTGGAATATACGGTGCTGGAGGATGCAAAGAAGGGCTTTCTCGGCATGGGGGCAACGCCCGCACGCGTAGAGGTATGCTATGCGGCGGCGCCCGATGAGGCAGCCATGGTTTTCCTGCAGACCCTGATTGACGACATGGAGCTGAATGTCGAGGCAAACTGCGACCGCGACGATGAGGGCACCTTGCGCATCGATGTGCGCGGAGAAAATGCAGGCGTGCTCATCGGTCATCACGGCGATACTCTGGATGCGCTGCAATATCTTTGCAGCCTTGCCGCCAACCGCAAGGACGAAGAAAAGCGGGCATATACCAAGGTAACGCTGGATGTGGAGGGCTACCGCGCCAAGAGAGAGGCGACGCTGCGCGCGCTTGCAAGGCGCACGGCGGTCAAGGTGAAAAAATACCGCAGGAGCGTAACGCTTGAGCCGATGAACCCTTATGAAAGACGCATTATTCATTCCGAGCTGCAGGGCTTTGACGGCGTGACGACCTATTCCGTCGGGCAGGACAGCGGCCGCAGAGTGGTTGTTTCCCTGGCGGACGAAACGGGCGCTGCCATCGGAGGGCAGGGCGCCGAAAAAACGCGCCGCAGCGCGGATGCCCCGCGTAACCCCGTTGGCTACCGCACGCCCCGCCCGGATAAAAAGCCGGCGAAGAAAAAGAGCGTTGCAAGCTATTTCGGCGACGAAGAATATACGGACGATTACATGCTCGACGAAAAGGGCGAGCCGCTGGATATCGCAAAAATCTGCGGGATTTATGACGACCCCGCGGAAGAAAGCGACGCGCCGCAGACCGAAGAGGCTGCAAACGAGGAATAAGACAAAAGGAGCCGCAGGCAAAACTGCGGTTCTTTTTTTTGCTTTTTCTTGCAGGATGCCCTTCTCGTTTTGCAAAGGCGGTTTTGCAAAAATCGGATTGCAAAGGAGAACGGCGCTGCGGGCGGAGAAGGCGCGCCGTTTTGCGTTTCGGAATGCTGCGGCAAAAGGAGTAGAACGGGGGAGCGCGGCGGGAGAGTGCCCTATACGGCGGGGCGAGGCGGCATGCCGGAAAAGTTGCGCTTGTTTTTTCCCGTTTTTCTTGACAGCGGTGCGGAAATTTGGTATGCTACAAAAGAGCCGCGGCGCACAAAAGCGTTCCGCGCGGAAAGGATCGAAAAATGGCGAAAAAAACGAAACGGGAATTGATTTTTGTCCCTGCTGTGCGCTTGCTGCAGCTGCAGGAGGAACGGGTTACCCTGCCGCAGCGGATGCGTGTGGACACGGGCGCGCTCGACGCACGGCTGGATTTTTATATGGAGCAATTTTTAAGCTTTGTGCGGGCGGAGGAGAGCGCCGATCTGTCCTTTGTGCAAAACGATGCACTGCCAAAGCAGGGCTATACGCTGCGCGTTGCAAAGGGAAAAATCACGATTGCATATTGCGAGCCCTGCGGCGCGTTTTATGCGCTGACGACGCTGCGGCAGCTTTTGGCGCAGCAAAAGGAGGGCACCGTTCCCGCGCTTTGGATTGAGGATGCGCCGAGCATTCCTACAAGAGGGCTGATGCTGGATGTTTCCCGCGGGCGCATGTCAAGCATGGAGACGATCTGTAAGACCGTCGATCTTTTGGCAAATTTAAAATACAATCATATGCAGCTGTATTTCGATTCCATTGTGTTTGATTATCCCGGGCTGGAGGACCTTACCGCGGGCAAGGTTTTGTATACGCCGGAGCAGATCAAGGCACTGGACCGCTACTGCGCCGAGCGCTTTATTGAGCTTGTGCCGAATCAAAACAGCTTCGGGCATATGGAATCCTGGATGCATCTGCCTGCGCTCTCGCACCTTGGGGTCACCTGGGACGACGGAACGGTCTGCGGCACAATCAACCCGCTGCACCCGCAGGCGCTGCCCTTTATCGAGAAGCTTTGGAGCGCGCTTTTGCCGTCGTTTACCTCGGGCATGCTGAATATCGGCTGCGATGAAATTTGCCTTGGGCAGGGCAATACCCGCGCGGAATGCGAAAGGCTGGGGCGCGGAGAGGTCTATTTGCGGTATCTTTTGCAGCTGTATCACCTGGCGCGCGACAAATACGGGAAAACGCCGCTGTTTTGGGACGATATCGTGATGAACCACCCGGAGCTGATCGACCGCCTGCCGAAGGATCTTGTGGTACTGGAATGGGGCTATGAGCATGATCATCCCTTTGAGCAGCGCTGCAGGCGCCTGCATGAAACGGGGCTGCGCTATTATGTCGCTCCCGGCACCTCCACATGGAACAGCCTGCTCGGCCGTACCCCCTGCATGACGGAAAATATCCGCTCTGCCGCAAAATGGGCAAAGACCTACGGCGCTGAGGGCTTGCTGCTTACCGACTGGGGCGATAACGGTCACCCGCAGCCGCTTGCCTGCAGCCTGATTACATATATCGTCGGTGGGATGTACGCATGGTATGCGGAAAATGAAGAGGCCGACGGCAAGGACGCTCTGCTTTCCGATGCGGCATGGTATGCAAACCGTTTCCGCTTTAAAACCGAGCAGGACTTTTTCTCTCTGGTGTATCGCTTCGGCAAATATTCCTCCCTGGAGGGCGAGCGCCATTGGAACGATACGGGGCTCTATTGCGCCGTGTTTGATAAAAAGCCGATTGTTTACCCCGTAATGCATGCTTATATTGAGCAGCTGCGGCAGGAGCTTGCGCAAATGCAGCTTGGCTGCGCGGACGCGGCGCTGCTGTGCGGCGAGCTTGAAAATATTTCCTTCCTGATGCTGCTTTTGACCGACCCCGAGCACGCGGGAGAGCGCTGGCGCGTATGGCTTGCGGAATATGAACGGCTTTGGGATATTCGCTCGCTGCACGATTCCGTCGGCTGCGGGCTGTTTCCCGCGTTTGTGCAGGGCTATTTTGAAAACGCGGCAAAGGCTGTCTCGGCTGGCGAAAAGATTCGTCACGGAAAGACGGATATCCGCTGCTATGCGGCGGAATAACGAAAGGACAGGTACATGGCATTTTTCGGACAAAAAAGAACCCCGCTTGCAAAGCGGCAGCTGCCGGATTACACGCGTGGGGAAGAAATTTTCAATATGGCAAGCCATGCCGCGGGCGGCGGCATCGCAATCGCAATTTTGGTGCTGAGCGTTGTGCGTGCGGCGCTCCGCGGCAATGTATGGGGTGTGGTCGGCTGTGCGATCTACGGCGCAACGATGATTGTAATGTTTACGATTTCCGCCGTATATCACGGGCTGCACAGCGGCATGGGAAAAAAGGTGATGCAGGTTGTTGACCACTGCGACATCTATTTTCTCATCGCCGGCACCTATACGCCGATTTTGCTCAGCGCCATTCGGCCGCTGCACCCCGTGATTGCCTGGGTGGTGTTCGGTGTGGAATGGGGATTTGTGTTTTTGGCGGCGACGCTGACGGCAATCGACCTGAAAAAATACGAAAAGCTTTCCATGGTTTGCTATCTCGGGATGGGTTGGTGTATCATACTCTGCCTCAAGGCGACGATCGAGGCAATGAGCCTTGCGGGCTTTTTGTGGATTCTCGGCGGCGGCATCGCCTTTACTATCGGCGCGGTTTTATATCGTCTGGGGGTGAAAATCCGCTATATGCATTCGGTTTTCCACCTGTTTATCATTATAGGCTGCGTGTTGCAGTTTTTCGGCATTTTCTTTTACTGTATCTGAAGAGGCAAAAGCGGCAGGCGCACATTTCGCAGGCGCCTGCCGTTTTTTACGGATATTGATAATATAAAATGCCGTTTGTATCGCGCTTGAGCACGGGCGCGGGGCTCGGGGTGCTTTGCATGAGGCGATAGAGCCGCTCGGCACGTACAGAGACGGCATATTGCTGCTGCGCTTTGGCATCCAGCCGTCTGATATGCGCCTGCTTTGTCAAAACCGGGACGGAGAACAGATGCCCCTGCGCATGCAGATAGGCAATGCCCCGCGGCGTTGCGCCGAGCAGATTCAGATACGGCACGGGTGCATGTGCCATCGCATCGGAAATGCCGAGCACGGCGCACAGGCTTATGCGGCGGACGCGCGCTGCGGTATATTTGCGGTGTGCCGCGGCGGCAAAAAACTGCGGCAGCGAATCGCTCTTCGCGGCGGCTGCGCGCAGACGCGGCGCCATATCGGGCGGCATATCGGAAATACCCTGCAATGTTTTTTCGTCTGCGCAGCTCAGCGCATAGAGAATTGCCGCGCAGCCGCGCGCAAGAGATGCGTCACGGCCGCGCACAAGGGCATCTTTATAAAGGGCAATGCAGTCGGGCGGGGCGCCGAAGAGCGCGCCTCCTTTATGAATCGCATCGCGCAGCGCCGTCGCGGAGCAGATATCGCTTTGCGGCGGTGCTTCCTTTGCGGGGGCATCGTGTGCGGCGCCGACGCGCGGCAGGGCAATCGCCGCTATGCCGTGCATTTTGGCAGCCCGAAGATATTCAAAGGCTAAGATATTATTCGGCGCCGTGAGCACGGGCAGATCCTGCGTGCCGTACAGCGCAGCATATACGGCGCTGCGGCGGGCGGGATAGCCGAGGGAGGGCGACTGCCGCAGGCTTTTTTGCAGCGCCGCTTCAAATGCATCGCTGTGCAGGCGCTCGGAAACGGTGCAAAGGCGGTCAAGCTGCGGCGTTTCCGCCCCGAAAGCAAGCACTTCTGCGCCAAGGTGCGCGGCACTTTCCACACCCGCGCAGGCAAAGCGCTCCGCGGACGCCAGAGAATATGCCGCAGGGAGCGAAAAAACGGCATCTGCCCCGTGTAAAAGCGCCGCATGCGCGCGCAGGGGCGCCGGGAAAATTGCCGCATCGCCCCGCTGCACAAAGCTCCCGCTTTGAATGCACAAAATCGCCGCATCGGGATAGGCGCGGCGCAGCATGGCAAGCTGCGCCGCATGGCCGTTGTGAAACGGGTTATATTCGCAGATCAGCGCGGCGGCGCGCACGGGCTGCGAAGCGGTTTGTTTTTGCGTCATTTTTCAGCGCTTTGTCCGGGCTTGGCGGCGCGGCGCTTTGCACGGCGGCGTTTGCCCGAGCGGACGATTCCGAAGATTGCAAAGAAAATACCGCAGCCGAGAATTCCGATGAGCACAAAATACGGAACGGCGCTGACAAACCAAATGAAAAATGCCCGCAGCCCTTTTCCGATATCGGAGAGGTTTTCGGAAAACTGCCGCCCGATTTTTGCAAAGGCGCCCTCGTTTTCCACCGCGGTGATGCGCTCCACCTCGCTCACGGAAAGATAAATCGTTACATAGTCGATCTGATTGTCCATGGTGCGCAGCTGCGCCGTATAGGATTCAATTTCTTCGTTGATTTCGGTCAGCCGATCGCGGATCTGCAAAATGTTTTCCATGCTGTCTGCCTGTGCGAGCAGGCGCTCCAGGCTTTCCCGCTCCGTGCGCAGAACGCCGAGGCGGCTTTCATTGTCCACATATTGCAGCGTGACATCCTTTTGCTCCTCTTCCTCATGCTGCAGCGTTGCAAGCGGGCGCACGGTTGTCAAAAACGCATCGGCGTTTTCCGCGGGCACGCGCAGCGTATAGGAAGCATAGCGCAGCGAATGCCCCGTGCTCTGCTCGGCTTTTTCGGAATAGCCGCCGTTTTGCTGCAGCGCGGCGCGCATGGAGGAGAGAAAGGTATCATAGTCTTTTGTCTCAAAGCGCAGGGTAAAGGTGCGGATAAGCTTGCGGTCGGCGGCTGCCTGCGGGGCGGAGGCGCCTGTGCCTTTTTCCTGCGCTGTGCCGAAATCGAGGCTTCCGTTTTCCGCATAGCCGTCGTCCGATGCGCGATAGGAGCCGGCGCTCTTGCCGCAGCTGCAAAGTGCGCAAAGCAGCGCGCAGAGGAGAAACAGGGCGAACAAAAACCGTTTTGTGTGTTTCATGAGCAATCCTCACTTTCGTTTCACTTGATTTATTATACCATGGCAGGCGCCGCGATTGCAAGAGGGAGGGGCGCCGTCTTCTTTTTAGACGTGCCGCGGCAAAAAAATCCTCCCGTGCGGTTGTATGTTTTTTGATTTTATGCTATGCTAAAAGAAAAAACGCAAAAAGGAAGAATGCTATGGCACCCTGCTATGACTTCAGATATAAGACCGTGCTGCATGAAAAAGGCTGCTGCACGGCGCGCCGCCGCGCCGGGACGGATGAAATAAAGATCGACAGCCGCTTTGAGATTGTGCTGCCGAAGGGGGCATCGCGCCTGAGCGTATATGCCGCGCGCGACCTTTGCGCGTTTTTTGCGGATTGCGCCGGGGTATATCTGCGCGTGCGGTACAGCACGGACATGGAGCGGGAGCGCCGCCGCGGCGGACGCAAAATTCTGCTTTTCGACGCACCAGCTGCGGCGCTGCCGGTCGATTCTGTGCAAAAGGGCGCGTTCTTTTTGCGTATTGAGGAAAAAAGCGTGCTTATCGTCGGCAGAACGGATCGCGGTCTTGCGCAGGGCGTTTATCACATTGAAGACTGCATGAAGCTTTGCTCCGCTCCGATTTTGCAAAAGGGCGAGGCGCTGCACGCGCCGCTGTTTTCTCCGCGCATGACGCATTCCGGCTTTGAGCTGGATACCTTTTCCGATTTGTTTTTGCAGCTGGCGGCGCATGCCGGCATGGATGCGATTTTGGTATACGCAGGGCATGCGGACAGCAATCTGCACGGCTTTTCCGATCCGGACCCGCTTTGGCCGGATTCCAAAATGGGGCTTTGCGATTTTGCCGATCTGTGCGAGCGCGCCGAGGAATACGGCATGGATGTTTATATCTACAGCCATCTCAAATGCGATATGCACCCCGATGCGGCGGGCGCGCGGGAATACTATGATGCTTCTTTCGGCGCTTTGATGCGCTCCGCACCGAAGATTAAGGGCTTTATTTTGGTGGGCGAGACCTTTGAATTTCCCTCAAAGGATCCGCATACCTGCGGTGTTCGCTTTCAGAAAAAAGCGCCCGGGGAGCCGCTGCCCTCTCCCGGATGGTATCCCTGCTTTGATTATCCGCAGCTGCTTTTTCTGGTCGGCTCCGTTGTGCATGCGGTAAACCCGGAGGCGGAGCTTGTTTTTTGGTCGTATAACTGGGGGTGGGCGCCCAAAGAGGCGCGGCAGGCGATCATCCGCGCGCTGCCACGGGGGACGACGCTTTTGGTCACCTTTGATATGTGGGAGGAATTCACCGATGCGCTCGGTCGCCGCGCCCGCATTGACGATTATTCCATCTCCATCACGGGCCCCTCTTCGATTTTCTGCGATGAGGCGGAGGAGGCGAAGCGCTGCGGCGTGAAGCTTTATGCCATGACAAACACGGGCGGGCGCACCTGGGATTGCGGCATAGCGCCCTATTTACCCGTACCGGGGCAATGGATCGGCCGCTATGAGGGAATGCGGCGCTGCGCCGAGCAATACGGGCTTTGCGGCGTGATGGAAAACCATCACTACGGCTGGACCCCGTCCTTTCTCACCCTGCTTGCAAAAAATGCTTTTGACAGCGCGGGCATCAAGGACAGAGAAATGCTGCGGCGTATTGCCGCGCATGAGTTCGGCGCCGCGGCGCCGACTGCCCTTGCGGCATACGAATGCTTTGACCGCGGCATTCGCAGCATTGTCGCCGCCGAGGTGGATCAATACGGTCCGCTGCGCGCAGGACCCGCATATCCCTTTTTGTTTGACCAAACGGCATCGCAGATCCAATACCCCGCGCCGCGCTATGCCTGGCACCCGGGCGGGGGCATTTGGTTTTTCCCCTATCCCGATACGGTGCTGGATGATCCAAAAGGCTCGCTGTTTCGCCTGGAGCGCATGCGCGCGGTGCGGGCGGAGTTTGAACGGGGGCAGGCGCATCTTGAGGAGGCGGCGCACGCGCTGCGCGGCGCAAAACGCCAAGCGGCGCTGCAGCAGGCGGCTGTGAGCGGGGCGCTGCTTTGCACCTTTGCAACGGCGCAGAATATTATGTGCTTCAACATTGCGCTGCGGCTGTGGCGCGCGGCAGAGGCGGCGCCGCAGCAGCCGGAATTTGCGCCGCTGTATGAGGCGCTTGGCTTTTCGGCGCCCGCCGGGGATGCGGCGCTTGCGGCATATATGAAAGAAATTGCGCATGCGGAGAGCCGCAATGTAAAGAGGGCGCTGCGCTATGCGCAGGCGAACAGCCTTGTGGGATACGAGCCTTCTATGGAATATGTGTTTTGCGAAAGCACGGCGGCATACAAAGAGGCGCTGACAAAGCAATCGCTGCGCCGCCTTGCCGCGGCGCAAAGACGCAGAGAGGCAGCCCGCAGGGCAAAAAACAAATAACGGAGAACGCAAAAAGAGCAGACGGTGCGCCGCCTGCTCTTCTTCTGTTTTGCGGTCAGGAGATAACCTGATATTTCAGCTTATAGTAGCTCCAGCAGCGCCATTTGCGGATGCTTTCCCGTAAAAGCGCCGCGGAGGAATCTTCGCTTGCATCGATGGCTTGCTGTGTGAGACGGGAGCCGTCCGTAAGGGCATAGTTGCCCGATTGCACAACGGGCGCCTCTCTGCGCACCTCGGAAAGAAAATCGAACCACGGATTTTCCCCGCGCCGCCCGGTCAGCTCCAAAACCACCTGTCCCAGATATGCGGCGGAAATGATATGATCCGACGGCAGCTGCAGCGCCTCGCTCGCGTTTTCAAAATCCAGCAGGTCCGCTGCTGCATCGTTTGCCCAAAGAAGAAACGGGGTTTCATAAGACAGAAACGGGTCGCTCTGCGCGGCGGAGGTAAACCCGATTTCATCGTAGGCGGTACTAAGATACGGCAGATGATCTCCGAAAAAGACAAGAATGACCGGCTCACGGCGCCCGGAAAAGTACGCCGTCAGGCTGCCGAGCATGGCATCCGCATCGCGCACCCCTTCGGTATAAACCGAGAGCAGCTCCCGTGTGTTTTCAGAGAGCGGCTCGACGGAGAAAACAGGGGCAAAGGAATGATCCGCCCCGTATTTATCCGGAGTATAGCTCATGTGATTCTGAATGGTCGTTGCGTAGAGGAACAGCGGTTGATCGCTGCCGACAGCCGTTTCAAACTCCTGTTTGATCTGCCCTGCCAGAAAAGCATCCGTGACCCAGCGCCCCTTATACTCCGCATTTTCCATATCTTTTGCAAAAACGGTATTCTCCGCCCCGAGCCAGCGGTAGACATTCTCCCTGTTGTAAAACCAGGCTTCTCCCGGGTGATAAAACGAGGTGCGGTATCCGTCTGCGGCAAACACGCGGAACAGGCTGTCAAGATTGCGGTTGACAACGCGCATGGACGAGGTTGTCAGCGCGGAGAGGGCAGTGGTCTGAATGCCGGTGAGCACATCGAATTCGGTATTGGCGGTTCCCCCGGCAAACCCCGGCACCACGATATGTCCGCTGATGACATGGGGATCCTTTTGCAGCGCATGAAAATTATGCAGGGGTTCATTTTCCGCGGTCCATTGCAAAGCGGGGGAATCGGTGATATCCGAAAACGCTTCGTTCATGACCATGATCACATTGACGGTTTTGCCAAGGCCGGTTTTTTCTCCCGTTTCCCATGCCGCCGCCTCGAATTTTGAAAAGCCCTGCGGTTTATCGACCGCATAGGTTGTGAAATGATGGCAAAAGCAATAAGGAAAGCCGAGATCGTTAAAGACCGCCGGGACATAATAACTGTTGCTGCACGGAAAAGATTGATACAAAGCGTTGCTTGCATAAACCGTGAAAATCAACGCGAGGAAAACGGCGGCGCTGAGCAGAAGCCCGAGAATGCGGAGCAGCCAAAAACGGCGGCGCGGCGCGGGCTTTTCCGCATCGGTTTTTTTCGCTTTTTTGGAGGAAAACAGGCGGCAGGGGAGAAAATATCCGAGCAGGAGAAACAGAAAGGTGAAAAGAACCAGGAGCAAAATTGCCGGAATCGGATAGGTGATGTGATAGGATTTTACGACGCTGCCCGTTTCGCGCAGCAGCAAAAGATCGCGCGGGAACACGGGCTCATCCCGAACCTCGATTTTGATGCGGTTTGCAATGGATAAAAGACCGACGCAGACATTGGTAAACGCGCCTCCGTAAAAGACATTGTTCATAAGGCTCGAAAAGCCGAGCAAAAACAGCCCGACGGGGAGCGCGTTCAGCACGATGAGCAAAGGGCTGTGCCAAAAGCTGCGCAGTGTTGCGCGCAGCGCGCACGGCTGACACCAAAGACCAAAAAGCGTGATAAATCCCGCAAGAAAAACAAGAGCGAGCAGGCTGCACCAGAGCGGGGGTGTAACTCTGCGAAAATGATGTTGCTTCAAAACGGAGCTCTCCTCTCAAAAAACAGTCCGACAATCGTAATTTGTCCAAAGACGGGTAAGGCGCAAAGCAGGTTTGAGGCTGCTTTTCCTATTATATCGCACGGCGTTTCAAAAATCAAGACACAGGCGGTCAACGCAAGAAGGGCGCCGCACAAAAAAACGTGCAGCGCCCCTAAGGCTTGGTTTGTTTGTTCAGAAAACTACGACAAGCAGCATTTTGAAGCGCTCTTGGCCGTAAACCGCATGCGGATGATGCGCAGGCATAACGATGCTTTCGCCCTCGTGCAGAATATGGTCAATACCGTCAACGGTGATTTTTCCGACGCCGTCAAGACATGTGACAAATGCGTCTCCCCCCGCGGCATGCGTGCTGATCTCCTCCCCTTTATCAAAGGAAAACAGCGTGACGCCAAGGTGAGGGGTTTGCGCAAGCGTTTTGCTCACGACCTGCCCCGCCTGATATTCCACCTGGTCCTTCAGGGTCAGCACATGTGCTTTTTCAATGTTTTTCATCGGTCCGTTCATGTTCCGTTTCGTCCCCTCATTTGTCCTTGCGGAATCAGTTTGCTCAAAGTGTTTTGAGATATGCGCAGATGCCGCGCGCCGCTTTTTTTCCGGCGCCCATCGCCAAAATCACGGTGGCGGCGCCGCTGACGGTGTCTCCGCCCGCGAACACGCCCGCGCGCGAGGTTGCGCCGGTTTCTTCATCGATTTCAATGCCGCCGCGGCGGTTGAAGGCGATGCCGCCCGTTGTGGTGCGGATCAGGGGGTTCGGTTCTGTCCCGACGGCGACGATTACCGCGTCCGTTTCGATCTCAAAGGCGCTGCTCGGCACGGGAACGGGGCTGCGTCTTCCGGAGGCATCCGGCTCGCCCAAAGCCATCTGCTCACAGCGCAGCGCACGCACCCAGCCGTTCTGCGGGTCGCGCGGGTCATCGGCATTTTCATATCCGAGCACGGCAAGCGGCGCCGTTAAAAAGCGGAAGACAATGCCCTCCTCTTTGGCATGGCACACCTCTTCGCGGCGGGCAGGCAGCTCCTCTTCGCCGCGGCGATACACCACGGTGACCTCCTCAGCACCAAGGCGCAGCGCCGTGCGGGCGGCATCCATGGCGACATTGCCGCCGCCGACCACGCAAACGCGCCGCGCATGCAGAATGGGGGTGTGGCTGTCGCTTTGATATGCCTTCATCAGATTGGAGCGCGTGAGAAATTCATTTGCGGAAAACACGCCCTTCAGCGCTTCGCCCGGCACGCCCAAAAAGCGGGGCAGCCCCGCGCCCGTGCCGAGAAAGACGGCGCTGTATCCCATGGCGAACAAATCATCGACCGTATAGGTCTTACCGATAACGGAATTGGTTTCGATCCTGACGCCGAGCGCCTCTAAAGAGGCGATTTCGCGCTTTACGATGTCCTTTGGCAGGCGGAACTGCGGAATGCCGTAAACAAGAACCCCGCCCGCCTGATGCAGTGCTTCAAACACGGTGACGGCATGCCCCGCCTTGGCAAGATCGGCAGCGCAGGAAAGAGAGGCGGGGCCGGAGCCGACCACCGCGACGGAAAAGCCGCTTTGTTCCGGTTTTTTCGGCGGCTGCACGGCGGCAGCTGCATGGCAATCCGCTGCATAGCGCTCCAGCGCGCCGATGGAGACGGGCTCGCCCTTGATGCCGCGCACACAGCGGCTTTCGCACTGGCTCTCCTGCGGGCAGACTCTGCCGCAAACGGCGGGCAGCCCGGAGGAGGCGGAGATTACCGCGTAAGCGCCCTCGGTATCCTCGTTTTTCAGCGCGCGAATAAAGGCGGGAATATTGATATTTACGGGGCACCCTTCCACGCATTTCGGATTTTTGCAGTCCAGGCACCGCGCCGCCTCCTCTGCGGCAAGGGCGGGGGTATATCCGAGCGCAACCTCCTCAAAGCTTGCGCGGCGCTGCGCCGCGTCAAGCGTCGGCATCGGGTTTTTGGTTTGTTTCATGTTCGGCATGATCAGTTCCCCTCCTTTTGCAGAAGGCTGCAGGCGCGCTCGCGCGCGTGTTGTTCAAACGAGCGATACATTGTCCCGCGGGACATTGCTTCGTCAAAATCAACCGCATAGCCGTCAAAATCCGGCCCGTCTACACAGGCAAACCGCGTTTGCCCGCCTACGGTGAGCCGGCAGCCGCCGCACATGCCCGTTCCGTCAATCATAATGGGGTTCATCGAAACGGTGCAGGGCACGCCGAAGGGCTTTGCGCTCTTTACCACGAATTTCATCATGACAAGGGGACCTATGGCAAAAACATGGTCGAATTTCTCTGCTCCGAGCAGCCGCTCCAGCGGCATGCAGACATTGCCCTTTTCGCCGTAGGTTCCGTCGTCGGTCACGGTGATAAGGCGCTCTGAGACAGCGGAAAATTCATCCTGCAAAATGACAAGATCCCTGCTGCGAAAGCCGGTGATCGCCGTCACGGCGCAGCCCTGCGCATGCAGGGCCTTGGCAACGGGCAGCGCAATGGCGCAGCCGACGCCGCCGCCCACGACCAGCGCACGGGAGATGCCCGCAAGAGAGGTTGCCTTTCCGAGCGGGCCAACAAAATCGCACAGCATATCGCCCTGCTCTTTTGCATTCAGCTCCATGGTGGTCTCCCCGACGATCTGGAAAATGATCGTGACTGTGCCTGCAGTCCGGTCATAATCGGCGATGGTGAGCGGGATCCGCTCACTGTCCTCGTTTGGGCGAAGGATGATGAACTGCCCTGCCTGCGCCTTTGCGGCGACGGCCGGTGCGAGAATCGTCATCTTAACGACGGTTTCGTTCAGCGCTTCCTTTCCGATGATTTGAAACATATGTATCACTCCGTTTCCATAAAAATATTGAACTGTTATAAAAGAGGGGCAAACCCCTGCGGCAGTGCAAAATCCGCATCGGGATTGCTTGCTGCCGGGCCGACGGCAATTACGCGCATGCCTGCCGCCTTTGCAGCGGCGATGCCCGCATCGGCATCCTCCGCCACCAGGCACAGCGCGGGCGCAAGCCCCAGCTTTTCCGCCGCGCACAAAAATACATCGGGCGCGGGCTTGGAGTGCTTGATATCGTTGCCGTCCGCAATGGCGTCAAACAGCTCCGTCATGCCAAGGCGCGTCAGAATCGCCTTTGTGTTTTTGGAGGAAGAGCCGATGGCGGTTTTCAGCCTGTGTGTGCGGCAGAAATCCAGCATGGCAAGGGCACCCGGCAGAATTGCATCGCGCTCAAGGGTGCCGATCAGCTCTTTGTAATAGTTGTTTTTGCGCTCTGCCAGGGCAAGCTTTTCCTCCTCGGTGTATGTGCGGGGAGATTTTTCAAGAATAATTTCAAGGCTCTCCATGCGGGAAACGCCGCGCAGACGGTCGTTGATCTTGCGGTCAAACGGAATGCCCTCTTCCTGCGCCATGCGGTTCCAGGCGAGAAAATGGCAGTTGTCCGTGGTGACGAGCACTCCGTCCAAATCGAAAATAACGGCTTTTGCCGTCCCGTCGGTCAGCGCCGGGCACAGCTCGGATGCCCTTTGTTTCATAAAACTCTCCTTTTTGCGTTTGCGGTATGGAATGCGGGCGGATACCGCCCGTTTTTTAAAAGCAGCGGCTCGGCCGCTCCTTTTTACAGCTTTCTTTTTTTTCGCAGCGATAGCAGATCTCGTTTTGCAGCGGTTTGCCCGCAAAATACTCTTCTATGTTTGCAAGCGTGGTCTCGGCGATTGCACCGAGAGCGTCCTTTGTTAAAAACGCCTGGTGCGCCGTCAGAATCACATTGGGCAGGGAAAGCAGGCGCGCGATGGTATCGTCCTGCACGATATGCCCGGAAAAATCTTCAAAAAACAGGTCCGATTCCTCTTCGTAAACATCAAGGCATGCGGCGCTGATAATTTTTTGCTTGATGCCGTCAATGAGCGCCTCTGCGTCAATGAGCGCCCCGCGGGAGGTGTTGATCAGAACCGCGCCTTTTTTCATCTGCGCAATACTTTTGGCATTGACCAGATGGTAGGTGTCCTTGGTCAGCGGGCAATGCAGGGAAAGAATATCGCTTTTTTCAAAAAGCGTTGCAAGGTCGACATAGCAAAGCCCGGCGTCTGCGGCGGGATATGGGTCATAGGCGAGAACATGCATGCCGAACCCGCGGCAGATCTCCGCGAAGGTGCGGCCGATCTTGCCCGTGCCTATGATACCGACGGTTTTGCCGTACAAATCGAAGCCGACAAAGCCGTTCAGCGTGAAATTGAAATCGCGCGTGCGGTTATACGCCTTGTGGATGCGGCGCACGGAGGTGAGCAGCATTGCCATGGCATGCTCCGCAACGGCATGCGGGGAATAAGCGGGCACGCGCACGATGTGCACCTTACCGTAGGCGCTTTGAATATCAACATTGTTATAGCCCGCGCAGCGCAGCGCCACAAGGGAAATTCCCATCTCATGCAGTGCATTGAGGACGGCGCCGTCCACCGTATCATTGACGAAAACAACGACGCAGTCATATCCGCGTGCAAGGGAGACGGTGTCGGCGCCGAGTTTTGTTTCAAAATAATGAATTTCGATCCCCGCATGAGACGAAAGCGCAGCGGAAAATGCCTCTTTGTCGTAGGGATGGGTATCGAAAAAAGCAGCTTTGATCATGTGGTTGCTCCTTACTGTTTTGGTTTCTCCATGATTTTTCGCCGTATCTCTTCACATTATACCCCGCGCGCTTTGGCTTGTCAACTTATTTTCCGTTGCGCACCGTGCACGCAGCGGTTGCGTTTTCGGCAAAACGGAGCAGCAAAGCGAAAAAAGCGGCGCGCGGTGCAGCAAGCGATTTTATGGGAATTAAGGATTGATTTTTTGCCCGGAATGGGCTATAATAAAATAGTATTGTTGTCGGAAGAGGTCGGAGGAATGCACATGCAGTATCGCAAAGGGAGACGGCTGCCTTTTTGGCAAAGCGGAATTGTGCTCTTATGCGCCGTGCTGCTTTGCTCCTGCGGGGTGATCACTTTCCCCTCGAACAAGGCGCCGGGCGAGGAAAAAACAGCCGAGAGCGAAAGCGAAGCACCGCAAAAAGAGAAAAGCGCGGCGGAATATCTGGAAGCACTGCAGCTGCGCCTTGATACCGACACGCCCCTTGTGATCGCGACGACCGACGCTGCGTTTCTGCGCGGCGGGGAGGGCGGCGACTGCGATCTTTTGCGCGCGCAGCGATATGCCATGATACAGCAAAAGCTCGGGGTGCAGCTGCTGATTGTGGAATATGATGTGCAGACGCTGTACCAATCCATGTATAATGCCGTTTTATCCGGCTCGGAAAACTATATCTGCGACCTTTTGATGCTGCCGCGCACCGAATACGGATTGTTTGCGGCGGCGGGGCTTTTGGATGATCTGCGCTCGGTGCCCTCGTTTTCTCTGGATGCGCCGTATTTTGATTCCGATCAAAGTGCAACGACCGCCTCCGGCCGCGCAATTTACGGTGCCTACGGCGCGGCGAGCGACCCGCTGGATCGCAGCTATGCCGTATTCTGCAACAACGCGCTTTTGCCGCAGGGGACCGCACTGCCGGATTTTGAGGCGGAGGGATATTCCGCCGAAGAGTTGCTTACGCTGGCGCAGGCGGCGGGGCAGGGGATTTCCGTGCCCGCCGGTCTGTTTTCCCATCAAGGCCTTTGCAAGCTGTTTTTCGGAGAGACAAGCCTTTTAAAAACCGGATATTATCAAAAAATTGAGTATGCGCCGGATTATGATGCATTGCAGGCGCTGAGCGAACGCGTGAACGCTTTGGAAAGCAGCGTGCAGCGCGGCAGCCGCGAGGCGTTTTTGCGAGGGGAATGCGCAGTTTATATCGATACGCTTCAGTTTTGCGATACCCTGCGCGACAGCGCGGTCGAGTATTCGCTTTTACCGCTGCCCTGCGGCGGGGCATATACCGAGGCGCCGGTGTTTTGCATTCCGCGGCGGGTGCAAAACGCCGAGAACTCCGGGCAGCTGCTCACGGTCTGCATGGCGGCATTTTCCGGCATGCGTGCGCAATATATCGCCGGGGCGCTGGAATATACGCTGCACAGCGCGGACAGCTATCGCGCGCTGACAAAAATCGTGGAACAGCAATCGCCCAGCGCCTCTTTGAATCTTGTCTCCGGCATTTCTTCGCTTTCCGAGGTTTTGTATCGGCATACGCAATATGCCGTGCAATACGGGCGGGATGTGAAAAGCTTTGCGGCAAAAACGGAAGAGACCGTGCGGGCGGAGCTTGCCGAGGCGTTTGAGGACGCCGCGACCCCGGCGCCCGGGGCATGAGGCTCCGGCTGATAAATAAAAACAATATCGTTAAAAAAATGTGCTTTCGGCATGGCTCAAAGCATACGGCAGGGAGGAAACGGATATGAAATTGCTGCACACGGCGGATATTCACCTGGACACACCGTTTTCCATGGCGGACCCGGAGCAGGCGGACCGCATGCGCAACGAGCTGCGCGCGGCGTTTGCGTCTTTGACGCTGTACGCACGCACACAGAAGATGGACCTGTGCCTCATTGCGGGCGATTTGTTCAACAACAGTTTTGCAACGCGGGACACGCTCGCATTTCTGCGGCGGGAATTTGAAAGCACGCCGGAATGCCGGTTTGTTATATCTCCCGGCAATCATGATTATTACGGGGAATTTTCCGCTTACGCGCGCGCGGAATTTCCGCAGAATGTGTTTGTGTTCACAAAGCCGGGGCTTTCCTGCTTTTCATTTGACGAAATCGGCACGAATGTCTGGGGGTTCGCCTTTTGCGACAGGCAATATCGCTCGCGCGTTCTGAGCGGGTTTTCTCTGCCGGCGACGAAAAACATGAATTTGTTTCTCGGGCACTGCGATCTGACGCAGGGCGCGTCAATCTATGCGCCCCTGAGCCGCGAGGAGATCGCGCAGAGCGGCTTTGATTATGCGGCGCTGGGACATATCCACAATTCCGCGGGAATCAGCCGCATCGGCAATACTTATTACGGATACAGCGGCTGCCTGCAGGGGCGCGGCTTTGATGAAACGGGCTATAAGGGTGCGCTCGTTGCACAGATGGAAAAGCCGGACGGCGTTCTGCGGTTTTCGGCAAAGCGCGTGCGCTTTGCCCGCCGCCATTTCGAAAAAGAAACGCTGGATATCACCGGGGCGAAAACGCAAAGCGAGCTGGTGCTGCGCATTAAGGCGCTTTTGCGCGAGAAAAAATACGATGCGGATACGGCGCTTTCTCTGACCCTTTGCGGCACGGCAGAGCCGGATTTCTGCCCGAATGAAGAATACATTGCAAAAGAGCTGCCGCCCCTTTTGCGCTTTGAGCTGCACGACGGAACGCATCTCGGAAAAGAGACAAGCGAGCTGCAGAATGACCCGACCATCCGCGGCGCATTTTTCGAAAGCCTGCAGGAATACCTGCAAAGCGAGGATGAGGCGACGCGTGCGCTCGGAGAAGCGGCGCTGCGCCTGGGGCTTGACGCACTGGAAAACACACAGGGACGCTGAGAGAGGAGGCGGATGGCATTGTATATCGAGCAGATCAAAATCGATCGCTTTGCGGGGCTTGCCGCACACGAATACACCTTCGGCCGCGGCGTCAATATTATTGAGGGCGATAACGAAAGCGGAAAATCGACCGTTGCGGCGTTTTTGCGGTTTATGTTTTACGGGTTTCAGAGCCGCAGCGGCGAGCGGGAGCGATATCTTTCCCTCACGCACGGCTGCGCCGCCGGCTCTTTGCGTTTTCAGACGGAGAGCGGCTCCTATCGCATCGACCGCTCCGTATATCCCGCCTCCGATCAGCGCGCGGGGCAGAGCGGTGTCTATCGTGAAAACCTGGCGGTAATCGATCTTGCAACCAATACCCCGCTGCACAATATCACCCAGCCCGGCGAGCACTTTTTCGGGGTGAGCGCCGAGGTGTTTTCCTCTTCCGCCTTTGTGGGGCAGCTCGGGCAGGGCAAGCTGTCGGGCGCCTCTTTGCGGCAGGCAATCGAAAATATTCTGTTTTCCGCCGATGCCGATCTGAGCACGCAAAAGGCGCTGAAAAAGCTGGATGAGCAGAGAGTTTACTACCTGCATAAGAACAAAAAAGGCGGAAAGCTGTATACGCTGCAATGTCGCCTGGATGAGGGAACCGCGCGCCTGCAAAGCGCAAAAGCGCTGGGAGAAAAGCTTGCAGGACTTGAGCAGGAAATTGCAAGGCTTGAAAAAAAGCGCGAAGAAAACAAAGCAAAAGCGGAAGAGTGCCGGCGCTTGATTGCGCTGAGCGAGGAATATCAGTCCTTGCAGCAGAGCATGGATATCAGCCGCCTGCGCACTCTGCAGGCGCAGGAAGACGAAAAGGCGCAGACCATTGAGCGGCGGCTGTTTCGCGGCGGTTTTATTCCGGACAGCGCCTATGTGGCGCGGCTGCGGGAGTTGGCGGGCGCTATGGGGTTTGCGCGGCGCGCCAAGGAAGAAGCGGAAAAGCAACTGCGCGAAACCGATTTTTCCGCACAGAGCGAAACACCGCATGAGCAGCAGCTGCAGCGCATGGAGCAATGGGGCGGAGCGGATCGCATTCGTACCGCAGTGCTCTCCCATGCGGCGCGGCGCCGCACCTTTACCCTGCTTGCCGTGGTATTTTTGATGCTTGCTGTGTTTTCCACGGCGCTCACGGCATTTTTATATGTGTTTTCTTCTCCGTATCGGCAGCACTTTGTGCTTGCGAGCGCGCTGATCGCGGCGCTGACGCTGTTCTTTTTTTCGGGCAGAGTGAAGCATGACCGTGTGATCCGTTCGATTTTGAGCGGGCTCGGATGCGAAACGGAGGAAGAGCTGGACGATCTTTTGGAGGAGCACTCCGTGACGGAGGCGAAGCGCCATGTGCATTCCGATAATCGCCGCGCATTGACGGAGCGCATTTCCGCGGAAACGGAGAAGCTGCTCTCTTCCACGACGGAGGCTGCATCGCTTTTGGATCAGCTGCAAAGCACGGATACGCCGCCCATTTCTCCCAAGCTTTTAACCAAGGAGCAGATCGAAACCATTGCCGATCAGCTGGAAAGCGCCCTGTCCTGCGCCGCAAGAGCGCGCGCGGAGGCGGAGAAATACCGCGCTATGGCGGAGAAGAGCCGAGAAAGCGGAGAAAGTCCGGAGCAGCTGCACCGGCATCTGGATACCCTGCGGCAAAGCTTCGGGGAGAATGACCCGGATACGGTGGACACGGCAAATTTGCGCCGCGAGATCGATTTTTGCCATAAAGCGAACGAATCGCTCGGTGAGCGGATTCTGTCCCTGAAAACAAGCTATGCGGAAAGCAATGCTTCTTTTGAGGACCCGCAGGTCCTTGAGGAAATGCTTGCCGATGCGCGGCGGCAGATGAAGACGGACGGACAAAAATATGCGGCGATTGAGCTTGCCATGACAAAGCTGACGCAGGCAAGCGAACAGCTGCGCGGTATGATCGCGCCCTCTCTGTCCGAGGCGACGGCAAAGATCGTGGCGCGGCTGACGGACGGCCGCTATCAAAAAATCGGGCTGGACAACGCGCTTGCCATGTCGTATGAAACGGCGGAGAATAAAATTTACGACGCGCTGTATTTCAGCGGCGGGACAAAGGATATCGCCTATATTGCGCTGCGGCTTGCGCTTGTGGATATGCTGTATCAAAAGGATCGCCCGCCGGTGATTTTTGACGAAAGCTTTGCGCAGCTGGATGATGAGCGTCTTGAACGGATGCTGAATCTGCTCTTTGCCATGGGGCAGCAGGGCAGGCAGAGCTTTGTTTTCACCTGCCATCGGCGTGAGCGGGAAAGTGCCGAGCAAATGGGGCTTTGTGCCGTTTTGCATCTGGAGCCGAAACCCTGAGCGCCACGCGGCGGCGCGGACGGAAAATGCGGCGGCAAAAAACGCAAAAAAAAGCTTTACAAGGCACATTTTTCTGTGCTATAATCAAAAGAGAAATCAATTAAGCAAGCAGCCGGGGCGCGGCGGAAAAGAGAGAATTTATGGAACAGGTCAGAGTTGGATTTGTAGGTGTGGGGGGCAGAGGCCGTGGGCTGATTATGATGATGCTGGATCATATGCCGATTGCAAAGATTACGGCAATTTGCGACCTGTATCCCGACCGCGTGAAAAACATGCAGAAGCTGGTGCAGGAAAAGCAGGGATATACCCCCTTCGGCACGCAGGAGTATCACGCGCTTTTTGACAGAGACGATGTGGATTGCATCGTTTGCCCCGCCGCTTGGAGCGCGCATACGCAGATCGCGCTGGACTGCATGAACGCCGGCATGCCCGTCGGCATGGAGGTGGGCGGTGCGCATTCTTTGGAGGAATGCTTTGAGCTTGTGCGCACCTACGAGAGAACGAAGAGCCCGATCATGCTGCTGGAAAACTGCTGCTACGGGCAGGAAGAAATGACCATTCTGAATATGATCAAAAAAGGCGTATTCGGAGAGGTTGTGCATTGCGAGGGCGGATATCGGCATGATCTGCGCGACGAGGTCGCCATGGGGCATGCCAACCGCCATTATCGGCTGGATCAATATCTCAACCGCAACGGCGAGCTGTATCCCACACATGAGCTCGGCCCGATCGCAAAATATCTGAATATCAACCGCGGCAACCGCATGCTGATGCTGACCTCCATGGCAAGCAAGAGCGTGGGAATCAATGAATGGATCCGCACCCGCCGCGGCGAAGATTTTGAAAACGCACATACGACCTTTACGCAGGGCGACGTTGTGACCACCTGCATCAAATGTGCGCACGGCGAGACGATCGTGCTCACGCACGACACCTCTTTGCCGCGCCCCTATTCCAGAGGCAATCTGGTAGAGGGCACAAAGGGCATCTGGTCCGAGGAAAAGCATGGCATTTATCTGGACGGCACGGGAGAATCGTATGAATGGGGCGAAACCTATCGCGATATTTCCGAATATTATGAGCAGTATCAGCACCCGCTGTGGAGAGATTTCGACGCGGTGGGCGGGCACGGCGGCATCGATCTTTTGGTGCTGCAGGCGTTCTTTGAGGCGGTACGCGACAAGACACCCATGCCTATCGACGTATATGATATGGCGGCATGGATGAGCATCACGCCTCTTTCCGAGCAGTCCATTGCCATGGGCAGCATGCCCGTCGCCATCCCCGATTTCACCAACGGTCGCTGGTGCCGCCGCGAGCCGTTTGCAAGAGGCAAATATTGCCTGGAGGATGTGTGCGAGGAGTGCTTTGAGAAAAAAGAGCCGAAATCCGAAAAAGAGGAAACCGCAGCGGCAAACTGAGAGCGGCCCCTTCCGAAAAAGACAGTTGCAGAGGTGCTTCATGAAGCAAAAATCGTTTTTTTTGCGCGCGGCGGCATGTGCGCTGCTTTGCGCAGGACTTTGCGGGTGCGCCGCGCAGACAATACCGGGCGACTCCCGCCAAAAGCCTCTTTTGCGCACGGAAAAAGCGATGACGGCAAAGAGCCTTGCGGCGCTTTCCGCCGATGCACATCCGGCGCTTGCGCCGGAAAACAAAAACGATACCTTTGAGCCCGGAAAAATCACGGTGAACAATTCCGACTTTACCCTGAGCGAGGCGCAAAATGCCGAGCTTACGGGCATCATGGGAAAATATCGCCCGTATAAAGCCGGATTTTATGTGCTGGATCTTGCAAGCGGCATGTCCGTTGGCTATGCGGCGGACGAATATTTTATGCCGGCATGCACGATCAAGGCGGGCTATGCGCTTTCCTGGTTTGAGAAGCTGGAGCAAAACCGCATTGACCGCGACAACGGCGTTGCCGAGGATCCGCAGGCACCGCGGCTGTATCTGGATTCCACCTATTTATATACCGGCGCGGATTATCTGGTCGGCGCAGGGCGCATTCAGTATCAGGGCACGGGGCGCACTTATACCATAAAGGAAATTCTCTATCACCTGATCCATGAGAGCGATAATACGGCATATAACATTTTGTACAAAAAATTCGGAAACACCGATTACATCGCGCTTTCCGAACGCCTGGGGCTGCAGCCATTTTTGGGTCAATACGGCATGTGGACGCGCATCCGCCCGCTGGATGAGGGACTGATTTGGCAGGAGATCTGGCGGTATAAGCAAACGCAGTCGCCCGAGGCACAGCTGTTTTGGGAGTATTTGACGACCAATCTTTTCTGCGAAATCAAGGTCGCGGGAATTGAGGCGGACGAAATTGCCCACAAATCCGGATCTGATGAATATGCCTTCAATGAAGCGGGCATCGTGCGGCGCGGCGAGGATGCTTATGTTGTCACGGTGTTTACGAATCGCCCGCTTTCCGTAGTCGGCGAGAGCTATGACGAATGCCATGAGCTCATCGTCTCCCTGGACAATCTGATGCAGGATTTTTATGCAAAAAACAATGAAAATCGAGTGAGTCAAGTAAGTCAAGTAAAGGAGAAAAAACAATGAAGAAGCATGGAAAAAAGATCGTTTGTCTTGCGCTTTCCCTTGTGTTTGCGGTATCCGTTCTGTGCGGGTGTCGAAAGGATGCCGACGATGCCGATGAGATCCCGTCCGGAATTATCGTAAATCCGGCAAGCAGTGATTCAGCTTCGCCCTCCCCGGACAGCAAAGCGCCTACCGATTCCTCCTCTTCCTCCGGCAGCGGCGCCGCAACCTCTGAGGTCCCGACCTACGGTACGGAAAGCGACCGCCCCGGGGACGATACCAATGCAAACACCACGACGAAAAAAATCGATGCCTCCGGCTCTTTTAAATCCAACACGGGCAGCAAATATCTCAATGTGCTGACAAAATGGACGGCAAAATCCACGGCGGACGGGGTTTTGTTCACGGCGGATCTGTATCTGACCTCCTGGACGGTGTATTGCGACGGCCGCTCCAACCACCGTATCACCATCGGCGGAAAAACGCAGAACTTCACCTCAGAATATATTGAGGTGCATGACCAATATGCCGAGTCTCATCTTGCAACCGTGACGCAGCTGCTGCCTGCCGGCACGACCGGAACGGATGTCGAGGTTGAATTCTATTACGGCGGCGTTTACGGCGGCGTGGAATACGATTGGATCACCGTATCGCAAACGCTCTCTTTTGTGCAGTGATACAAAAAGGCGCAAAAAAGACGGCTGAAAACAAGCATTATTTCCATTGACACGCGCCGTATGCTGTGGTATACTGTATGTGTCGTTAGAAAGAGACGACAAAACCGAATATTCACCAATATAGGTTCGGATAAATGGCCCGAATGTTTCTACCGCAGCGCCGTATAGATTGCGACTATTGGTTCTCCCGCATAAGGCAGCAGGGCATTTTTGCTTTTCTGCCGCGGTTGAGCTTTTTGTGCAGACGGTGGAAGCATCGTCTGCACTTTTTCGTTTGGAGGACAAAACGGCATGAAAGCATTGGAGCAGAGGATCCTGAAAGAGGGCGTTGTGCTGCCAGGCAATGTGCTTAAGGTCGGCAGCTTCCTCAATGTGCAGATCGACCCCGCCTTTACCGCGCAGATGGGGCAGGAAATCGCAAATGCCTTTGCAGGCGACGGGGTGACCAAGGTGCTCACGATCGAGACCTCCGGTATTCCCCTTGCCTATGCCACGGGATATGCCCTGGGCACCCCGGTGGTATTTGCGAAAAAGAGCCGCACGGCAAACCTCAGCGGCGGCGCGTATACCGCACGGGTGCATTCTTATACGCACAATGAAGATTACGACGCGGTGGTCAGCCGCGAATACTTAAATGAAAACGATCGGATTTTGCTGATCGACGATTTTTTGGCAAACGGAGAGGCGCTGCAGGGGCTGATTGCCATTGTGCGGGCTTCGGGCGCTGCGCTTGCGGGCGCTGCCGTTGCCATTGAAAAGGCGTTCCAGGGCGGGGGCGACAGGCTCCGCGCTGCGGGCGTGCGGGTGGAGAGCCTGGCACGCATCGCCTCCATGACGGACGATTCCCTTCGCTTCGTCCGCTGAACATTGCGCGCAAACCCCTTTTTATAAATCCCAAAAACAAAAGCCGAAAGGCAGGAGGAAAGACAAAATGAAAAAGTTTCTCGCTCTGTTGCTTGCTGTGGTGATGGTGTTCTCCATGGCTGCGCTCGTCGGTTGCGGCAAAGACACGCCCGATGATTCCAAGGACGGCTCCGACAAGGTGTCCGATTCCGCAAAGACCGATGGCAAGAAGGTTAAGATCGGTTTCATTTTCCTGCATGATGAAAATTCCACCTATGACAAGAACTTCCTCGATGCTGCTCAGGCTGCTTGCGAAGCAACCGGCGCAGAGATCGTGATGAAGAAGAATGTCCCCGAGAACAGCGCGGCATATGAAGCTGCCTGCGACCTGGCAGATGCCGGCTGCAGCGCCGTTTTCGCAGACTCCTTCGGTCATGAATCCTTCATGCTCCAGGCTGCAAAAGAATATCCCGATGTGCAGTTCTGCCATGCGACCGGCACCA
Organism: uncultured Eubacteriales bacterium; assembly: GCA_900549725.1. Lineage (GTDB taxonomy): Bacteria > Bacillota > Clostridia > Oscillospirales > CAG-272 > UMGS1225. The sequence continues at coordinate 42,057 of URPL01000003.1, read as the reverse complement.
CGGCACACACCGAAAAGGTTGCAAACTTCCATAACGCATTCGCTTCCATCTATGAGGGCCGCTATCTTGCAGGTATTGCCGCAGGCATGAAGCTCAACGAGATGATCGAGGCAGGCACCATCACCCCCGAGCAGGCCGTGATCGGCTATGTCGGCGCATTCACTTATGCGGAAGTTATCTCCGGCTACACCTCTTTCTTCCTCGGCGTTCGCTCCGTTTGCAAGAGCGCTACGATGAAGGTCAAGTTCACCGGTTCCTGGTATGACGAAGCAAAGGAAAAGGAAGCCGCTACCGCTCTGATTCGGAATGAAAAGTGCGTTCTGATCAGCCAGCATGCCGACTCCATGGGCGCTCCCACCGCTTGCGAAAATGAAAATGTCCCCAATGTTTCCTACAACGGCAGCACCGTTGCCGCTTGTCCCAACACCTTTATCGTTTCCTCCCGTATTGACTGGACACCGTATATGACCTACATGATCAACTGCGTCAAGGAAGGCAAAGCAATCGATACCGATTCTTGCTATGGTTTGAAAGAGGGCGCCGTTGTTCTGACCGAGGTCAATGAAAAGGCAGCCGCAAAGGGCACGCAGGAAGCGATTGACGCAGCTATGAAGAAGCTGGAAGACGGCTCCGTTAAGGTATTTGATATCGACACCTTCACCGTGGGCGGAGAGAAGCTGACCTCCTACATGGCTGACGTTGATACCGATGCGGAATATACGCCCGACACAGAAGCAATTTCCGACGGGTATTTCCATGAGTCCGAATACCGCAGCGCTCCCTATTTTGCAGTGGAGATCGACGGTATCACGCTGCTCGACCGCAACTACGGCAGCAACTGATTGAGAAACAAAGATGCAGTATGGGGCTGCCGCACCTCGCGGCAACCCCATGCCCTTTTTCCATTGAAAGGCGTTCTTCGAAAAATCAACGGCATAAATGAGGCGACAGGCAAAAAAACGATTTGCGCCGTTGCTTTCCCAAAGAACAAAAAACGAATGATGCAGAACGGAGAAAACGCATGGAACTGCAGACGGAAAAAATTCCTGCAATTGAACTGCGCGGCATTACAAAGACCTTCGGTAAGGTTATTGCAAACCGCAATGTAAGTCTTGTCGCATATCGCGGCGAAATTCTCTCGATTTTGGGCGAAAACGGAAGCGGAAAAACAACTCTGATGAATATGATCGCCGGGATTTATTATCCGGACAGCGGTCAGATCTTTATCGACGGCAAGGAGGCGGTGATCCGCTCTCCCAAGGATGCCTTTTCCTACGGCATCGGCATGATCCATCAGCATTTCAAGCTGGTGGACGTATTTTCCGCAGCGGAAAACATCGTGCTGGGGCTGAAGGATGACGGCCGCCTTGATCTCAAAAGTGCTGCGCAGAGAGTCGCTGCAATCAGCGAGCGATACGGCTTTGAGCTTGCACCGAATAAGAAAATCTATGAAATGTCCGTTTCGGAAAAGCAGACGGTGGAGATTATCAAGGTTCTTTACCGTGGCGCGGATATTCTGATTCTGGACGAGCCGACGGCGGTGCTCACTCCGCAGGAAACACAAAAACTCTTCCGTGTGCTGCGCCGCATGCGCGACGACGGGAAAACCATTATCATCATCACACACAAGCTGCATGAGGTGATGAGCCTTTCCGACCGCGTGAGCGTGCTGCGCCGCGGTGAATATATCGGCACGGTCAACACAGCCGATACCACTGAGGGAGATCTCACCGAAATGATGGTGGGAAAGAAAGTGGATCTGAACATTGAACGCACCGCGGTGCAGAATACGACGGATCGCCTTGTGGTAAAGCATCTTGGCTGTATCAGCCGCGAGGGCATCAGGCTGCTGGATGATGTTTCCTTTACGGCACGCAGCGGCGAGATTCTCGGCATTGCAGGCATTGCGGGCAGCGGTCAGCGTGAGCTTCTGGAGGCGATTGCGGGGCTTGCGCAGGTCCATGACGGCGAAATTCTGTATTTGGATCCGATCAGCGGCAAGACCGAGAACCTGCGCGACAAAACGCCGCTGCAGATTCGCGAGCTCGGCGTGCGCCTTTCCTTTGTGCCGGAGGATCGCCTTGGCATGGGGCTTGTCGGCAATATGGATATCACGGATAATATGATGCTGCGCAGCTATCGGCGCGGCAGAGGCGGCTTTTTGCGCCGCCGTCCGCCTAAGGATCTTGCGCAGAAGATCATAAAAGAGCTGGAGGTTGTAACGCCGAGTGTTGCAACGCCGGTGCGGCGCCTTTCAGGCGGCAATGTGCAAAAGGTGCTTGTCGGGCGGGAAATTGCCGCGGCGCCGACGGTGCTTATGGCTGCCTACCCCGTGCGCGGGCTGGACATCAACTCCTCTTACATGATCTATAATTTACTCAATGCGCAAAAGCAGCGGGGCGTCGCCGTGATTTTTGTCGGCGAGGATCTTGATGTTTTGCTGGAGCTTTGCGACAGAATCCTTGTGATCGGCTCGGGCAGAGTAACGGGACTTGTGGACGGCGCACGGGCGACGAAGGAGGAAATCGGAAAAATGATGACGGCAGGCAGGCGTCCTGCCGCACCGCAAACGGAAGGGGGCGCGGCACAATGACGGAACAAAAGACAAAGCAACCGGTAAAAAAGCAGCATGAGCCGCTTTTGCATATTGTCAAGCGGTCTGCCATTCCGTTTTGGCAGGCATGGCTGATTCGCATTTTGGCGGTTGTCGCCGCGCTGATTTTCGGCGGACTTGTCACGCTTTTGCTCACGGGGGAGAACCCGCTTGCGGTATATGCAACGATGATCGAGGGGTCGTTCGGCACACCGCGCCGCATCTGGACGCTGCTTCAGGGCACTGCGGTGCTGCTTTGCATTGCGCTTGCGGTGACCCCTGCATTCAAGATGCGCTTTTGGAACACGGGGGCTGAGGGGCAGGTGCTTATTGCCGGTATGGCAGGCGCTGCCTGCATGCTGAAGCTTGCGGATAAAATTCCCGCGTGGGCGGTGCTTGCGGTATCGATCGCTGCGGCGGTCGCGGCAGGGGCTGTGTGGGCGTTGATTCCTGCGCTGTTCAAGGCGCGCTTCGGTACAAACGAAACGCTGTTTACGCTGATGATGAACTATATCGCCATTCAGCTTGTTTCTTATTTTTCGATTCTTTGGGCGGTGCCCAAGGGCTCGGGACAGATCGGCATGATCAACGCAACGACAAAAATCGGTTGGCTGCCGCAAATCGGCAACAAATATCTGCTGAGCATCCTCATTGCTGCAGTGCTGACGCTTGCCATGTTTATTTATCTGAAATATTCCAAGCACGGCTATGAGATTTCCGTGGTCGGTGAGAGCGAAAATACCGCACGTTATATCGGCATCAATGTCAAAAAGGTAGTGATCCGCACCATGCTTCTCTCGGGCGCGGTCTGCGGGCTTGCCGGGGCGCTGCTGGTCCTCGGGATCGACCACACCGTTTCTACGCATACCGTCGGCGGTCAGGGATTTACGGCAATTTTGGTTTCCTGGCTCGGCAAATTCAATCCGTTTTATATGGTTCTGACCTCGTTTCTGATCATCTTTTTGCAAAAGGGCGCAGGAGAGATCAGTTCCAAATTCTCACTCAACGATTCCTTCTCGGAGATCATTACAGGCATTATTATTTTCTTTATCATCGGGTGTGAATTTTTCATTAATTATCGCATCGTACTCCGCGCAAAGGAAAAGCCGACGCTCGGAACCGGGCAAAGCAGGGCAAAGGGGGGACAGGCATGATTGCAGCAATCATTCATCGCGCCGTGATGCAGGGCATACCGCTGCTTTACGGTTCAACGGGCGAAATCCTGACGGAAAAAAGCGGGCATCTGAACCTCGGAATCCCGGGGATCATGTATGTCGGCGGGATCAGCGGCGTGATCGGCGCGTTTCTGTATGAAAATGCATATGTCGGGCATACACAGGATATGTCGCCCGTGCTCGGCATTCTGATTCCGCTTTTATGCTGCCTGCTCGGAGCAACGCTCATGGGGCTTCTTTATTGCTTTCTCACCGTTACGCTGCGCGCTAATCAGAATGTGACCGGTCTTGCCATGACGACCTTCGGCGTGGGGTTCGGAAACTTTTTCGGCGGCTCTCTGATTAAGCTTACCGGCAGCGATCTGCCCTCCGTTTCTCTGAGCCGCACCTCTTCGTTTTTTGCAGCCAAGCTGCCCTTTGCCGATCAGTGCGGATGGTTTGGAGAGGTGTTTCTCTCCTATGGCTTTTTGGCATATCTTGCGATTATCATCGCCCTTGTTTCGGGGCATGTGCTCACGCATACGCGCGTGGGGCTGCATCTGCGCGCCGTGGGCGAAAACCCGGCAACGGCTGATGCCGCAGGGGTGGATGTCAACCGCTATAAATATGCCGCAACCTGTATTGGGAGCGCAATTGCGGGACTCGGCGGGCTGTACTATGTAATGGACTATGCCAACGGTATCTGGTCCAACGATGCCTTTGGCGACCGTGGCTGGCTTGCCATTGCCCTTGTCATTTTTGCCGTGTGGCGTCCGCGCTTTGCCATTGTCGGCTCAATCCTGTTTGGCGGGCTGTATATCGTCAACAATTATATCACGGGCCTTGGCGTTGCGGCGCAGGAGCTGTTCAAAATGGCGCCGTATCTGGTTACGATTCTGGTTCTCATCGTGATCTCCATGATGGGGAAAAAAGAGAATCAGCCACCGGCGCACCTGGGGCAAAATTACTTCAGAGAAGACCGATAAAGCTACAGCTTCCGATGCCTGCGGGCATCGGAAGCTTTTTTGTGCAGCAATTATTTCCTGCGGCAAACAGCTGTAAAAATTGCATAAAAAATCTTGACGAAATGTCGGGTTCTGTGGTATATTTATCTTAGAGGATTGTTTGCAATTTTTTGATCAGAGAGGTACATGCATGAAAAGAAAATGGTTTCCCATGCTGATTGCGCTCTTGCTGGCTGTTTTGACGATTGTCGGCAGTGCTGCGGAGCTGCCCTTTACCGATGTCAGGGCAGACATGTGGTATTATGAAGCGGTGCAATATGTATATGAGAAAGAGCTTTTTGCCGGCGTAACAACGACGACATTTGAGCCAAATGCGCCGATGACAAGAGCGATGCTTGTCAGTGTGCTGTGGCGGCTGGAGGGCCGTCCCGAGGCGCCGAGCACTAACCCGTTCTCCGATGTACAGAACGGGAAATGGTATACAAGCGGTGTTCTTTGGGCGGCGTCCAAAGAAATTGTCAGCGGATTCCCGAACGGGACCTTTGCGCCGGATGACAGCATCACCCGCGAGCAGATGGCGTCCCTGATGATGCGCTATGCAATATATAAGGGTATTGAGCTTGCACCGGGCGCATCTCTTGCTTCCTTTGCAGATGCGGGCAAGGTGCAGCATTGGTCCGAAAAGGCGGTTGCCTGGGCGGTTGCCGCCGGTATCATTTCCGGCAACAAGCAAGGCGATGTTTACACGCTTGCGCCGCAGGCAAGTGCGACCCGCGCGCAGGTTGCCTCCATTCTGATGCGTTTTATTGAAAATGTGATGCAGCCGGATCAGCCGGTAGATCCCGATTTACCGCATGAGCATGTGCTTGTAATTGATGCGGCAGTTGCGCCTACATGTACCGAAGACGGGCTGACCGAGGGGGAGCATTGCTCCGTATGCGGCAAGATTCTCAAGGCGCAGGAAACCGTTCCGGCGCTCGGGCATGATGCGGTCACGGATGCTGCCGTGGAGCCAACCTGCACCAAGACAGGGCTTTCTGCCGGTGAGCACTGCGCGCGCTGCAATACGGTTCTGAAGCCGCAGCAGCTGATTCCCGCGCTCGGACATGACATTGTCGTTGATGTCGAAGCGAAGACTGCGACCTGTACCGAAGCGGGCACAACCAGGGGCGAGCACTGTACAAGATGCGATTATAAGGTAGAATCCACTGCGATTCCTGCGCTTGGACATGACATTGTTGCCGATGCCGCGGTTGCACCTACTTGCACCGAGGACGGGGTAACCGCAGGCGAACATTGCACAAGATGCGATTACCGCGTGGAGCAGACGAAAGTGCCCGCGCTTGGGCATGATGCGGTCACGGATGCTGCCGTGGAGCCGACCTGCACCAGGACAGGACTTACCGCCGGCGAGCACTGCGCGCGCTGCAATACGGTTCTGAAGCCGCAGCAGCTGATTCCTGCGCTCGGACATGACATTGTTGTTGATGTCGAAGCCAGGGATGCTACCTGTACCGAGCCGGGTGCCACAAAGGGAGAGCATTGCACAAGATGTGATTATAAGGTAGAATCCACTGTGCTCGATCCGCTCGGACATGACATTGTTGTTGATGTCGAAGCCAGGGATGCTACCTGTACCGAGCCGGGTGCTACCAAGGGTGAGCATTGCACAAGATGTGATTATAAGGTGGAATCTACCGTGATCGATCCGCTCGGGCATGCATGGGGCGAATGGACCGCCGTGGATGCAACCACGGAAAAGCGCACCTGTTCCCGCTGCGGTGAGACGGAAACCCGCACGGTCGGCGAGCAGGAGCTCAGCCCCTATGTGCGCATCGTTTCCAATGCCGAAAAGTTTATGCAGAATGCCTCCGTCGCGGCAAACGATGTGAAAAAGCTCAGCGCAAAGCTTGCCCGCAATGAGGGCGAGGGCATGCAGTTCCTGCTGCAGTTTGACAAAGCGCAGACGGGCGTCTGGTTTGAAATTTCCGCTCTGACCGACGGGCAGGGCCATACCCTGACCGATGTGGAATGCTATCGCCAGCATTATATTGAGCACAAATATACCTATTCCGGTCCGTGGCACGGCTCTACGGCAACGTCGCTCGGCGTATTCCCGCTCGGCATGTATCCCATGGGCCTTGTGCCGATCGACTATGAAGAAAAGACCTGGGAGAATTACTACGAGGATAACCGCAAGAGCGATATTGCCGCAGGCAATCTTCAGGGCTATTGGATCACGGTATATTCCGATCTCAATCAGGCTGCCGGCACCTATACCGGAACGGTCACCGTTCATTACGACGGCGGCGCGGATATCAAAATTCCCGTTGAGGTCGAGGTGTGGGATATCACCCTGCCGCGCGAAAGAGCGGTGCGCAGCGCATTCCGTTATCTCAACGAAACGAAAACCGTCCCGCAGCGTAACGCCAACGGTGAGATCACCGGGACGCGACCCGCAAGCCGTGCAAATGATACGGTTGCAACCTATTATCCGGGAACGTTTGGAGTCAGACAAACAGACGCGCAGCTGCTGCAGCTGAATATTGATTATTACAATTTCGGGCAGAAATATCGTGTAACGGTGTTTGACCCGCCGACGGATCAGCAGATTTACGGCGGTCTTTGCTCGGATGAAGCCATTGCAAAATGGGTCAGCGATATCAAAGAATATGTGGAGCGCCCCGAGACGACCTGCTTCCAGGTACGTTGGTTCGGCGACGGTCAGGGCGGCGCAAGCGAATGGGATGTAAAGCTTGCCGATGCTCTGAAAGCGGAAGGACTTGATTCCAAGGCGGTTTACTATGCGCTGGATGAGCAGACCGGATATAATGAAATCGATGCGAAGAACATATTGACGCGCAAGCAGCTTATGCCAAACGCCATCACGCTTTCCACAACGGCATTGGAAGGGGAATATCTCAAGGCGATCAACTGCTATTGCCCGAAGTGGGGCGCGTTTGAAGAACCGAGCTCTCAATGGGGACAACAGGTCGGCAGCGAAGCATGGATCCGCGATAAGCTCGCAAACGGCTATCAGGTATGGTGGTACGGCGCGCTCGACCCGAACCCGCCGGCAGCAACCTATATGCTGGTCGACTGGCTCATGTCCGCCCGTATGATCCACTGGATGCAGCGCGATTTCGGCGTGCAAGGCGACTGGTACTTCCAGATGTCCATGTGGTATACCGACGGCGACGATTACAAGGGACTTTATAAAGACCCCTGGACCGACCCCTATACCTATTACCGCGGCGGCAGAGGGCTTTATGCGGGCGACGGACAGATCGTTCTGCCTGGATATGTCCGCGCGGTCACCCGCACCGAAACGGATGTAACCAAGCGAGACCCGAGCATTGTATACAACGCCGACGGAAAATATAAGAAGCTTCTTTCAGCCGACGGCTATGTGAATAAGAATATCCCCGTTGCAACGCTGACGCTGGAAACCATTCGCGACGGCTTTGAGGATATTGAATATCTGGCAATGGCGGAGAAGAAGATCGAGACTGCGCTGAATGCGCTCGGCATCACGGAATATTCCGTGGATTCGCTGATGGATACCTACTATAAGCAGCTCTACAAGGAGGGCAAAAACCGCGATCTGACCTCTCTGTATGATCACGAGAACCCCGAGCTGATGGAACAGATGCGTCGCATTCTGGCGCAGGATATCCTGCGCGACGATTGCGCGACCATCGTTGCGGTCGAGGTGACAAACGACACTACCCGCACCATCCGCATCTTTACCGATGCGCAAAAGGAGGTCACCGTTGACGGCGTGGCGCTCAGCGGAAAAGCATATGCAAACGGCTATGTTTATGAGCTTGCCGTTGCGAAGGGCAGCGAGAAGATCGTGACCAAGCAGATCAAGGTCGGCTCCGAGACCTTTGAGCGGATTCTCAACTATGATAATTTCGACCAATATAAGTGGCCGGGTGTCTGACAAAACAAAAGAAGGGCGGCGCTCCGAGCAATCGGGGCGCTGCCTCTTTCTGTCTTTTTGTGTGTTTTACAGCTGTGCGCGGGCGCGGCTTATAAATCGTCCGCGTCCTGCTGCGGAATCTGGGGCGGATCGCCGCGGTTGGTCGCCGCGGTGTTGCCCGTCCAGCTGCCAAGAGGATCCACCTGAAATTCCGAATCGCGCCAGCCCTGTACCACGGCGCGCGCCCCCGGCTGACGAATGGAGGAAGGGTCATAATTTTTTGATTTTTTGCGTTTTTTCAAAGATTCCATAGCGTTTTTCCCCGCTTTCCTGCAATTTTTTCATAGTATGCGCAAAACGGGGGAGAATGATACAAAGAAGCGGCAGAAAAATACGGCGCACCCGACGGAAAACAGCATCACGAGCAGCGCGGCGGGCAGGGCATAGCGGCTTTTTTTCACACCGACGGCACCGAAATACACCGCAATGACATAAAAAACGGTTTCGGAGGAGCCGAGAATTACGCTTGCCAAAAGCCCGTCCGGGCTGTCCGGTCCGACGGCGGAAAAAATTTCGGACAGCTGCGCGGTGGAGGCGCTGCCCGAAACGGGGCGCAGAAACAGCAGCGGCAAAATGTGCACGGAGAGACCGAGGCGCGCAAGCAACGGCGCGAAAAGACGGGCGAGCGGCTCTAAAATACCGCAGCCTTGCAAAAGCGAGACGGTTGTAACGAGCAGGAGCAGCGTCGGCAAAAGATGCGCGCTTTCCCGCAGCCCCTGCTCCGCCCCGCACAAAAACGCATCAAAGCTGCCGCGGCGGAGCAAAAACAATGCCCCGATGCCGAGAAACAAAACCGGCAGCGCGGCGGCACCGACTGTTTCAAATACGGCCTGCATGCCTCAGCGCCTCCTTGCGGGCACCGCAGCTTTTTCGCTGCGTGCAGGATGCGGTTTTCCCGGGCTGCGGGAAAGGCGGGCAAGCAGGCGGCACAGGAAAACGGCAAAGATGCAGCCAATCGCCGAGCAGAGCCAAACCGGGGCAAGAATCAAAAACGGGTCGGCGGAGCCGGCGGCGCGGCGCAAAGAGAGCAGATTTGTGGGCAAAAGGCTGAAAGCCGTGGTATTGAGCACGGCAAAAAGAATCATATCGTCGCTTGCCCATCCGCGCGCCTCCGGCGCCGCCATTGCGCGCATGGCGGCAATGCCAAGGGGGGTCGCCGCGTTTCCGAGGCCGATCAAATTGGCGCAGAAGGAGGCGCAGAGAGCTTCTGACGCTCGGGGATTTTTGCGGCATTTCGGAAACAAAAACGAAAAAAGCGGACGGAAGACGCGGCACAGCAGCTTTAAAACCCCGGCGCGCTGCGCCGCCTCCAGGATGCCGCCCCAAAAGCACATGGCGCCGCCGAGGGTAATTGCAAGCTGCACGGCGCGGGCAATGCCGTCCAGCAGCGCCGCGGAAAAAGCCGCCGTGCTCCCGCTGCAAAGGGCATACAGCGCGCAAACGCCGCACAGTGCGCCGCAAATTCTGCCGATCAAAAAAACACAACCTTCCCATATTGACATTTTCGGTACTTTGTGGTAACCTTATGTTAGTGTCGGAGAAATTCGACAAATATGCACATGAAAGGACACTTTATTATGAAATCAACAGGAATTGTAAGACGCATTGATGAGCTGGGAAGATTTGTTCTTCCGATTGAAATCAGAGAGAATCTGGACATCGGGCCGAAGGACCCGCTCGAAATCTATGTTGAGGGCAGCCGCATCATTCTCAAGAAGTTCCAGCCCTGCTGCATCTTCTGCGGCGAAGCGGACAATGTGATTCTGTACCGTGACAAGCTTGTTTGCGCGCAGTGCAGAAAAGATCTCAGCGAAAAGAATCTCTGAGGACAACGTATCTTATGCAGCAGATCGATCAAAAAGACACAGTGACGGCAGAGCGGTCGCGGCATCTGCGGACTGGATGGCAAGACCGGCTCCTTGCTTGTTTTGTATTCGTTCTTTTTTTGCTGCAGCGGACATGGTTTGCGGATATTACCGCACTGCATACGGGGGCTGATCTGTTGCTCGGCCCCCTTTGTTGGCTTGCATGCCGGCGGGGACTCCTCCCCACCGGCATTTATGCCCTTTGCGCGGGGACGCTGGTCGGGCTCAGCGGCGGCAGCCGTATTGTGCTTGAGCCGCTTCTTTATCTTTGCCTCGGGCTTTGCTTGTCGTGGCTTTCCGCGCGGCTGTATCGCCGCACATTTTTTTCCTATGCCTTGCTGCTTGCCTTTAGTTGTGCGGCGCGTGCGCTCGCAGAGCTTTGCGCGGCGCTTATTGTGTGGCAGCAGGCGCCAAGTGCATCCGTGCTTTTGCTCGGAACGCTGCTGCGGTTTGCGCTTTGCTTTTTCGGCGGCGCGGCGGAATATCCGATTTTGCGGCTGTTTGCAAAAAGCGGGGAGCCTTTTGCCGGGCGCGGAGAAAATGCGGCACTTGAATCAAAGGATTAACGGTATTTATGAAACAAAGAGAGTATCCTACTTGTATTGTAACAAATCGGGCTGCGGGCGGGCTGCACGCAGGGCACCCTTGGCTGTATGAAAGCGACTTGAGGCAGGCGCCCCGCGGTGCGCAGGCGGGCGATATCGTTGATGTGCTCAGCCCGCGCGGCAAATATCTCGGCAGCGGCTTTTTCAGCCCCGCTTCCAAAATCCGTATTCGGGTGTTTTCGCAAAATGCCAACGATACCTTCGATGCGGCGTTTTGGCAGCGGCGCGTGCGCTATGCGCTTGCCTATCGCAAAGCTGTGCTGCATTGCCCTGCGGATTTTTCCGCCTGCCGCCTGATTTTCGGGGAAGCGGATCAGTTTCCGGGGCTCACGGTGGATCGCTTTGGAGATGTGCTTGTCGCACAGGTCTCAAGCGTCGGAATGGAGCGGTATAAGGATTGCATTTTCTCGGCGCTGGTGCAGCAGCTGCGCGCACAGGGAGAAGAGATTCACCATCTCTATGAGCGCAACGATGCCGCCGTGCGGCGCGCGGAGGGCCTGGAGCAGCGCTGCGGATTTTGGTGCGGAGAAGGGCTGACAAACGGCAACGGAATTGTCGGGATTGAAGAAAACGGCATCCGTTATACGGTGGATTATATCATCGGGCAGAAAACGGGCTTTTTTCTGGATCAGAAATACAATCGCGCCGCCGTGGCGCATCTTGCGCGGGGACGGCGTGTGCTGGACTGCTTTACCCATACGGGCGCCTTTGCGCTCAACGCCGTGCGCGGCGGGGCGGAGCATGTGACAGCCGTTGATATTTCCGCGGACGCAATGGAGCAAACGCGGCACAATGCGGCGCTCAACGGCATGACGGAACAGATGGAGTTTGTTACCGCGGATGTGTTTGCCTACTTGGAGCAGTTGCAAACGCAAGCCAAAAAGGGCGCGTACGATTTTATTATCCTGGACCCGCCGGCATTTACCAAGAGCCAGAGCACGGTAGAGAGCGCTTTTCGCGGCTATTTGCAGATCAATACGGCGGCAATGCGCCTTGTGCAGCGCGGCGGACTTTTGGCAAGCTGCTCCTGCTCGCATTTTATGACGCAGGAAAATTTTGAGCAGATGCTGCGGGAGGCGGCGTATGATGCCGGGGTGCATCTGCGCCTCATTGAGCAGCGCGCGCAGGCACCTGACCACCCGATTCTGTTCGGCGTGCCGCAGACGGAATACCTGAAATTTTATTTGTTTCAGGTGGTCTGAGGGGAAAAACAGGCGAAAAAATCGCCCCGTCCGGGGCGATTTTTTCGAAAAATACGGAGAAATTACAGCGCGATCTGTTCCTCATCGCGATGGCAGAGCGGACTGGTTCCGTCCTTATAGGCTTGCAGCTCTTTCTGATAAGCATCGATCACGGCGCGCTCCATGGTGCTTCGGAATTCGGCATTGATCGGATGAACGATATCACGATAGGTGCCGTCCGGATTTTTGCGGCTGGGCATAACGATAAAATATTTGTCCTTTGCATAGATTACTTTGATGTCATGCACGGCAAATTGATGATCCAGCGTGACCGATACAACCGCCTTCATGGGACCTTCGTCAAATAATTTTCTGATTTTGATGTCTGTAATAATCATGTTCTGTTCCCCCGTAAGATGAAGTGTCGTGGATTGAGTGAGCGCGATATGTACTCTGCTCTTTCCTTTATTATACAGGTTATTTGTGAAAAACATGAAACACATTTGAAATTATTTTATTAACACTTTGTCCCGAATATGTCAGAAAAATGAGCAAAAAGAAAACGCAAGCCGCTTTTTCTGTCAGGGGTGGCAAAATGCGGTTGCAAAGGAGAAGGCCAATGGACTATTCAAAGCGCGAAAACAATGTGCTGCAGGGAATTTCCCCCGAAAAAAACCGCCTTTATTTTCTCGGCATCGGCGGGGTATCCATGAGCGCTTTGGCAGATCTTGCCGCGCGGCGCGGCTACACCGTCGCCGGGTCGGACCGCACGGACAGCGCGCACTGCGAGCGCCTGCGCCAAAGAGGTATCACGGTGGATATCGGGCACGATGCAAAAAAGATCGGGCAGCAGGATGTGATTATATATAATGCGGCGATCGCTGCGGATAATCCGCAGTTTTTGCGCGCAAAGGAGCTTGGGCTGCGCATGATCTACCGCACGGATTTTCTGGCGGCGCTGATGAGCGGGCATAAAAATGCCGTCGGCATTGCGGGGATGCACGGAAAATCCACCACAAGCGCAATGCTTTCCCATTTGTTTTTGGATGCAGGGCGAGACCCGAGCATTCTGATCGGCGCAGAGCTTGCGCAAATTCACGGCGCCTATCATTTGGGGCAGGGCGATGATTTTATTTTTGAAGCATGCGAATACAGAGATTCGTTTTTGTCCTTGCAGCCGAGCATTGCCGTTGTTTTGAATGCGGAGATGGATCACCCCGATTATTTTCACGATATCGACCAGGTGTGCACCTCCTTCCATCGCTATTTGAACCTGCCGGGGCGGGATGGATATGCCGTGGTAAATGCGGATTGTGCAAATACCATGCGCGCGGCGCAGGGAATTGTGCCGCACCTTGTGAGCTTCGGCGTGGAGCAGGCGGCGGATTTCAGAGCGGTTGCAATCGGGGAGCAGGGGGGCTTCCCCTCTTTCACGGTTCTGCGAAACGGGGAGGAATGGTGCCGCGTGCAGCTGCGCGTCGGCGGGCATCATAATATTTACAATGCGCTTGCCTGCTGCGCCTGCGCGGATTTGTGCGGCATTGAAAAGGAAGCGGTGCGGTCGGGCCTTGAAAGCTTTACCGGGGCGCATCGCCGCATGGAATATAAGGGGCGTTTCCCGGGCAGGGATGTTGCGGTATACGATGATTTCGGTCATCATCCGACAGAGGTGCTTTCCACGCTGCGCGGTGCGCGTGCACTGTGCCGCGGGCGGCTCTTCTGCGTGTTTCAACCGCACACCTACAGCCGGACCAAAGCGCTGTTTGATGATTTTACAAAGGCGTTTGCTCCGGCGGATGAGACATTTTTTGTCGATATTTACGCAGCGCGGGAGCCGTTTGATGCAAGCGTCAGTTCCGCGCAGCTTGCCGCCGCCACGCCGCATGCCCGCTATTTTTCGGACTATGCGGTGCTCACGGAGGCGCTCGGGCAGGAGCTTATGGACGGAGATATGCTTGTGATCATGGGCGCGGGCGATATTGAAGCGTATGCAAAGCGCTTTGAAGACCATGCATAAAATAATGCAGCCGCTCGGGCGCGCCGTTGCACCGGGCGAGCGCGTCGCCATGCTGAATATTCTGCGCGGGATATCCGTCTTTCTCATGGTGATTCACCATTTTCTGTACGATCTGGTTGTATTTTGCTCGGCGCCCGTATGGCTGTTCAAAAACCCCGTGTTCCAAGAGCTGCATTATTTTTTTGCCGGGCTGTTTGTTTTGCTTTCTGGAATTGCCTGCCGCTTTTCGCATTCCAATCTTTTGCGCGGGGCGAAGCTGCTTGGCATTGCGCTTGCGCTGAGCGCGGTCACGATTTTGATCGATATGCCTATTTTGTTCGGAGTGCTTCATCTGCTTTCCGTCTGTATGCTGCTTTATGGCTTTTTCGGAAAGAGGCTGGAGGCGCTGCCGCGCTTTGTCGAGCCGATTTTGTATGCGCTGCTCTTTGGAGGAAGTTTGCTTTTATGCCGGGCGGCAAATCCTGTGCCGTTCCCGTTTTTGTTTCCGCTTGGGTTTGTGCCCTCCGGCTTTTACTCCGCGGATTATTTTCCGCTTTTTCCATGGATGTTTGTTTTTTTCCTCGGTGCCTGGCTCGGCGGCTTCATTCGTGCGGGGGCGTTTCCCGCCCTGTTTTATCGGGCAAAGCCGCATTTCTTTGCATTTTTGGGCAGGCATGCACTCATTGTCTATCTTGTGCATCAGCCGGTTTTGTTTTGTCTTGCAAAGGCCCTGGCCTCATTTGTTTCCTTCTGAGGCAAAAATATTTTGGGAAAACGGCGTTGTTTTTGCTGAAAAATGCAAAAAAAGATTGACGGGAGACCGTTTGAATGGTACAATAAAACCATCGGTAAATAAGCTTTATAGTATGAGGGAGGGACGGAAGAATGGACGAAAACAGAAACGAAGCAACGCGGCAGCCGATCGAAGCGGTGCCTGTTACCCCGGCGGGCAATCCCATGGCGAAGACCGCACTGGTTTTATCGATCATCGCAGCTGCCCTTTGCGAATGGCCGGTTGCAAGTATTGCGGCAATCGTGCTTGCAGCGCTTGCATTGCCGCGGGCAAACAAGGCAATGGCTTGCGCCAACGCGGGCGGCGGAAAAAAGCCCATGGCAATTGTTGCAAAGGTGCTTTCCATTGTGGCGCTTGTGCTGGCGATTGTCTTCACGGTGATCTACGCCATCAGCTTCATCGCGGGCATCATCGGCGGGCTTGTGGCTGCGGAGTATCCCGCATATTTCAACAGTTTTTCTTACATGCTTTGAGAAGATTCTCTGCGGCAGGGCTGCCGCAAATCGCATAACAAAAATACTGCCACCGGGCAGGAAATGCAAAAAAAGCATTCGTGCGCGCATCGTTAGGTCTTTGAAGATGCGTGGACGGGTGCTTTCTTTTTTCGGAGGAACGATGCAAAAGAAACAACACGGCGTTTATTTCATTCCACAGTATTTCAATACGGCAAATTTGTTCACGAGCACACTTTCTGAGGAAATAAGCTTTATTGCCGCAATCCTCCCCAGCAGCACAGCTCACTGTTTGCGCCCCGGCATGCCGCAAATAATATTGTGCTGCCGGTTCTTCGGACGTGGCAAGCGCGGCGCAGTCGAAGTATCTTTCTGTGTTTGTTTGCGTTGCGACCTTTTTGTGCAATGATATTTACGGGGATATATCAGTCGGGAGAAAATGTGCCGCAGGCAGCTCTCGGAGGCGCTTTGCCAAAAGGCAAATGCTGCATGGCGGGTATTTTTGCAATACACCCGCCTCTCCGAAGGCCGCGGCAAGAAGACGGGCACTGCAAAAGCAGTGCCCGTTTGTAAGCTTTCAGGAAAAATACGCTGCCAGCGTGTTTGGCGCTCAGCGGTAGGGGCGCAACTCGGAGATGATAACGTCTTCGTTCAGCTCCACATATTCCACGCCCTCCAGCACAAAGCTCTGCCCCTGTAGCTGCAGTTCCTTGACGGCGAGCTTGTCATAGGAGAACAAAAGATCGGCATGGCTTGCGAAATTTTCCGCCGTGATATCCGAATAGAAATAGCCGCTGAGCGTGCGGAACAGCTCCGGCGCATTGGCAAGCGTTGTGTAGACATTCATATTGTCCAGCAGGCTCTTGGCAAACTGGCGCGCCACGCGCATGCGGCTGATGTCGCCGTCCGCATAGCTGACATAGCGCAGCATGGAGAGCGCCGCTTTGCCGCTCAGGGTCTGCTGCCCGGCGGAGAGGGAAATGGTCATGCCCTCGGTCGGGTCGGTATATTCCATATTTTGCGGCACGTTATAGCTGACGCCGCCGAGCTGGTTGATGGCATTAACAAAGCCGCGCGGGGTGAAAAGCACATAATAATCGATGGGTAGCCCCGTGAGCGCCGTAATCTTATCGCGGAAAAAGTTGATGCCTTTGGTGGTCAAAACGGAGCCGAGCGTGACGGAATTGCCGCCGACGATGACCCGCGCGCGGCTGGGCACGGAAAGAATCAACGCGGTCTTGGCTTCTTTATCGATGCGGAGCAGCACAATGCTGTCGGCGCTGATGGCGCGCGGCTTTGCATAGCTCAGGGCATCGTCCGAGACGGAGGCACCCGTTTGACTTTGTCCGTATGTATAGCTTGCGGCGAAGGTCGTAGCATAGTCACCCAGGGCGTCCGGCAGATAGTCAACGCCTGCCAAAAGCACGGTGAAGCTTGTGCCTTGCACGGCGGAGAGGTCTGCCTCTTCCGTGTTTTGCGCGGGGTCCGTGCTCACTTCCTCCGGCGAGGCATCCTTATCCTTGTCGCCGCCCATGCCGCCTTCGAGGCTTTGCACGGCGAAGGGCGCCAAAAACAATGCCAAAAGCCCGAAAATCAAGAGCGCGATCGCAAATGTGATTCCGTAATTTTTCAGAGAATCCATATCCGACTCCAATCTGTAAGGTATGCGTTTTCAATATACAAGGGTGTAGCTATCGCAGTGTGTATTTTCATTATACCGTTTTTTTCGCCCGATTGCAAGGGGCAAGTCGGATTTTGCGCGGCTGCACTGCGCAAAACCGCAGGAAAATTTCGTAAATCGGGCTGTTTTTTCGGCAAAGGGCTTTCCTTTTGCCGCTGTTTTTGCTATAATAAACTCGGGATTTTATAAACAGAGAAAGGACTTTGCACCTTGCAAAGGCTGATATACGATGAAAAAAGACGGAGCAGAAAGAAATCCGCGCTTCAATAAGGTGGGCGGAGAAGCGGTTCTCGAGGGCGTGATGATGAAAGCCGGAAAGAACAGCTGCACGGCGCTGCGCATGCCGGACGGAACGGTGCGCGTGGTAAAAAAACAATTTCATTCCGCGCGGGAGAGGCATAAGCTTCTGCGCATTCCCGTGTTGCGCGGCATTGTGAGCTTTGTGGAGAGTATGGTGCTTTCCTATCGCACCCTCACGCTTTCCGCAGAGGCTGTCGGCGGCGGAGAAGAAGAGGAAACGAAATTTGAAAAATGGCTGCGCAGGACTTTCGGAAAGAGCATATATGATTTTGTGATGGTGCTTGGCACGGTGCTTGGGCTTGTGCTTGCGTTCGGGCTGTTTTTCTATTTGCCCATGGCGCTGACCAAATGGTTTGATACGCTCAGCGGCGGTACGCTCGGATGGTTCAAAAATGCCATTGAGGGCGGTATGCGCATTCTGATTTTTATCGGCTATGTGGCGCTTGTTTCTCTTATGCCCGATATTCGGCGCACCTTTCAGTATCACGGGGCGGAGCATAAGAGTATTTTGTGCTATGAAAGCGGCGCGGAGCTGACCGTTGAAAATGTGCGGCGGCAAAAGCGCTTTCACCCGCGCTGCGGCACCAGCTTTATTTTCGTGATCATGATTCTTTCCATCATAGTATTTTCCTTTGTCACCTGGGATACGCTTTGGCTGCGGCTTTTGCTCAAGCTGCCGCTTTTGCCGCTGATTGCGGGCGTCGGCTTCGAATTTTTAATGTATGCCGGAAAGCATGATAATCTTCTCACCAAAATTGCAACCGCCCCGGGGCTTTGGATGCAGCGGCTGACCACAAGAGAGCCGGACGACGACCAGATCGAAATCGGTATCACGGCGCTCAAAGCGGCGCTTTGCGACGAATTTCCGGAGCTGCCGCTTGAACGGCTTGCGGGCACGGACGATACTTATACCCTCCTGACCGATGCACTGCTTGCAAAACGCGCGGCGCAGCAGACGGAAGAAGAACAAGGGCCAGAACAAAAGGACGGAACCGCACAACCGGAGGCGGAGCATTGAAAACAGCGCAGCTGCGCAGGGCGATGCGCGCCGCTTTGGGGGCGGCGCCGCAGCAGATCGGCATTTTCGATGCGGGGCGGGAAGCGGATACGCTTTTGTGTCTGCAGCTGCGCTGCGACACAGCGTCGCTTTTGCTGCGGGCTGAGCAGCCGCTGTCGGATGCAGACTGCGAAGAAGCAATGAAGCTGTGCGCGCGGCGCCTTGCGGGAGAGCCGCTGCAATATATCTGCGGCGAAACGGATTTTTTCGGGCTGCGCTTTGCAGTGCGCCCGGGCGTGCTGATCCCGCGGCAGGACAGCGAAATTCTGGCGGAAGAGGCGCTGCGCGAGGAGATCGGGGGCACTGTCTATGATTTTTGCTGCGGCAGCGGCTGTCTTTTGCTCAGCGTTTTGCAGGCGAGAGAAGAGCTGCACGGCATAGGGGTTGACCTCAGCGACGAAGCGCTTGCTCTGAGCCGTGAAAACGCGCGGCGGCACGGTCTTTCGGCGCGGGCGCGCTTTGAAAAATACGATGTGCTCAACGCGGCGCAGCCGCTTTCGGACGCCGCTTTGGTGCTGTGCAACCCGCCGTATATTCGGAGCGCCGTTTGCGACGAATTGGACCGCACGGTTTTGCAGGAGCCGCGCATGGCGCTTTGCGGCGGGGAAGACGGTCTTTTGTTTTACCGCACGCTGATTCCGTATTTTCACGCGGTGCTGCCGCAGGGCGCGCGCGTCCTTTTTGAAATCGGGTACGACCAGGGCGGGCTTTTGGCGTTTGCAAAGCGGTATTTTCCCCTTGCAGAGCTGAAAAAGGATTACGGCGGTAATGACCGCATGCTGATTTTGCGGCAAACGAAACCGAAAACGGAACAAAAACAGACATAAAATAAAGGAATCCGAACATAGTATGAAAAACGGACTGCAAAAAATTCGGCGGCTGGCAATTGTGGGCTGCCTGTGCGGTGCGGTGCTTTGCATCATGATGCTGCTCACCGCGGGCCTTGGGTATCTGACGCCGGCGTCACAGCCCCCCGCCGTGACGACACTCGCCTCGGAATACGCGCCGCTTTCCGAGCGGCCGACAACCGAAGAGGTTGTTTTGCAAACGCCGGAGGAAACGCATCCGTACAGCGGCGAAAATCCGCTGCCTATGACCTCGCGCTCTCAGCTGCCGGAGCTTCCCAACGGCTGCGAATTTGTCTCGCTTGCGATGGTGCTGGAATACTACGGCTATCCGTATGACAGCACGGCGCTTGTGCGCGAATACTGCCCGATGGGAGAATTTCTGAAAACCGACCCGGACAAAGCCTATGTCGGCTCTCCCTTTGCGGGAGAGGCGGGGCTTGGCTGCAATGCGCCGGTTGTGCGGGCGGCGGCAAACCGCTTTTTGCAGGACAGGGACGCGCGCCTTGAGGCAAAGTATGTGCATTCCCTTACCATTGAGGGGCTGCTCGGACAGATCGACCGCGGCACGCCCGTTATCGTGTGGGCAACGGTCGGCATGCGGCAGGATTTCACCATAGCGCGGCAATGGCAGGCGGATGGGGAGCGGTTTTCCTGGCTGCGCTATTCTCATTGCCTTGTGCTTGTGGGCTATACCGCACAGGACTATATCTTTCAGGACCCGCTCAGCGGCCTTGTTTCCTACCCGCGCGCGGATTGCGAAAGCAGCTTTACGGCGCTTGGATGCCAGGCTGTGATTTTGGAGAAGGCAGAGTGAGCAGGGAGTGCCCCGATGATACGGAAAGAGAGGAATATTGCGATGAATCGACCGAAAATATGCTGCCTGTTCGGCGGCAGATCGGAAGAATATGAGGTTTCTTTGGTGAGCTGCTCCTGCGTTTTGCGGGAGATCGACCGGGAAAAATGGGATGTTGTTACGGTCGGCGTGACAAAGCAGGGCATGCTGTATCGCTATGACGGCGAAATTTCGGCGATCGAGACGGATGCCTGGCGCCTTGACAAAGCGCATTTGCGCCCCGCTGCCTTTGTGCCCGGGGAAGACGGCGGATATCTTCTGAGCTTTGACGGGAAAACCGGGGCGGTTGCAGCGCGCGAAAAAATCGACGCGGCGTTTCCGGTGATGCACGGCACCTTCTGCGAGGACGGGCGGCTGCAGGGCTATCTTGATCTTTGCAAAATCCCGTATGTCGGCGCGCCTTGCGCGGCATCCGCCGTTGCCATGGATAAGGTTTTTACCAAGCGCATTCTGCAGGGCAGCGGCATTTGCCAGGCTGCCTACACCGTGCTCGGGCGCGCCGAGATCGAGGCGGATCCCGCAGCGGCGGCGGAAAAAGCCGCGCGCGTGGCTGCATTTCCGCTGTTTGTCAAGCCTGCCAATGCAGGCTCCTCCGTCGGAGTTTGCAAAGCGAAGGATCTGCCCTCTCTTGCCCGCGCGCTGTGTGAAGCGGCACGCTATGATGAAAAGGTGCTGACAGAGGAGACGATCACGGGGCGCGAGATTGAGGTCGCGGTGCTGGGCGGCGCAAAGCCCATGGCGGCGACCCCCGGAGAAATCGAACCCGGCGCGGAATTTTATGACTACATGGATAAATATAAAAACGGCAAAAGCCGTGCCTACATCCCCGCAAGAATCAGGCCGCAGACCGCGCAGAAGCTCCGGGAGCAGGCGGTATTGATCTTTCGGCTGCTTGGCTGCCGCGGGCTTTCCCGCGTGGACTTTTTCGTGAGGGAGCGGGATGGGGAGGAAGAGATCGTATTCAACGAGATCAACACCCTTCCCGGCTTTACCCCGATCAGCATGTACCCGAAGATGATGCAGCATGACGGGCTTTCCTATTCTGCTTTGATCGATCGCCTTTTGTGCCTTGCACTGGAAGATGCGAAGGAGCGCACATGAGCGCGCGGGAAAATTTACCGCTTTGCGACAGGCCCATCGGCGTATTTGACAGCGGCCTTGGCGGGCTGAGCGCACTGCGGGAGATCCATGCATGCATGCCGGGAGAAAACCTGATTTATTTCGGGGATACGGGGCGGGTGCCATACGGGACGAAATCGCAGCAGACCATTCGCACCTATGCCGAGCAGGATATGCGCTTTTTGGCGGGAATGCAGCCGAAGGCGATTGTGATTGCCTGCGGCACGGTCAGCTCCGTGGCGCCGGATGCATGCAAAGAGATGTTTTCAGGCACAGTGCTCGGGGTGATCGAGCCGGCATGCCGTGCGGCGCTTTGCGGCGGGGCGAAACGCATCGGAGTGCTTGCAACGCAGGCGACCGTGAACAGCGGAGCGTTTGTGCGTACGCTGCAAAATTCGGACAGTGCCGCGCAGGTTCTTCAGATTGCCTGCCCGCTGTTTGTGCCGCTTGTGGAAAACGGCTTTTTTGATGCCGATGATCCCGTGCCGCAGCTGGTGGCAAAGCGCTATCTGCGCCCTATGGAGGCATGGAAACCGGACGCCGTGATTTTAGGCTGCACGCATTATCCGCATCTGCGCCCTGCCATTGCGGCGGCGCTGCCGGGCGTGCCCCTGATCGATACGGGGGCGGAGGTCGCAAAGGCACTGAAAAAAAGCCTTGCGGAAAACAACCTTTGCACGACGCGAAAAACGGGCGAGCTGCAATTTTTTGTCAGTGATGCGCCGGAATCGTTTTCGGCGGCGGCGCAGATCTTTTTGGGGCAAACGATTGAAACCGTGCGCAGGGTAACGCTCATCGGGCAAACGCTCACCCCTGTGCAGCAATAAAAAACGGGAGGGAATTTTATGAAAAACAGGATCATCACCATCGGCAGACAGTACGGCAGCGGCGGCCGCGCCATCGGGCAGAAAACCGCCGGGCGGCTCGGCATCCCTTATTATGACAAGGAGCTGATCCTTTTGGCTGCCGAGAAGAGCGGGCTCTCCAAGGAGCTGCTTGACCGGGTCGACGAAACGGCGACCAACAGCTTTTTATATGCTGTTTCCACGGGCGCATATTTTATGGGCGGCTTTTCTCCCACACAGAATAATCTTCCCGTCAACGACACGCTGTTTTTGGCGCTTGCCGATGTCATTCGCAACCTGGCGCAGCAGGGGCCCTGTGTGATCGTCGGGCGCTGCGCGGATGCGGTGCTTTCGGGCAGAGACGATCTTTTGCGCGTTTTTGTGTATGACGATAAAGAAAGCCGCGTGCGCCGCGTGATGCAGCGGCAGGATCTGCCCGAGAAAAAGGCGCGCGAGCTGATCGGCAAAGAGGATCGCCGCCGCGCCTCCTACTATCGCTTTTATACGCAGCATCAATGGGGCGATATTGAAAACTATGATTTGATGATCAACACAAATCATATCTCGGCGGACGACGCCGCGGGGCTGATTGCAAGCGCAGCAGCTTTTGAATGATTTTAAAACGGAAGCGGGGCGCTCATGCGAGCGCCCCGCTTTGCTGTGCGGTGCAGTGTGCTTCCGCCGCATCGATAAATGCTTGCGCGGCGGCGGAAAGTGTGCGGTATTTTTTAAAGACGATATGCAGCGGCAGGGAAAGCCGCGGGCGCACGGGCAAAAAATGCAGGGAGGCGACCGCGGGGTCGACAAGGCCGCGCAGCGTCAGCACATGGCCCATGCCCGCTTTTGCCATCAGCGCCGCGTTGAAGATCAGGTTATAGGTATTGGTGATGTTGAGCTGTGCGGCTTCTTTGCCGATCCAACGGAAGAATTGCGGCGACTGCATTGCCGCACGCGATAGGATCAGAGGCAGGTCGTGCAGCTCTTTTGTCGTCAGAAATTCTTTTTTTGCAAGCGGGTCGTCCGCGCGGACAAGCAGCCCCCATTCTTCAGGATACGGCAGGGGCAGATAATCATAGCGGGATTGATCGATATCGCCGAAGAGAATGCAAAAATCAAACAGGCCCGCATCCAGGCGGTCGATCAGATCACCGCTGTCGCCGCTTGTGAAATGAAAGCGGACATCGGGATGCGCTCTTTGCATTTTGGCGGCGATGGAGATGATATGCTCCATAGACTCGGATTCTCCCGCCCCGATATAAAGATCGCCGCACAGCTCTTTGCGGCAGCTGCCGATTTCCCCCTTGGCGCGCTGTGCCAAGGAAACGATCTCCGCCGCAGTCTTGCGCAAAAGCATGCCTTCCTGCGTCAGCGTGATGCGGCGCTTTGAGCGGTCAAACAGCGGTTTTCCCAGCTCCTGCTCAAGGTTTGCAAGCTGGCGGGAAAGAGTGGGCTGCGTGATATGCAGAATTTGTGCCGCGCGCGTGATATTCTGCTCCCGCGCAACGGCAAGAAAATATTCCAAAACCCGGATTTCCATAGGCGCCTCTTTTTGCATCATTCATATATTCAGTATAACAGTCAATCCAATGCCTGTCAAGCATGAAAAAGCATAGAAAAGAGGTATTTGCTTTTATACAAAACGGGGAATATAATAAAGATGCTGTATCAAAAACCATTCGGGACAAAGCACCGGGGAGGATGTTATGGGATGCTGTGACATGACGCACGAGCGTATCGTCGCAACCCTGCGCGATGCGGGCTGCACGGAAGAAACGATTGCGCAGTATCTTGCCGCATGCGATGCGGGCGATGAAAAAAAGGCAAGGCAGCTGATTGAGGCGCATCGGAAAACGCTGCTGGAGCAATTTCATAAAAGCTGCAGCTGCATTGACTGCCTTGATTATTTTGTGGAGAAAACGACACGCGGAAAAACGGACAACCACGCGGAAAAGGAGAGCACATGAAAGAGAACAGGCAACAGATCTATACCGCAGAGCGCGCGCAATTTTTTGCAAACGGGCAGCGCTATACGGACTGTATTTTTGAAGACGGCGAATCGCCCCTGAAGCATGCGAGCAATATAGAGCTGCAGGGCTCCATGTTTCGCTGGAAGTATCCCCTTTGGTATACAAGCAATGTCACGGCGCGGGACTGCACCTGGTTTGATATGGCGCGCGCGGGTGTGTGGTATACCAAAAATATTGCACTCGAGCGCGCGCTGATCGAGGCGCCGAAGAATTTTCGCAGGTGCGAGGGGCTGCGCCTTGACGATGTTTCGTTCTCCGATGCGGCGGAAACCCTTTGGAACTGCCGCGATGTCCGCCTTTCAAACGTCACGGCGTGCCGCGCCGATTATTTTGCGATGAACTGCGAAAACATGACGGTCGATCATCTCACGCTTTACGGCAATTATACTTTCGACGGCGCAAAAAATGTCACGATCCGAAATTCAAAACTGCTTTCCAAGGATGCCTTTTGGAACAGCGAAAATATCACGGTATACGATTCGTTTATTTCCGGAGAATATCTTGGCTGGAACTCCAAAAATCTGACGCTGATCAACTGCACGGTGGAAAGCCTGCAGGGCATGTGCTATATTGAAAATCTTGTGATGAAAAACTGCAGGCTGATCAATACCACGCTGGCGTTTGAATATTCCACGGTCAAGGCACAGATCGACAGCCGCATTGACAGCGTGCTCAACCCCGCGGGCGGGACGATCCGCGCGCAGAGCATCGGCGAATTGATTTTGGAAAAGGATCGTATCGACCCCGAAAAGACCGTGATTTTGTGCAAGGGGGAGCCGCAGGCATGAGCGCATTTGAATTTGACCGCGAAATCGACCGCCGCCCCTTTGATTCACTGAAATGGGATGTTGCGCCGGGGGAGCTGCCCATGTGGGTGGCGGATATGGATTTTGAAACGGCGCCCGCCGTTATGGAGGCGATTGCCCGCCGCGCGGCGCATGGCACCTACGGTTACAGCATTGTGCCGCGGGAATGGTATGCGGCAATCGGGCAATGGTGGCAGACACGGCACGGCTTTTTTATCCCCGCCGAGTGGCTGATGTTCTGCACGGGGGTTGTCCCTGCGATTTCCTCCGCCGTGCGCAAGTTGACCACGCCTGCGGAGCAGGTCGTGATGCTGACGCCGGTATATAATATTTTTTTCAATTCCGTATACAACAACGGCAGAAACATCCTGCCGTGCCCGTTGCGTTACGAAAACGGCACCTATTCGATTGATTTTGAGGATCTTGCAAAAAAGCTTGCCGACCCGCAGACGACGCTGATGCTGCTCTGCAATCCGCACAATCCCACCGGAAAGATTTGGGACAGAGAGACTCTGGCGCGCATCGGTGCGCTGTGCGCCGAGCATCATGTCACGGTGCTCAGCGACGAAATTCACTGCGATCTGACCGATCCCGGAAAAGCCTATGTGCCGTTTGCATCGGTGAACGAGCAGTGCAGGGACATCAGCGTGGTTTGCATTGCGCCGAGCAAGACCTTTAATCTGGCGGGGCTGCAGAGCGCTGCGGTTTATGCGGCAAACCCTGTGCTGCGGCATAAGATCAACCGCGCCATCAATACCGACGAGGTCGCCGAGCCGAATGCTTTTGCCGTTTCGGCGGCTACGGCGGCATATACCAAAGGGGGACCCTGGCTGGACGCGCTGCGCGCCTATTTATTTGAAAACAAAGCGATTGTGTGCACAGCGCTTGAAAAAACACCGCTCTTGCTTGTCCCGAGCGAGGCGACCTACCTTCTTTGGATCGACTGCACGGCGCTGTGCGGTGCGGACGCTACGGCGTTTGCGGCTTTTTTGCGCAGGGAAACCGGGCTTTATTGCACGGCGGGCGCGGTTTACGGCGTCGGCGGCGCGCCGTTTTTGCGCATGAATATTGCCTGCCCGCGCAGCCGCGTGCAGGACGGAATCGATCGTTTGCTGCGCGGGATCGCGGCATATCAAGCCAAAGCATAAAAAGGCATAAAAATACACACCCGCTTTTTCCGCGGGGCGCACTGAATTGTGCACGGCGGAAGCGGGTGTGTTCTTTTTTACTTTTTACTTACCTTGCATAGGGATGGTTCGGTTTTTTTCCAAAATACAGATTTTATCATCCCCGTCGCATTCGCTCAGATGCACGGCGACGATTTCTTCATGCGAGGTGGGAATATTTTTGCCGACGAAATTCGGGCGGATGGGCAGCTCCGTATGGCCGCGATCCACCAAAACGCAAAGCTGGATGCGCCCCGGGCGTCCAAGGGAAATCACGGCGTCCAGCGCGGCGCGGGCGGTACGGCCGGTGTAGATCACATCGTCCACCAAAACGACCGTCATCCCCTCCACGGAAAAGGGAATTTCGCTTTTTCCGAGCTGCGGCGCTTCGGCGACGACGCTCAGATCGTCCCGATACCAGGTGATGTCCAGCGCGCCGACGGGAACGGATGCTCCTTCGATTGCTGAAATTTTTTCGGCAATGCGGCAGGCGAGCGGCACTCCGCGCGTGCGGATGCCGATAAGGCACAGGCCGTTGATGCCGTGATTTTTTTCGATGATCTGATGCGCGATCCGCGTGAGCATACGGTCAACATCTGCTGCGGTTGCAATGGTCGCTTTTTCTTTCATGATGCCCCCCGTTTGTTTTCTCTGTTTTCACAGTTATTGTAATACGGGGCGGCGATTCTGTCAAGTCTGTGCCTTGCATGGCGCAGATTTCTTGTTTTTCCGAAATCGGGAAGGGCAGGAAAAAGCGGAAGTTGTCGAAATTATTTGAAAAATCCCTGTACAAACCGAATTTTTTATGCTATACTGAATCGTGTAACGGTATCTTTGGACAAGCCCGGATTTCGCGATTACCGAATTTCGGGAGAATGGATGAAATATGAAGCAAAACGCATATCGCAAGCGCCGCAAAACGGCTGACGGGCAGACGGAGCAATGGACAGCGCAGGCGGCTCCCGGAGCCGTCATCGGGCGCAATGCCGTGCGGGAGCTTTTGAAAAGCGGCAGAAGCGTTGATAAGATTTTTGTGCAGCGCGGAGAACGCGAAGGCTCCATTACGGAGCTGGTTGCAAAGGCGCTTGACCGCAGGATTCCCGTGATTGAATCCGAGCGGAAAAAGCTGGATTCCCTCAGCGGCGGCGCGGTACACCAGGGCATTGTCGCCATGGCGGCGCAAAAGGAATATGTCGATCTGGATGCGCTGTTTGAAATTGCGGCGCAGCGCAATGAGCCGCCGTTTTTTGTCATTGCGGAAAACATTTCCGATCCGCATAATCTCGGGGCGATTTTGCGCAGCTGTGAGGCGCAGGGTGTTCACGGGCTGATCATTCCCAAGCGCAGCAGCTGCGGCATGACCCCGACGGTGACAAAGGCATCCGCAGGAGCGATTGAGCATGTTGCGGTCGCGCGTGTGGGCGGAATTGCCGCCGCCGTGGAGGAGCTGAAAAAACGCGGCGTGTTCGTTTACGCGGCAGAAACGGGCGGAACCGATGTATTTGAGCAGGATTTTTCCGGCCCTGTTGCCATTGTGCTCGGAAGCGAGGGGGAGGGCATCAGCCGCCTTGTGCGTGAGCGCAGCGATTTTGTCGTCAGTATCCCGATGTACGGGAAAGTGAATTCTTTGAATGTATCCGCGGCAGCGGCGATTGTGATCAGTCTTGCCCGCCGCGCCCGCGCCGCCGACGGTACGCGGTAATCAATCAAAAAGGAGAAATGGATCTATGGCGCACAACAACCAAGAGACAAGTGCCTCCGAAAACCTGTCCGCATTGGACCTTCTCAAGCAGCTGCAGACGGACCTTGGCGACGGGCAGACCGACCGCCCCGAGGGTGCTAAGACAAAACGGCAGGCGGTGCTTGAAAAAATGGCGGGGGAGATTTCCGCCTATATCACGGACGACATGGATGATGCCGCTATGGCGCAGATCATCCGTAAATATTTAAACGGCGAGCTCGCTGCCAAGGGGGAGAACGCCTTCGCGCCGGAATCAGCCGAGGCGGAGCCTGTTGAGGCGGAGCGGATCGAAGCAGAACCTGTCGAGGCGGAGCCGATCAAAGCTGAGCCAGCGGCGGAATATGAACCTGCAAAAGCACCCGCGCCGGAGCCTGCGACTGCGGAAGAGCTGCAGGGCTTTACTGCCGCACCGCAAGAACAGACGGAGCAGACGCCTGTCGGCGGCAAGGACGATGCCGAGGACGACACCGGGTACGGTGATGCGCCTGCACAGCCACGGCAGACGCAAGCCGAGGCGGAAAACGGTCAGGCAGCAGATGAGCCGAAAGCAGCGGAATCGACCACGCCCGAGGAATCCGAGGTATATCTGGAAGAGGAAGTTGCGGATTATCCGCAGGCAATTCTGGATATTGCCGCCGAGCAGGAAAAGGCTGCGCAGCAGCGCGCCCGCGAACAGGCGGAACAAGCGGAAAAAGAGCAGGCGGAGCTGCGCGCCAAGCAGGCTGCCGAAGAATATGAAGCGCAAAAGGCCGCAAAAGAGCGCGCCGAACGCGCCGCCGGTGCACTGGGGCTGGACGAGCTGATTGCCGAGCAGGAATCGGAGGGCGACCGCTCCTACGAGGAATTCATGGAATTTTTGGCGCAGCGCGGCGAGGACGCGGAGCATCCGGAGGAAGAAAAAGCGGAAGAGCCGCTTGCGTTTATCAGCCCCGAGGAAAAGCAGGCGCAGGACCATGCCGCCTCCGAGCAGATTGCAGACGGAGATACCGCGGCAATGGAGGATTCGCTCACTGCCTCTATGACGGAGGATCTTGAGCGCAGCGCCGGCGAATTCGACCAGCAGGACCTTGAACTGATGATGGCATTCGGCGAGGACGGCAAGCTGAACGAAGAGGTCGGGCAGCAGCGCGCGCAGGAGCTGCGCGAAGAAATTGCGCGCCGCCGCGAGGACACCTATGACCGTATGGTGCGCGCCAAGGGAGAAAAGTCCCGTCTGGCTGCCCGCACGGAATATGTCTCGGCCGCACAGAATAAGGAAATCTTTGCAGGCTATAAAAAGAGATACGGCAAAACACTGCTGAAGGTTGTGCTCGGCGTGGTGCTGCTGGTGCTTCTGTTTTTATATGAAAACGCTTTCTGGATCGGCATGAAGCTGCCGCAGGCGCTGGACAGCACGGCATATCCCGTGATCCATACCCTGATCAATTATCAGCTCACCCTGCTGCTTTGCGGGCTTGTCTGGAAGCAGCTTTGGCAGGGGCTGCGCGCAGCATTTCACAAGCAGCCCGTGGCGGATACCGTCACGGCGCTCGGCTTGATTTTCGCAACGGTATACAGCGCGGCGATTTGCATTTTGTCGCCTGCTGCCGGCGTTCGCCTTTATAATTTCCCGGTGGGGCTTTGCGCCTTTTTAAATCTTTTGCATGAGCTTCTGCGGCAAAAGCGGGAGATCATGGCGTTTAAGGTCGTTTCCTCCAAAAAGACGAAATATGCCGCCGATCCGCTCCCGCGGGAAGAGGCGGAGCAGGAGATTGAAACCTTCTCGGAATATCTGCCGGATTCCCCGGCGATGTTCCGCATCCGCCGCACCTCCTTTGTGGAAGGCTTCTATGAGCGGTTTGACGCATACCCGGCATACAAAAAGGTGCTGCGGGTCGTTTTCCCGCTGATGCTGCTTGCCTGCGTTGCTTTCGGCGCCGCTTCGTATCTGATGAAGCAGGATGTATATACGGCGGTCAACATGGGCTATGTCGCCGCAATGGCGGTGCTGCCCGTTTCCGCATTTGTTTCGTTCGGCATGCCGGTTTATGAGGCGGCTGCGCGCGCGTTTGCCAAGGACAGCGCCATTCTCGGAGACGGCTCGTTTGCGGAATATTCCGACGCCTCCGTGATTTCCTTTACCGATGCCGATGTGTTCCCCGCATGGGGCGTGAAGGTGCGCTCGGTGAAGGTATACGGAGAAAACCGTATCGATCACATTCTGTACAATGCCGCAAGCGTATTTTCCCGCATCGGCGGCCCGCTTGCCGATGTCTTTTCCATGGCGACGGCGGAGCTTGGCCATTCGGATGTCACCGAGATACGCCGCATTGATGACGACGGGATCGAGGCGACGGTGGACGGGCGCCTGATTCTGATCGGTAAGGCAAGCTTTATGAACCGCTATGGGTACAGCATTCATTTGCGCGATGAAGAGCAGACCATGGAGAATTCCTACGACGCCTCTGTTTTGTTTATGGCATATGAAACGGAAATGGCTGCAAAGATGTTTGTGCAGTATTCCGTGGATTCGGATTTTGAAACGGTGCTCAAAGAGCTGTATCGCCAGGGCGTTTGCGTTGCAATCAAGACGAGCGACCCCAATATCGATGACGGCATGCTTGCCGCAAAAATCCATATGTCACGCTATCCCGTGAAAACGATTCGCCGCCGCCGTGAGGATCCCACCGCAAGCGAGAGCGTGGAGCGGCTCGGCTCCGGCGTTGTTTCCAAGGGTTCTGCAAAGTCTCTGCTGCAGGCGCTGGCGCTGTGCGAGAAGGTGCTGCGCTGCATCCGCCGTAACACGGTGCTTAAGATCTGCGCAATTTTGATCGGTCTTGCCGTTCTCACGCTGCTGATCTTCTTCGGGCAGAGCTTTACGCTGCCCTCCGCCGCAATCGCGCTGTATCATCTTTTGTTTATGCTGCCGATGCTGCTGTTTGCAAAGCTTGGGGTAAAATAAACAGTGCCGCGAAAAAGGGCGGTTCCGATACCGATTCCGGAAAAAATAAACATGGGCTGCAGGCTATGGCCTGCAGCCCTGCTTTTTCAGTTCGTGCCCACGAGCTCGGAGAGGGTGACCAGCGAAAAGCCCTGCTGCTGCAAAGCCGGCACAAGCCGCTCTAGCGCCTGCGGCGTATGGCTTTCCCCGCCGATGAAATCATGCATGAGCACAATGTCCCCGCATTCGATCTGTGAGAGTACGGTATCGCAAATGGCATCTGCGCTGCGGTGCTTCCAGTCCTCCGTATCAATGCACCAAAGGGCAACGCGATAATCCAGCGCATCTGCCAGGGCGGAAATCTGCGCCGTGCAATAGCCTTGCGGCGGACGGAACCACAGCGGGCGGCTTTCAAGAATCTGCCCGACTGTCTGCTCGCATTCCAATATCTCGCGGCGCAGATGGGCAAGGTCCATGGAGCAAAGGGCGGTGTGGTCCATGGTGTGATTGCCGATCTCGCAGCCCAAAGCCTGTGCGCGCTGCAGAAGCTCCGGATGAGCGCGCGCATTGGAGCCGATGACGAAAAAAGTCGCCCGCGCGTGATATTGCTCCAGAATCGAAAGAATTTGCGCGGTATATTCCCTATGCGGGCCGTCGTCAAAGGTCAGCGCAATTTTGCGGCAGTCGTTTTTATGGCAGCGGTAAACATTCGGGTCGCGCAGGGGCGTATAGGAGGCAGCGCTGCCCAAGCGGAGGAAAAGGGGCAGTGCCAGGCCGAGCAGCGCGGCAAGCAGACGCTTTGGGCGATGCTGCTGCGCGCGGCGCATTATGCGGTCTCCTTTGCAGAGCTTGGTTTTTTGGTGCGGTAATTGCTTTGCGGCTCATTTGCCTCTTTTTCCCTCCGCGCATGCTCCCGCGTAACCAGCTCGTCGAGCGTTCCGAAGCGGTACCCCTGTGCCTTCCATTCCTCCAGCAGTTTTGGCAGAATTTCCGCATTGGTTGCGGAGGTCGGGTGCAGCAGAATCACGGCGCCGGGATGGGTATGCTCCAAAATGTTTTTCAGCGCGGCGGCGGGGTCGGGTTGCTTGTCGTTATCCCAATCGCAATAGGCGAAGCTCCAGAAAATCGTCCGATAACCGAGCTCTTTTGCCCATGCAAGATTTTTCTCGCAAAAGCGGCCCTGCGGCGGCCGATAATAGTTTGCCACCGGAACGCCAATTGCGGCGCAATCCTGTCTGAGCGCGTCCAGCTCCGCGGCAAACGCCTGTGCGTCCTCGCATTTTGTCATGTCTTTGTGATTTGCCGTGTGGTTGCAGACGGTATGGCCGCTTTGCGCCATTTTCTGCAGCAGCGGCGCATTGGCTTTTGCAAGATGCGAAAGCACGAAAAATGCGCCGGGCACTCCTTGCGCATTCAGCGCATCCACCACCTTTTCCACATTCCCGTTTTCATAGCCCGCGTCGAAGGTGAGATATAAAACGCGGTCCGTATCGTTTGCACTGCGGTCAAGATAATATGTTTCGTATTGATCGATCATCCAAAATTCGCTGTCGAGCGGCGGTTGCTTATGCTCTTCGTTTTTCTTGAAATACCAGTTATAGCATTTCAGCGCGCCGAAGCTTTGCTGCAAAAAAAGCGACAGCAGCAAAAAAAGCGCAAGTGCACAGATGCCGATTGGTTTTTGCAAGCGTCCTGCTTTCATGATTTTCGTCTCCTTTTTTTGTTGGTCTTTGCGCATAGTATGCAATGGCGCCGCAGAGAAAAACCGCGGAAATGCGTTCCGCTTTTGCGCAAAATTGCAAAACAAGACGACTATTTCATGATTTTGGAATTTTTGCGGCAATGTTTTTGCCGACACTTGACAACAAAGGCATTTTCGCATATAATGATTCTTATCTCAATATCATGAAAAAAAGGAGTTGGTTATTTCAATGGAACCCCTTCCCCGAAGTAGTATCTTTTCGGTCATAGTCAATCCCCCGCGGTTTGCCCGGCGTCGGCTGCCGCCGCTGCGCTTTCGCTGTGGTACGGTTCGGCGTTTGTGAGAGCGCAGAGCGGACATATGAAACACAATAAAAATTCGGAGGATTGATTTTTTCTATATGGACATAGTAAAACAGCTGCTGTTACAGCTCATTCTGATTTTGCTCAACGCGTTTTTTGCGGCGACGGAAATCGCCGTGATTTCCCTGAACGAGAAAAAGGTGCATGCGCTTGCCGATGAGGGCGATAAAAAAGCAAAGAAAATGCTGCGTATTATCGAAGAGCCCACGCGCTTTCTCTCCACCATTCAGATCGGCATTACCCTCGCGGGCTTTTTGGGCTCCGCTTTTGCCGCGGATAACTTCGCGGAAAACATCAGCCGCTTTTTCATGCGCGTTTTCCATGTTTCCGAGCAGTATGCCGGCACGATGAATACCATCGCCGTCATTGTCACCACGGTGATATTGTCGTATTTCACGCTGATTTTAGGCGAGCTTGTTCCCAAGCGCATCGCCATGAAGCATAAAGAGAAGCTGGCAAACGCCGTCTGCGGGATTATCTCATTCTTGGCGACGATCCTGCGGCCGATCATTTGGTTTTTAACGGTGTCGACCAACGGCGTTCTGCGCCTGATCGGCATTGACCCGCATGAAAAGGAGGAAGCGGTTTCCGAGGAGGATATCGTTTTGATGCTGGATGCGGGCGCGGGCGACGGCACGCTCGATCAGGATGATATCGAATATATCAAGAATGTGTTCAAGCTGGACCGCATGAGCGCGGAGGATGTGATGACGCCCTGGAAGGCGGTCGTTTGCCTCAAGGAGGATGCAAGCGAGGCAGAGGTGCTCTCCGTGATTGAAAACGAGGCATATTCCCGCATTCCCGTGTATGACGCCGAGGAGGATCACATCATCGGAATCCTGCACACGCGCGACTATCTTCTTGCGCATGAAAAGCCCGGCTTTACGCTGGCATCCATTCTGCATCAGCCGGTCATTGTGCCGGAAACGCTGAATCTGAATCTGCTGTTTAAGGATATGCAGACGGATCATAATCACCTGGTGCTTGTCGTCAACGAATACGGCGAAACCTCCGGCATTGTCTCCATGGAGGATATTTTGGAGGAGATCGTCGGGGAGATTTGGGACGAGCGCGACGAGGAAATTTCGGAATTTCTGGAAATTGAAAAGGATACATACCGCGTGCTTTGCACGGCGACGGTGGAGGACTTTTTCGAATTCTTCTCCCTGGAGCAGGATGAGAATGAGGAAACCGAGGCGACGACCGTCAACGGCTGGCTCACCGAGCGCGCTGAGCGGATTCCCGAAGAAGGCTATTCGTTCGACTATCAGAATCTCACCGTTACGGTAACCAAAGCGGACGAATTTATGACGCATGAAATTACCGTGAAGGTGCATCCGCACAAAGCGGACGCGCCGGAGGAATCGGAAGAAAAATAAAAGAAGGGCACGGCAATCGCATTTTACGGCTGCCGCGCCCTTTTTACGTGTCGTTTTATTCGATTTTGCCAGACGATTCCTTCTTTTCTTCCTGCGCAAGCTTTTTTTCAAGCGTCGCTTGTTTTTTCAAAATCAGGTTGATTTTATCGTAAAGGTCTTCGATCATGATTTCCGTTTTCAGATTGACCTTATAGTCGTTTTCCGCGCGGCGGCGGTCCTTTTCTTCCTGGCGGTTTTGGCTCATCATGATCAGCGGCGCCTGAATCGCTGCCACGCAGGAGAGCACCAAATTCAAAAGGATAAACGGATAGGGGTCGAATGCCTTTGCGGCAAGCAGAATATTTATGATCATCCAAAGCGCCAAAACGGCGGAAAAGGAGAAAATAAACGCCCAGCTCCCCGCAAATTTCGCAATGGAATCGGCAGCGCGCTGTCCGACGGTATATTTTTCCCGCTTCTTATTCGGGTCGACTGAGATTTTGCTGTCTGCCAACAGGTTCAAAACCTCTTCATCCGTCATATCCCGGCGGATGTCGGTGATGATCTCCTGCAGCAGTTTTCGGTTTTCTTTCATTTTGTTTGCTCCTTTTCGGTGTGCCATTGAGCCATAGTCGACTCGATGGCAAATGTTTATTCCGCAGCGGCAGCGGTATCCGATTTTACATAAAAGGCTGCTTGTTTGTCGTACATTTCTTTATATTTTCCGCCTTGCTCATACAGCTCGCGGTGCGTGCCGTATTCTGAAAGCTTGCCGTTGTCAAACACTGCGACAACATCTGCAAGCTGTACAGCCGAGAGCCGATGTGTGATCAGAACCGCGGTTTTTCCCTGAATCAATTCGTGAAATTTTGTATAAATTTCGTATTCTGCGTTTGGGTCAAGGGCAGCGGTCGGCTCATCCAAAATACAGATTTTGCGATCATAATACAGAGCGCGTGCGATGGCAATTTTCTGTGCTTCTCCACCGGAGGGATCAAAGCCGTCCGGGGCGATATTTTTGTAAATCTGTGTGTTTTCTCCATGGGGAAGCGAGTTTACCAAGGAATCCAAATTGCAGCAATGATTTGCAACAGGACAAAGTGCGAGAAGAAGAATTTTAAGGAGCAGAGAGCGCCAATGGATTTCCGCCGTTAATTCATTGATGATGAGACCGGAAGCAGTATGTATCCGAATGAGATCAAAACGCCGAGGGCGGAACTGAAAAGCTGCAAAAGGACATACCGCAGCCCGTTTGGCACGGATAGAAGTCTGTGCAGGGAGGAAACCGTGATTTTTACAAACAAAGGCCGGAAACTCAGATTTTTTCGTTTTCATGGCAGGCTCCTCAAAAGCGTCGAATTTGGCAACACGCAAGGAGGTTTTTTCTTTTTTGAAAGTTATTTCCGGCTTTCCTTGCCTGCTTTTTGCGGCGGGACGGGTTCCACCTGCGGGATGAATTCTTTTGCAAATTTACCTTTGCCCTTGGTTTTGACATAGAAATAGCCGATGACGGAAAAGACGACGGCGCCGATGAGATTGACGATGAGATCCTTCATGGTATCGTTGATGCCGACATCGAGATAGCCGCCGACGCCGAGCGCTTCCTCGGAGCCGTCCGAGTGCACGATCACGACATCGGAAATATCCGAAATCTGCACGATCTTATTGCTTTTTGTCGGGTCGAGCATGGTGCTGTTGATTGCGGAGACAACGGTATCCTTTTGCATGTCCTTGCCGAAAAATGTGTCGGCGGAATATTCAAAGACCTCCCAAAGCACCCCGATGGTCATGGAAAAGCAGAATGCGGCGATGGCAAGATAGAGCGGGGAAAGCTTCAGAGAGAATTTTTTGTTGCGGTTGAGCATGTCCACAAGGGCGAAGCCGACGGCGGCGCAGCAAAAGCCGTTGATGGTATGCAGCATGGTATCCCAATGGGGAATGCGGATATAAAAGCTGTTGAGCTCGCCCAGAATTTCCGCGGAGAAAATAAATAAAAGGATGATGATTTCCAGCACGGAGGGCAGCGTGATCTTCAGAATGGAGGATGCAATGCTCGGCAGCACAAACAAAAACAGCGTCAGCACGCAAATGAAAACACTTTCCCATTCATGCAAAAACAGCTTGCGCACCATAACCAGCACGACAAAAAAACGCAGTACAAGGAAGAGAATGGAGGTCGCCTTGTGCTGATAGGGAAGATGAAGCTTCTTTTCGGAGGGCTCTTTCATGACGGTCTCCTTTTTCGGTCGAATTTCGAATTTTGCGGGAAACGCTTTCCCCTTTATTATACAGGGGCTTTGCAAAAAAGGCAAGAGCAAAAAGCAAGGCTGCCGGTCTGATTTTGGATCAAGCCGACAGCCTGTTTGTTTTTTCGGTTATTGCGAAAGATCGGTCATGGTGCCGATGAAAAGGGGAACGGCGGTCTTGCAATCGAGAAGGAGATAGACAAACGGGCGATCCAAAACGACGCACTTTGGCGCCTCCGGGCTCGGTGCCGCACGATCTATCATTTCTACGGCGCTTGCCGCGCCTGCCTTTGTGCCCTGCTCCGCAACGCTCAGGAAGGTTTTATGCAAAACTCTGCCGATTGCAATATTGCCGGCATCCGAATGCCCGAGCGCGCCGAAGTCGGCGGCTTCGCAAAAGGCATTTTGCATGCCCATTTTCCGAAGCACCGCGGAAAGCTCCGGGGCGGATTGCGTCTCAAATTTCGGCAGGGCTGCCGCAACCTCGGCATAGTTTTTTTGCTTCAGCAGCGCATGCAGGCTGTCGCCGCGCAGGGAGGCAATATATTCCGCAAGGCTCACGCCCTCGTTTGGCAGCAGCGCGACGAATGCATACTGCCCGCCCTGATAGTATTTTGCAAAGCCGACGGCAGATTCGTCTTCCAGGTAAACATGCTCCGTGCTGTGCAAAAAAGCGGCGGATTGCTCTGTTCCGTCCTCTTTTATAAAGATACCGTCCGCG
This sequence comes from uncultured Eubacteriales bacterium, assembly GCA_900549725.1. GTDB lineage: Bacteria > Bacillota > Clostridia > Oscillospirales > CAG-272 > UMGS1225. The sequence continues at coordinate 4,716 of URPL01000003.1, read as the reverse complement.
ATCTGCTCTTTTTGATACGGCTCCTGCCAGGCTGCCTCAAAGGCAAGCGCGTTGACAAGATACATTGCGGCGCTGTCCGGAATGGCATCGATAATTTTCGGGATCATCCCGTTTGTCTTTTCCCTGACCCAGGCATTGATGCTTTTGCAGATTGCATCATGGAAAGGCGCTTTGTAAATGCCTGCGCCGTAATAATCGGCATTGGTTTGCAGAAAGCTTTTGTTGACCGTGGGGCGGCTGTCTGCAGTCAGCCAAACGGAGTTTGCAAGGTGCAGCTGCGTCCGCTCCCCCTGCGAAAGATGCGTTTGCCAGCCGAGCAGATAAGAATTGAGCGCTTCTTTTTTCATGCCGAGCACGACTTCCGTTTGCGAGAGCGTTTCGCCCTGCGCGCCGTTTGCGGTCATTCCGAGGGCGCACAGCACGGAAAAGGGAGAGAGCAGCAGAGTTTCACCATCCTGTACGGTGTTTTGAAACAGGCGCACCGCAAAATCGACGGCGGCAGCGTTTTCGGCATCGGTGAGGGAGGAAGCATAGGCGGTACCCCTTTGGATGCCCTCCGTTAAATCGATTGCCTGCGCCGAAACAGTGCAGCCGGTCAGCTGCATTGCGGGCATGCAGAGCAGCAAAACGCCGAGCAGCGCGGATGCGCATTTTGATTTTTTCATTGGCCGGCCTCCTGTGCGGATTGTTCCTTTGCCCATTGCAGAATCGTTTTGATTTTTTGGGTCTGCTGTTCCGTCAGAGCAGCCTGGCCGTCGCCGCAGCGGGCATAGCGCTCGGTGAGGTTGACACCCCAGATGCCAAACTCCGTGCAAACGCTGTATTCGGGCCGGCAATTGCAGATCATGTCCGGATCATATGAAAGATGTGCGAGCAAATCGGTCAGGGCAACGGAATTATCGCAGACAAAGGTATAGCTTTTACCGTCCTCAAAGGTGACGGTCGTTTCGGTATTGCCGCAGGAAACGGGGAGCTGCCCGCTTTCGCTGCGTTCCTTTTCGGTTTGAGCGTGCGTATGAGAGGGGGAGGCGCCCGCCTCCTTTGCGGCGGCGGAATTTTCGGCTTTTGCAAGGCGAAGAGCGTAAAACCCGTCGGTCTGTACGGGATAGGTCTCGCGGAGCGCGCCGTGCAGCAGCAAAATTTTGTCTCCGCTGCGAAGGTCGGAAAACAGGTTTTTGTCGCGGGTGCCATCGGAGAGAGACAGTGTCATATCGTCGGTTTGCAGATAGGCGGCGTCCTCTTCCAGCCGGAGTTTTCCGACGGAAACGCCGTAGCCCTTTGAAAAAAACAGCGCGCCGAAAACACATGCTGCGGCAACGCAGGAAAGAAGCGCTCCGCCGACGATGCAGAGCGGCAAAATGAGATGTTTCTTTTTCATGGAATTATTGTCCTTTTTCAGTTTGGCAGCCCGAGTGCGGCTTTCAGTGCCGCCGTCTGCGCCTCGCTCAGATGAGCTTTGGCGGCATGCGCAGTGTCCGAAAGCGTATTTTCGCACAGGGCAAAGGTGCGGCTTGCGCCGCTTGCGGTTTTCAGGGTGATGAGATAGGTTTGCGCCGCTGCGGACGGGGAGGGTGGAAGGATTTCGCCGTCCCGCATGGCGGGGCTGTCAGCTGAAAAGGCACCGACAAGGTCCGCATAGGATTCCTGCGGAAGAAGCGCCGCGCAGATTTGCCCAAATGCGGCATCCACCGCTGCGCTGCTTTCCGTTTCGGCGCAAACGGCATCGTTTCCAGCCTGCCGGACCGTGAATGCAACAAACGGATGCTCCGCGTCGGACAGGGCGGGCGACAGCTCTTGGTGCGGCATTTCGGTTATGCCGTCCGTGCCGTTTGGTGCCGTATCGTTTTGCGGGGGAAACAGCAAGGACAGAAAGCGGGCGGAGCACACAAGCACCGCAAGGCACAGCGGAACGCACAGCGCAAGCGCGCGCCTGCGGTTTCTTTTCCGCTCTTTGATCCTTTCCTCGCTGCGGCGGAATATCTCTGCCCGCGTTTGTTCAAAATTTTTCATAACAGCTGCTCACCTTCCTCTCCGAGAACGGCGCGAAGCTCCTTCTTTGCGCGATAGAGCAGATTATCGATTTGCTTTGGCGTTTTCTTCATCACCTTGCCTGCCTCGGCATAGGACAGCTCTTCAAAATAGATCAGATGGATCACGCTTGCCATCTCCTGCGGCAGGCTGCGCAGCGCTGCGCTCACGATTCTTCTTTGCTCATTTGCAAGGGCGATGTCCTGCGGGGTCTTGGCGGGAGAGGGCAGCTCTTCCGCTTCGGAAAAATCCGTCGGAACCATGCGCGCATGATGTTTTATGTAGTTCAGCGCGCGGCTGCGGCCGAGCATAAACAGATAGGTTTTCAGCGTGACCCTGAAATTGTACCGATGAGGATGCACGATCAGATCCGAAAAAGCATCGATGGCAATATCCTCGGCGGCATGGCTGTCCCGCACATAACGGTTGATGAAGAATACCAGGCTGTCAAACGATTCGTGCATAATCGCGTCAAAGGCGCTTTTGTCGCCGTCCAGAAAACGGCGGTAGCTACGGGCGCCGTTATCCATAGGGCTTCCTCCTTCTCAGGGGGCGCGTCCGCCCCCTTCACCTTTTATACAACCTTGCGGGCAAAATTCCTTGCAAAATCACAAAAATTTTTTGTGCACGGCTCAGGCGTCTTTTCTGCGATGCCGATGCAGCATAAACGGCAGCTGAAACAGGGTGAACAGGGTAAGTCCGAGCGCAATCAGACGGAAGAAATACGCATACCATCCGTGATTGAGATTGAGATACGGCAGGTTTTCCATCGGCGGCTGCGTCAGGAACATAAAGTTGGCATTGTATGCTGCCAAAATACTGTTTGCATACAGCGCGAGCAGCACCAGGGAAAGCAGCATGCAAAGGTTGCGCAAATATACCCGCGCGCCAAAGCGCGCATGCCCCGATGCGATGAGATAGATCGAAAACCAAAGCAGCGCCCCGTGATAGACAAAGCATTGATAGGAATCGAGCGCGTTGAAAGCCGTGCCGTTGGAGGGGATCAGAATGGCGCAAACGCTGCCGATCGTTCCCGCAACAGCAATAAAATCGATCACGATCTGTTTTGCCGTGCCGTCTTTTCCGAAGGCAATGAACAAAACGCCGAAGAGCATGAGGCTGCACAGATGAAAGGGAAGCGCCAACGGATCCAGATATCGCCCGCCGCTTTGATTTTCGAGCATGCTGCTCATGATCTTACTGCTCTCGCTCACGATGCAAACGGCTGCCATGATGCGGCTGACGACGCGCAGAGACAGGTTCAGCCTGTGGCAAATCAGGTTCATAATAAGCACAAAGGCGGCGCAGATGCCGATCCAGATCAGGTGTTCCGTTGTAAACATGATGTTCTCCTTGCTGTTTTTGAAAAACAAACCCCGGCTGCCTGTCAAATGCAGAGAGCCGGGGGCGCACCCGATGCAACAGGCAGACGCCTTATTTCCAGAGCGTTTTCCATAGTTTGAGGCTGTCCGCAAAGACAGCGGTTTTGTTCTTTTGGTCCAAAAAGAGTGTCGTTTTGTTCTATTATATCGATTTTCGGGGGAATGTCAACTTGGGCAGGCGTATGCGCTTTCTTGAAAATGAAAAAAGCTCCCGCGGCACAAAAGTGCGGCGGGAGCCGAAAGCGCGTTGTTATGCTTCTTTTTTTTCATGCACAAACATCATAAAAAAGCTGACGGATAAGAGTATGCAGCACAGCCAGATCGCCCGGTTTCCGAGAGCAACGGTGAGAATGCTGCCGAGCCCCGCGCCGACGCCGAACACAAGGATCACGCCGAAATAGGTGAGGGCTTTGCGCAGGATCTCTTTGTTGCGCACCCGGAAATAGGCGCACAGCGCTTCTGTTCCCGCGCGCAGATTTCCGATGCACATGGTGCTGGCATAGGCATGCCCGCGCACCTTATGAAATGTTTGCACCTGCATCGCGCAGACAAAAGAGACAAGCGCATTGGCAAGCGGCTCAAGGCTGTGCGGCAGGAATCCGACGGCAAGCAGCAGCAGAATCTCACACAAAAGAATGATCTGCCGCCAATGAATTTTCTCGTAGCTTTTGAAGCGAAGATGAATGCACTCAGCTACCGCGGTCCCAATGAGAAAGGAGATGACCGGAATCAGATATTTCAGCACGGTCTGCCATTCCTGCCGAAACAGCGCGGTGCTGAGCAGCACAATATTGCCGGTTTGTGCATTGGCGAACACTTCACCGCGGCAGGTATAGGTATAGGCATCCTGAAACCCGCCGGATAAAATGATGCAGATTGCCGCGCGGAAGCTGTCGGACATTTGTCCGTGAAACGGTTTAACGGCTTTCATGGGGGCGTTTGCTCCTTTGCGGAAAAGTAAATACAAAAGCTGTGTAGGAAAGCATGAATCCGAGTGCAAAAAGCAGCATCACGGGATAGTTTTCATCGAGGAGGCGTTTTCCGACGGTGCCGATGAGAAAGCCGAGCGCCATGGCGGCGGCAGAAAAGCGGTATGCACTTTTCGGCAGAGTATCCGCTTTGAGAATGACGAAAATCAGAACGGCCGCAGCTGCATCCAGCATCAGTACCGTTAAAATTTCGAAAAACGATTCCATATTCCTATCCAGCTTTCTTTTTGCGGAGCCGCGGGAAAGCGAGCGTTCCCTCCATGCAAAAAGCCCCGATTGACTTTTGATATCGGGTATAGTATAATACAAAATAAATC
>URPL01000002.1 GCA_900549725.1 uncultured Eubacteriales bacterium | reverse complement strand
ATTATATATTATATTGAAGTCCTGCAAAAATGCAAGACCTGCAAAATCTTTCAAAGGATCGGACCTTCTTCATGGAAATCGTACTTATTCCTGCCCTGCAGCCGGACGAAAAGCTGCTGCAAACACTCGCCGAGCTGCACAGCCGCGGCATGAAAACGCTGGTCGTGGACGACGGCAGCGGCGCAGACTATGACGAAATTTTTGAAAAAGCGCGCGCTTGCGGCACCTGCGTGCTGCGGCTTGCCGAAAACCGCGGCAAGGGCGGTGCTCTGAAATACGGTATGCGGCAGCTGCGCTCCCTTTTTCCGGACTGCACAGGCTGCATCACCGCAGATGCCGACGGGCAGCACCGCACAAAAGACATTCTGCGCGTGCAGCAGGCGCTGCGCGGCGGCGCGGAATTTGTGCTCACCGTACGCGCGCTACGCGGCGATATTCCGAAAACATCAAAGCTCGGAAACACCATGTCCCGCTATATCTACACCGTGCTGACAGGTCACTATTTTCGCGACAACCAGTCCGGTCTGCGCGGCTTTTCCGCGGCGCAGCTGCCCTGGCTTTGCGCCGTCCCCGGAGAAAAATACGATTATGAGCTCAACATGCTGCTCTATGCGGATAAGCAGCGCATCCCAGTTACCACGCTCCCCATCGACACCGTCTATATCGACGACAACGCATCCTCTCATTTTGATGCGCTGCATGACACCGTTCGCATCTACAAGCTGCTTTTCTCACAAAGCTACCCGCGTTTTCTCGGGATCGCGCTCTCCTGCCTGTCGGCGCTGGCGCTTTCCTTTTTTGTAAAAGGCGCACCATACGGCATTGCGGCATTTTGCGCCGTGCTGCTCGGGGGCTTGCTTGAAGTGCTTCTGTGCCGCTTTGCCGCTTTTTCCGCCGTGCACTACCGCGACGGGTGGGCATGCCTTCTGCGCGCGGCGCTGCGCGGCGGTGCGCTCGGCGGATTTTGCGCGCTGCTGCTTTGGTGCTTCCCGGCGCTGTTTCCGTTCGTGGCATTTTTGCTCGGCGGCGCACTGCTGCTGCCCGTGCGCTACCTGTTTCATAAGGCAACCCGAATGCTTCCGCGCAAACCCCGATAAAACACAGGCTGCGAACGACCTCGCAGCCTGATTTGTTTTTTCAGGAAGGCAGCTTCACAAGCAAAAGAAGCGTGCCCGCAACAATCAACAAAAGCCCGATCGCCGCCTTTTTTGTCAGCCTTTCGTGAAATACCGCGGCGGAAAACCCGACCGAAACCAAAATGCTCAGCTTATCGATCGGCACAACAACGCTTGCAAGACCGTCCTGCAGCGCTTTATAATAGCACAGCCAGGAAGCACCCGTTGCAACACCGGACAGGCAAATGAAAAGCAGCTCTTTCCCCTGGATTTTGCGCAGCGTGCCCCCCTTGCCCTTGACAAATACCACAAGCCATGCCATCAGCAAAACAACGCCGGTGCGAATCGCCGTGCCGAGGTTGGATTCCACCCCTGCGATCCCGATTTTCCCGAGAATGGAGCACAGGCTGGCAAACACGGCGCTCAGCACTGCATAAATCAGCCAAACGCCCTTTTTGCCTGTCTTTGCGCCGGGCTGCTCCGCCGCGGCTTTTTTCTCAATCATGAAAAAGGTGCCCACACCGATGAGAACGACGGCTATCGCGCCGAGCCATGTGATCGGCTCTCCGAGAAAAATCAGCGCCAGTAAAATGGTCAGAATCGTGGACGATTTGTCAATCGGCACCACCTTGTTCACATCGCCCTGCTGCAGTGCCCGAAAATAGCACAGCCAGGAGGCGCCCGTCGCAAGGCCGGATAAAATCAAAAATAGCCATGTTTTCCCGTCCAGCGCGGAGATGGTTTTCGCCGAGCCGACGAGAAACACCATCCCCCAGGAAAACAGCAGCACCACAACGGTGCGAATTGCCGTTGCCGCGTCCGAATCCGTTTTTCGGATCCCGCATTTCGCCAGCACCGCCGTTAGCCCCGCAAACAGCGCGGAGCCGAACGCAAATAACACCCACATTTTTTGATGCACCCTCTTTTTCCGTCGCTTTTTTCATTGTAGCACGGCACTCCCGTTTTCTCAACCCTTTTGCCGCTTCTGTTTGCAAAAACCTGTCATTTCTGCTATACTGAAAAAACGAAAAAAAGAAAAGAGGACCTTTTCGTGAATTTACCAAAGCTTTCCCGGGCAATCTCGAATATTTTGCAAGCCATTGATTTTTCCGCGTCGGTTCCCGGCTTTCGCCCCTATCCCTTCGCGCTGTATACCGCGTCGCAGATCTGCATGGACGGCGCCTGCATGCCGTATCGCGAAGAATTTCTCGGCAATACGGCAATTCCCTGGCAGGGCTCTTATCTTGCCATCTGGAATTTGGAGGACGACCCTGTGACCGATCCCGAGCTGCTTTCCTATTCTCTTGTGCACGAAATGTTTCATTGCCATCAGTTTGCAAACGGAGAGAGGCGCTTCCCCTCGGATCTTGCCATGCTCACACTTGCCTCCGAGGCGTTTTATCAAATGCAGCACGAAGAAAATCTCGCGCTCGCCGATGCATATACACAATGTGACGGCGCAGCCTTTGCCCGTTTCGTCGCGCTGCGCTCCGCCCGCGCGACACTGCAGCCGGAGCTGTTTGCACAGCAGCTGCGCACGGAAACCATAGAGGGCATGGCGGAATATGCGGGGCTTTGCGCGCTGCGCCGCATCAACGAAGAGAAATACCGCGAAATGGTCGCCAAGACCTGCGAGGCTTTGCGTGCCGAATTGCCTCTTTTATTCGACGCAAGACGCATTTGCTATTTCAGCGGCGCCCTGTTTTTCCTCTGTCTTGCCCGCCTCGGAATCCCTTTGAAAAACGACCTTCGAAGCACCGAGAGCGCTTATGCGCAAAGCATTGCCGCGTTTTCGTCCGCAAATGAACCGTGCCCCGCGCCTGCCGGGCGCTTTGCCGTCGATGCTTCCGCCGATATCCCGCGCGCCGCGTGGATTGCGCCCGCGCTCGCAGCGCTGCGCGCCGCGCGGGAAAAAACTGTTTTCGATTTTCTGCAAGGCGCCGTCTATCATCCGCTTCCCTCCGCCGTTTGCGGGTATGACCCTATGCACTTGTTCCGTATCGAAGACCTTGTATACAGCGATCATTTCGTCTTTTTGCAGGGAGACGGCACGCAGCTGCAGCTTTTCGGCCCCGCGGTGCTGCATATGCGAAAGGGCGATGCGCAGCATCTCGACGGTTATTCCGTTGCCTCGCAGCGGGCATGAGCACAGCTCTCCCCTCTCTGTAAACGACCGATTTTCGCCTTTTTTCAAGCAGCCTGCCAAAACACAGCCACACTTGACAAATATTTCGCTTTATGTTACCATAATTTTGAAAAATTTGATGCGCTTGGAGGCTGCCATGGTTGCTTTATACATCCTCATTTTTATGATCGGCATTTTTACTGCATGTATCATCAACCTTTTTCTTCCCTCAGACCCCATGTTTCGTTCCGATCTTCCCGTCGAAGCAAGCTTTTTTGCCTCTGTGCTTCTTTGGCTGTTTGAACTCGGGATAGACGGATTCTTTTGCGTTTTTCTCCCTCTCACCGTCACAAAGAAAATTCGCCGCGCACGCAATCAACGGCTCGCGCGACTGCGTCCGCCTTTTGGGCTGCGCTGCGAACCCTTCCGCCCCGCTTCCGGCCAAACCCCCGCTGCGCCAAACGGCATCCATATCACGCTGGTCCGCCCCGATACGCCCGCAGCACTTGCAAAAATCCCGGTCGGAGCAATTATCACCGCAGTCAACGGCATACCGATCATGACCCTTTAGGATTTTAAGGCAATCGCAGACCGGCGCCGCGCGGGCGACCGATATACCGTCACCGCAACCCTCCCGGAAGAGGACTACGCGCAGCATACCTATGATGTCATTTTCCCTCCGTCCTCATGATTCGGGGGCGAACAGCCTTTTTCCCGATCGCGCAAAGCGGGAACCGGTCTCCCTTATGAAAAAGCATCTCTGTTTCATTTTGATACTTTGTACCCCAATCGGCGCATTATCCTGTCCCACATGCTGCGTAAACTTTTCTCTTTTCTTTTTTGTCCTAACGCATAGGAACGACCGTGTCGAAAAAGCCGTACCGTTCTCCCCATGTCGTGGGAACCGTGCGGCTTTTCGCGCTTTTTGTTGCCGCCGTCTCAGCCGCGTTATTTTTGCCAAAAAGAACATGACGGCGGTATAATTTTGACAAATTTTCAGATACTAACAGCAAAGAACCGCAAAATCGCCGTGCAGCGCTTCATGCCTGCCGACGCGCCTTGCGCATCTTGAGCAATGAAAAGGAGTTTGTCAGAATGAAAGCAACAGGCATTGTGCGGCGCATCGACGATCTCGGTCGCGTCGTGATCCCGAAAGAAATCAGAAGAACCATGCGGATCCGCGAGGGCGACCCGCTTGAAATTTATACAGACCGCGAGGGCGAGGTCATTTTCAAAAAATTTTCCCCCATCGGAGAGCTTGTCGATTTTGCAGGGCAGTATGCGGAAAGCCTTTACAAAACCTGTGGCTTCCCCGTTGCCGTTTGCGATCGCGACAGCGTGATTGCCGTGGCTGGCATTCCCAAAAAAGAATATTTGGACAAGCGATTCTCTCCGGAGCTGGACGGTGTGATCGAAAGCCGAACCCTCTTTACGCAAGGCGGCGTCGGGCAAAGCGTTCCGCTCATTGACGACAACCGCAGCGGCACCTATGCCGTATGCGCCATGCCTGTTTTCACGGAGGGGGATGTGATCGGCTGCGTAGCCGCGGTGAATAACCCGCAAAGCACAGCGCAAAAAGAAAGCGGGGCAGTGACACCGGAGGCACAAATCAAATTAATTCAGACCGCAGCGGCGTTTTTAGGCAGACAAATGGAGCCTTAACCTTTTTGGGCGGAAAAATCAGGGCACCGTCAAACCGCAGGGTGTATTTTTTCTTTCCGTGCGGCAATATCCCGTGTTCCTCAAAAAACAACAAACGCGCACCGCTTTCACGGTGCGCGTTTGCTTTGTAAACAGAAAGGATCTTGTTTTTTGTTGCATTGCGCAAAAGCGCTCAATACTTTGTGATAACCGGGTTGCCGTCGCCATCGAGCAGCGGAGTCAGCCCTGCGCCGTATCCGCTTTTGACAAAGAAATAGTTCACACCGGTCTCCCGATCAACAAAAATCATACGCATTTCCCCGAAGGACGAGCCCTCGGAAAACGTTTTGACAAACCGTTCTTCCTGCTTTTTCATGCCGTTTCTCCTTTTTTGATTTGATTCTCCTTCGCATTACGGCTCTTCATCAAGCACTGCATCCTTTGCAACCAAATTCCAGTTGCGGCGCAGCCGCACATCGTCATGCACGGCATACCAACGCCCCGGCAAAAAAGTATTGCCGTTATTTTTGACAGTCGACCAATCCCAGGAGAGAATCACATATTGGTCATGCGCGGTCTTGTCGTCGGAATTAATCGGATTGCCCGTAAAAGGATTCACCGGGTTTTCGATCAGCCCGTCCATGGCAAGCGCGGGCACATCGGCGTTTGTCATAAAACGCTCGTCCGTCCGAAATTCGGTGCTGCCGAAATCCTTGACCATTAAAATCGGGTAGAAACCCGCAATATCCAGCCCATCCGAGAGCAGCATATCGTCGCGCTGCTTATAGTTGAACCCATGGTCCGAAACGAGTATGATGCGGGTATTGTCGTAAACGCCCTGCGCGCGCAGCGTATCAAACCATTCGCCAAGACGCAGCAGCGCCGCAACATTTGCCTGATAATTTGCCATCGCAGCCTCGGTTTTGAATTTGAGCTGCTTGCCGTCCAGGAAAAAACGATCCGCATGCTGTGCTTCATAGTCGCGGTTGTCCACAACCTGCGCCGGCGTATAATCCTCGCCCTCCTGCAAAAGCATTGCGTCGTGCGTGGTGTCGTTTGTCATCATCAGGAATTGATTCTGCCCGTTGTTTGTCACACGGGTCAGCGCAGAAAGGCTTTTCAGTGTTTCGTAGGAATCCATAAACGCCGCGCTGATGCCTGTCGCCTGATAAAGGTTTTTCACATCCTGCCAGCCGTATCCGACAACCTCGCCCGAGCCGCTGTTATATCCGCCGCCGTCATAGAGCGCTCTTTGCAAAAGCAGCGGCGCGGATTTCATCACGGAAAAACAAAAGAAATTGCGGCGATTGTTAACAGTGAGCTGCTTTTTCATTTCAGGATCGGTCAGAGTGCCCTTGAGGTTATAGGCGGAGACATTCTTATCGCCGTCGTAGATCGAAAGATCGGGAATCCACTGATAGCCGGCATAGCTCGGATCAAATACGGTGACCCGATACTCGTTTTCTCCGAACAGCACCGGCATCACCCGCAGCGCCTCATTTTGCTTTTGCGCCAGGCGCTCCGAGCGGCGGGCATTGAGCTTGGCAGGCGTATATTCATAGCCGCCGAAAAGCGCGGGCGTGCAGAAATTGGTGTTTTGCCCGTAGGAAAGGACATTTTCATAAACCGTAAATCCCGCAAGCTTCTCCCGCAGCTGCGGTTTTTCGTTAAAGATATAGGGCAAATAGAGATTCATTGCGCGGTCAAGCATAAGCACAATGACATTTTTCCCGCTTGCATCCAGCGTGATATGCGGCGAATTTGTATCGCCGACGGTTTGAATTTCGGAGACGGAACGGAAAATGCCGAACAAATTGAACCCGCCCATGCACAAAAGCGCCGCGACACATACGAGCACGGCAGAGGCAAGATATTTGCGCAAAAACACGGCAATGAGATAAAGCGCAATCCCGACCAGGCACAAAACGCCGAGGTTGAGCAGCGTTTCCGCCTTTGAAAACTGCATGCCTTTATCATACTGCAGCGCTGCCGAGAGATTGCCGAGCCTCCTGCCGAAGAACATATAATCGACCGTGACCGCGCCGCAAAGAAGGAACGCACCCCGCTCAAAGAAAACCTTCGCCCTCTCACTCGCGAGCCAATAGAAAATTCCCGCCCAGACAACAAAGGTGCCAAAGGCAAAGCATGCGGCGCTGACAATATACCATGCGGGATGATAAAACACCGTGACATCCACAAATTCCTGCGGGGATGCCTTGATAATGGTGGAGGGGATCAAAAGCCCCGTAAACGCGGCAAGATATGCCATCGCCCCGAAAAAGAGCTTTTTGTTCGGCGGCGGCAATGTGCGCATCTTTGTCTTTTTGCCCTGCATCGCTTTCTTCACTGCAAAAATCACAAGCGGCGCAAGCAGCGCAATGCCGAGCAGCGCAAACATCATCAGTCGGCGCCAGGAGGGATACGGGTAAAAGCAAAAACCGTAGACAAAGCTGCCGATGCCTGCCAGGGCGCAGAAAATACGCACCGTGATATCGGCATATTTCAGCTTATAAACCGCCGTTTTCGCCAGGGAGAACACATTGTTCAGCGTCCAGTAAAACACAAGGCCCGACGGCGAGGTATAAAGAAAGAACAGGAAGAAGATCGCCATGCCGTACAGCTGAATCTTCGTTTTGGCAAGGCTTCCCTTGGTGAAAATCACGCAGGAAATCAGATTGACAACGGTCATGACAATGGGCAGAAGATTGATCGTCAGCCCCGCAATATGCAAAAGCCCGTCCGGCTTTCCGAGATCCGCAATCGGCCCGAACGAAACGCCCTGCAAAATGGAAAGCCCCGACAAAAACCGATATGCCGCGATGAAAAACGGAATTTCAAGAAGGAGCGACGTTGCTCCGCGCAAAACATAGGTCGGCTTATAGTTGTTTTGTCTGTAATAAGTCTGGAGCATGAGCATACGCTCATCCCCCTTGAACACTTTTTTGATATGGGACACGCCGCGGTGCAGCGCAAGCTCCGTTTGCTGCTGCTGCGCCTGCATGGCGTCCGCCCGCTTATACAGCGGCAGCACCAAAATGTTCATACATACGCTCAGCGCAATGATTGCAAGCCCTTCATTGCCCACAATCTTATCCGCAAGCATATAGATGACTTCAAATACGAGCTCCAGCGGCTTGATCAGCACGGTGCCGAGAATTTCAAAAAACGACATTTTTCTCCTCTGTTTTCCGAAAAAAGCGTCGGAGGGAACCGACGCTTTTTTCGTTTTTAGTCTCAGTCTTCGCTTGTCAAAACGGTATCCACCGCAGCCAGCTTCCAGTTGTCCTTGTTCCAGATATCGTCGTGCACGGTGTACCAATCTCCCGGGACAAAGGTGTCGGGGCCCGGGTTCATGCTTGGGTCGTATTTTGCCGAGTTGAACACATACTGTACATGCGCAGTCTTATCATCGGAATTGATGGCATTTCCGGTAAACGGATTCACCGGCTCTGCAATCAGCCCGTTTGTCGCAAGCGTCGGCACATCAGCATTGGTCATAAAGGTATCATTCCAGGAGAAAGTATCGCTGTCGAAATCCTTCACCATCAGATACGGATAGCACCCCTCCGCGTCAAACCCGTCGCTCTGAATCAGCTCCTGAATCTGCCCACCGTTGGTTCCGTGGTCGGAGGTGATAATAATGCGGGTGTTGTCATATACCCCCGCAGCACGCAGCGCATCCAGCCAATCGGCAATGCGCAAAAGCGCCGCCATATTGCACTGATAATGCGTATAGCAGCTGTCGTTGAGCATGCCGAGCGTGATTCCGTTTACGGTGAAACGATCGGCATTTTGCGCCTCATATTCGCGGTTGTCCACAGTTTCCTGCGGAACATATTCGCCTTCCTGAAGCATGATCGGGTCATGCGTGACATCGCTGGACAAAACCAAAAGATTGTTGGAGGCATTGTCCTCCACGCGCATCAGATCGGGCAAAGAACAAAGCGCATTGTACGGGTCCATAAAGGTCTGTGTCAGCCCCTGCGCGGTATGCGGACCCGTGATAACCTGGCCGTCATAGCCTTTTTGCTCTTTGACCGTGCCGCCGCGGTTATAATTGCCGCCGTCATACAGGACGCGCTGCAGCACCAACGGGGAAGACTTCATAATGCCGAAGCAGAAGAAATTGCGGCGGTTATTTTCAATGGCAGCGTGTTTGAGAGATGGATCGGTAAAGGTTCCCTTGGTCACAAACGCGCGGATTTCCGGATATTCATCATAAATTTTCATATCCGGAATCCACTGATATCCCGCGAACGGCGGGTCGAACACCGTGACCTGAAATCCGCTCTCGCTGAACAGCCGCGGCATCATCAAAAGCGCTTCGTTATGCTTATCCACCAGGTTTTCTCCGGAGCGCGCATTGATTTTTGCCGGCGTATATTCATATCCGCCGAACAGTGCAGGCGCGCCGAAAAGCGTATATTTTCCGAAGGAAACCGTGTTGTTATATACCGTAAAGCCCGCAAATTTTTCCTGCAGCTCCGGCTTTTCGTTGAACAGATACGGCAAATACGCGGCAATACCGCGGTCCACCATCATCACAATGACATTTTTGCCGTTTTTGCTCACGGTATAGCTCGGGGTCTCATCGCTCAGCCGCTCGTTGGCAAGATATTCCGAAATGGTTTTGTTCACCCCGACCACATTGAAAAGACCCATGCAGCAAAGAGCTGCCGTTCCGACGAGCACAGCCGTGTGCAAATGCTTTGAAAGAAACCGTACCAGGAAATAAAACGCAATGCCGACCAAACACAAAACGCCGAGGTTGAGCAGCATCTCTTTTTTGGCAAACACAAGGCCGTGGTCATATTGCAGGGAAGACGAAATGATGCCGAGATTCCTGCCGAAGAACATATAATCGACCGTGACCGCGCCGCAAAGAAGGAACGCGCCCCGCTCAAAGAAAATCTTCGCCCTCTCACTCGCGAGCCAATAGAAAATTCCCGCCCAGACAACAAAGGTGCCAAAGGCAAAGCATGCCGCGCTGACAATATACCATGCGGGATGGTAAAACACCGTGACATCCACAAATTCCTGCGGGGATGCCTTGATAATGGTGGAGGGGATCAAAAGCCCCGTAAACGCGGCAAGATATGCCATCGCCCCGAAAAAGAGCTTTTTGTTCGGCGGCGGCAATGTGCGCATCTTTGTCTTTTTGCCCTGCATCGCTTTCTTCACTGCAAAAATCACAAGCGGCGCAAGCAGCGCAATGCCGAGCAGCGCAAACATCATCAGTCGGCGCCAGGAGGGATACGGGTAAAAGCAAAAACCGTAGACAAAGCTGCCGATGCCTGCCAGGGCGCAGAAAATACGCACCGTGATATCGGCATATTTCAGCTTATAAACCGCCGTTTTCGCCAGGGAGAACACATTGTTCAGCGTCCAGTAAAACACAAGGCCCGACGGCGAGGTATAAAGAAAGAACAGGAAGAAGATCGCCATGCCGTACAGCTGAATCTTCGTTTTGGCAAGGCTTCCCTTGGTGAAAATCACGCAGGAAATCAGATTGACAACGGTCATGACAATGGGCAGAAGATTGATCGTCAGCCCCGCAATATGCAAAAGCCCGTCCGGCTTTCCGAGATCCGCAATCGGCCCGAACGAAACGCCCTGCAAAATGGAAAGCCCCGACAAAAACCGATATGCCGCGATGAAAAACGGAATTTCAAGAAGGAGCGACGTTGCTCCGCGCAAAACATAGGTCGGCTTATAGTTGTTTTGTCTGTAATAAGTCTGGAGCATGAGCATACGCTCATCCCCCTTGAACACTTTTTTGATATGGGACACGCCGCGGTGCAGCGCAAGCTCCGTTTGCTGCTGCTGCGCCTGCATGGCGTCCGCCCGCTTATACAGCGGCAGCACCAAAATGTTCATACATACGCTCAGCGCAATGATTGCAAGCCCTTCATTGCCCACAATCTTATCCGCAAGCATATAGATGACTTCAAATACGAGCTCCAGCGGCTTGATCAGCACGGTGCCGAGAATTTCAAAAAACGACATTTATGCCTGCTCCTTTCCCGCGGTCAGTTCCCCGAGCTTCTTTTCAAGATAGTCTGCCGCGCGCACAGCGCCCTGCCCGATATATTCCCAGGTTTCCGCGCGGGCACGGTCGCGCCCGGCGGCATATTCCGCAGAGGTGATGCATTCCTCAATCATCTGCTGCAGGGAATCCATATTTTCCGGGGTAAGCTGCTTGCCGACGGTCGGCAGGGTGCGGAAGGTCCAAAGGTCACGGTCCAGCCACCATGCATCATACGGGCCCTTGTCAAACTTTGTATCCGTATAAATCACGGGCTTGTCGTATACCAGGCAAAAATCAAAAATAACGCCGGAGAAATCGGAAATCAGAATATCGGAGCGGCGCAGCACCTCGTAGTTGTCATTGTCGCGGTTCCATTCCAGCTGCTCGGAGGCGGGATAATCCGCCATGAGCTTTTCGATCATTTCCGTTTCGGAGCGGAACGATTGCGGGTGCGGCCGCACGATAATGTGATAGCCCGTTTTGAGCAGCACATCAATGATCTTGCCTCCGTAGCGCTTGAAGATTGCACTGTCGCCCCAGGAGGGCGCAAGGAGCACCGTGCGCTCATGGGGGGGCAGGGGCGTATCGTTTTTCAGCCGCGCAAGCATTTCATCCATATAAGGGATACCGATCATTTCGATCTCTTTTTCCGGCAGAGAGCGCAGCTGCTCCAGCGCGCGGATATCCGCCCTTTGGTATTCGCCGGAGAGCAAAACCGCATCATAATAATCGATGCCGAACATGCGATATGTCACGACCTCGCTCGCTGCATGCAGCATATGTACATAATAGTCGACATCCTTTGAGCGCTTCCATTGATATACATCAAGCCCCGGCGTTGTCGAGAGCACAAGGCTTGCGCGCAGAAAGTTCAGCTTTGCAAAGGCGCGGTTCCCCTCGCCCAAAAAGCTCGGGTGCACATGGGTCAGCTCCGTTGCAAAGGCGGGGTCGTCCTGCGATGCGGTGAGATATTCCACATCCACTCCGCGCCGATCCAGTTCGCGCAAAACGGGATAAAAGACGCTGAAATAGCGCTTGTCGTCCGAAAAAACGGCAAGCGGAATTTTTTTGTTTGCCTCGCCCTGCGCCTTTTTCCCGCCCGTGAACAAAAACCGCAGCTTCACCAGCCACGACTTGAACACATACACGCCCGCGCCGAGCACACCGATCAGAATGGCAAACAGCATGCTTCCCGTGCCGGGATCGATATAAAGTCTCATAAATGAACTTCTCCTTCGTCTGAGCACTCAAATTCAGTTTATTATACCGCATCAAAATAAAAAAAGCAATGCTTTTGTAATTTCTTAACAATTTTTGCCTGTGATCTGCTCAAAAACGCAGCAAGAACGCCTTCGCAATGCAAAGCAACAGGGTTTTTCCTAACCGCCATAAACTTTTGATAAAACATTGACATATTTTGAACGATTTGGTGCAATCAAGACGCGGGGCGCGCCCGTCTGCTGCCGCCTCCGGCACGCACGCGGACTGCTCGGCCTTTCCCCGAAAGGCCGAGCTTCCCCTTACGGGGACCCGTCCTGTTCGAGCCTCCCTCCCGAAAGAAAAAGCGAAGCCCACCCGCACAGCGAGTGGGTTTCCTTTGGTGGAGACAGGGAGGCTCGCCCGTCGGCTGCCGCCTCCGGCACGCACGCGGACTGCTCGGCCTTTCCCCGAAAGGCCGAGCTTCCCCTTACGGGGAACCGTCCTGTTCGAGCCTCCCCTTGAGAAGAAAAAGCAAAACCCACCCGCATGCGCGAGTGGGTTTTCTTTGGTGGAGACAGGGAGGCTCGAACTCTCGACCTCACGGATGTGAACCGTGCGCTCTAACCAACTGAGCTATGCCTCCGTTCACAGCGCTTATTGTATCACAAACAACGGGCGCTGTCAATAGTTTTTTATGCGTCGGCGGGCGTTTGCAGAAAATCATCCTGTCCCTCGGCGGCATTTCCCGCATCAACCAGACGCTGCAGAGTGTCAAAAATCGTTTTTGCGGCATGCGCCGGGACGGCTCCTTTTGCGTTTTTCGCCATGACGGCAAGACGCGCGGGATCGCGCAAGAGCGCCTTGGCAACGGCAACCGTTTCATAAACTCCTTTGCCGTTCGCCGCGGCATCCTGCCCGACGAAATATTCCATATTATAGCTCTCACAACCCGCAACGGCATCGATCAGCACCATGGGCACGCCGCGCTGCGCCGCCTCTGTGGTGCTGATGCCTCCGGGCTTTGTCAGATACAGGTCGGCACTGTCCAAAAGCCAAGGCACATTTTTTTCAAAGCCGCGCACATGGATATTCGCCGCCTTGCGAAAGCTTTTGCGCAGATCGCGCAGAAGGAGCTGATTGGTGCCGCAGACCACGGTCAGCTCTTCCTCGGGCAAAAGCACGCGGGCAAGCGAATGCGCCAAACGCCGCATCGGCCCGCAGCCCATGCTCCCGCACATAAGCACCACATGGCGATGCTCCGCGGCAATGCCGAAATGCCGCTTCGCCTGTGCTATGTCTGCCGGGGCGGAAAATGCCTCCTTGACGGGAATGCCCGCGGGAATGCGGGGTTTGTTTTGTAAAAGCCCGCGCGCAAATGCGCCGTCAAGTGCAGGCGCGGGGGTAAAATAAACGGAAAGATCCGTCTCGTCCACCCCCGGGCTGCAGGTATAATCCGTTGCCAAAAAAGCGGTGGGAAGCGAGAAAAACGGGTCAGCCTCAATCAGGCGCGTAAGCATGGTCGCCGCCATGACATGCGTGCACAAAACGGCATCATATCCGCCGAGCAGGATGGCACGGCGCAGCTTTTCGGCGCCCAGGGCAATGGTTTTGGAAACGGCGCTGTCACGGTCGAACAGATCGGGATGGCGCTCTGCATAAAAATAGCTTTTTCCGTAGGCGCGCGGAAAATGGCGGTACATCCCGACATGGCTCCCGCAGACAAGCCTTGAAATGGTGACGGAGAGAAATGCGAGCGCGTCCTTGATCTCACAGGTGCTGCCCGCGCGCAGCGCCTCTTCGCGCACGGCGGCGGCACAGGAATTGTGCCCCTGACCCGTGTTGGCGGATAAAATCAACAGCTTCATATTTGCTCCTTTTTGCGGCTGCCGTGCTTTTCGGAGCGTGCCAGGGCGCAAAGCATCGGGCGATTGTACCGCTGAATCAGAATGAAAGGAAGATTGCCGAAGAAATACAGAAAAGAGACACACCAGCCGGGCGCGCCGCGCCACAAAAAGACGCAGCCAAAGCCTGCCAGGCATAAAATCACATGGATCAGTTCTGCAATGCAGGTCTCGTTTACCATATCGTCAAGACGGGTATGAAAGTCGCCGTCCAGATTTTTGCGGGGCATCAGCTTGCCCGCGATGCGGCTCATATCCGGCACTTTGGCTTGCCAGCGGCGCACGCGCAGCTTCTGATACAGCTTTTTTTCAAAAGGATAGGTCAAAAAGGGAAAGCGCTGCGGGTCAAAACGGAAAAACGCAAGCAGCCGCCCCAAAAAGAACGAGACGATGCCAAGCGTCGCCAGATAGAAAAGACAAAATAATGCGCCCACAATGCCGCCCTCCGAATGTGTTACATTTAGTATACCGAAAAAACGGCGGCAATGCAAGAGGAAAAACACAGAAAAAGAAAAACGGTCGCTTTGCCGGGGATGTTCTTCCCCCTTGCATTCGTGTGAAAAGTTGTGTATAATAAAAACAATCTGCAACGGAAGGAAATATGAAATGGTTTTTTCGTCGCTTGAATTCTTATTTGTGTTTTTGCCGGTCACGCTGCTGGTCTATTTTTGCGTGCCGCACAAGGTGCGCAATCTTGTTTTGCTGTTGTTCAGCCTCTTTTTTTACGGGTGGGGCGAGCCGGTTTATGTCTTTTTGATGATTTTCACGATCCTGATCGATTACCTCGGCGGATGGTTTGTCGGAAAATGGCGCGACGAAAAACCGCGCGCGGCAAAGGCGGCTTTGGTGGTTTCGATTCTGATCAACCTCGGCATGCTCGGCTTTTTCAAGTATTATGACTTTTTTGTGAGCAATCTTGCCCGCATTCCCTGCTTTTCCTCGCTGCAGCCGCTCGGGCTGACGCTGCCCATCGGCATTTCATTTTACACCTTTCAATCTCTTTCCTATGTTATCGATGTCTATCGGCGCGAAACCGATGCGCAAAAAAACCTTCTTGCCTTCGGCACCTATGTCACGCTCTTTCCGCAGCTCATTGCGGGGCCGATCGTGCGGTATCGCGATGTGGACGATCAGCTTACAAACCGCACCGAGAGCGTTGCGCTGTTTGCAAGCGGCGTGCGCACCTTTTTGTGCGGCCTTGCAAAGAAGGTTTTGCTTGCCAATGCCGCCGGGCAGATTTTTGACAGCCTTAAGGCGGGGGAAGGCGTTTCCGCGTTCGGCGCGTGGTTCGGGCTCTTATTTTACCTGTTTCAGATCTATTTTGATTTTTCGGGTTACAGTGATATGGCGGTCGGTCTTGGCAAGATGTTCGGATTTCGTTTTCTGGAAAATTTCGATTATCCGTACATTGCCACAAGCATCACGGACTTTTGGCGCCGCTGGCACATTTCACTTTCCACCTGGTTTTTGGAATATGTTTATATTCCCCTTGGCGGCAATCGCCGCGGAACGCTGAAAACCTGGCGCAACCTTCTGATCGTTTGGCTGTGCACGGGCTTCTGGCACGGCGCCTCCTGGAACTATATTTTGTGGGGACTTTATTACTTTGTGCTGCTGGCAATCGAGAAACTGTTTCTTTACAGGGCGCTTGAAAAAATTCCGCGGTTTTTCCGTCATGCATACACGCTGTTGTTCGTCTATTTCGGGTGGCTTTTGTTTACCTTTGAGGACGGCGCAGCGGGCATTGCGTATCTTTGCA
The DNA here is from genome assembly GCA_900549725.1 of uncultured Eubacteriales bacterium. Taxonomy (GTDB): domain Bacteria; phylum Bacillota; class Clostridia; order Oscillospirales; family CAG-272; genus UMGS1225. Next base: position 110,929 of record URPL01000002.1, on the reverse strand, counting down.
AAATGTTCGGCGCAAGCGGAACGGCGCTTTGGCAGGGAAGCGATTTGTGGCTGCTTTTGTCCAATCTTGTGTTCCTTTGCATTCTTGTGATCGCCTCCACCCCGTATCCAAAGCGCCTGTTCTGGCGGCTTTGGGAAAAAAGCGGGGCGGCAAGAGCCGCCGCAGCGGCCGGCGGGGCGGCGCTGCTTATACTGTGCGTTGCCTATCTTGTGAATTCTTCCTATAATCCGTTTCTGTATTTCAGATTTTGAAGGGAGGGGAAAAGCTATGTCAAAGACGAAAAAATCCATTCGCGCCGGTGTTTACAACACGCTGTGTGAGCAGGCAGAGCGCGCGGTCGGTGCGGGCGCAAAAAGCAGCAGCCTTGTGACGGTGCTTTTGTTTGCGGTGCCGCTGTTTGCCCTTGGTATTTTGCTGTTTGCCCTGCCGCAAAAGGATTTTTCCGAAACGGAAAACCGCACACTGGAAACTCTGCGCGCCCCCGCCGGCCTCTTCGAATTTGCCGACGGGAGCTTTTCGGTTTCATTTGCTTCGTTTTGCCAGGATCAATTTCCCGCGCGCGACAGCCTGATCGGGCTGCATGGCTATGCGGAGCTTGCGCTTTTGCGCCGTGAAAGCAACGGCGTGCTGCTGTGCGCCGACGGATACCTGATTCCGCACCCCTCCGAGCAATACGAAATTGTTGAAAAAAATATAAGCGGTGTGCTTGCCTACGCAAAAAATCACCCCGACCTTTCGCTGATGCTTGCCGTGGCGCCGCGCAGCATTGACGTGATGCAAAGCGTTTTGCCCGCCGGATATGACACCTCCGCCGCAGAAAAAGCCTGGCAGACGCTTTCTGCATCGCTTGCGGGCGCACAGATCGATTCGGTGGATTTACGCGCAGCGCTGCAAAGCGCAGCGCAGAGCGGCGTGCAGACGCATTACCGCACCGACCACCATTGGACCACCCGCGGCGCATATGAAGCCTATGCGGCGCTGCTGCGGGCGCAGGGAGAAGAGCCGTATCCCCTTTCGGACTTTGAAGAGGAGCTCGCCTCCGATGCCTTTTTCGGCACGACCTGGTCAAAAGCCGGACTGCACTTTGTCGCACCCGATCAGATGGAATACTATCGCTATGCAAACGACACGAAATTCCGCACGGAAATTGCATTTACCGATATCGCTTATGAAGGCTTTTATGACCGCTCGTTTTTGCAGAAGAAGGACAAATATGCCTCCTTTCTCGGCGGCAACTATGCCATGACCACCGTAACGCAGGAAAATCCGGAGGCCCCGCGGGAGCGGCTTTTGCTCATCAAGGACAGCTACGCGCATGCACTCGCACCGTTTTTGGCGCGGCACTATGATCTTGTTTTGGTGGATCTGCGCTACTATAAGATGTCTCTTGCGGACTATCTTGCCGAAAACCCCGTTGACCGCGTTCTCATCCTTGAGAATATGGATTCCCTGCTCACCGCCGGCACCCTCTCTTTGCTTGCTTATGAATAAGCGAAGGCTCGGCGCCGCGCAAATTGCTGCGGAAAAAAGTTGAAATGCTTCCTGGAAACGACTTTTGGAGGAAAAAGGAATGCTTTCTAAAGAACAAATTGCACACGATTTAACAATGGTATACATGCACAACATGTATGGAATTGACGTTACTGGCTTCTTTTCAATCAACGACGGAAACGGAAATGGAAAAATCTCAACTGAAAAGCTTCCAACCATAGATGAGATGTATTATAAAAAAGTAAAAACAGGCGAAATCGGATGGTTTGGAATCGAAAAAAAGAAAAAAGTTCCGGCAGGATATATGGTTGATGGCTGGCTTTCCGAAATGACGGATGTCTATTTTCAGGTATACACTAAATTTTATCAACTTGTTTGCGAAAGGGCCGCTTCTTTGGAGCAATCACAAGAAGAAAATTGAACAGAGAGCCCTTCTGCGGCAGACTTTTGATCCGCCGCAGAAGGGCTCTGCTTGTGTACAACAGCATTGCATTTTGGAAAACGCGGTTCAGTCCGCCTGTGCAGCCGGGGATGCCGCGGCGGCTGTCTTTTCTTCCCGTTTCGGTTTTGCTTCGGGCGGCGCGCCGAGAGAGGACGGCTGCGGCAAAAGATCGCGCATGCTGCCAAGGCTGATCAAAAGCGTGGAGAGATTATGCAGCAGTGCCGAGGCGGTCGGCGCCAAAATACCGCAAACGCCGCACAGAATCAAAGAAAGATTGATGCCGACGATCGCGCGGTAGTTGCGCTGAATACGGTGCATGAGCGCCGTTGCGAGCGCGCGCAGGGTGACAAGGCAGAAAAGATCCTCAGAGGAAACGGTAATATCCGCCACCTCCTTGGCGATTGCCGCGCCGGAGCGGATGGCAATGCCGATATCCGCCTCGGAAAGCGCGGGCGTATCGTTGACCCCGTCCCCGATCATCATAACGACATGCCCCTTGGCGCGCTCCCGGCGAATAAAGGCGGCCTTATCGGAAGGCAAAACCTCTGCAAAATAGCGGTCTACCCCAACGGCGCGGGCAACGCTTGCAGCGGTTTTTTCGTTGTCACCCGTCATCATGACGATATTGCGGATGCCGAGCGCATGCAGCGCGGCGATGGCGGCAGGCGCCTCTGCGCGCAGCGGGTCATAAATGCAGATCACCGCGCTCAGCACACCGGATACGGCAAGATAAAGATGCGAGCAATCGTCGGGCAGCGCCTCAAAAATATCTTCTTCGCCCGCGGGCAGGCGGCAGCCTTCGTCCTCAAACACGAAATGGTAACTGCCGATAACAACTTTTTTGCCCTGCACGGTGCTCGCAATGCCGTGCGCTACGACATAGGAAACGCCGGAGTGATATTCCTCATGGTTCAGCCCGCGCAGCTTTGCCTCCCGCACAACGGCATTTGCCAGCGAATGCGGATAATGCTCCTCAAGGCAAGCGGCAAGGCGCAGCATTTCGTTTGCATCGTTGCCGCCGAAGGGCACAACGCCGAGCACGCGGGGCGCCGCATAGGTCAGCGTTCCCGTTTTGTCAAACACGACGGTGTCAGCCTTTGCAGCCGCCTCCAAAAATTTGCCGCCCTTGACGGAAATGCCGAATTTTGTGCCCTGCCGCATTGCGCTGAGCACGGCAATGGGCATGGAAAGCTTCAATGCGCAGGAAAAATCGACCATAAGAACGGAAAGCGCCTTGGTGACATTGCGGGTGAGCAGATAGGTCAGCCCCGCGCCGCCGAGGGTATAGGGCACAAGACGATCCGCCAGCGCAAAGGCGCGCGCCTCCGTTGCGGATTTCAGCTTTTCGCTCTCTTCTATCATATGGACGATGCGGTCATAGCGGCCCTGCCCCTGCGCTTTTTCAACGCAGATAACGCATTCGCCCTCTTCCACAACCGTTCCGGCATAGACATAGCTGCCCGCGCCCTTGCGCACCGGGAGGCTTTCCCCGGTCATAGAGGATTGGTTGACGCTTGCCTCTCCGCTTTCCACTTTGCCATCCAGCGGGATCAGATTGCCCGTGCGCACGACGATTCGATCGCCGGGGCAAACAAGGTTCAGGGCGACAAGCACCTCCGCATCCCCCGTTTTCTTCCACACCTTGTCGATCGGCAGCGCCATGGCGCCCGCCAGATCGCTGACGGATTTTTTGTGCGTCCAGTCTTCCAGCATTTCGCCGATGTGCAGCAAAAACATAACCGAGCCCGCCGTATTGAAATCGCGGCGCAGCAGGGAGACGGCGATCGCCGTTGCATCAAGCACGGAAACGGAAAGCCTGCCGCGGCAAAGCGCGCGCAAGCCCGCCCAAAAATACCGCAGCGAGCGCAGCACGGTCAGCGCGGCGCGCGCCCACGCAGGGAAAAACAGCTTGACCGCGGCGCGATGCAGCACGGAAAACACAAGGCCGTCTTCAAATTCCCGATTGAGCGCGCGGGCGGTATGCTCGGGCGCGGGAATCAGCGCGGCGGCACGCGACAGGGAAAATGCCGCCAGCGCCTGTATAAGCTCTGCGCGCGGGCAGCTCACTCCGTATACTGCAGGAACGCCTTGACGCCGCGGTAGGTTTCGTAAACATCAAACTTTGTGACAAGCTCGAACGGGGCATGCATGGAAAGCACGGCGACCCCGATATCAATGGTGTCGATATTGTGTTTTGCAATGTACATGGCGACCGTTCCGCCGCCGCCCGCGTCCACCTTGCCGAGCTCCCCTGTCTGCCACAGAACCTGCTCGCTTTCAAATGCGCGGCGCACAAAGCCGAAGAAGGCTGCGCTTGCATCGGAGGTGCCGGATTTGCCGCGCGCGCCGGTATATTTTGTGACGACGACGCCGCGATTGATATAAGATGAATTTCTCTTATCGTATACGCTTGCGAAGTTGGGGTCGAAAGCGGCGTTGACATCGGCGCTCAGGCATGCGGAGGCAGCGCGCACGGCGCGGGGATTTGCTCCGAGCGCTGCGCTGAGATCGTCGATCAGGTCGGTCAGAATGTCGCATTGCATTCCGCTGACCCCGTTGGAGCCGGTCTCCTCCTTGTCCGCCAAAATCGCATATACGGTATGCTGCGGGGCATTGCTCTCCAGCAGCGCGCGCAGCATGGGATATGCACAAACGCGGTCGTCATGCCCGTAGGAGCCGATGAGGGAGCGGTCAAACCCAACCTCCCGCGCAGGGGCTGCGGGCACAAAGCAAAGCTCGGAGGTGATCAGATCTTCCTCTGTGATGCCGTATTTTTCATTCAGAAGCTGCAGCACATGAAGCTTGATAAGGTCCTCTCCCTCTTCCCCCTGCATGGGAACCGTTCCGAGCACGGCGTTCAGGCTTTCACCGCTGACGGCTTCGCTCAGGCGCTTTGCGCTTTGCTCCTGTGCCAGATGCGGCAGAAGATCTGTAATGCAGAAAACAGGGTCGCCCGCTTCCTCGCCGATGCAGATATCCACGCTTTTCCCGTTCTTCAGCACAACGGTGCCGTGCAGCGCCAGAGGCAGCGTGGGCCATTGATATTTGCGGATGCCGCCGTAATAATGGGTTTTGAAAAATGCCATGCCGCTCTCTTCATAAAGGGGAGAGGGCTTGAGATCCAGCCGCGGCGAATCGATATGCGCCGCTGCCAGGCGAATGCCGCATTCCAGCGGCTCGGATCCGATGACAAACAAATGCAGGCTCTTGCCGCGGTTATCATAATAAAATTTATCCCCCGGCTTTACCTTGCAGCCGAAGGTATAGGGCACAAAGCCTGCCGCCGCTGCAAGCTCCTTTGCCTGCAAAACACATTCATGCTCTGTTTTGCCCTTGTCCAAAAAGCGCATATAATCGCGGCAGAAGGCGTCGGCTTTTTTTGCCTGCGGCGCCGTCTGCACATCGGCTGCAGTGCGGGGAGTATAGCAAAGGCTCTCGCGCAGGGTGCTCTTTTTTTCTTTTGCGGTTGTTTTGCTCATGGTTTTTTCGTCCTTTCCCGGGGTCAGATGCCCCATAAATGAATGTAATGATAGCGCGCCGTGCGGCAGCGCTTGACATATTCCGCCGTTTCGGCGATCGGAATCTCGCTTAAATGCCCGTCCTTCGCATAGGCGGGATCGGAAAGCCAGCCCTTCACGCGCCCGATGCCCGCATTGTATGCGGCATAAACGGCTTCCCAATCGGAGAGCTGGCGATACAGATAGGCAAGCAGATATACACCCGCATCGATATTGACAGCGGGGTCGGACAGCGCATCCGGCGCATAGTCCTGCCCGCGGAGGGCGCAGAGCCATTCATAGGTCTCGGGCATGAGCTGCATCAGCCCGCGCGCCCCCGCGCGGGAGACGGCATCCGCCGAAAAGCCGCTTTCCGTTCGCATGACCGCATAGATCACCGCGCGCGGCACATCATAGTCTGCCGCAGCTTTGTCAACAAGCTCGGGGTAGGCAAGGGGGTGGGAGGCCCTCTGCGCGGCGCGCGTGGCTTCTTCGCCTGCGCGACCCAAAAAGAAAAACACGGTCACAATCGTGCCGCTGAGCAGGGCAACGGATAAGAAAAAACCGAGTATTTTCCAAAGCAGCTTCATTTGTCTCCTCCCGGCTCTGCTCCCAAAAGGGCGGCAAGCGCCTCTTTTGCCGCCGCAGCAAGGGCATCGCGGGTGCCGTTGTTTTGCAAAACGATGTCGCAGCGGCGAAAAAGCGTTTCATCGTCAATCTGCGCGTCGATTCTGGCGGCAGCCATGGCGGACGAAAGCCCATCACGCGCGGTGATGCGTGCAAGGCGCACGGAGCGCTGTGCCGTAAGTCCGAGCACCGCGTCGCAGGAACGGTCAAGCCCGCTTTCAAACAGCAGCGGCGCATCCAGCACCACCAGCCGCTCTCCGCTTTGCCGCGCCCGGGCGAGCCATGCATCGCAGGCGGCAAGAATATATTTATGGGTGATCCGATTCAGCAACACCTGCTTTTGCCGGCGCTTTTCGGGGTCTTTTTCTCCGAATACCGTTTCCCCGAGGCGGCGGCGGTTGAGAGAGCCGTCCGGATAGAGAATTTCTTTGCCGAAGTGCTCGATCAGCTCGGAGAGGCAGGGACTTCCGGGCGCGGTGACCGCGCGGGAGAGCAAATCCGTATCCAGTGTTTTGATGCCGTATTCTCCGAGAATGCCGCACAGTGTGGTTTTTCCGCTCCCGCTGCCGCCGGTCAGACCGATCACGTACATATGCGGGGCGGTTCCTCTTTGTTGATTCATCGTTCCTCAATCGGCGGCACGCGCAGCCGCGCCGCAAGGCTTTCTTTGATTTTTGCGCAAAGCGCAGCTGGGGATGCCGTGACCTGCTCGCCGCTTTGCAGGTCCTTCAGCGTCGCCTGCCCGGCGGCGATTTCGTCTTCCCCGAGGAACATTGCAAACGGAATGCCGAGCCGATCGGCATAGGAAAGCTTTGCCTTGAGCTTTTTCTTTTCCGTGTGAATCTGGCAGCGGATGCCCTCCGCGCGCAGCGCGGTGGCTGCGGAAATGGCGGGGGCGGGGTCGTCGGTCATGGGGAGGATCAGCACATCGGCGGGCGCTGTGAGCATTGCGTCGTTGAGCAGCCCCTGCTCGCCGAGCACATAGAAAAGGCGGGTGAGCCCGATGGAAATGCCGACGCCCGGCAGCGCACGGTCGGTATAATATTCGCACAGGCTGTCATAGCGGCCGCCCGAGCAAACCGAGCCGATCTGCGGATACTCCGTGAGCATGGTTTCATACACCGTGCCCGTGTAATAATCAAGACCCCTTGCAATGGTGAGGTCGACCTTGAAATGGTCGCGCGGGACACCGAAGGCATCCAAATACCGCACTACGGTGCAAAGCTCTTCAACACCCCGGTCATAAAGGGCGTCCTTGCCGGTATGGCTTTGCAAAAATGCAAGCAGGGCTTCGTCTGTTTTTTCCGTGCCGACAAAAGCGATCACCGCATCGGCGTCCTCTGCGCAAAGCCCCGCATCGCACAGCAGCGCGTGCACCTTTTCCGCGCCGATTTTTTCCAGCTTATCAATGGTGCGCAAAATTTCCTCCGCATGCTCGGAAATGCCTAAAATACGGAAAAAGCCATTGAGAATTTTGCGGTTGTTCACGCGGATGCAAAAGTGCTGCAGCCCCATCTTTCGGAAGGTGTGATAAATGATAGACGGAATTTCGGCTTCGTTGATGATATCAAGCGAGCCGTCGCCGATGATATCGATATCCGCCTGATAAAATTCGCGGAAACGGCCGCGCTGCGTGCGCTCTCCGCGATAGACCTTGCCGATCTGATAGCGGCGGAACGGAAACGAAAGCTCGCCCGCGTGCAGCGCCACATATTTGGCAAGCGGCACCGTCAGATCAAAGCGCAGCGAAAGATCCGCATCTCCCTTTTCAAAGCGGTAGATCTGCTTTTCCGTTTCGCCGCCGCCCTTGGCAAGCAGCACCTCGGAGGCTTCGATCACCGGGGTGTCAAGCGGGGTAAAGCCGTACAGTGCATAGGTGCTGCGCAACGTTTCCATCATACGCTCCATTTGCATTTGCTGCTTGGGCAAAAGCTCCATAAAGCCGGATAGGGTGCGGGGTTTGATTTTTTCCATGGTTCTCTCCTTATTTTGTTTCTGTGCTCAAAATTTCTTTTGCATCCCGCACGGTAAAGCCGGCAGCTTTTTCCAGGCGGTTATATACGGCAAGCCCGATGCCGTCCTTTGCGGGCAGCGGAGCATAAATGCAGGCAGCGTCCGTTTCGTCAAAGGCACGCAGGCAGGCAAACAGGCGGTGCGCCTGCATGCGTTCGTCCTCTCTCGGGCCAAGGCTCACGGTAAGGCGCCCTTTCAATAAAGCGGCGTCCTCTTCATAGCAAAGGATGCCCGTTTTTCCGTCGGCTTTGCAGCGCAGCAGCGCCGCCCGAATCTCCCGCGGCTCGCCGCGCAGCAAAATTACGGGGGCACAGGGCGCATAATGGCGATATTTCATGCCGGGCGCCTGCGGGCGCATGCCCTCGGCGGCTTTTTGCAAAACGGTAGGGTCGATCAAAACATTTTCTTCTCCGAGCAGCGCGCGCAGCTGCTCCGGCGTCACGGCGCCCGGGCGCAAAACGGTCAGCTTGTCTCCCTGCGCCCGCACCACGGTGGATTCCACGCCATAGTCGCAGTCCCGCCCGCATACGATTGCGTCCGCGCGGCCGTACAGATCGCGGATGACATGCGCCGCGGTCGTGGGGCTTGGCTTGCCCGAAAGATTGGCAGAGGGCGCCGCTATGGGTACCCCGCTTTGCAAAATCAGCTCGGCGGCGACAGGGTCGGAGGGAAAACGGATGCCGACGGAATTCAGCCCGCCGGTCACTGAGGTCGGAATAGAGTCCTTTTTCGGCAGAATAATCGTCAAAGGCCCCGGCCAATATCGCTCGGCAAGCCGATAAAAAAGCGGGGTGGTGTGCGCAATTTGCTCGGCTGTCTCAAGCGCTGCAATGTGCACGATGAGGGGGTTGTCGCTCGGACGCCCCTTGGCGGCATACACGCGGCGCGCCGCATCCGGGTCATAGGCGTTTGCCCCGAGCCCGTACACCGTTTCGGTCGGGAAAGCAACAAGCCCGCCGCGACGCAAAAGCTGCGCCGCCTCGGAAAGCTCTGCTTTGTTTTCGGGGTCGATCAGCCGGGTTTGCAGCGTCTGTTCCGCCGGTGCGTGGATTTCGTTGATTTCGTTCATAATTTTATTCCTTTGCCCCCTCGGCGGGAAAAGCCCGGTCCTGCTCGCTGCGCTTTGCCATATCCGCAGCAATCAGCGGCTCAATCAGACCGTCCATATCGCCGCCGAGAAATGCGTCGATGTTGTGCAGCGTGAGCTTGATGCGGTGATCACTGACGCGCCCCTGCGGGAAATTATAAGTTCGGATGCGCTCGGAGCGGTCGCCTGTGCCGAGCTGCGCGCGGCGGGCGGAATCAATGCTCTGCTGCCGCTCGGTTTTTTCCTTTTCATAGAGCTTTGCACGCAAAATGCGCAGCGCCTTATCCTTGTTTTTGAATTGGCTGCGCTCATCCTGGCATTCCACCACAATGCCGCTGGGCAAATGGGTAATCCGCACGGCGCTTTCCGTTTTGTTGATATGCTGCCCGCCCGCGCCGCTGGATTTGCAGCTTTCGATTTTGAGGTCTTTGGGATTTAGCGCAACCTCAATTTCCTCCGCCTGCGGCAAAACGGCGACCGTCGCCGTGGAGGTTTGAATGCGGCCCTGCGATTCCGTGCGGGGCACGCGCTGCACGCGATGCACGCCGCTTTCGTATTTCAGCCGCGCATAAACGCCTACGCCGTTTACCGTAAAGCAAACCTGGCGCAGCCCGCCGAGCTCCGTTTCGTTTTTTTCGACAAGCTCCGTGGAAAAGCCGCGGCGCGCGGCATACATGCAATACATGCGGTAAAGATCGGCTGCGAACAGCGCGGCCTCTTCTCCGCCCGCCCCGGCGCGGATCTCCATAACAACGGCGCGGCCGTCGTCCTCATCCTGTGCGGCTGCACAAAGCTGCGCGCGCAGCGTTTGCCAAAGCGATTCAAGGCGGGCACGCGCCGCGGCTTCCTCCTCGCGGGCAAGCGCGCCGAGCTCCGCATCCTGCAAAAGGGCTTTTGCCTGCGCAATGGAATCCTCAGCGTGCAAAATGGCTTGCGCCGTCTCGCTCAGGGGCAAAAGGGAGGTATATTCGCGCTGCAGCGCGGCATAGGCGCGGCGGTCCTGCATGGCGGCGGGGTCAGCAATTTTGGCGGTAAGCGCCTCGGCACGCGCAAGAAGTGCGCGGGCATTTTCAGCCGGTGTTGCCATGCTCATTTTTTCGCCCCCTCTTTTTTCTCATATCATCTTATTATAGCATGCCCGCCGTGATTTGTAAATACGGGAAAACGCCGTTTTCCGCGCTGCTGTGCGCCAAAGCGGCGAACCGGCGGAGCCGAAGAGGCGTTGCAATCGGGCGCGGATTATGATACAATAGAGCACAGGCAGAGGAGCTTTTTGAAATCTTTTCAAAAAATGCAAGTTTTCTATTGTAAAGATGCAAAAACGATGCTATAATGAAAAGAAGCCGGAAGAAAAGCCACGCAGGAAAATCTGTGAATCCGCACAGGTTTTCGGCTTTTTCCGAAAAAGAGAGGAGCCCCGACCATGAATGAAAAAATGCAAGACACACCGACACTTCAATTCTCGGAACATACAAATCTGTTGGAGCAGTCAGCCTATAAATATCAGCTGCAGGAGCGCGCCAAGCCGAATCTGTACCGTCAGCTCTATGATTATGAGAGCATTCCGAAGGTTTCGTTCAACCACCGCAGCGTGCCCATGCAAATGCCGGCGGAGATTTGGATCACCGACACCACCTTCCGCGACGGACAGCAATCCACATCTCCGTTCACCGAGCAGCAGATTCTGCATCTTTATAAGCTGCTCTCAAAGCTCGGCGGACCGAAGGGGATCATTCGCCAAAGCGAATTTTTCGTCTATACCGAAAAGGATCGCCGCGCAGTGGAAGCATGCATGCAGGCGGGGCTGCGCTTTCCGGAGGTCACCACCTGGATCCGCGCAAACGAAAAGGATTTTCAGCTGGTAAAGGACCTCGGCATCCGCGAAACCGGCGTGCTGCTTTCCTGCTCCGATTATCATATCTACAACAAAATGGGGCTCACGCGCAAAAGCGCTATGGAGAAATATCTCGGCGTCGTTTCACGCATTATGGAATACGGTATTTCCCCCCGCTGCCATTTTGAAGATATCACGCGCGCCGATTTTTACGGCTTTGTGGTTCCCCTTGCCTCTGCTTTGCAGGAGCTCTCGCAAAAGAGCGGCATCCCCGTCAAGATCCGCGCATGCGATACTATGGGCTTTGGCGTTTCCTATCCGGGCGCGGCGCTGCCGCGCAGCGTGGGCGGGATTATCTACGGGCTGCATCATTATGCCGGCGTGCCCTCTGAGCTTTTGGAATGGCACGGGCATAACGATTTTTACAAGGTCGTAACCAACGCCGCAACGGCATGGCTGTACGGCTGCGCCTCGGTTAACTGCTCCATGCTCGGCATCGGAGAGCGCACAGGAAACTGCCCCCTTGAGGCAATGGCAATTGAATATGCTTCGCTGCGCGGGACAAACGACGGCATGGATTTCTCCGTAATTACGGAAATCGCGCGGTATTTTGAAGAGGAGATCGGTTATGAAATTCCGCCGCGTACCCCGTTTGTCGGCAGAAACTTCAATGTGACCCGCGCCGGCATCCACGCGGACGGGCTGCTTAAGGATGAAGAGATCTATAATATTTTCGACACCGCAAAAATTCTGAACCGTCCCGCCTGCGTCGCAGTGGATGCGCACAGCGGGCTTGCCGGCATCGCACACTGGCTCAACAGCTATTTCCGCCTTGACGGGGCAGACGCGGTGGATAAAAAAGCGCCGCTCGTCGCAAAGATCAAGGAAAAGGTGGACGCGCTGTATGAAAACGGACGCTGCACCGTGATGGGCGACGGCGAGCTTGAGGATATCCTGCGCGAGGTGGATTATGATACCTATGAGCACTATGCGCACATTCATCAGCATCTTGTAAAATAACCCGCAAAAAGGAGGGAGGAGCCGCATGAAAAAACAGCCGCTTTTGTGGCCGGATGAGATATTTTCTTCCTTTGCGGAGGTGAGCGCGGCATTTTTGCGCGCGCGCGGCGTGCGGGCGCTGCTTTGCGATATCGACAACACCCTTGTCACCTATGACGATGCGGAACCGACCGAGGCTGTGCGCGCATGGCTCGATGCCCTGCGCGCAGGGGGGATTACCGTCGGCTTTCTCTCCAACAATGAAAATGCGCGGGTAGAGCGGTTCAATCAAAGCCTCGGGCTTTATGCAAAAGCCAAAGCGGGCAAACCCGCCCGCCGCGCAGCGCTGCAGTTTCTGCAAAGCACGGGCTTCCCTCCGCAGCAAACGGCGCTGCTGGGCGACCAAATCTTCACCGATGTGCTCTGCGCGCGCCTATGCGGGCTGCAAAGCTTTTTGGTACCGCCCATCAAAGACAAAAAAACGCCGTTTTTCCGCGCAAAACGATTTTTGGAGCGCCCGTTTTTGCATGCGTTCCGAACCCGCCGAAACAAATCAAACAAATCAAAATAGAAAATTGCCCCGTGCGCCTTTGCTTTTGGGATAAACAAAGGCTGCGCGGGGCAAACTTCTTCTGTAAAAACACGAAGGGAGCAATTATTATGGAAGAAACAAAATCCTGCGGCAGCGATACCTGCCCGATTGCAAAAAAAGAAACACCGAAAGAGGCGCTGTGTACCGCGCTGTATCAAACCGCAAAAATGGGCAGCGACGCGATTTTGGCGCTGCTTGAAAAGCTGGGGCAGAGCGAAAGTCCCCTGCGCGCCGAGCTGGCGGCGCAGCTGGAGCAATATCAGAATTTTGCGGCGCGCGCCACAAACCTTGCCGTGCAAAGCGGGCAGACACCCTCAAACCCGCCGCTCGGCAAAACGGTTTCCGCGCGTCTTGGCATGAATTTTTCCACCCTTTCCGATAAAAGCGATTCCAAGCTTGCGGAGATGATTATGACGGGCTGCCTCATGGGCGTCATTGACATCACCCGCGCCGAGCACCGCTGCCCTGCTGCAGATCAGGATGCGCAGCTGCAAACGCTCTGCGCCGATCTGCTCGGTTTTTTGGAAGGCTCTTCGATGCAAATGAAAACTTATTTGTAACGATCTGTAATTTATACCGTCGCAAGCGGTTTTTGCAAAAGGCAGAAAGCGCGGGCGCCCCAATCTACCGCGGGCGCCCCGCTCCCTTTTTCCGGCGCTTTTGCGGCATGTCCGCCGCGCTTTTTCCTTGACAAACCGCGCAAAGCATTTTATAATGTTGATAAGAAGCAATCGCGGTTTTTTTGTGCAAAGGCTGCGAAAAAGAAAGGAAACTTAACGATGAAATCTTATGCGAAGATCGGGATCCGCCCCGTCATCGACGGCCGTTGGGGCGGCGTGCGGGAAAGCCTTGAAACACAGACCATGAACATGGCGCTGGCTGCCAAAGAGCTGATTGAGAAAAATGTCCGTCACCCCGACGGCACGCCCGTGGAATGCGTGATCGCCCCCTGCACCATCGGCGGCGGCGAGGAGGCTGCGCGCTGTGCCGATGCCTTTGCAAAAGAAGGCGTGTGCGCAACGCTCTCCGTCACGCCCTGCTGGTGCTACGGCTCGGAGACCATGGATCTTGACCCCAAAACCATCAAAGCCGTTTGGGGCTTCAACGGAACGGAGCGCCCCGGCGCCGTTTATCTTGCAGCTGTTATGGCGGCTCATGCGCAAAGAGGGCTGCCCGCCTTTGCCATTTACGGCCATGATGTGCAGGACGCAAACGACCGCTCCATCCCCGCGGATGTCAGCGAGAAGATCCTGCGCTTTGCGCGCGGCGCGGCTGCCGTGGGCGAAATGCGCAACAAGGCATATGTCAACCTCGGCGGGGTTGCCATGGGCATTGCCGGGTCTTACTGCGATGCGGATTTCATGCAGAAATATCTCGGTCTGCGCGCGGAATGGGTCGATCTGACGGAGGTTTTGCGCCGCATCCATATCGGCATTTACGACCATGAAGAATATGAAAAAGCGCTTGCCTGGGTGAAAGAAAACTGCCCCGAGGGTCATCCCACGCAGAACGACGGCAAGGAGTTTCAGAATATTATCACCGATTCGCGCACCATCCCGCTGGATAAACAATGGGAATTTATCGTGAAATTCAGCCTGATCTGCCGCGACATCATGAAGGGCAACAAAAAGCTCGACGAAATGGGCTGGCACGAGGAAGCGCTCGGGCGCAATGCGATCGTGGGCGGCTTCCAGGGACAAAGGCAATGGACCGACTGGCTCCCCAACGCAGATTTCACCGAAGCGATCTTCAATTCCACCTTCGACTGGAACGGCAGACGTTCTCCCTTAGTGCTTGCCACCGAAAATGATACCTTAAACGGCATTACCATGCTGTTTTTAAACCTGCTCACCGGTCAGGCGCCCGGCTTCTCCGATGTGCGTACTTACTGGAGCCCTGAGGCGGTCAAGCGCGTCACGGGACATGCGCTTTCCGGCGTTGCGGAAAACGGCGTGATGCATCTGATCAACTCCGGCGCCACCTGCCTTGACGGCACGGCTGCCTCCAAGAACCCCAACGGCAGCTACACTATGAAGCCCTGGTGGGATATGACCGAGGCGGACGAAAAGGCCTGCCTTGCCGCAACCGACTGGCGCCGCGCGGACTTTCAGTATTTCCGCGGCGGCGGATTCTCCTCCCATTTCCGCACGCAGCATGAAATCCCCGTAACCATGGCGCGGCTGTGCCTTGTGGACGGGCTCGGCCCGGTGATGCAGATTGCGGAGGGTTATACCGCCGTTTTGCCGGAGGAGATTCACTCCGTTCTGGATAAACGCACGGACTTCTGCTGGCCAACGACCTGGTTTGCTCCGCGCCTGACAGGCACGGGCGCTTTCCGCGATGTTTACAGCGTTATGGCAAACTGGGGCGCAAACCACGGCGCATGGACCGCAGGCCACATCGGCGCGGATCTGATCACGCTTTGCTCTATGCTGCGCATTCCCGTTTCCATGCATAATGTTCCCGCGGAAAAGATCTACCGTCCCCATGCATGGAGCGCCTTCGGCACGGAAAACGCGGAGGCTGCAGATTATGCGGCTTGCCGCCAATACGGCCCGCTCTTCAAATAAAAATTTTGGGGCAAGGACAGCTTTGTCCCTCGGCGCTGCGAATGGCTTTTGCTTTTCGCAGCGCTTTTTTGCACCCATATAACCGCGCTTCTTTTTCTTTCAGAAAGGACGCTAAGACGGGACAATGACAGAGAATATAACACCCCCCGCCCCGTTTCTCCGTACACGGCAGTTTTTCCCGCGCGCTGCTTTTCGCTTTTTTGCGGGAAGCGTGCGCTACAATAAAGAAAAACAAGCGGCACGACCGTTGCCGAGGGGAAAGCGAAGGATGAGAAAAAAGATGACATGTGCAAAAGCGGTTTTACCGACGGCGGAAGCTCTGCCCGCCCTGCAGCTCTTTTGGGAGCATTTAAAGGATCCGGAGGCGCTGCGACGGCGCGAAGAAGCGCTGCGCGCGAGGGAGGCGGCGCTTGCGCAGGAAAAGGAACGCCTGCGGCAGGCACAGCAGGCACAACGCCGTTGTGCCGTCGCGGGGCGCGTGTATCTTCTGCCCGCGGGCGCAATCGAATCGGATGCGGCACATGCCGCGCGGGAATACGGCGATAATGCATTGATCGCCCTTTGCGACAGCATTCGCCGCGTCGGCATCCTGCAGCCGCTCGTTGTTCGCGCAAAGGAAAGCGGAAGATATACTCTGCTCGGCGGGGAACGCAGGCTGCGTGCGGCACGGCTGCTCGGCAAAAAAAGCGTGCCGGCTATCGTGCTGTTTGAGAAAAGCCCGGAGGGCTGCCGCGCCGTTTTGGCGGCAGCGCTGCGGCAGAACACTTTAAATCTGTTCGAACAGGCAGCCTCCGTCGCCGCGTTGTGTGACCCGTTTGGTATGGAGCTTGCGGGCGTTGCAAAAGCCTTGCAGCTCAGCGAGGGGACGGTTCTTTCCCTGCTGCGGCTGCTGCGCTTTACCGAGGGAGAGCGCGAGGTCATTACCGCGGGCGGGCTGACCGGGGAGCATTGCCGGGCACTGCTGCGCATTACAACGCTGGAGAAACGGCGCGAGGCGCTCGGAAGAATTGTAAACGAACGGCTTACGGCACGGCAAAGCGCTTTGATGATCGATTTTGAATATCTCAGCGGTGCGCAGCTGCCAAAACAAAAGCAAAAGCTGCTTTTGCGCGATGCGGGGCTGCTTTGCACAACGATTGACCGCGCCGTCTGCGCCTGCCACGATGCGGGGCTTGCGCTCTCGGTCAGAAGGGAGGAAACACCGACGGAAATTCGCCTCACCGTGCATATTCCGCGCAGCGCGCCGCAGCCGACGCAAACGGTCGACGGGCAAAAAGAAAGCCCGCCGTTACAGAAGCTTTGAGCCGGTAGAGCGCCCTTATCTGTTTTGATCCGCTTTTGTGCAATCCCGTGCGGCGCATTCCAATAAAACGGCACCCCCCATTGAAACCGCCAGGCAGTGCAAAAGGCACTCGACCCGCAGCAAAAGCTGCGGCGCAAGCGCCGCCCTGTCCGACGGCGCGGCGCTTTGATATGTAATCAGCTGCAGCAAAAGCAGCAGCGCAATCGTCGGCAGCATCACCCGCAAAAACCGCAGGGAAAGCTGCCCCCGCAGCGCAAGTGCGCGCAGACGCGTTTCTTTCCTTTTCATTTATTTTCCCCCTTGTTTGCCCTGCCGCAGCGCCCCGGTTTCCGTTTTGCCTGCTTTTTCATCTGCGACTGCCTTTCCTTCGGGCCGCGCTGCCGGCTTTGGCGCAGCGGCTTTCTTTCGCCGCGGCGCTCGGCCGTGCTTTTCCGGAAGGAATTTGCTTTCTTTGGCTTTGCCCCTTGGCGCTCATCAGCTTTTTATTTCATTGTAGCAGGTTTTTGCGGAAAGCGCTATGGAGAGTTGCCGGCAAAAATACCAAAAACTCCCTTTTTTGTCCGTTTTACAGCAGTTTTATGCGCAAAAAAACGACAGGTTTCTACACGCGCCGGTGTCTTATTGCGCGTCGTTTTTGCAATCGGCTCGAATCAGGTCGTTTTCCGTCGAATCGGCACGAACGGTTCTTCTTTTCAAAAGATACCGCATGTGTTACAATGGAACCATTGAATAATCGGAGGTGAAGTTTGCAATGCCGCAATCGTTTAACCCGCTCGACGGGCAGTTTCTGAAAGTTGTTTCCGCAAAGCTGAGAGAGCTTCGGGAAGAAAACGGCGCGATTTTTCAAATTTTTTATGAGCTTCTTCTTTCCGCGCCCGATGTTTATTCTCTGCATCTGGCAAAAACCGAGGGAGAGCTCATTACGGAGGATTGGCTCTTTTATGATTTTTCGCGTGATGCCTCCTTTGCGCAAAGCACATTTTCGGCGCTTTGGCAGGGCGCCGTTACACCGTGCACCGTACGCGATGTCGTCGCGGACTTGCTCAGCGCCTGACAGTCTTGCGCGCTTTGCTGCGCCAGACGATTTTTTACATTCTCCGAAACCCGTGCCGCGCTGCATACACAAAATTTTGTGTATGCAGCGTTTTTTTGAATCGGATTCTTTCCAAAATCAAAAGACTCTGTTTTCGCTGCGAGACGGTCATCCGCAAACGGTTGTGTCCTTTTTTTCTGTTTGTTTTTCTCCGCGACAAATTGATTCGTGTGCGGCGCCGCCATCCATCACCTGTGCGATCGGAAAACCAGGATCTGCCTTGGCGCTTCCCGCGATTTTATCACGGGCCATTCCGAGGCGAAGCTTTACAGCACTTTGCGGGCTCATTGCTTTGAAAATACGGTGCGGAAGGTAAACTCCGAAAAACCCGTACAGCGCTATGACAAGAAATTCGGAAAGGGAGCCTTGCATCAGTGCTTCTCCGTCGGTTGTCGCTGCGCCGGATGCTCCTGCAAATTTGATGAAATCTTGAATTGTTGCCGCTATGGCAATGCCGGCACTATGCATCGGTAAGTTTGTTGCCCCGTTTTTTCTTTTTGGAAATATTTTTATGATTCCGTTGCACAAATCGGCCTTTGCTTGTATAATAAGTATAACAAAGGGAGAGAAGCGTCGGCGTATTTGTCGTCCGCCGCAACCGGAAAGGAGCGACGCCATGAAACAAACCGCTCAAAACCACATGGCGCTTTTTGGGCTATGCCTTGGTATTTTTCTCGGCGCGACCGTGCTTTTCGGTTGCGCAGGTGCCAAAGAAAATCAAAAAGAAAAAAGCACGGCTTTGCCGCAGGTTTACAGCGCTTCGCTTGCACAGGCGGATGTCTATATTCCCGTTCCGCTGCTGCGCCAATACGGCACCTATACCTGCGGCGCAACCTGTGTGCAAATGCTGATGAATCGGCTTGCACCCTATCAGGCGGATCTCAATCTGGCGCAATATGAGGCACTGCTCGGCACAACGGAGGAAACCGGAACCTCTCCGCACGCGATTTTGCGCTATTTTGAGGAAAACGGGGTTGAATATACGGCACAGGAGCATCTGAGCCTTGCCGCTTTGCGCAAAAAGCTTGACGCGGGCCACCCTGTGCTGCTGCCTCTGCAGGCATGGTCCGATGCCGAGAACGGCAGCTATAACACCACCGACCCGACCGACACAGAGACCTATCTTACGCAGGGACATTGGGTAATCTGCGTAGGATATGCCGATTCCGTTGAGAAGCCCTATTTTATTTTCAATGATCCGGCGTGCGTTGGCAACACCATGCTGTATGAAGGGGATTTTGACAGCCGCTGGATCGATATGGACGGCGCCGGGACGATTTACGACCATTTCGGCATTGAGCTGTGCGGGCAGACGGAATATCAGCCACACGGCGTATTTTATATGGACTGAAGCGCCGTTTTCGGTACTTTGAAAAAAAAGGGGGGGAGAGAGCATGCGCTGCCCTTGGTGCGGCAGACCCGTTACGATCCACGGGTCGCAATGGGAATGCTATTGGTGCAAAGATTTCGGAACCGTACAGAAAAAGCCTGCGCCGCCTCCGCCACAAACGCCGCAGATCACCTTTACCGTTTCCGTTGTCTGTCATTTTGATCTGCCCGGGCGCTTTTCGGAACTGAAAACGGCGCTGCATTCGCTTGCGCCGCGACAGGAGGCGCTCTCTGCGCTGCTCGGCAAGGTGCTGCTTTACACAATTTCGCTGGCAAACCGCCGAAAGGGCGGGCTCTTCGACGAAGAAAAAACAGAACAGCTGCGCACATTTTTGGAAGAGGTACCTGATGCCGTTCCGGGAGAAAACGCAGACGCTTTGGTGCGCCGCGCCGGGCAGGAGGTCGTCTTTGCGGAGGAAGGCGCGCTCTCGAAAAAAAACTGCGGCACATTCTGGAGCATGCTGATCTCCCTGCGCATGCCCCTGGCAAATGACGCAGAGGACGAGCCGGAGAGCCTGAGCGACCTGTTCCTCGGCCTTTGCTCGATTTATAACCATTTCGGATGTTTTGAAGGCTGGGACTATGAATATGCTCTTCGGGCTGCCTTTTGCACACAGCTGCGCAAAAGAGCGATGCCGCAGCCAAAAAGCGCGCCTGCCGCGCAGCCGCCGCGGATCGGACAAAAAACGCGGCAACGAACAAAACCTGCCGAGCCCCGGCAGCCGGAGCCAAAGGACGACGGCAGCATTTTTCCGTATTGTCTGGTCGAAATAGAGGGCATATCGCGTACCTATGCCTACCTCAGAGGCACATTGCAGCTTGCGGTCGGCGATGCTGTTGAGGTTCCGTTTGGGAAAGAGGACTCTTTTCGGCGGGGATATGTCAAGGCAGTGATGGACTGCACCCGTTCCGATGCGCCCTGGCCGCCGGAGCGGACAAAAACCGTTTTGTGCAAGGCGGATTCCCTCCCGAAGGAGCAAGCCGAACAAGAAGCCGAGCCAAAGCCGCAGCCCGTGCGACAGCAGCCGCCGAGCTCCGTCACAGAGCTGCAAACCAAAAGCAATTCACAAAGGACGGAGCCGCTCGCACCGCCGCATTTTCCGAAAGCCGAAGCGCCGACGGCACCGCGGGCTGCCCCCGTCGAAAAAGCGCCCCGGCCGACAGAGCAAAAAGAAAAGCCGCCAGTCAAAAAGATCGTTGCGGCGGCTTTGGCAGGAGCTGTGCTTCTCGGCAGCATTGCGGCGCTTGCCGTGCGCGACGACAGACAGTCAAAGGCGTATCAGGCGGCGCTCTCGGCACTTTCCGACCAGGACTATGCGGCGGCGGAGCAAGGCTTTGCCGCGCTTTCGGGCTATCGAGATGCCGCTTCGCTCTCCGTTTATTGCAAATATGTGCAGCTCTACGGTGAGCAAAGCGAATATATGGGCGGGGCAGAGGAGCTCAAATTCGCCCGCCTGCGCTATAATACCGAATATCAGGAGAAAATTGATGCGCTGGCGGCGCGCGCCTTGGAATACAAAGCGGAAAAGGAAGCCGCCGAAAAAGAAGAGCAGCAGCGCCTTGCCGCAGAAGAAGCGAAAAAGCGCGAGAGGGAACTGGTTGCAAAATATGCAGGGAAGCTGCCCGTGAACGGCATGCCCACGGCATATCTTAAATATACCTCGCTCGGTGCCCCCTCAAAAATCGAGGAGTGCCAGGATTATAACCGTAAGGATTATCACAAGCGATATCGCTCTTTCCGGTGGCTCAACGCGGAGGAACAGATCGTTGCCACCTGTCAGGCATCCGTTCCCAAGGGGACGATGACCGAGGTGATTTATGCATTCAAATATCATAATCCGCCCATCGGCCGTCCGAAATCCGCCCCGCCGTGGACGCCGCCTGCCTCCCCCGGCAAAACAACCGACGATTACCATGACGGATATGACAGCCCGGAGGACCTGTATGACGATAACCCGGACTGGTTCGACGATGAGGACGAAGCCTGGGCAGAGTGGGAAGACGGATAAGCCCAAACCATAGCCTGCCGTCCTCTTCCCTTTTTTTCGGAAACTGTGCCCAATTTGTGACCAATTTGCGTGGCTCTCACACAATCGCAAGAAAAAATTCCCCTTGCTCGCTTCTCGCGCTCTTTTGTTCCGCTGTGCGCCTTTGTTATATTCGCGGCGGCTTTGCCGCCTTGCACCTCCGAAACATAGTCGCCCCGCTCCCTCCTTTCGGAGGGCGGCGCTCCTTGTTTCGTCACGCCCCGCTCGCCCTCCTCCTGCCCCCGGCAGCGGGCGGGCGCGGCTCTCTCAACGCCAATGCCCGGCGCGCTCGTTCAAATCTCCTCATTCAACATAACAAAAAGCACCCCGAATGGGGTGCTTTTTGTTATGGTACGCCCGACTGGATTTGAACCAGCGGCCTTTAGAGTCGGAGTTATAAGGCCGTAAACTGCAAGCTGTTTCGACGCAAGGATTTGGTGGGTGTTGCACAAATTTTCGGTGATTTATGAGAAACCCCCGGAGGCCTTGCAGGATAATGCCTCCGGGGGTTTTCGCAGTAGTAGTCAAATAGTAGCCTGTATTCAAAACTATGTCTGAGCCTTCAACGAGGCTTCTTGTTTCCTCCTTGGCTCTTTCCGGCACTCCTGCATTTTCTCTTTGGGGCACTTCTAACCAGTTTTCTTTCAGCCATCCAACTCCGCCTCGTGCTTGAGGATTGCGCCGGTGGCCGCGTTGATCTCGTAGCTGTACTCCATGCCGCCGAATTTGAACTCGACCTCATAGACGAGCGTGCCGTCCTCGTCGTCCAGCTCGATCTCCATGTCATACGCCTTGCTCTCGCTCACACCCGCGTGGTTCAGGGCGATGGACTTCGCCTTGGCGTGACCGATGTCTCCGGAGGCCGCAGGGTTGGAGGGCTGCACCATAGGTATCTCCGCTCCGTCAGCCGCCTCGCGCTTGCTCTCCAGGATCGCACCGGTGTAGGCGTCGATCTTGTACTCAAACTCCTCACCGGACTGACTCCTGATCTCCACCTCATAGTGGGCAAGGGACTCGTCCAGCTCGGGATCAACCTCGCTGTACGCCATCTTCGCGGTGGATGCCTTGGCGAACGCTGCCCCAGCAATATCCATCGCCTTGTCCGTGCCGATGGGCATGGCGGGCGCGCCCGCTTCCGCAAGGTCCTTCAGCTCCTCCACCGAGAGCTTTGCCAGCGCGTCAAACTTGAGCGCCGGGTTGATGGCGAGGACGCGGTTCACCAGCGCCGCCTTGCCGGTGGAAATACTGTTCTCCCGTGCCTGCTGCTCCCGCGCCGCATCCTGCGTCAGCGTCTGCGTCAGGACGGCGGCCTTTGCTTCGCTGGTCTGCAACACGCCGTCCACGGTGCTGGTCAGCTCACGCTGGAGCTTTTCCGCACGGGCTGCGTCCTTGTCCTCCACCGAGATCATGATGGCGGAGGAAATGCTGTCGAGATAGCCGTTTCGCGCGAGACTGCCCACGATGGCGTTCACCGCCACATCCAACTTCGCACCCTTGAGGTCGGCACCATTGCTCATATCCGCAAGGATGGCCTTGGCATCCTCGTTGAGCGGGGTACAGACGAGAACCTTTTCGTTCCTGCTGACCTTCAGCTCAATGCTGGGGTTCACATCCAGCGACACCACGGACGCCACCGCATGCGCCCGCTGATAGAACACGCCTCCGCCGCACAGCAGCATCACCGCGAGGCAGGCAGCTACCAGCGTTGCCCATTTTCTATTTGCCGTTTTCTTTGTTGTCATGGAAATTACCGTTCCTTTCCGCGCTTCACAGCGGGAAAGAACGCCGTTCACATCATCCGGAGCGGTCTTTTCAAGGGCTGCAGCCAGCCTCTGCTCCATTTTTTCATTGGTCATCGGGCGTCATCTCCTTCCAGAAAGCTGCGCATCTTTTTCAATGCTCTGTGATATTTCGACAGGACGGTGGGAAGCGGAAGCTCCTGCAGCGCCGCGATCTCTCTGTGCTTCATGCCCGTGACCGCATGGAGCAGCACAATGCGCCGCTCCTCGTCAGCGAGTCTTGCCAATGCGCCTTGCAGCAGCGCGCGCTCGTCAGCGTCCAGTCCGTACTCCTGCGTGGGAATGGCGTCCCATTCCTCCTCGCTGAGGGCGGCATGGCGTTCCTCCCGCCGCATGCGCATCAGGCACAGGTTGCGGCACACGGTCAGCAGCCAGCCCATGGGTGAGCCGGTGGGGCGGTACTGCTCCGCGCAGTCCCACACCTGCACATAGACGTCCTGCGTGAGATCCTGCGCGTCCTGCGCGTTTTTGAGATAGGAAAGCGCAAGACCGTACACCGCTGTGCGCGTGCGCTGATACAGCTCCGCCAGCGCGTCACGCTCCCCGCCGGCAATGTGGAGCAACAACTGCTGCAGCTCGAGTCGATCCTCTGCCGGCGCATATTCGGTTGTCATCAGCATACTGAGCATGGGCTTTTTCTCCTGTCATCCGTGTAATGCACGGAAAGGGCGTTTTATTGCATTTGGACTTAAAACTTTTTTGATCAAGCTCCGCTGAGCACCTCGTAAACACACGGATCAGTGCTGCGACCTCGCAGGCAAACCGATTCGCCAGCGCCTTCTCCTCCCGCCATGTTCTCTGCAGCGTTGTGCGCTGCCCCGTCTCCTGCTCCGCTTCCGCTTTGGCGGCGCGGATGGTCTTTTGTGCGGAGAGCCACCGGCTGTAGGCCCCGCCATACAAGTCCTTTTTCAGTTTCCGCAGTGCGGCCTTGTACGCCTTCTCCGCTGGGGCCATTGTAGTTGAGCCGGATCGCCAGCTCCTGAAAGGTCAAGCCAACCTCGTCCGGCTGACCGATGCCGAGGTAGCTTCGCACCAGATTCAGCTCTCTGGGCGTCAGCACCTCCTCCATCCGCTGCATCAGCAGCGTCCGACGCATCATGCGGTCATAGGCCACGGCAGGATCGCCGCCGCAACTGATGGAGAACACATCGTCGCCAAACTGCCGCGCGCCGCACAGCGTCCGGTATTCTTTTATCAATGCCCCAGCTACCTTGGCAGATACATTCAGTTCTCCGCACACCACCTTGACCAACTCAGCATCAGATGAGTCCCATCCCTCGGCGCAGAGGTATGCGTTTTGGTACAGAGAAAAATCGCCGTTTGGGCAGCAAAAAAGCCCGATATATTCGGGCTTTTCGCAGGAGACATCTTTTTTGTCTCCACATTATGGCGGAGAAGGAGAGATTCGAACTCTCGCGCCGGTTTCCCGACCTACACCCTTAGCAGGGGCGCCTCTTCACCAACTTGAGTACTTCTCCGTGCACGGGTGAAAAGGGTTCAAAACCAAGGCTCGTTCGGGGTGCTATTCCAAACGGCAAAGCAGCAATCCCTGCTGCAAGCTTTGTTATTATAGCATGGTTTTGCTGCTAATTCAAGCATTTCTCCTAAAAGTCACAAATTGTTCATAAATACAGCGCGCCGCTTCTGCCGTTTCCGCAACTGCTTTTTCCCTCTTTTCCGAATGCTGCGGCAAACGTCCCGATTTGCCTGCCGATTTTCCTAAAAGCATCCTTGCCGTTTTCTGTTTCAGAGCCGCACCCAAGGAAGCACCCCCGCGCAGTCGCCTGTCTTCTCAGCGATCCCATTCGCGCTTATCTTTCAGGTCGTTCCAAAGCGACAAAAAGCTTGCATGGCGGGACACGGCAATTTCTCCGCGGCGCACCGCCTCGATCACGGCGCACCCCTGTTCCTTGGTATGTGTGCATTTTTTGAAGCGGCAAGCACCGAGATACGGCGCAAACTCCGGGAAAACGAGCGGCAGATCTTCTTTGCCGAAAAAATCAAAATGGGCAAAATCCAGCATGGAAAATCCGGGCGTATCCGCCAAAAAGCCCTGCGCGGCAGGCGCGCTTTGCCCTAAGCTTCCCGAATTGCCGTCGGGTGATTCCGGCGCCTGCGTTTCCTGCGCTGCTCCGAGCAATTCTTCCGGCGGAAACAGACGCACCGCGCGCGTTGTATGTTTCCCGCGGGCAAGTTTTTCGCTGATGGCTCCTGTCTTAAGCGCAAGAGAGGGGAAAAGAGCATTGAGCAGCGTTGATTTTCCAACCCCGGACGGTCCTGCAAACGCAACGGTTTTGCCTGCGGCACGGCGCACAAGAAACGCACGGACCGCCTCAACACCGCCCCCGCTCAATGCATCGGTACAAAAAACGGGATAACCCGCACCGGCATAAATTTTTTGCAGCCGCTGCGCACCCGCCGGGTCGTTTTCCGTTTTATTGACGATAAGTGCACCCTCAATTTTTTGATAGCGCGCAATTGCGAGCATTTTATCGATATAGAGCAGATCCGGCATGGGGTCCTTCGCAGCTACGGTGAGCAGCATCACATCCAGATTGGCAAATGCCGGCCGGATCAGCGCGCAGCGACGCGGCAAAATCTCTTCCACGCGCCATTCGCTTTCTTCTCTTTCTTTGGCAATTATAACGCTGTCGCCCGCAAGCGGGCGCATGCCCTCGTGCCGAAAAGCGCCGCGCGCCCGCGCGGGAACGATATGCGGCTCTTTTTCGGGGCAATATATTTCATACAGCCCGCCGACAATACTGAGCACCGTGCCGCGGCAGCGCTGTTCCTTCTGCGCTTGTTCCGATGTCATGCGCATCCTCAATCGTCCTGCCCCGAGGCGTCGTCATACTGGCTCCCCGCGCTGACCTCAAAATCGACGGCGGCGCCGCTGGGCACCTGCGTGCCGTCGGGGCGGCTCTGACTGACGACGGAGCCTTCCTCAAGCTCGCTCTTGACATAGGTGACCTTTCCGAGGGAGAGCGGCGTGGAGTACAGCAACCGCAGCGCGTCTGCTCTCGCCATTCCGCGGAAATCCGGCACGGAAACATATTCCACCTTTTGCCCCTTGGAAACGACCAGGGTAATCATATCGCCCGAGGTAACCGTCTCTCCCGCGGCAGGCTCTGTGCGAATAACATATCCCTCCAAAACGGTATCGTTATATTCCTCCGTGACTGTGCTCTTCAGCCCCAGGCGCTCCATTTCCAGGCTGACCATGCGGGCATCCAGAATTGCATAGTTCTCCAGGGCAAAGGACTGCGCGCCGCGCGAAAGCGTCAGCGTCAGCTCACAGTATTGCTTGCCGGCAATGACATTGCGCTGCTCTCCGGGCTTTGGGTCCTGCTCAAGGACGGTATCCGGCTCGCTGTCTTCGTCATAACGGTATTCCACCGTAACATGATATTCCGCGGGCATGGACGCCTGCATTTCCTCATTGTATACCTGCCCGACGAAATTTTCAACCTTGATGGTTTGCGCAGCGTCTGCCTTTTGCGCCTTAATCACGCGGGACATAATATAAAATCCGGTGACGGCACCGACCAGCAAAAACGCCGTCAGCACGCCGGTGATGATCGGCAGCATCGTTGCCTTTTCTTTGCGTTTGCGCATGGGCATCGGGTCTTCCTCTTCCTCCTCTTTCTGTGCGCCGGAGAGATTAAAAATGGTATCCGGATTGTTCTTCAGCGCAACAATATGACGCAGCATTTCCCGCGCGCTCTGATAGCGGCGGTCGGGGTCCTTTTCCATGGCGCGCAAAATAATCTGCTGCAGCCCGAGCGGCAGCTCCGGGCACAGCGCGCGCGGCGGACGGGGGGTATTGTGAATTTGCATCAGCGCAACACTGACCGGGCTGTCCGCAGAAAAGGGAAGCGTGCCCGTTACCATTTCATACAGCATCACGCCCACGGAATATAGGTCGGAGCGCGGGTCAATCGGCTTGCCGCTTGCCTGCTCCGGGCTGATATAATACACCGTGCCGATCGCCTTATCCGTTACGGTAACCGTCTCGGCGCTGGGCAGCTTTGCAATTCCGAAATCCGCAACCTTGATCATGCCGTTTTTGAGAAGCATGATATTCTGCGGCTTGATATCGCGGTGAATGATGCCTTTGCTGTGCGCATGATCCAGCGCGCGCAGAATCTGCTCGGTAAAGCTGACGGCTTCCCGCACAGGGAGCTTTCCCTTGCGGCTCATATAATTTTTGAGCGTGATGCCGCGGATATGCTCCATCACGATATATTTCAGATCTTCGCGCACCGAAACATCATAAATGCTGACGATATTCGGATGCGACAGCATGGAAACCGCCTTGGATTCGTTAATAAACCGTTTGACCGAGGTCGCGTCGTCGCCGACGCCCTCTTTCAGCATCTTCACGGCGACGGTCCGATGCATGAGCAGATCCTCCGCCTCGAAAACAACCGCCATTCCGCCAAGCCCGATGATACGCTGAATGCGATATCGGCCGTCAAAGATCATGCCGACATATTTTTCATAGTTTTCCATAGCTGCTCCGGCTCCTTTCTCAGTTGTTTTCGCCCGACGGCGCCCCGACAGGCATTGCGGGAGCAAGTGTGTCCGAGCGGCGCTGCGCCTGCGGCTCATACCAAGCGACAAGCGCCGTGATATTATCTCCGCCGCCCGCTTCATTTGCCAAGGCAATCAGCGCCCCGACACGCGCGGCAAGCTGCGCCGAGGTACACGGCGCGCGGTCGTCCCTTCCCGTCACGGTATCATACAGGGTCTGCACGGAGAGCTCGTTGGTCAGCCCGTCCGAGCACAAAAGCACATAGCCCCCCTCGCGGCACAACGGAACCAAAAACACATCCGCCGCAATATTGGGCTCTGCGCCGATGCAGCGCGTGATGACATTGCGGCCGGGATATCGGCGCGCCTCGGCAAGGGTCAGCTTTCCGCTGTCGACCAGGTGCTGCACCAGAGAATGATCATGTGAGACCTGAATGGGGAGCCCCTGCGCCATATGGTAAAGGCGGCTGTCTCCGACATTGACGACATACATCGTATCCTCCGTAAACAGCGCCGCGACCAGCGTTGTTCCCATGCCGTGCAGCGCCGCATCTGCCTGCGCACGTTGCCAAAGCGCAAAGTTTGCATCGCTCACGGCATGCGCAAGCGCCGCGGAAATCTCTCCCGGGTCACGCAGCGGCTCCGGCGCAGACGGGGAAAACGTCTCTTCGCAGCGCGCAGCGAAGGCTTCCAGCGCCATTTTGGAGGCAATCGCGCCGCCACGCGCGCCGCCCATTCCGTCGCAGACTACCAAAAGCAGCGCCCCGCCGCCGAGGGTGCGGACGGTGTAGCTGTCCTGATTGCTTGTGCGCTTCTTCCCGATGTCGCTCATTCCGTAATACTGCATTGTGCGGCTCCTTTCGTATCAAGTGCTGCTGTATGATGCCTGTCCTGCTCCAGTCTGGCGCGCAGCTGCCCGCAGGAGGCGTCGATATCGGCGCCCAGGCGCCGACGCACGGTCGCCGTGATGCCGTTTTTCTCAAGCAGCGCGGCAAATGCACGGTTCTGCGCCGTGCTGCCGGGTGAAAATCCTCTTTCCTTAACGGGGTTGACGGGAATCAGATTGACATGCAGCGGCATTTTTCCGTCCGCATGCTTTTTCAACAGCGCGGCAAGGCTGAGCGCCTCCGCCTCGGTATCGTTTTTCCCATGGATCAGGGTATATTCAAAGGAAATGCGCCGCCCTGTTTTTTCAAAATAGCGCACGGTTGCGCAAAGCAATGCATCCACACCCCATTTTTCGTTAACGGGCATGATCGCGCTGCGCAGAGTGTCCGTCGGCGCATGCAAAGAAATCGAAAGGGTGATGCCGAGTTTTTCTTCGGCAAGGCGATCGATCTTATCCACAAGCCCGCAGGTGGACAGGGAAATATGCCGCTGCCCGATTCCAAGCCCCTGCTGCGCCGAGCAAAGCTGCAAAAAGCGCAGCACATTATCATAATTATCAAGCGGCTCTCCGATGCCCATGAGCACAACGCCGTCGATCCGCTCGCCAAGGTCCCGCGCGGCAACGATGATCTGCCCGAGCATTTCTCCCGCGCAAAGATCGCGCACTTTTCCGCCGAGCGTAGAAGCACAGAAGCGGCAGCCCATGCGGCAGCCGACCTGAGAGGAGATACAAATCGTTGTGCCGTGATGATAGCGCATCACAACGCTTTCGATATGCTCTCCGTCGAAAAGCTCATACACATATTTCACCGTGCCGTCCAGGCGGCTGACAAACTTCTGCGCGATACGCGGATAGCGCAGCGGCGCCGCCTCGGCAAGGCTGCGGCGCAAAGCAAGGGGCAAATTGGTCATTTCTTCATATAACGCGCCGCGCTGCAGCCATGCAAACAGCTGGGCCGCACGATAAGCGGGCAAGCCCTGCCCGGCACAAAATGTCGCAAGCTCCGCCTGCGTCATAGAAAGCAGGTCCGGTGTCTGTCTTGTCATATTCGCCCCTCCTCCTCTTTCGTTTTGTTTTTCGCTTGTTATCTTTCGGTTTTCCGAAGCTTTGCGATGAAAAAGCCGTCCATGCCCGCATAGCGGTCCGGCAACAGCGTTTGCATGCCCTGCACCGTTTCCTGCCCGAGCATAAACGGCTGCAGCGAAAATTCGGGATGCTCCCGCAAAAAGGCCTTGATCTGTTCTTCGTTTTCCGCGGGATGAACGGTGCATGTGGAATATACAAGCTCTCCGCCCGGGCGCACATAGCGCGCGCAGTTTTCAAGAATGCGCCGCTGTACGGCAGGCAGCCTTTCAATTTCTTCTTCCTTTTTCTCGCGAATATCCGGCTTTTTGGAAAGCACGCCGAGCCCTGAGCAGGGCACATCGCACAAAACGCGGTCAAACGCGTTTTCAAACGGAGGATAAAACGCCCCGCTGTCCCGCGCCTGCGCCTCAACGGATGCAATGCCGAGCTTTTCCGCGCCGCGGCGCACCAGGGAAAGCTTGTTTTCATGCAAATCGCAGGAAATTATTTTTGCTTTGTCGCCGCAAAGCAGCGCAAGAGCAAAGCTTTTGCCGCCGGGGCAGGCGCAGCTGTCCAATATCGTCTGCGCGGGAGCAGCACCGAGCGCCAGCGCCGCCAGCTGCGACGCTTCATCCTGCACAAAGCACAGCCCCTGCGCAAGCGGCGTGATTGCATCGATGGGCACATGGCGGCTCAGCCGCACGCCATAGGGGGAATACCGTGTTTCTTCGCAGGCGATTCCTTCGGCGCGCAGCGCCCGAAGCAACCCTGCGCGGTCGGTTTTCAGCAAATTCGGAAAAAGAGTCAGCGGCGGATTTTTCTCAAATGCTTTCAAAATCGCCTCGGCGCGCCGCTTGCCGTAGCATCGCACCAAAAGCGCGCAAAACCAGGCGGGATAGGAATAGGTAACGGAAAGATACCGCTCAAAATCCGCCTGCGGGGAGGGCATTGCAATTTCGGCGCCGCGCCGCTCATATTCCCGCAGCACCGCATTGACAAAGCCGACGGCGCTCTGCGCCGCAAAGCGGCGGGTCAGCTCGCCTGCCTCCTGCAGCACGGCATATGCCGGCACGCGGTCAAGATACCGCAGCTGGTAAAGGCTCATGCGCAGAATAATTGCAACATTTCTGTCAATTTTTGCAAGCGGACGGTCGCACAGCTGCGCAAGAAGATATTCCAGCGTGATGCGGCGCTCAACGGTACCGTAAACGATATTGGTATACAGCGCCCGATCCGCCCCTTCGAGCGCATTGCGGCGAATGGCGGTATCCGCTTCGATATTGAGATATTTGCCCCCGTTTTCATATTTCTGCAGGGAAACAAAGGCTGCCTGGCGTGTATTCATACTGCCTCTTTCATCGGTCGCGGTCGTTGCGGCGCAAAATGGAAAGCAGCCGCAAAACCTGCAAAAGCGAGGTCAGCATTGCCGCAACATAGGTCAAAGCGGCGGCGGTAAGCACGCGGCGCGCACCGCTGCGCTCCTCTTCCGTCAATGTTCCTCCGGCGGCAATTTCCGCCATAGCGCGGCGGCTTGCATTAAATTCCACCGGCAGCGTAACAAGCTGAAAGAAAAAGATCGTGCAATACAGGAAAAAGCCGATATAGGCAAGAACGATCAGCTGCTGCGCGGCGGCGCAAAGAATCAGCCCGCCGATAAAAAGCAGCATGGCAAAGCGGGAGGCAAAGCTTGTCACCCCGATAATGGCGGCGCGCAGCCTGACGGGGGCATAGCCCGTTGCATATTGCACGGCGTGCCCCGCCTCGTGCGAAGCCACGCCGACTGCGGCGACCGTATCCGCCCCGTACACCCGCTCACTCAGGCGAATCACCTTGGCGCGCGGGTCATAATGATCGGTCAGATCTCCCGAGATCGGCTCAATGCGCACATCGGTAATCCCGTTTGCGCGCAAAATGGCCTGCGCCGCCTGCGCACCCGTCATGCCGCTGCGGCAATGTACGGCGGAATATTTGGAAAAGCTTGTTTTCACGCGGATCTGCGCATACAGGGAAAACGCCAGCAGCGCCAGCATTGCAATATAGTAAAGCGGGGAAAATCCGCCGTAATACAGATCATAATATCCGGGTCCCATAGCTCTCTCCTTATCCGTTTTCTTCTTCCGTTTGACTGAGGCGGTCGCCCGGGGCAATGCCTCTGCCGCGGGCATATGCCGCCCCATCCATTTCCGCTTTGCCCTGCGGCACAACGCGGCACAGCAAAAGCGCATCCCGCCCGCACATAACGCATGGCTTATCGCCCGACAAAAACACCGTGCCCGCCGGAACGCCCTCTTTGGCCGGGATCACCTGCGCCGCCGCGATCTTCATGCGCTGCGCGCCCTTTTTTGAATGCAGATAGGCGCAGGCAAGCGGCGCGGGGGAAAGGCCGCGGATCTGATTATGAAGAACCTCGGCGCTTTTTGAAAAATCAAGAAAGCATTCCTCTTTTTCGATCTTCGGCGCATAGGTCGCCCGGGCCTCGTCCTGCGGCTTTGGATCTGCCCGCCCCTGCCGCAGCGCCCGGATCACCCCCGGCAAAAGTGCCGCGCCCTGTGCCGCCATGCGGTCATGCACAGTGCCGTAGGTATCCTGCGGGGTGATGGAAAATGCGCTTTTTGCAAGCATTGCGCCCGTATCCATGCCCTTTTCCATAAACATTATGGTAACGCCCGTTTCGCTGTCGCCGTTCATCACGGCGCGCTGAATCGGCGCGGCGCCGCGATAGTGCGGCAAAAGAGAGCCGTGCACATTGATGCAGCCAAGGCGCGGATATTGCAGCACGCTTTCCGGCAAAAGCTTGCCGTATGCCGCAACAACGATCAGCTCCGGATCGCATTCCCGCAAAAGCGCGGCGAACGCCTCGTCCCGCAGAGTCTGCGGCTGAAACACCGGAATGCCGACGCTTTGCGCATATGCTTTTACGGCGCAGGGCAGCAGCTGCTTGCCCCTGCCGCGCGGCTTATCCGGCTGGCAAACGGCGCCGACCACGGAAAGATCAAGTGCCTCTTTTTGCTCCCAAAGCGCACACAGCTGCACCGCGGCAAACTCCGGCGTGCCCATAAATAAAACTCTGAGCGCCATGTTTTTTCTCCTTTTCCCGTTTTGCTTCTGCGGCGCCGCATCCCTGCGCCTGCGCGGTCTTGCGCCGCCTTGCATTCTTTCTCTTTTTTTTGAAAAAGCGCCTCAAAGAAGGGTTGCATGGTCGATAAACAAAATGCCGTCCAAATGGTCGATCTCATGGCAGAACGCTCTTGCAAGAAGCCCCTCGCCCTCATATTCATGCAGTTTTCCGTCGCGCCCCACAGCGCGCACGCGCACCTTTTGCGGGCGCGTTGTGATGCCCTGCTTGCCCGGAATGGAAAGACAGCCTTCGATCTCTTTCTGCTCACCCTCTTGATAAATGAGCTCCGGGTTAATCAGCTCATACAGCTCTCCCGGCTCCGTCTCCACAACGGCCACGCGGCGCAAAACACCGACCTGCGGCGCGGCAAGCCCGCAGCCGTCTGCTTTGCGCATGGTTTGCGCCATATCGTCCAGCAATTCACAAATGTGCGGCGTCACCTCGCGCACCGGGCGGCTGTGCAGCCGCAGCGTGCGGTCACCCTCTGTCAGAATTTTTCGAATTGCCATTGTCTTTTCCTCTTTTCGTTTTCAAAATTGCCGAGCTTTCATTCGCCTTATAAATTTGTCGGATCAAAATCAAGCGCAAGGCTCACGCTTTCATGAAACCGCTCCGCATGCGCAAGAATCACCGTGCGAAACAGCTCCCGCAGGCGCTTGTTGTCGCGGCATTTCACCACGGAGCGCATACGGTACTCGTCGCTGACGCGGTAAATCGCCGCCTCAAACGGACCGAACACCTCAAGGGGCACGTCCGCATACGGGGCGTTTTCCCCGCTCAGCGTGCGCAGCGAAGCGCAAAGCGCCTGCGCAGCCTCGCGCAGCCTCGCTTCGTCTTTTGCGGCAAAGGAAAACAGCGCGATATTGCAAAACGGCGGAAAAAGCCTTGCGCGCCGCACGGCGATTGCGCCCTCATAAAATGCTTCATAGTCCTGCGCGGCGGCAAGCCGCAGCGTTTTATGCTCCGGTTGGCGCGTCTGGATCACGGCGCGCGCCTGTCCGCCCGCTCTGCCCGCTCTGCCGACCACCTGCGTGATCAGGGAAAAAGCCCTCTCCTGCGCGCGGAAATCATCCTGCGCCAAAAGCCCGTCGGCATTGAGCACGGCACTCAGGCTCACCCGCGGAAAATCATGCCCCTTGGTCACCATTTGGGTGCCGAGCAGGATATCCGCCTCGCCGCGGCGAAATGCAGAAAGAATTTCCTCATGCCCGCCTTTTTTTCGGGTGGAGTCGGCGTCCATGCGCAAAATGCGCGCCTGCGGCAAAACGCGGGACAAAAGATCCTCCCCGCGCTGCGTGCCCGTGCCGAAATAGCGCAGATGCTCCGAGCCGCATTTCGGGCAAGCCTTCGGTTTTTTGATGCGGTAGCCGCAATAATGGCAGACAAGCTCCGTTTGCTGCGGAACGCCGTGCGTATCATATTCTTTTCTGCGAATATATGCCGGCACGTGCGCCGTGAGCGTAACGCTGCAATGCGGGCAGCAAAGCGACTCGCCGCAGGAATAGCAGGAAACATAATTGTGATAGCCGCGACGGTTGAGAAAGAGAATGCTCTGCTCGCCCGCAGCTTCATTTTTGCGCAGCTCCTCCAATAAAACGGGAGAGAGCAGCGCCTCGGCATCCTCGCGGTCTGCCATGCGCAGATCCGCAAACAGCACCTGCGGCAGCTGCGCGCCGCCGTAGCGATTTTTCAATGTGAACAGGGAATAAATCCCGCTTTTTGCTTTATAATAGCTCTCCACGCTCGGCGTTGCCGAGGCAAGCAGCATCAGCGCGCCGGCATGGGCACAGCGGAAGCGCGCTGCGTCGCGCGCGTGGAATTTCGGGTCCTGCTCGGATTTATAGGTGTGCTCCTGTTCTTCGTCAATAACAAGCATACCGAGCTTTTGCACCGGGGCGAACACCGCGCTGCGCGTGCCGATGACAAGGTCTACCTCGCCCGCGCGGATGCGGCGCCATTCGTCGAGCCGTTCTCCCTCGCTCAGCGCACTGTGTAAAACAGCGACGCGCCCCTTATAATAGGAGCAGAAAATGCGCAGCGACTGCGGCGTCAATGCAATTTCCGGCACCAGCATAATGATCTGCCGCCCTGCAGCGATCACTTTGTCGCACAGCGCCTTGATCACGCGGGTTTTTCCGCTGCCGGTAACCCCTTGCAGCAGCGCGCCGTGCGCCTGCCCGTCAAGCAGCGCCGAGAGCCCTTTGAACACACCTTGCTGCTCCTCATTCAACACATTTTCATCGGGAGGATCCCCTGTTTCAAAAAGGAGACGGTTTTTCGGCACGCGTTCGCAGAAAATCAGCCCCTGCGTCTGCAGAAGCTCCCGCTGCTGCGCCGTGATCCCGCTGTCAAGAGCAAGCTCCGCTGCGGCACAAGGCCCCGCCGCGAGCTTTTGCAGCGCCTTTTCATAAGCACCGGAGCGCGTGCGGCGCCCGAGGGCATTTTTCAGCGCCTCTTTGTCCGACGCCAGCATCAGCGCCTTCTTTGGATCGATTCTCAGAGAAACCTTTGTTTCATAGCGGATATTCTCCGCCGTTTTTCCGCTTTCGCACCGCTTTGCCAACCCTCGCGCACACAGCCGCTCCAGTATTTTGCGCAGCACTTTGCGATCCATGCCGCACTTTTCCGCAAGCGCCTGCTCCTCCCGGGGCTCATCGCTTTGCCAAAGCACGCTCAAAACGGCTTTTTGCCCTGCATCAAGGCGCGCCCCCGCCGGATTTCCCCCCGCCGCATAACGCACCTGCACCGCCGCAAACGCCCCTGCGGGGACCATGGCGCGCGCCACGGCGCCGACCGAGCAAAAACAATGTTGCGCCAGGTATTCGCACAGCGCCAGCTGCCCCGCATCCAAAAAAATGCTTTCCGTGAGCAGCCCGAAAAC
The DNA here is from genome assembly GCA_900549725.1 of uncultured Eubacteriales bacterium. Lineage (GTDB taxonomy): Bacteria > Bacillota > Clostridia > Oscillospirales > CAG-272 > UMGS1225. Next base: position 75,680 of record URPL01000002.1, on the reverse strand, counting down.
AGGCTTCAGGGGCTGCGGCGCGGTTTCTTCCGACGACGGCTGCTCAAAGACCCGAAAAACCACGGCGCGGCGCAGCCGATTGCCCCGCCCAAACGGAACATAGACAAATTGCCCGGGGCGCAGCCCGCCAAGCGCAGGCGGCAGGGAATAAAGAAAGGGGCGATCCGCAGAAAAGGGAAGGTCTAAAAGATAGACCGTTGCATATCCCGCCATCTGCTCACCCCCTGTGCAGCACATTATTGCGCAGCCGTTTGCTCTTCGGAAACGGGAGGATCGTTTTCATCCTGCCCGGGCTGCGGGAAAATAATTTTGACATCCCCCTGATACAAATGGCGGATGGCGTTTTTCACTGCCTTCTCATCGCGAATATCGCGGCTGATCATGGAGGCAAGGGGCTTTGTCGTCTCCTTGCGGGCGATCATTTCCTCCGCCTCATGGCGCTGCTGCACATATTCGTCCGTCACAAGCCGCGCGCATTTTGCACAGGCGATGCACAGGGCATAGCGGTTGAATTTTCCCTTGGTAAGTTCCTCAATCGACGGATAAATCATTCTTTTTCTCCTCCTTGCTCGCTCTTGAAAAAGTGTTCGATGATTGGTTGCATTCTCGGAGTGCGGCATTGCTCCGCTCTTAAAATCTCGGCAATGCGCTGCGCCGTCTGCTCAACAGCGCCTTCCTCGTTGATGATGATATAATCATAATTGCCGCATAGGGCGATCTCCGCCCGGGCGCGCTCCAGGCGCTGCTCAATGACCTGCGCCGAATCCGTCCCGCGGCCGCACAGGCGTTTTTTCAGGATCTCGGCATTCGGCGGCATCAAAAAGATCAAAACGGCGTCGGGTCGGCGCGCCTTGATCTGCAGCGCCCCCTGCACCTCGATTTCAAGCAGCGGACTTGCGCCCTTTGCCACCGCCGCCTCCACAGGCGCCTTCGGCGTGCCGTAATAATGGCCGACATACCCTGCGCTCTCCAAAAGCGCGTCGGTTTTGCGCATATGCTCAAATTCTTCGTCGCTGATAAAATAATAATGCTTGCCGTTTTCCTCGCCCTCGCGCGGCGCGCGCGTGGTCACGCTGATGCTCAGCTCAAATTGCGGGTAATCCTTCACAAGGCGGGCTACCACCGTTCCCTTTCCGCTGCCGCTGGGCCCGGAAATAACAACGGGAACGCCGCGCATGGTCTTGCTCTCTTCGTTTTGCGTCGTGTTTTCCATTTTTATTCCGCCTCGTCCTCTTCTTCGTCCTCTTCATCCTCAAAGCCGTCGTTCAGGCGGTTTGAAATCGTTTCTGTCTGCACGGCGGACAGAATGATATGGTCGCTGTCAGTAATCAGAACGGCGCGCGTTCTTCTGCCGCAGGTGACATCGATGATGCGTCCTGCATCCTTTCCGTCCTGGATCATGCGCTTGACCGGCGCGCTGTCCGGCGAAACAATCGCCACAACCCGCTCCGCCGCCACCATATTTCCGAATCCGATATTGATAAATCGCATGGCTTTGACCTCGTTTTTTATTCGATATTCTGAATCTGCTCGCGGATTTTTTCCAGCTCGTTTTTCATCTCGATCACAAGCTTTGTAATGGCAAGATCATTTGCCTTAGAGCCGATGGTGTTTGTCTCGCGGTTCATTTCCTGCAGGAGAAAATCAAGCTTTCGCCCGACCGCCTCGTTGCTTTGCAGCATCTGATCGAACGCCTCGAGATGGCTTCTTAGGCGCACGGTTTCCTCATCCGTCGCCGCGCGGTCGGCAAAAAGCCCCACCTCCGTTAAAAGCCTGCCCTCATCCGCCGACACGCCGTATTCCGCAAGCAGGGCGCGCATGCGGCTCTCCAGGCGCTGCCGATATTGCTCCACGCGCGCTTGCCCGAGCGCCTCAATGCGTGGCAGATACTCGGCAAAATGCGCTTTTTTCGCTGCCAGATCGGCGCACAGGCGCGCGCCCTCGCGCTCTCTTGCATCCAGAAAAGCGTCCGTCGCCTCCTCCAATACCGTGAGCACCGCCCGCTTTGTTTTTTCTTCGTCTGCCTGCGCCTTTTCGGGCAAAAACAGCTCCTTATTTTGCGCAAGGCTCATCAGCGTGCGATCATCTGCCAGGGAAAAGGTATCCCGCAGGGTATCAAGCGCCGCCATATAGCTTCTTGCAAGATCCAAATCGGGGCGCACCGACGCGCCGCTGCCGCCGAGGTTTTCAACACCCAGCAGCACATCCAGCTTGCCGCGCATGATGCCGCGCGCCGCCAGATGCTGCCGGATCCCGTCCTCCAAAAAGGTATAGCCGCGCGGCAGCTTGACCGCGCAATCAAAATAGCGGTTATTGACGCTTTTGATCTCCACCGTTATGCAAAGCTCGTCAAATACGCCGCGCGCTCTGCCGAACGCCGTCATGCTGCGCAGCATCGCTCACCCCTCCTCCGCTTTGCCTCGCCCGCCTTTTTGCAGCCGGCGACACTTTTCTCATGATACATTTTATTTTACACCACCGCGCCGCCTTTGTCAAGAAAAACCACCGCGGGAAAAGCCCCGCCGAGCCCGCTTTTTCTTCGACATTTCCCCCGCGGCGCACTTTTTTTAAAAAAGAAACCGGCGCCGCAAAAATGCGGCGCCGCCGAAAAATTTATGCAAGCGCAATGAGATAGGAAACATCGCCCGCCGCATGCTGCTCTTTTTCAATGCGGAAGGTGAATACGGCATCCGTTTTCTCCGTCTTTTCAACAAATTCCGTCGGGAGCTCGCGCCCGTCCTGCGCCCACACGCGCACGCTCCTGCATCCGTGCACGCGAACGACAAAGGAGGGAACGGGGGAGACCCCCGCAACGTCCGGCGTTGACAAAGGCTCGCCCTCTTTGCGCGGCCGCGCATTCCAGCCGCCCTGCCGCTGTTTGATACTCAGGCACATTTTATCATCCTGCGGCTGCCAAAGCATCTCCGTTTCGGTATAATCGCCGTTTTCATAGGCATAGGTCAGCCCGTCGTCATCATACAGGGTAAACTTTCCCCGACCGCCGGGATAAAGCTCGATATTATATTCCTGCGGAACCTTTTCTTCAATATAATTCTGCGGCTGCATGGTGCAGAAAATGCTTCCCCCGCGCACAAGAAGCGCACCGCCGCGCCCCTGCGGAATCGCATACTCCATCTCGCGCCCGCCCTCATAGCGCTCCCCGGTGAAATAATCGAAGAAGGTCTCCTGCGGCAGCGTCAAATGCATATCAAACGCGCCGACAAACAGGCTGTCCCCGAGATAATAACAGTTGCGCACCGCATCGTAATCCCCCCGCTCGGGATGCACCATGGAAAGCGCGCGCGCCACGGGCATGCCGGTTTGATGCGAACGATATGCCATGGAATACATATAAGGAAACAGGGAAGAGCGCAGCTTTGCATAATCGCGCAGCATGGTATGCAGCTTTTCGCCGAGAAACCAGGGCTGCTGCCAGTTGTTCCACCCAAGATACTGCACCCAGGGCAGCAAAAAGCCGTAATGAATGCCCTGCGGGGTCGGGTCCATATCGCAGGTAACATTCGTGTGTCCGCAGAAGCCGTAGTTGAGCATGGAGGTCAGCGTTTTGAAGCCGCCGCCCGTATCCCCCGCCCAGGAGGCGGCATATTGCGAGGTGCCCGCATAAACGCACGGCGTATACAGCACAACTCTGCGCCCGTCCGTGTGGCGCGCAAAGCCTTCTTTCATCTGCTTTGCGTAGATCACGGGGTAAACATTGTGCACCTCGTCGTCATGGTATTTGCATGCCCAATAGCGGTCGGGGTGATGCGTGACCTGTGTGCAGCCGTCCATTTTAAAGCCCGCGGCGCCGTTATCCACAAATTTTTCAAGATGCTTGAACCATGCCTCATCGCGCTTGGTCAGCTCGTCCACCCAGGTTGCATTGGCAAAATGCCCATCGCGGATCATCGCGTCCGTATAGGCATATTGAATTTCCTTTGGCTTATCAAAGCAGCCTGCCTGCCGCTCTTCTTCCCACAAAAGATCGTAGTTGTTGCAAAGCCACAGAGAAAGCTTGAAGCCGAGATTGCGCAGCGCCCAGCCGAAGGTCCAGTTGCCGCTGTTATTTTCCGGCTCCCATTCTGGCAGCCAAAAGCGCGTGTGGTCCCATTTTTTGTCCGTGGAAAAATCATAGAATTTTTCCATCCACTGCGGCTCCAGCCCGACGGTATCCACCGGAATATCATCGTCGCGGAACATCTTGCATTCATACAGCATGGTGCGCGCGTCGGTCATTTCGTTGAATACGAAGGTAAATCCGTAAAACGATTTCGGCATGAGCAGCGGCCGTCCCATAATACGCGTGGCGCGCTCCAGATTTCCCGCAACGGTGCCGTCCTGCGGGAGAAAAATATAAAAATCGACATAGCCGCCCTCCGCGGTCATAGTGATACGGTCGGGATCGGTTTTTCCGAGGTCATACACCTGTGCATAGGTGCAGTTGAGCAAAATCGACCAGCCGCCCGTGCTCATGACATAGGGCACCGGGCCGTAAGCCTGCACATTGACGATATTGATATTGCAGATATGCCCGCGGCGCGCAATGCTCTCTCTTGCCTCGTCCCCAATGCCGTAGAGCCGCTCCTCTTTTTGCAAAGGCATGGAAAGGGTGAATCCGTCTCCCTTCATATATTTATGCCCGGGCAGCGGCGCAAATGAAACCGTCAGCGGCTGCTTGCCGCCGAGAAATGTAACCTCCGACGCCGCAAGATCCAAAACGGCGCTTTGCCCCGCAGTGGACAAAAGGGTATATTTTTCACCGTCGCGGCTCTGCGCCTGCTCCGCGTCGCCCTGCTCGTGCAGAATATGATAGCGGGAGAGCAAACTGTCGTGAAACTCGCCCAAAAATCCGATGCGCAAGCGGAAAATGCCTGCGTCTACCGCACGCAGCTCATAACACTGGTATCCTTTTTCAACTTGAATCATTGTTTTTCCTTTCTCAGCACCGCACCGTTGCCGCCGAGGCGGCGTTTTGTCTATTTTACCACACCGCGCGCCGCTTGTCACCCCCGAAAACAAGATTTTTTCCGCATGCTTTTTTGCTTTTCTCTTGCCAAAGCGCCGCCGCGGTGGTATACTGAAAGATGAGGGAGTGTCTCTCGCATAAAAGCGGTAACTCGCTTTGCCGCCGAAAGGATTGCCGCCGAGGCGGCAAACGGAATAAAATAATGAAAAAAACAACCGCTGCCACCGCCCCGCGCGAAAATGCCGCGAAAAAACAACAAAAAAAGCGCCGCCTTCTGACCATTCTCATCGGCGCGCTCTGTCTGCTGCTGCTCGGCGGCGCGCTGCTCGGCGCCTGGCTTTATGACAAGGCAAATACCCCCGGCGCAAAGCTGCGCAGGCAAACGGCGCTGCAAAGCGAAAACTTCAAAATCGACGGCGCAATGATGAGCTATTATGTCTCCCGCTACTATGCAAATTTGCAGCAGACCCTGGGAGACGATTTCAAAACGCAGACCGGCATTGACCCGCAAAAAGCACTGCGCACGCAGCAGATCGGGCAAAAGACGGCATATGAGATCATCCTCGATGGCGCCCGCGCACAGGCGGAGCAAACGCTTTTGTATGCCGAGGGAGCAAAGGAGGCCGGCATTTCGGTTCCGGAGGATGCAAAGCAGAACATGCTTGCCGCGGCGCAGACGGTTACCTCTTTGCCAAACGGCGTCGGCGCCGAGGATGTGGCGCGCGTGTTGGAGCTGAACTATTTGGCGCAAAGCTATTCCGACACATTGGAACAAAAACAGTTCACCGATGATGAGATTGAAGCAAATGCCTCCGTTTTACGCGGCGGCGCCTACGCAGCGGACCTTTACGGATATGCTTTTTTCTATACGACAGGCAATGTTGAAAGCATCGCCGCCGCGCGGGACCGTGCCGCAGCGCTTGCGCAGGTGCCAAAGGGCGAAAGCTTTGCAGAGCATTTACAAAGCACTATAATGCAGACAGAGGGTGCTAACGCGGAAAAGGCGGCACAAACAGTGAAAAAAGCACTCTTTACCGGCGTGCTTGACGATGGCGGAGCCCTTGGCGATTTTCTGTTCTCCGGCACCGCAAAAGCGGGCGACACCACCGTGATCGAAGACAAAGAAAACGGTGCATACCGTGTTTACGCCGTGGAAAAAGCGCCGTATCTGCCGCTTGACGAAACCGTCAGCATCCATGAGGTTTTGTTCCCGCTTTCCGTATTTCAAACAGAAAAAACCTGCCGCGAAAAAGCGCAGGCGTTTCTTGACGCTTTTGAAAAAACCGATGGCAGCGCCGCAGAATTTGCCTCCCTTGCCGCAAACAATAATTTCACCGGAGACGCCCTGGACGGGCTGCAAAGCGATGTGCGCCGCACCGATCTTTCTGCGGCAGTCGGCGACTTTGCTTTTTCCTCCGACCGCGCAAGCGGCGATACGATTCTTTTATATGACAAAGATCGCGGCGCCTCCGTTCTTTACTATATCGGGCAGGGAAAACCGTATTACTACGCGCTCTCCCGCGCCGCACTGCGCAGCCAAGCCAAAACCAAGGCCGTCTCCGAGCTTGCAAGCGCACACACCGTAACCGTTGACAGCGCCGTTCTCTTAGCGCTGCCTATTGCCTGAGCTAAGGCAGAAAGGATTTTTCTATGCAAAGCACCGTATCTCCCGTAATTTTTCCGACGCCCTGCAAAACCCCGCGCCCCATTCGCCTCAGCGCCGCGACCCGCGCCTTTGCGGACCGCTCTCTGCGCGGCGAATACGGCAGAGAAGCCCTGAAAAACCCGCCGATCTTTGACGATATTCCCGATTTTTTTGAAAAATCGCAAACTGAGCGTGCCGCTCTTTGCTACGGCGGCATTGCAAGCCGCGCGCCCCTGCGCCTGGTTCCCGGCGAGCTGCTCTGCGGGGCGGCGACGCTCGGCACCGCAATCAGCCATAAAATTCCCTATCGGGTTGACAAAAACAAAGAAGACGAGATGGTCTTTTGGTCCAACAGCCATCTCACCGCCAATTTCGACCGCGTGCTGCGCGAGGGAACCGATTCCTTCCGCGCCCGAATTGCCGCGCGCCGCAAGCAGCCCTGCACGGAAAAAGAGAAGGATTTTCTCGGCGCGCTTGACGCCATGCTGGATGCGCTCGGCGTTTATCACGCCCGCTACATGGAGGCTTTGCTTGCAAAGCAGACCGCCGCTGCAACCGCGGAGGAAGCGGAGCATTACCGCGTTTTGCGCGAAACGCTGCAAACCGTTCCGTTTGCCCCGCCGCAATCGTTCCGGCAGGGGCTGCAATCCCTTTGGTTTACCTTTTCGTTCATCCGCCTGTGCGGCTCCTGGCCGGGAATCGGGCGCATCGATGTGATGCTCAACGATCTTTTGCAAAAGGATTTGGACAGCGGCGCGCTCACGCTTGACGAGGCGCGCGAGCTGGTGGCGCATTTCTTCATCAAAGGCTGCGAATGGGTGAATCTCGAGTTCCGCGGCACGGGCGACGGGCAGCATTATCAGAACATCGTGCTCGGCGGCATCAATGAAGGCGGCATCGACCAATGCGGCCCGATGACTCGCCTGGTGCTCGAGGTGGTGGAAGAGCTGCCCATCGCAGATTTTCCCATTGCGGTTCGCCTCAACAGAAAGACCCCAAAAGACATTTATCAGCTCATGGCGCGCGTCATTCGCCACGGCAGCGGCGTTGTCGCCGTATATAACGAGGAGGTTGTGCTCAAAACGCTTGCCGCTACGGGTTACGATGCCAAAACCGCCTCGCATTTTGCAAACGACGGCTGCTGGGAGGTTCAGATTCCGGGCAGAACGCGTTTTGCCTACTACCCGCGCGATCTGTATGCCGTTTATCAGAATGAGGCTCTCTGCATGGACGGCAGAGCCGTTGTCGAGTATCCCGATTTCGAAGCCTTTTATGCCGCATACCACCGTGGCATGCAGGGGCTTGTCGAATGGTTTCAGTCCGCGGCGGACTCCTTTATTTCAAATGAGCTGCCGATTGTTGCGCTCATCGCGCTGTTTGAGGATTCCTGCATTGAAAACGCCCGCGACTATGAATGCGGCGGCCCGGACTATGTGGTTTGCTCGCTGCATGTCGGCGGCATTCCGGATATTGCCAACAGCATGCTCGCCGTGCGCAAGCTTGTCTTTGAAGAAAAGCGGCTGACCCTTTCCGAATTGGTTGAAATCCTGAAAAACAACTGGGAGGGCCATGAGGATCTGCGCCAATATGTGCGCGGGGCATATTCCTATTACGGAAACGACTGCGATGAGGCGGATCTGCTTGTGTGCCGCATCATACATGACTATTGCGCCGAAATGGCTAAGGTGAAAAAGCGCTGCGGTGTGATCCGCACCGCCGGCATCAGCACCTTCGGGCGCCAGGTGGACTGGAAAGACACCCGTTTTGCCCATGCCCACGGCTTCCGCCGCGGCGATATTCTTGCCGGCAACATCTCCCCCACGCCCTCTACGGATGTCAACGGCGCAACCGCCATCATCCGCTCCTGCTGCAAGGCAGACTACACCGAGCTGCTCGGCGGCACCACCCTTGATCTCCGCCTTGACCCGACCTGCGTCAACGGGGAAGAGGGCATCGGCGCCATTGAAGGGCTTTTGCGCGGTTTTTGCGCCTTAGGCGGCTATTTTATGCAGGTTGATGTGGTTGACACCGCCGTTCTGCGCGAAGCACAAAAGCATCCCGAGCAATATCAAAGCCTTGCGGTACGCGTCTCGGGCTGGTCCGCGCGGTTTGTTACGCTGTGCGATGAATGGCAGCAGATGATTATTGAGCGTTCCGAACAAGGGTTGTCCTAAGGTCAGATCTCGGCTGAGGTTACGTTCCAACCCCCTCAAGTTTTATTTTGCCGCATCACGGCTTGCGGCAATTTTGCCTGCGGCAAAACCATAAAACTCGGAACGCTTTGTTCTGCCATGGAGAACAAATTCCGTGCCCCTGACTTTGGGTTATAAATTACCGGTTGGGTTAGGGAGCACGGGGATTCGGGTCAGTTCTTTTCCGAGGCCGCGTTCCGGGCTTTTATGTGCTCGGCACAAAAACCGAATTCTTTGCTGCAAATTTTTTGGAGCAGCTTTCCTGCTGCTTCAAAAAAACGGATTTTTGAAAAAACGGATTGAAAGGCGTGCATGGTCACAATTATGACTATGCGCGGCGACTGTGCCGCAAGGTGGTGAATGACATGCATTTTATTTTTTCGTACGGCTTCGGCGTGATCAATCTGCCGCGCGAGGCTGTCCTGCGCGCATTGCCGACGCTTGGCGGGGACTGTGCAAAAGTTTTGCTTGCCCTTGCCGCGAATGCGGATTTGCGCATTGACACCGAAACAAAATATGAGGCGATCGCCGCTGCGGCAGGCGTTTCGCTTGCGGCGGCGCAGGATGCCGTCGGGTCATTGGCAGAGCAGGGGCTTTTAGTTCCCGCCGTTTTGCAGCAGCCCGAAAAAGAAGCTCCGCAGCTCTCCCCGGTTTCTCCGCAGGCTCCCTCTCCCGTGCAAAAAACGGCGCAACCGCTGCCGGGCCGCCCGCGCAAAAATCGCATTCCCGCCTACTCCAATGAGGAAATTGCGCACATCCTGACCTCCGATGCAGAGGCAAGCCCCATGATCGAGCTGGCGCAAACCGTGGTCGGCAAGGTGTTTTCCGAACACGAGGTTGCTTCTTTGGTGGCACTGCACGACTATTTCGGATTCGACGCGCACTATATTTTGTCATTGCTTGCATATCTTGCCAAAAAGAACAAGGCAAATATGCGCTACATAGAAGCGACCGCCGCCGGGCTGTATGACGACGGCATCACGACCGTCGGCGCGCTTCAGGAGCGCTTCGCCTTTTTGGACCGCACGGAGCAAACGGAGCAGAAGCTGCGCCGCCTGCTCGGCCTCGGCGAGCGCGCGCTCACCGCAAAAGAGAAAAAAACCGTGGAAGAGCTTACCTCTTGGGATATTTCCGACGAGCTTTTGCAGTTTGCCTATGAGCAAACCGTAGCACATACAACCCGCCCGACGCTGAATTATATGGCAAAGGTGCTGCGCCGCGCGCATGAAGACGGCATTACAACGGCGGCGCAGGCACAGGAAAAAGAAGCCGCCTTTCGTGCCGCGCGGGATAAAAACGGTGCCTCTGCGCAGCAAAAACACAGCTTTGAATCCTCCGCCTTTTTGGATGCCGCACTTGCACGCTCTTACGGCGTCGAGCTGCCGCAAAACGAAGCGCAACCCCAGCAGCAGGACAAAGTAAATTGACCGCAAGCAATCGCTTTTTCCCGCACAAAAAGACAAACGCGCGGTGCGCGTAACAGACAAAAGGAGAAAACTATGAAGCAGGATGCCCAATATCTGCGGGCAGCGAAGGACCGTCTTGCAGCCTCCCGCACCCGCGCCGAGCTGGAAGCGCAGCTGCGCCGCGCCGAGGTCTATGCGGCATGCCCGGAAATTGCACAGGTAGACGCCGCAACCAAGCAGCTTGGGTTTGCGCTGATGAAAAGCGCGATTTCGGCGCACAGCCGGGAGGACAAAGCCGCTTTCGACGCGCGCATCGACGCACAGAAAGCTAACATCGACGCACTGCTCTCCGACCGCGAAGAGCTTTTGCGCGCAGCGGGCTTTCCCTCGGATTATCTGCAGCCGCGCTATGCCTGCCCCCTGTGCAAGGACACGGGTTATACGGACGGGAAAATGTGCATTTGCCTGAAAAAAATGCTTGCGATGGAACGCTTTGAGCATTCCGGGCTCGGTGCCCTGATCCGCACACAAAGCTTTGAAAGCTTTGACCTTTCCTTTTACACGGGCGCAGAGCGCACCCGTATGGAACAAAATCTTGAAATTTGCCGCAGCTATGCCTCCTCTTTTGACGAAACCACCACGCAGGGGCTGCTGCTGACCGGTCCGACAGGTCTCGGAAAAACGCACCTTTCCACCGCAATCGCACGGCAGGTGATGGAAAAAGGATACGATGTATATTATGTCACGGCGGCGGAGCTGTTCCGCACCTTTGAAGAAACACGCTTTTCCCGGGAAGACGATGCCGCGCCGAACATGCGTCCCGCCTGCTGCGATTTGCTCATTTTGGACGACCTTGGGACGGAACCGATCACACAGTATTCCGTTTCCTGCCTGTACGAGCTGCTCAATGCGCGCATCAATCGCGAAAAGCCGTGGATCATCAATACAAACCTCGGTGCGGACGAGCTGCAAAAAAAATATCAGGATCGCATCGTTTCCCGCCTGTTCGGCTCCTCTCGGGCGCTTTTGTTCCAGGGGCGCGACGTCCGCCTGCAAAAGCTGCAGCGGCGCACATAAGCGAGGCTCGCCATGCTGCTTTCCTTGATTCGCCGCTTTGCGGGCGACGACGGAGGGGGTCTTTCTCCGCGTGCACGCGCCCGCTATGAGCTGTTTTGCGGTCTGCTCGGCATCTTCTTCAACCTTTGCCTGTTCGGTATAAAGCTCGCCGCGGGGCTTCTCAGCGGCTCGGTCGCCGTGCTTTCGGACGCCTTCAATAACCTCTCCGATCTCGGCTCCTCCGCCGTCGGCGTTGTCGGCGCAAAGCTCAGCGCGCAGCAGCCGGACGAAAAACACCCCTACGGGCACGGCAGACTTGAATATATTGCGGCTCTCTGCGTTGCCGTGATGATTCTTTTGGTAGGGCTTGAGCTTGGCAAAAGCTCTGTGGAAAAATTCTTTTCGCCCGCTCCGGTTACATTTTCCGTGCTGACAGCTGTCATTTTGCTGCTCAGCGTGCTGTGCAAGCTTTTTATGTTTTGGTATAATCGGCGCATCGGCAAACGCATCGATTCCGTCCTGCTGCGTGCAGCCGCACAGGACAGCCTGTTTGACGCGATTGCCACAACCGTCGTTTTGCTCGGTTCCGTGCTCGGGCTGTTTGTCTCGTTCCCGATGGATGCGCTGCTCGGTGTTTGCGTTTCCCTGCTGATTCTGCGCGGTGGCATTTCCGTTGCCAAAGAAACCATTGATCTGCTCATCGGGGAGGCGCCGGACGAAGCGCTCACCTCCTCTTTGCGCGCGCTTGTGCTCAGCGGGGAAGGCGTACTCGGCGCGCACGATCTTATCATTCACAACTACGGCCCCGGACGCAACATTGCCTCCGTGCACGCGGAGGTCGACGCAAATTGCGATCTTTGCCGCACGCACGAGGTGATCGACGCATTGGAGCAGCGGGCAAAAACGGAGCTCGGCACAACGCTTGTAATCCATATGGATCCGATCATTACGGACGACCCGCGGCTGGATGCGCTGCGGGAACGCCTTGCCGCGGTGATTGCCGAGGTGGATCCCGCCTATTCCTTTCACGATTTCCGCATCACGGACGGAGAGCAGCAGATCAACCTGATTTTCGACATTGTCGTTCCGCTTTCGCAAAAAGAATCGGAATATGAGAAAAAGCTGCAGCAGATCAAAAACGCGCTGCAGGCGCTTGATCCCCGTTATCGCGTTGTTCTCACACTCGATCGCCACTGACCCGCAAAGCACGCATCTCAAAATCGCGGGCAGCGAAAACAGCTTGCCTTTGGCAACACGAAGGGGGAAAGGGCATGGAGCATTCCGTCTGCTTTACCGGGCACCGCGTCATGCATGAGGCAAACCGCCTGTATCTCAATACCTGGCTGCCGCAGCAGATCCGCTCGCTTTATGCGCGAGGCTTTCGCTTCTTTTACAGCGGCGGCGCAATGGGGTTTGATCTCATGGCTGCCGAGGCGGTTCTTGCGCTGCGCGCGCAGCTGCCGGAGCTCCGCCTCTGCATGCTTCTGCCTTGCCGCAATCAGCAAAAACGGTGGACGCGCGAATGGCGGGCTCGTTACAATGCAGTTTTGTGCGCAGCCGATACCGTCGAATTTTTGTGTGAAAGCGACTTTGTTTCACGTGAAACATTTCTCAGACGCGACAATGCTTTGGTGGAGCGCAGCGCAGTCTGTGTAGCATTCTATAACCGTTCGCGCAGCGGAACAGGGCATACCGTCCGCTATGCGCGTGCCCTTGGAAAAGAAATCATCCTGACAGCCGGTCTGCCGGGCGAACCTTTTTAACAGAGAAACAGCTCTGTGCCACATGCTTGGCGCAGAGCTGTTTCTCATTTTTATCATCAATCGCACAAGGCGTATGTTTCACGTGAAACAATTCAGGCAAGGTGCGGCTTTGTTCCGGCGCAAAGTTCAGCCCAAAGCGGAGAAAATTCCCGCAGATGCGCCACAAGCGGCGGCAGCACCTGCAAAATACGGTCGATGTCCGCTTCGGTCGTCAAGGCACCGAGGGAAAGGCGCAAAGCGCCGAGTGCAAGCTGCGGAGGGACACCGATCGCCGTGAGCACATGGCTCGGCTCCAGTGAGCCGGAGGCGCAGGCGGAACCCGCGGAGGCGCAGATGCCCTCGTTATCCAGCATCAAAAGAAGCGATTCCCCCTCAATTCCCTCAAAGCAAACGGAAACAATCCCCGGGAGCCGCTCGCCGCCGCCGTTGAGCTTCACATGCGGAATCTCGGCGATTCCGCGGCAGAGCTTTTTTCCCAGTCCCGCAAGCCGCTTGCTTTCCGGCTCCTGCTCCGCCGCCGCGCAGGAAAGCGCCTTTGACATGCCGAGGATTCCCGGCACATTCTCCGTCCCCGCTCTGCGCCCTCGTTCCTGAGCGCCGCCGCGCAAAAGCGGAACAAACGGGGCTCCTTTGCGGACAAGCAGCGCACCGACGCCCTTCGGTCCGCCGAATTTATGCGCGCTGAGCGAAAGATAATCGCCCCCGAGCGCCGCAAAGGAAAGCGGCAAATGCCCGACAGCCTGCACCGCGTCCGTATGAAACGGAACGCCCGCCGCCGCGCAAACGCGGGAAAGCGCGGCAATGGGCTGCACCGTGCCGATTTCATTATTTGCCGTCATGATGCTGACCAGCGCCGTATCGGGGCGCAGCGCAGTACGCAGAGCCTCCACCGACACGCGCCCGTCGCCGTCCACAGGCAAAACGCTCAGGGAAAAGCCCTGTCTTTGCAGCTCTTCCGCCGCCCGCAGCACCGCATGATGCTCAACGCCGCTGACAATCAGATGCGTCCTGCCGGCGCGCCGCCCCGCCTGTGCCGCGCTGTGCAGCGCAAGGTTATCGCTCTCGGTTCCGCCGCTTGTAAATACAACCTCGCCCGGTGCACAGTCAAGCACCGCCGCCATCTCGGCACGCGCCGCGCGCACTGCTTTTGCCGCCCGCTCCCCCGGGGAGTGCAGAGAGGATGGATTTGCAAATTCATCGGAGAAAAACGGCAGCATTGCCGCAAGCGCCTCGGGGCGCAGCGGGGCAGTCGCCGCATGATCCGCGTACACCGTCCGTTTCATGGTATGCCTCTCGAAAAAATCAAAGATCGGCACCGCCAAGGGCGCCGTATTACAGCACATCATAGCACGCAAATCGCACCGCGTCAAGAGCCTTCCGCAATTTCGGCGGGAAAATCGCATTTTCGCGTTGACCGTGGGCATGCGGTGTGGTATACTATAATGAAACAAAGCTTTCAAAAATCAGGGGGTAGGCTGCATCATGATACCGAAACGAATTCTTTCCGCCCTGCTCGCCTCGGTCGGCGCAGGAGTTGTGCCGCGCACGGGCGCCGCATATCTTGCCATCGGGCGCGGCGCGGAAATGCAGGCTCTTTGCCGCGATCTCTCACTGATTTCCGAGGGTGGCGCCTCCATGCGCTTTCTCATCGGAAAATACGGCAGCGGTAAAAGCTTTCTGATGCAGCTTTTGCGCGGCTATGCGCTGGAGCAGGGCTTCGTCTGCGCCGATTGCGATCTCTCGCCTGAGCGCAGACTCTGCGCATCAAACGGCGGAGGGCTGGCGACCTATCGCGAGCTGATCCGAAACCTCTCCGAAAAAACCGCCGCAGAGGGCGGCGCGCTCACGGTCGTGCTTGCTAAATGGTTTTCCGCGCTGCAAAGCGAGGCGGCCGCGGCAGGCTTTGCGCCGTGCACTGTGGAATTTTCGGACGCGGTAAACCGAAAAATTTTCGCCGTTTTGCAGCAGCTGCAGACACAGATCGGCGGCTTTGATTTCGGCGCGGTTCTGAGCGCATATTATAAAGCCGATCGCGACGGCGACGACGAAACCCGCGCAGCGGCGCTGCGCTGGCTGCGCGGCGAAACCCGTACAAGAAGCGAAGCCAAGGCCTCCCTTGCGGTCAACGCCGTGATCGGAGACGACAACTGGTATGATTATCTCAAGCTTTGGGCTGTCTTTTTTGCAAAGATCGGCTATCGCGGCTTTGTGGTCATGATCGATGAATGTGTAAATCTTTATAAAATTGCAAATCGCCAAAGCCGGGAAAACAACTATGAAAAAATTCTTTCCATGTTCAACGACACCCTGCAGGGCAAAGCGCAGCACCTGATGCTGCTGCTCGGCGGAACGCCGCGTTTTCTGGAGGACGAGCGGCGCGGGCTTTACAGCTATGACGCGCTCAAAAGCCGCCTGTGTGACGACCGCTTTTCCGCCGGCGGCTATGTGGACATGCTCTCTCCCGTGATTCGATTAAAGCGCCTGAGCGACGACGAGCTTTTGGCGCTGGTGCAGCGCATGGCGCGGCTGCACGGAGAATATTACGGCTGGCAGGTGCGCCTGAGCGATGCCGAGCTCGAAGATTTTGTGTCTCTTTGCCTTGCCCGCGCCGGCGCCGACACCATGATCACCCCGCGCGAAATCCTGCGCGATTTCTGCGCCGTGCTCAATTTGCTTTATCAAAACCCGGATGCCACCTATGAAAGCATTGTGCAAAAGACCGTGACCCTTGCCCATGCAGCGCCGGGAGAAGAAGAGCAGGACGCAAAGGAAACGCCCGCATCGGCAGCGCCGCAGGAGAAGAGCACCGTCACCTTTGCCGATTTAGACTTTTAAGCGCCGACCGGAAACATCACCGAGGAACGGAGGACAAACCGTTGTCAAACGAAGCTATGGCACAAGGGGCTCTTTTTGACCGCTACGCTCCCTTTGTGCAGGATTTTATCTATCGGCAGAATTGGGCGGAGCTGCGCGCCGTACAAACGGCGGCGGCGCGGGTCCTGTTTGAGAGCGAGGACCATTTACTGCTTTCCGGCTCCACCGCCTCGGGCAAAACGGAGGCCGTGTTTTTCCCGATTCTGACTATGCTTTGGGAGGACCCGTCGCAGAGTATCGGCTGCCTCTATATTGCGCCGCTGAAAAGCCTGATCAACGATCAGTTTTACCGCATGGAGACCCTGCTCGACGAATCGGGCATTCCCGTAACGCATTGGCACGGAGATGTGCCCTCCTCTCAAAAAGAGGCGCTTTTGCGCTGTCCGCGCGGCATTCTGCAAATCACCCCGGAAAGCCTGGAGGCAATGCTTTTGCGCCGTCCGAACGATATCTACAGATTATTTTGCGATCTGCGCTTTGTGGTGATTGATGAGATTCATGCGCTCATGGGTTCCGACCGCGGCGATCAGATCCTCTGCCAGCTCTGCCGCATTGCGCGCCTGATCGGGCATACCCCGCGCCGCATCGGGCTAAGCGCCACCATGGGCGAGCCGCAGCTCGCGGCGCGCTGGCTTGCGGGGGGCACGGATATAGCCGTGCAGCACCCGGACACAGCAGAGGCGCATCGGCGCATTCGCCTTGGCATGGAGCATTTCTTTGTACAAAACGACGCGCCGGATCAATCGGCGCCGCTTTCCGGCAAAACGGAGCAGCGAGCGGCGATCGACGCGGGCTATGAATATATCTATGCCTGCGTGAAAGAGAAAAAAGCGCTTGTGTTTTCCAATTCCCGCGAAGAAACGGAATTTCTCACCGCCACGCTGCGGCAGATTGCGGCAAGGCGGGGCGAGCCGGACCGCTTTTTGATCCACCACGGAAATCTCTCCGCCGCGCTGCGGGAGGAAGCGGAAGCAAAAATGAAGGATGATGCGCAAAACATCGTCACCTGCGCCACGGTCACCCTGGAGCTCGGCGTTGATATCGGGCGGCTCGACCGCGTGATGCAGGCCGAAGCTCCGCACTCCGTCTCCTCATTTTTGCAGCGCCTGGGGCGCAGCGGCCGCCGCGGCGCGCCGCCCGAGATGATGATGGTCTTTCGGGAAGAAAACCCGACACCGGAGACGCCCCTGCCGCAGCTGATTCCCTGGAATCTTCTGCGCGGCATTGCGCTGGTGCAGCTGACGCTGGAGGAGCAATTCATAGAACCCCCGCGCACGCGCAAGATGCCGCTGAGCCTGCTGTTTCATCAAACGCTTTCCGTGCTCGGCGCCTGCGGGGAGCTCAGCCCGCGTGCGCTTGCGCAGCGCGTGTTGACCCTGCCGCCCTTTGAACACATCGACCCCGCCGATTACAAGGCTTTGCTGATCGGCATGATTGCATCGGATTATCTTGAAATGACGGAGGAAAAGGGGCTGATTCTCGGGCTGCGCGGCGAAAAGCTGATCAACAATTTCCGCTTTTTTGCCGTCTTTCGCGACCAAAACGCCGAATTTTCCGTGCGATGCGAATCGGACGAAATCGGCACGATCACCTCGCCCGTGCCCGTCGGCGACCGTTTCGCCCTGGCGGGGCGCGTTTGGGAGGTCACGGAGCTGGATGTGGGGCGCAAGCTTGTCTTTGTGAAAAGCGTGCCCGGAAAAATGGAAGTTTCCTGGCCGGGCGACTACGGCGAGGTGCACACCAAAATCGTGCAGCGCATGCGCCAAATCCTGTTGGAGGATACCGAATATCCCTATCTGAAAGAAAACGCCATGGCACGCCTGCGCACGGCAAGAGCCCTCGCCCGCGCAACGCATCTTGCGCAAAAACCGCTGCTGTCGCTGGGCGGCATGAGCTATGCGCTGTTTCCATGGCTCGGCACACGCGCCTTCCGCACGCTGCGCCGCTATCTGAAAGCCCATGCCGCCGGGCTCGGGCTTTCCAATCTTTCGTATGAGGGATGCTACTTTATGGTGTTTCGGCTGGAGGACGGCGCCGCGGCGCACTTTTTTGATACGCTGTGCAGCCTTTCCGAAAACGGCATCGACCCGCAAAGCCTGATCGGCGCCGGAGAAACGCCGATTTTTGAAAAATACGACCCCATGATTCCCGCAGCGCTTTTGAAAAAAGCATTTGCGCTCGACCGGTTGGACCCGGCCGCAGCGGCTGCGGCACTGAAGCGTATGCGCGCGGAACAGGAAAAAACAAAAACAGAGCAGGAGCAAGCCAAATGACGGAAAAAGAAAAAATGGAGGCAGGCTATCTTTACCTGCCGAGCGGAGAGCTTGTAAAGCACCGCTACAAAATTCAGGACGCCGTGTTTGAATACAACAAAATTCCGCCCTCCCATTTGGAGGAGCGCACGGCAGCCATCAAAAAAATCCTCGGCAAAACGGGAGAAAAGGTAGACATTCTGCCGCCGTTCAAATGCGATTACGGCTATCATATCGAGGTGGGCGAAAACTTTTTTGCCAACTATAATTTTATCGTTTTGGACGGGAATATGGTCCGCATCGGCGATAATGTGCTCATTGCCCCCAATGTCAGCATTTATGCCGCAGGGCACCCGTTTGACCCGCAGCAGCGGCGCGACGGTCTGGAATACGCCTTTCCGGTCACCATCGGAAACGGGGTATGGATCGGCGGCAGCACAACCATCATCGGCGGCGTTACCATCGGGGACAACGCCGTCATCGGCTGCGGCAGCGTCGTTCTGCGCGATATTCCCGCCGGCGTGCTTGCGGCGGGCAACCCCTGCCGCGTAATCCGAAAGCTCACGGAAAAGGACCGCGAGAAATATCGCACCGCGCCAGGCGAGAGCCTTCGGTGAGCGGCAAAGGAACGGGCGAGGTGCGAAAGAACCTTTGCATCGGGCTGTGCCTCGGTCTTGCCCTGTTTTTTGCGCTGCGCCTTTGCACGAATGCGCAGCAACGCTTTTGTATCGGTGCCGGCGGGTGCTTCGGCATTTTCTGCGCGGGCGCATCCTATCCTCTTCTTTCCCGCATCAGCCGCCGTTACCGCGAACTTGAACAATCCTTTTCCGAGCCGATTCTGCACACGGTGCAGTGCCGAGAGCGGATTGTGCCCCCGTCCCAAAAGCAGGAATACATTCGGCACAGCCGTCGACTGCCCGGCGGCAGGCTCTATCTCTTTGCGCGCGGCATTGTTTTCTTTTCCGCGGAGCAGCAGCCGCCGACACGCCTTGAATATCACTATAATCGCCTTGAAGCCTGCTCGGCGCATGGGCGCTGCCTTTCTCTGCGGCAATCGGGCGGAGAGAGCACTTTGTTTGTATTAAACGATCAAAAAACAGCAACCGCCTGCAGCGCGCTGATTCTTGCGCGGCTTTCGGGCGATTTTACGGGAGAATAACACTATGGGAAATTATCGCATCGACCGCATCAACGAACAATTTACAAATGAAATGGCGATCATTCTGCGCAATATCAAGGACCCGCGCATTGCCCGCAACTTCATCAGCGTTACGCATTGCTCCGTAACGCCGGACCTGAAATACGCAAAAATTTATTATTCCGTGATGGAGCAGGGAAAGCCGATTGATCACAAAGCGATAAAGCAGGGGCTTTACAGCGCGGCGGGCTATATCCGCCGCTGCCTTGCCGCAAAGCTCAATCTGCGCATTACCCCGGAGCTGAGCTTCCTTGAGGATGGCTCCATGGCGCACGGCGCGAAAATTTCCGCCCTTTTGCACGGCGTGGAGGAATCGCTGCGCGCGGCGGACGCCCGCGACGCCGCAGAGGCGCAGGCATCTCTTGCGGGGCAGGAGGAAGCGGATGATGAAACCTTCTCTGTTTGAATTTACCCCTGCGCTTTGGACAGCGCTGCGCACAGGGGACGATTATGTGATTTTCTGCCATGCCCATGCCGACGGCGATGCCCTGGGCAGCGGCATTGCCCTGCGCGACTTTTTGCGCGCTGTCGGAAAGCGCTGCGAATTTATCTGCCCGGACACCCCGCCGGCGCGCTATGCGTTTCTATGGGAAAGCGCCGGCATTACGGTGTTTTCCGCAGCGCGGGCAGCGGCGCTTCTGCAGGGGAAAACAGTGCTCACGGTCGATGTTGCAAGCCTTGGCATGACCGGGGACGCCGCGCCGTTTCTGAGCGAACACGGCGTTGCGCTTTCCGTTGACCATCACCGCGTTTCCACCCCGTTTGCGCAGCAGTGCTTTTGCGATGCCGGCGCCGCCGCCTGCGCGGAGATCATTGCGGATCTTGTTTTGTGCTGCGGCGAGCTGACCGCGCCGATCGCGCGGGCACTGTATACCGGCATCAACACCGATACGGGCGCTTTTCGCTATTCCAACACCACGGCGCGCACCCATTTTCTTGCCGGGGCTCTTTTATCCTGCGGAATCGATGCCGCCGCCATCAACTGCGCGCTTTATGAAGAGCGACCGCTCTCGCAGCTCACAGCGCAGCGCGTTGCGCTTGAAAATCTGCATCTTTTCTTCGACAACACGGTCGGCATTGTCACTTTTTCGGAGGCGCTGATGGCGGAAAACGGACTGTGCGAAGAAGATATTGACGATGTTGTCAACCTCATCCGCTCCATTCGTGGCATCCGCATTGCAATTCATCTGAAAAACCGCGGCGATACGGAATATAAGGTTTCCATGCGCGCAAAGGGCGATGCCAATGTCTGCGATGTGTGCAAAGCGCTCGGTGGCGGCGGGCACGAAAAGGCTGCCGGCTGCACCGTTTTTGCAAAGACGCCGCAGCTGGCGGAGCAAGCCGTTTTGCGCACCGTGGCGGCGCAGCTTGGGAAAGAGGCGCCCGTATGAACGATACGCTTGCAAAAGCCGCCGCGGGCACAGAGCCCTGCGGCGTGCTCAATTTATATAAGCCGCAGGGCTGCACCTCGTTTGACTGCGTTGCGCGGGTGCGGCGCCTGTACGGCACAAAAAAAGTCGGCCATGCGGGCACACTCGATCCAATGGCGGAGGGCGTTTTACCGATTCTGGTCGGAAAAGCGGCAAAAGCCGCGGAATATCTGACGGAAAAGGATAAGTGCTATGAGGCGGTTTTGCGCCTGGGCTTTTGCACCGATACGCAGGATATCAGCGGCACGGTGACAAAGCGCTTTGACCGAATTGCGCCGCCCGAAGCGATTTATGCCGCCGCTCAGAGCTTTGCGGGGCAATCCATGCAGTGCCCGCCGATGTATTCGGCGCTCAAGGTCGGCGGCAAAAAGCTGTGCGATCTGGCGCGACAGGGCATTACCGCGGAGCGCACCCCCCGTCCCATCACAATTTATTCCATCTCGGCAACACAGCTCAGCCAAACGGATTTTTCCCTGCGCGTGCATTGCTCCAAGGGCACCTATATCCGAACGCTGTGCGAGGATATCGGAAATGCGCTCGGCTGCGGCGGCGTGATGGCGGCGCTGCGGCGCACGCAAAGCGGGCCGTTTTCCGAGCGGGAAAGCATCTGCTTTGAAGCCTTGGAGGCAATGAGCCCCGCGCAGCGCTGCGCGCTCCTTTTGCCGACGGAACATCTGTTTTTGCAATATCCCGCCGTGCGTCTGCCAGCCTTTTTTGAGCGTCTGTGCCGCGCGGGACTTGCGGTAAGCCTGAAAAAGCTCGGGCTTGCACTTCCAAATGGCGCCTATGTGCGCCTGTGCGATGCCTCCGGCTCCTTTTTTGCGTTGGGACAGGCGGTTGTCGGTACAAATGAAGACCCGGAAGCCCCTGCGCTTAAACCCTGCAAGCAATTTTAAAAACATGCCTCCGGCATCGCCCGCTTTTTCGCAAGCAAAAAAAGGCAACTAACCCCGAAAGTTCGCGGGTCAGCAAAAAGCGAGGGATTTTTCTCTTGCATTTTATGCGACGGCGTGGTATGATAGGTTATATTATCATGATAAAGTAATAAAGTAAAGGAAGCATCGGTATGCGCATTGTCATAAAGCTCGGCACCTCAACCCTGACCCATTCCACGGGGAATCTCAATATTCGCCGCGTGGAAGAACTCTGCCGCGTTTGCAGTGATCTGAAAAATGCAGGGCATGAAATCGTTCTTGTCTCCTCGGGCGCCATCGCCATGGGGGTGGGCAAACTTTCTCTTGCGCATCGCCCGACGGATATTCCGACAAAGCAGGCGGCTGCCGCGGTGGGTCAATGCGAGCTGATGTATATTTACGACAAGCTGTTTTCGCAATATCATCATGTTGTGGCGCAGATCCTGATCACGGCGGAGGACATTGCAAGCCCCTCCCTCGCCGGAAACTTCCATAACACGCTTTTTCGCCTTTTAGAGCTCGGAACCCTGCCCATCATCAACGAAAACGATACCGTTGCGACTGCGGAGATGGGTATCGGAGACAACGACACCCTCGGCGCAATCGTTGCAAAAAACATCGGGGCGGATCTTTTGGTGTTGCTCTCCGATATCGACGGGCTCTATACCGCCGATCCGCATCGGGACCCCGACGCAACATTGATCCCTCTTGTCAAAAAGATTACTCCCGAAATGGAGCGGGCTGCATGCGGCGCATGCAGCGCCTTCGGTACCGGCGGCATGCAGACAAAGCTCAGCGCCGCCAAAATTGCAACGGAGGCAGGCGTTTCCATGATCATCGCAAACGGGTCGCACCCGAGCATTCTATACGATTGGATGGACGGCAAACCCATCGGCACAAAGTTTTTAGCGAAAGAGAGAAAAAGCGTATGACAACGCACGAGCTGCTCTGCGCGGCAAAAGCCGCGGCGGCGGACGCCGTTTTTTTCACAACCGAACAAAAAAACCGGGCGCTTTTGGGCATTGCCGACGCCCTGCGCGCCGATACCGCCGAAATTCTTGCGGCAAACGAAGAAGATATGCTTGCGGCGCAGGGAAAGATCAGCCCCGTGATGCTGGACCGCCTCGCGCTGACCAAGGTGCGCATTGACGGTATGGCAAAGGGCGTGGAGGAGGTTGCGGCATTGCCCGATCCTGTCGGAAAAACGCTCTCCACTCATACCGCAAAAAGCGGAATCGTCATTGAAAAAGTGAGCGTGCCGCTCGGCGTTGTGGCAATTATTTACGAAAGCAGACCCAATGTCACCTCCGATGCAGCCGCGCTGACGCTCAAGGCAGGCAGCGCCTGTGTGCTGCGCTGCGGGAAAGAGGCGCACAAAAGCGCTGCGGCAATCACCCGCTCCATGCGCCGCGCCGTCAAAGAGGCGGGGCTGCCCGAGAATATGATTCTTTTGGTGGAGGATACCACGCGGCAAAGCGCCAATGAGCTGATGCAGGCGCGCGGCCTTGTAGATCTTTTGATTCCGCGCGGCGGAAAGGGGCTGATCGAGGCATGCGTGCGCAATGCCTGCGTGCCCTGCATCGAAACGGGCACGGGCATCTGCCATATTTTTGTGGATAAGAGCGCCGATACGGAAAAAGCGCTTTCCGTTATCGAAAATGCCAAGGTCAGCCGCCCCTCCGTGTGCAATGCGGCAGAAGTCGTTCTTGTGCACCGTGCAATCGCAAAGGAATTTTTGCCAAAGCTCTCCGCCCGCCTGTGCGGCAAAGGGGCGCCGCACCCCGTTACGCTGCGGTGCAATGCCGAGGCGGCAGTCATTTTGGGCCTGGCCGCCGACCCGGAATTCGATACGGAATTTTTGGACTATGTGCTGGCGGTCGGCATTGTCGCAGATGTCAGGGAAGCGGTGCGCCATATTGCGGCACACTCCACACACCATTCCGATGCCATTTTAACGCAGGACGAAGCCGCGGCGCGCTATTTTACCGCCGCCGTAGACAGCGCCGCCGTATATGTCAACGCCTCCACACGCTTTACCGACGGCGGAGAATTCGGTCTTGGCTGCGAAATGGGCATTTCCACGCAAAAGCTGCACGCGCGCGGCCCGATGGGGCTTTGCGAGCTGGTCAGCTATAAATATATCATCCGCGGCAACGGGCAAATCCGCGCCTGACCGCCCTGTCGAGAAAGGAAGCATCTATGAAAATCGGTCTTATCGGAACAGGCAATATGGGCGCCGCCCTGGCGCGCGCCATGCAAAGATCCTCCCTGCAGCCGACTCTTCTGCTCGCCAACCGCACCGCAAAAAAGGCGCAGGAGCTGGCAGCGCAGCTCGGCGGCACCGTTGTCACAAACGAAGAAGCGGCGGCACAAAGCGATTTTCTGTTTCTCGGCGTAAAGCCGCAGGGGCTCGCCGCGCTTTTGGATACCCTGCAAAGGTCGCTGTCCGCACGCAAAACCCCGCCCGTACTTGTGAGCATGGCGGCGGGCATCGATACGGAATGGCTGCGGCAGCATCTCAAAACGCAGTGCCCCTGCATCCGCATTATGCCGAATACCCCAGTTTCCATCGGGCAGGGGGTGATTTTGTATACCGCCGTCGACACCGCAGCGCAGCAGCTTTCCGATTTTTGTGCGCTGCTTTGCGAGGCGGGGGAGCTGCTCCCCCTGGAAGAAGCAAAATTTGATGCAGCAAGCGCTATCAGCGGCTGCGGGCCCGCCTATTGCTATGCCTTTGCCGATGCGCTTGCCATGGGCGGCGTGCGCTGCGGGCTGCCGTATGAAACGGCGGTGCGTCTTGCGGCAGCGACCCTGCGCGGCTCGGCAGAGCTTTTGCTGCAATCCGGAGAGCATCCCGCCGCGCTTATGACAAAAGTCTGCTCCCCTGCGGGAACAACAATCGAGGGCGTCGCCGCGCTGCGCGCGGGCGGCTTTGAAAGCGCCGTTTCCGATGCGGTCACGGCTGCCTGTGCCCGCTCGGCATCCCTTGCGAAAAAATAAACCGCCATGCGGGAAAGCTGCGGCTGCGTCTGAAAAAGCGCGCCCGGACTTTCCCGCACTTTTTTGCGTTGTGCGTTGAAATTGCGGGGAAACTATGGTATACTATTGGGTAGAGACGGCGCTTTGCACTCCTGTTTCGGAAAAAAGCGCCGCAAAACACAACCGACAGGAGCAAGTTCGCATGCAAATAACCGAAAAGCGGCGCATTTTATTTACCGACGCCGCGCTGTATGATATAACCGCGCGCACCTTTCTCCCGGGCGCACTTCTTTGCGAGGACGGGGTAATCCGTGCCGTTTTGAAGCCATATGAAACGGTACAGGACGCACAGGTGCACAGCCTTGGCGGAAAAAGAGTGATTCCCGGGCTTGTCGATGTGCACACGCATGGGCGCATCGGCTATGATTTTATCGATGCCTCCGCCGCGCAGCTGCAGAAAATGCGCCGTGCCTATGCCCTGTGCGGCACAACGACCGTTTTGCCCACCCTTGCCTCCGCTCCCTATGCACAAATGCTGGAAGCGGTGCGCCGCATTCGGCAGGCAGGCTTTGACGGGGCTCATATCGAAGGACGCTATTTAAGCCCCGCGCGCCGTGGCGCACATGCGCCGGAGCTGCTCTCCCCACCGAGTGCCGCAGAGGCAAAGGAATTTTTTGATGCGGCGCAGGGCGGTATCCTGCATTTCACGCTGGCGCCGGAGCTGGACGGCGCGGCTGAGATGATCCGCGCGATCTGCGCTATGGGCGGCACCTGCTCCGTCGGGCACAGCGACGCGAGCTATGAGCAGGCAAAAGCGGCGGAAGCGCTCGGCTGCACGGGATATACACACCTTTATAACTGCATGCCCCCCATGCATCACCGCGCCCCCGGCTGCGCCGTTGCGGCGCTGGAGGGAGAGGGCTATTGTGAAATCATCTGCGACGGGTTCCATCTGCATCCCGCCGTCGTCCGCCTGACAAAACGGCAAAAACGGCAGGATCGCCTGGTGCTCATCACGGATTCGCTCAGCGCGGCGGGCTGTGCCGACGGGGAATATTCCATTGCCGGCATCGGCGTGACCGTGAAGGACGGCAAAGCGCTCAACCGCGAGGGGCACATCGCCGGCAGCACAATCTCCCTGTTTGAGGGGCTGTGCCGCTTCATGCGCTTTTGCGAAATTACTTTGGAAGAGGCGCTGCCCTATGCTACGATCAACGCAGCAAAATCCGTCGGGCTTGATGCCGTCTGCGGCGCGCTGCGCGCCGGATGCCGCGCCGATTTTTTGGTGCTCGAAAACGAAACCAACGCCGCCGGCGACCCCGTGATTGCGGGCGTCTTCTGCGGCGGGGAAGAAATCAGGGAAGAAAGGACACTCGCCGACCATGGATGAAAAAAAGACATTTTATATTACAACGGCAATCGCATACAGCTCCCGCAAGCCGCACATCGGCAATACCTATGAAGCCATCGCAACCGATGCCATCGCGCGGTATAAGCGCCAGCGCGGCTATGACGTTTTCTTTTTGACCGGCACGGACGAGCACGGCCAAAAAATCGAACGCTGCGCCGAAGAGGCGGGCGTCAGCCCCAAGGAATATGTCGACGGCGTTGCGGGCGAGATCAAACGCATTTGGGATCTCATGGGGGTCTCCTATACCCGTTTCATCCGCACAACGGATGCGGATCATGTCGCCGCGGTGCAGCGCGTTTTCACCCGTCTTTACGAGCAGGGCGATATTTATAAGGATGCTTATGAGGGCTGGTATTGCGTGCCGTGCGAATCCTTCTTCACCGAAACGCAGGCGCATGACCACGGCGGCTGCTGCCCCGATTGCGGCGCCCCGCTGCAAAAAACAAAAGAAGAAGCCTATTTCTTCCGTATGAGCGCCTATCAGGATCGCCTGCTGCGCTATATTGAGGAACACCCCGACTGGATCGCGCCGGAGAGCCGCCGCAAGGAGATGGTGAATAACTTCCTTAAAACGGGGCTGCAGGATCTTTGCGTTTCCCGTTCCTCCTTTACCTGGGGCATTCCCGTGCCGTTTGACCAAAATCACATCATCTATGTGTGGATCGACGCGCTGTTTAATTATGCAACGGCGCTCGGCTATGATGTTGACGCCCCCGGTGCAGCCTATACAAAATACTGGCCGGCGGATTGCCATGTCATCGGCAAGGATATCATGCGCTTCCATTCCATCTATTGGCCCATCTTCCTTATGGCGCTCGGCCAGCCGCTGCCGAAAAAGCTCTTCGGTCACCCCTGGTTCCTCTTCGGCACGGATAAAATGAGCAAATCCAAGGGAAATGTGCTCTATGCGGACGATTTGGCAGCGCGTTTTTCCGTCGATGCCGTGCGGCATTACTGTCTTGCGGAAATGCCCTATGCATCCGACGGCTCCATCACCCCCTCCGCCATCATCGCGCGGTATAATACCGATCTTGCCAATAACCTCGGAAATCTGGTCAGCCGCTCGCACGCCATGACCGTAAAATATTTCGGCGGCAAAATCCCCGCACGCGGAGAAGAGACCGAAACGGATGCCGCTTTGCGGGTGTTCTGCGAAGAGACAAAGATGCGCGTTTGGGAAGCGCTGGATTCCTATCACATTGCAGACGCGGTCGACGCGCTGTTTGCGCTGTTTGGCAGAGCCAATAAATATATCGATGAGACCATGCCCTGGGCGCTTGCCAAGGATGAGAGCAAAACAGAGCGCCTCGGTACCGTGATGTATTATCTTCTGGAGGCAATTCGCTACGGGGCTGCGCTTCTGACCCCGTTTTTGCCGACAACGGCGGATAAGATCCGCGCGCAGCTCGGCGGCGCAGACGACAGCACAGAGTTCTTTGCGCTGCAAAGCGGCACAATACTTGCCAAAGCGGAAGCTTTGTTTGCCCGTCTTGACGAAAAGGCGGTGCTTGCCGAGATGGAAGCGGAGCAAAATGCCGTGGAAAAAGCGGCAAAAGAGGCTGCGCGGGCACAAAAGCAGAAGGCCGCGGCGGCAGAGCAGCTCCCGCAGATCGCCTTTGACGATTTTTCAAAGCTTGAACTGCGCTGCGGGCAGATCATCAAGGCGGAACGTATTCCGAAATCGGATAAGCTGCTGTGCCTTGAGGTTGATCTTGGCGCACAGACGCGGCAGATCGTCTCCGGCATTGCCAAAGCCTATGAGCCGCAGGCGCTGCTGGGGAAAAAGGTAATTGTTCTTTGCAATCTTGCGCCCGCAAAGCTGCGCGGTGTGCAAAGCGACGGGATGATTTTGGCAGGCGGAGAGGAACTTCCGCAGGTGATCTTTTTGGACGATGCGATGCCGCTCGGCACGCGCATCCGCTGAGCGAACAAAAAAGGAGCTCTCCCGCATCCGGTGAGAGCTCTTTTGAACTTTTGAGGCAGGAGGTGAAATAAGCCCTATGAAACCTTTTTCCGAAATCGGCTTTTTTGATGCCCATGCGCATTACGACGACTCGCGCTTTGCCGAAAGCTTTCCGGGGGGCGGCGCGGCAGTGCTGCGCGATTTGTTTTCCCGCGGGGTGGTCTGCGGCGTGTGCAACAGCGCAAGCGATCTTGCCTCGGCCCGCGCGGCACGGGCGCTGGCAAATGCACTTGACGGCGTCGTTTTCACTGCGGGGATTCATCCGCATGAGGCAGCACAAGCGCTGCGCAGCGGAATCGATTCCGTCATGACGCAGCTGGAAGCACTGCTTGCAGAGGAAAAATGTGTTGCGCTGGGCGAAATCGGGCTGGATTTTCACTATGATTTTTCCCCGCGGGAAGAGCAGCATCGCCTTTTTGCGCTGCAAATGGAGCTGGCAAAGCAAAAAAATATTCCCGTTGTGATTCACAGCCGAGAGGCGGCAGAGCCGACCCTTGCCGTGCTGCGCGCCTTTTCGGGTGTGCGCGGCGTGATTCACAGCTGCGCCTTTTCTGCAGAAAGCGTCAAAGAGCTGTTGCATCTTGGCTACTATATTTCTTTCTCCGGTCCCGTCACCTTCAAAAATGCGCGCGGCATTCTCGATGCGGTGCGCGCCGTGCCGGAAGACCGGCTGTTGATCGAAACGGATTGCCCCTATCTTGCACCCGTTCCCATGCGCGGCAAATGCAATCATTCGGGCTATCTTGGCTATATCGCGGCTGCCGTCGCCGCTGCGCGCAATGCGGACCCGGAACAAATCCGCCGCCAGACCCGCGAAAACGCCCTGCGCGTTTTTTCCTTGCTTTGAGCGCGTTTTCCCGCTCCCTCCTTAATGCACTTTCTCTCCCCTTTTTCTCTTCTCCCCCGCGCTCTTTTTCCTCTTTTTATCCGCCCCTTTCTATCTCTGTGCTCCTTTTATCTGCACTCGTTTTCCGCAAACTCAAAAAGCGCATATCGGGTTCCGTTTTGTCCCCGATGTGCACTTTTCTTTTTCAGTTTTATTAAAGAATCCGCATATGGTCACAATTATGACCGCACGAGGATTATCATCCTTTTTGGAGTATTCCGTTCCTTATTTGAGGCAACAGGAACGGTATTTCAAAAGATTTGTTACACCGAATGGAATCTCAATGCCAGGCACAGAAAGATTGCCCCCCCTCAGCCGAGATCTGATCTGAATCCCCCGTGCTCCCTAACTCATCCGGCAATTTATAACCTAAAGTCAGGGGCACGGAATTTGTTCTCCATGGTAGGACATAGCGTTCCGCTTTTTATGGTTTTGCCGCAGGCAAAATTGCCGCAAGCCGTCATGCGGCAAAATAAACCTTGTGGAGGTTGGAACATATCCTCAGCCGAGATCTGACCCGAAGACAACCTTTTGTTGAGTAAGAGAAAACATCAGTTTCATCAGCGAATCGCCCATATGCACATTTTCAATCGGAACGCCGAGGGTGTTCTGATCCATTTCCGTATTGGAAAAATTCCAAAGCCCGCGCACGCCGTTTTTACAGAGCAGCAGCGCTGTTGAAGCCGCTTCGGCACGCGGCACGGTGATTACGCCGATATCCACCGCCACCTCGGACAGAAATGTCTCGGCGGTTGCAATATCCATCACGGTATAGCCCTGCTGCACCGTACCGATCAGGGCAGGGTCGCGGTCAAATACACCGACGATTGTCACATTCCGCTTTGAGAACATCGGGGAGCCGATCAGCGCCCTGCCGAGGTTTCCGACCCCGACAATCACGGCGCTCATATGGTCGGTTACACCGAGAATTTCGGCAATCTGCGTATGGAGATATTTCACATTGTAGCCATAGCCCTGCTGTCCGAACCCCCCGAAGCAGTTAAAATCCTGCCGCACCTGCGATGAGGTTACCCCCATCATTGCGGAAAGTTCTCTTGAGGAAATGCGCCCGACCTCTTTTTGGAGCAAGTCCCCCAAATAGCGATAATATCGCGGCAGGCGGTTGATCACCGCAGAAGACACAGGCTGGGGGGAGGGTTTCGCCGTTTCCGGTGATTTTTGCCCTGCAAAAGCAGCCCCTTCTTCGGTTTTGCTTTCCGCCCGGGACGGTTTCTTCTGTTTTTTCTTTTCGGCTATGCTCATGGTTCCGTGTAATTCCTCCTATTGTTTCGAAAAACGGGCGCAGCGTCTGCGGTGCGCTTTTTACGCTCTGCCCCCGCAAACACTGCGCATCCATATCAGAGATCCGCTAAAGGATTACAGAGTTTCCAGCGTCTGCATGACATATTCCGTAAACTCGGCACAGGTGGCGCCTGTATCGCGGCCGGTCATAACAAGCTTTTTTTCTTCAAACATGCATTTATCCAAAGCGCGTTCAAGCCTATCCGCCTTTTCGGTATATCCGACATGGGAAAGCATCATCACCGTTGCACGGAGCATGGAGCACGGGTCGGCATATTCGGCGCGCCCCTCGGTGACCATGCGCGGCGCGGAGCCGTGAATCGCCTCAAACATTGCATATTTTTTGCCGATATTGGCGCTGCCCGCCGTACCGACGCCGCCCTGGAACTCGGCAGCTTCATCCGTGATAATATCCCCGTAAAGATTGGGCAAAATAAAGACCTTGAAATCGGTGCGGCGCTTGCGGTCCACAAGCTTTGCCGTCATAATGTCGATAAACCATTCCGTGGTGCGGATTTCGGGATACTCCTTTGCCATCTGCTCGCACAGATTTAAAAATTTACCGTCGGTAGTTTTGATAATATTCGCCTTGGTGACAATGCTGACATGATCCTTATGATTTTTTCTTGCAAATTCATAGGCAAGGCGCGCAATGCGGTTGGTACCCTCGGTGGTGGTCACGCAAAAATCGACCCCAAGGCTCGGCGTAACATTGACCCCCTGCGAACCGACCGCATAAGAGCCCTCGGTATTTTCGCGGAAGAAGGTCCAGTCGATGCCCTCGGAGGGAACCTTCACAGGCCGCACATTTGCAAACAGATCCAGTGCTTTGCGCATTGCAACATTCGCGCTTTCGATATTGGGCCAGGGGTCGCCCGCGCGCGGCGTAGTCGTCGGGCCCTTCAAAATCACATGGCAAGCCTTCAGCTCTTCCATCACCTCATCCGGAATCGCTTGCATATGCGCAACGCGGTTTTCAATCGTCAGCCCGTTAATTTCTTTGATGCAAACCTTGCCGCTTGCAATTTCCTGCGCCAGCATACGGCGTAAAACCGTCTCGGCGCTCTTTGTGATCATCGGGCCGATTCCGTCGCCGCCGCAAACGCCGATCACAAGGCAGGGCAGCTTATCATACTCGATAAAATCGCCAGCTGCTTCAATCTTTTCATTGCGGGCAAGCTGAGAGCGCAGCACCTCTTTAAAGTGTGCGGCTGCGGCTTCGATTTGTGCGTCGTAATTCTGTTTCATCATACAAAACCTCCCAAACGATTCTATATTGTTTGCCCGTTCGTCCAAGAGGCGACGAGGAGCAGGGACTACAAAATTGATTTCTAAAATATTTTTAAGAATTTAAGAACAAAGCATGAAGCAATTTCCCCTTTTGCGGAAAAACAGGTCGGTATTCCACAGTATCCACACGGTTTTCCACAGCTTTGCGGCAAAATTTCCTTGATTTATCGGGATTTTCTCGTTTTTATTCTGTTTTATCCACAGTCTTTCCCACAGTTTGTGGAAAACCGAAAGCGGAAATTATCTGCCGTTTTCGGTGCTTTGTACCGCTTTTTTCTACGGGGCACGGAGCGATTTCGGCACAAATTTTCGCCTTCTTCTTCCATGCAAAGGCGCGGCGGTTTTCTCAAAACCGTTTGTGGTTTTTGTGCTCAGATCGCATCGGATGCGCTTGCGTTAAGGTCGGTTCCCGCGCGCTTGCCCGCTGAAAATTCATAAATTCCCTGCGCGCCGATCATGGCGGCATTATCGCCGCAAAGCGCCCGTTCCGGCACGAAAAACCGAACGTTTTCCTGCGCGCACAGCGCTCCGAGTGCCTGCCGCAGGTGAGAATTGGCGGCGACCCCGCCGCACAGCACAAAGCCTGAAAGCCCGTAGCGTCGCAGCGCCGCAAGCGTTTTTTTGCACACACTTTCGCAAACCACGCGGGTAAAGGAAGCTGCTACATCCTCCTTTTGATAGGGCTCGCCCTTTTGCTCACAACGATGCAGCTGATTGATCACCGCGGTCTTGAGCCCGGAAAACGAAAAATCAAGGCTGTCGTCATGAATTGCCGCGCTCGGGAACGCATAGGCATCGGCATTGCCCGCATGCGCAAGGCGGTCCATTTCGGCGCCGCCCGGATAGGGGATGCCCATCACGCGGGCGACCTTATCAAACCCCTCGCCGATGGCATCATCTCTTGTGCTGCCGACGGTTTCAAACCGGGTATAATCGCGCACATAAATCAAAGAGGTGTGCCCGCCGGAGGCAACCAGCGCCAAAAAGGGGGGCCTTGGAGGCTCGGGCAGAAAATAGGAGGCGGCAATGTGCCCCTTGATATGATCCACTTCGCAAAGGGGAAGATCGTTTGCAAAGGCATAGCCTTTTGCAAAATTCACTCCGACCAGCAGCGCCCCGATCAGCCCGGGATGACTTGTTACGCAGACGCCGTCCGGCTGCACGCCCGCCGTTTGCAATGCCTTTGTGCACAGCGCTGAAATGGCTTCCGCATGGGCGCGGGAGGCAATTTCGGGCACAACCCCTCCATAGCGGGCATGCAGCGGAATCTGCGAATTGACTTCATTTGACAGCGCCCGCAAAGTGCCGTTCTCTTCCCGCCGGACAACTGCAACCGCCGTTTCATCACAGGAAGATTCAATTGCCAAAAGGGTCAGCGTTTTTTCCATGGTATTACTCGTTTGCCCCGTCTTCGATTTCTTTTGCATGCGCGATCATGCGATCTGCTGCCTCCGAGGCAGCCAAAACCCCTTCCGGCGCCGCCTGCGCGCCCTCATCGGCGGGACTGTAAAGAACGGAATCGTCCTGTGGCGCCGCCATGTCGTCTTCCTCTTTTTCTTCCTCTGGGACAAGTGCAATATTCACAATGCTCTGCCCGGGTGCAAGACGCATGACAATGACGCCCTGGCTGACGCGGCCGCACAGGCGGATCTGCTGCGCGGGAGTGCGCACAAGCATGCCCTCATTGGTGATCATCATCACATCGTCGTCCTCGCCGGCGGCTGCAATGCCC
The DNA here is from genome assembly GCA_900549725.1 of uncultured Eubacteriales bacterium. Lineage (GTDB taxonomy): Bacteria > Bacillota > Clostridia > Oscillospirales > CAG-272 > UMGS1225. Next base: position 42,421 of record URPL01000002.1, on the reverse strand, counting down.
GCCAAAAGCCCGGTCTTTTCCGTCAGATTGGCAACGGCAAAGCCCTTGCCGCCGCGGCTGTGCGCAGAATACTCGGAAAATTCCGTACGCTTGCCGTATCCGCTTTCGGTTACGGTGAGCAGCGTCTTTGTATCATCCACCACGCAAACGCCGCAAATGGTATCTCCCTGGGCAAGGCGCATTGCGCGCACACCGCGTGCCGTACGACCCATAATGCGCGCCTCGGTCTCTGCAAAGCGCGTGCAGCGACCCTGTTTGGTTGCGATGATGAGTTCATCGTCGCCCACGGTGCGGCGCACATAGGTCAGCGCGTCTCCCTCATCCAGGGAAATTGCAATTTTGCCGCCGCGGCGCTGATATTCAAATTCCTTGATGCGCGTGCGCTTGCAAACGCCGCGCTCTGTCACCATCATCAAATATTCCTCTTCGGAGAATTCATCCAGCGCGACCACCGCCGTGACGCTCTCGCCTTGCATCATCTCCAGAATATTCACAAGGTTCGTGCCCTTTGCGGTGCGTCCCGCCTGCGGCAGTGTATATGCCTTTTTCACATAAACGCGCCCGAAATTTGTGAAGAAGAGCAGGAAGGAATGGCTGTTGACCACATAAACGCTCTCCACATAGTCCTCATCCTTGGTGCCCATGCCGATGATGCCCTTGCCGCCGCGGCGCTGCGCGGAATACGTATCCACGGGCTGGCGCTTGATATAGCCGGCATGGCTCAGGGTCACCACGCAGGAATGGCGCTCAATGAGATCCTCCAAAAGAATTTCATTTTCCGCCTCGCAGATCTCCGTGCGGCGTTCATCCCCGAATCGGCGCTTGATCTCCAGCATTTCCTCTTTAATAATATTGTGAATGCGCCCCTCATCTGCAAGAATTGCGCGCAGCTCCTCAATGAGTTTCTTCTTTTCCGCAAGCTCTTCTTCGATTTTAATGCGTTCGAGCCCTGCAAGCTTGCCGAGCGTCATTTCCACAATTGCCTGCGCCTGCGCTTCGCTCAGCCCGAAGCGCTCCATAAGCCCGTCGCGGGCATCCACAACGCTTTGGCTTGCGCGGATGAGCGCAATAACCTCATCGATAAAGTCGATTGCGATTTTCTGCCCCTCCAGAATATGTGCGCGGCGCAGCGCCTCATCCAAATCAAAGCGCACACGGCGGGAGATCACATCCTGCTGATGCGCGATATAATAGCGCAGAATGTCAAGCAAGCCGAGAAGCTTTGGCTGATTGTCCACAAGCGCAATCATATTCACCGCACAGGTATCCTGCAGCTGCGTAAATTTATACAGCTGATTGAGAATGACCTGCCCGTTGGTGTCGCGGCGAAATTCCACAACGATGCGCATTCCGGCACGGCCGCTTTCATCGCGAATTTCGGTAATGCCCTCCACGCGCTTTTCCTTGACCAGATCCGCCATGGATTTCACGAGCTGGCTCTTATTGACCATATATGGAATCTCGGTGATGATAATGCGGTGATGCTCCTGCTGCACCTCCGCTTTTGCACGCACGGTGATATGGCCTTTTCCACTTGCATAGGCGGCATGAACACCCGCGGTGCCGTAAATGGTGGCGCGGGTCGGAAAATCCGGGCCCTTGATATATTGCATCACATCGGCAACGGTAGCATCGGGATGCTCCATATAAAAAATCGTGCCGTCAATCACCTCGCAAAGGTTATGCGGTGGAATGTTCGTCGCCATGCCGACGGCAATCCCGATAGAGCCGTTGACCAGAATATTCGGAAAACGAGAGGGCAGAACCACAGGCTCTTTTAATTTGTTATCAAAGTTCGGCGTGAAATCGACGACATTCTTTTTAATATCCGCCAGCATTTCATTCGCCATTTTTGCCATGCGCGCCTCGGTATAACGATATGCCGCAGCGCTGTCGCCGTCGACGTTACCGAAGTTTCCGTGCCCCTCGATCAGAGGATAGCGCATAGAAAAATCCTGCGCCAAGCGCACCATGGAATCATATACGGCGCTGTCGCCGTGTGGATGATATTTACCCAGCACATTACCGACCGTCGTCGCGCTCTTGCGAAACGGCTTATCATAGGTCAGATTATCGCCGTACATCGCATACAGAATGCGGCGATGCACCGGCTTCAGCCCGTCGCGCACATCGGGAAGTGCGCGGGAGACAATTACGCTCATTGCATATTCAATGAACGATTTCTGCACATTTTTTTCGATTTGTACCGGCACGATCTTTTGATCGGCAAAGGTAATGTCCTGTTTGTTATCCATTTTGAAAGATGAATCCTTTCTTTATACTTTCGTCATCCGCTTGCGCAAAACCATTATATTTTTTTCACCTGTACACGCGCCGCAATCTCCTCCACCGTTTCTTCGGAGGGCGGAACGGCATTGCGCGACTGCACCTTTGCCCCTGCCATGGAAGCTGCGCGGCAAAGGCATTCCTCCATCGGAAGCTTTTGATCCATGGAATAAACAAGCGTTGCAAGATACACATCTCCCGCGCCCACAAAGCCTCGCAAAACGGCGGCAGGCGCATTGACAAGATAGGTGCCCTCATCTCCGACATAAAGAGAGCCCTCCGCCCCCAGCGTAACGCATACGCGCGTGCCGTATTCTTCATAAATGCGCTTTGCGGCATACAGCGCCGTTTGCGCGCTGTCCACGGTAAAGCCGAGCACGGAAGAAAGCTCCGCGCGGTTTGGCTTAACCAAATACGGCCGCTTGGAAAGCCCCGCCGAAAGCGCACCGGCATCCGCATCCAGCACAAATCGCAGATTTTTTACACGCTTCTCGTCAAAAAAGAGAATAAGGTCGGCATAGACCTCCTGCGAAATGCCGCGCGGCACGCTGCCGCACAAAAATACGGTGGTAGGCTCTTCCTCTTTGTTTTTTTTCAGCAGATAATCCGACATATCGGAAAGCAGCGCGGAAAATTCAGCCCTGCCGATCGGCCCTCCCTTTGCGTTAAGCTCCGAACAGATGCCGTCGGCATCGGTAAATTTTACACACAGGCGCGTTTGCGCCTTTGTTTTTGTAAAGCGCTGTGCAATGCCCTCTTTTTTCAAAATGGAGCAAAGCAGTTCCCCCGTTTGTCCGCCGCAAAAGCCGAACGCATCACTTTTTGCGCCGAGCCATTGCAGCATTCTTGACACATTCACTCCCTTTCCGCCTGCCAAAAGCGTCGTGCTGTCAAACCGATGCAGCGCACCCGGCTGAAAGCTCGTTTCAAGGGCAATCAGGTGGTCAAGGCAGGGGTTAAGCGTAAGTGTTGCATATCTCAAAGCCTCGTCCTCCGCAAAAGTCGTGAAAATCAGATGTCCAGATTCTCCGCATATTTTGCATTTTCTTCAATAAAGGCGCGGCGCGGCTCCACGCAGTCTCCCATCAAAACGGAGAAGGTCTCGTCTGCTTTGATGGCATCATTCACCGTCACGCGCAGAATCGTGCGGCAGGTCGGATCCATCGTGGTTTCCCAAAGCTGCTCTTTATCCATTTCGCCAAGACCTTTATACCGCTCGGCTTCCACCTTTTCTCCGCCGAGCTCGGCGATATATTTATCTCTTTCCGCATCGGAAAAAGCATAGCGCTGCTGCTTGCCCTTAAAAACCTTATAAAGCGGAGGCTGCGCAAGATAGACATGCCCCTCTTCGATCAGCCGCTTCATATAGCGATAAAAGAAGGTCAAAAGCAGAATTTGAATATGCGCGCCGTCCACATCGGCATCCGCCATGATGATGATTTTTCCGTAGCGCAGCTTTTCAATATCAAAGTCCTCCCCGATACCGCAGCCCAGCGCCTGAATAATCGGTGTTATGGAAGGATTGGAATACACTTTATCAATGCGGGTCTTTTCCACATTGAGCACCTTGCCGCGCAGAGGAAGAATTGCCTGAAAGCGGCTGTCGCGCCCGTCTTTGGCGGAGCCTCCTGCACTATCTCCCTCTACAATGAAGATCTCGGTCAGATCCGTTCTTTTTTCCTGGCAATCGGAAAGCTTGCCGGGCAGCGTAGAGGAACTGTCCAGCACGCTTTTGCGGGATTGCTCTCTTGCTTTTCTTGCCGCCTCTCTTGCGCGGGAGGCAGCCAAAGCTTTATCAAGAATTGCCTTGCCTACGCTCGGATTTTCTTCCAAATATTCTTCCAGCTTTGCGCTGAGCAGATTATTCACAAAGGTTCTCACCTCGGAATTTCCAAGCTTGGCCTTTGTCTGACTTTCAAACTGCGCATCCGGAAGCTTTACGGAAATCACCGCGCAGATGCCCTCTCTGACATCCTCTCCGGAAAGATTTTTATCTTTATCCTTGAGAAATTTCCATTTGCGCGCATAGGTATTGAGCGCATTGGTCAGCGCCAAGCGGAAGCCAGTTTCATGCGTGCCGCCCTCTACGGTGCTCATATTATTTGCGAAGGTGACGACCGTTTCGTTATAGCTGTCATTGTACTGAATGGCAATTTCCGCCGTCATATCTCCCTTGGAGCCCTTAACCCAGATGACATCGGGATGCACCAGGGCGCAATGCTTTTGCGCATTCAGATAGGAAACAAAAGAAGCAATGCCGCCCTCATAGCAAAAATCTTCTTCTTCGGGCGTCTCTTCGCGCTCATCGATCAGGCGCAGCTTTACACCGGCATTGAGAAATGCCTGTTCTCTCAGGCGCGTGCGGACGACATCATGATCAAATTCCACGGTTTCAAAAATTGTGGCATCCGGTTTAAAGCGGACATAAAGCCCGTGCTCCGTCGTATCTCCCTCGCAGCGGAACGCTCTTGTCACATGACCCTTTTCAAAGCGCTCCGTGTATTTTTTTCCCTCATTGCAGTTGACAACTTCCATCCATTCGGACAAAGCATTGACAACGGAAGCGCCCACACCGTGAAGCCCCCCCGAAATTTTATATCCCTGCCCGCCGAATTTACCGCCTGCATGCAGCACGGTGAAAACAACCTCAAGGGTCGGAATTTTCATTTTTGCATGGATGCCGCCCGGCACGCCGCGCCCGTCGTCCTGTACGGAAACGGAACCGTCCGTATGCAGCCGCACCGTGATCAAATCACATGCGCCCGCCATGGCCTCATCAATCGAATTATCCACAATCTCATAAATCAGATGATGCAGCCCGCCCGCAGAGGTCGTGCCGATATACATACCCGGGCGCTTTCTGACGGCTTCCAGCCCCTCCAGCACCTGAATTTGATCATCTGTATAAACATTTTTCTCGTTTTCGATTGCCATGATAGCATCCTTTCTTTTCGGATTGATTCTTTTATTCTTTGCTCAGATTCGTATAGTCCGCTTTTGCGCGCTGCGCCAGCGTTGTTGCGGCAAGCGCGCTGAAATAGACGGTTTCTCCTTCTGTTTTAGAAACAGTCACAAGAAACGATTTCGGCAGACCCGTGCCTATATTTCTTGTTTTTCCCTGTTTTTCCGTTCGCCGCAAAAATTCTTTTGTTTTTTGCCCGACAGAGGCGCTGTCCAAATCAAAAATGCCGATAATTTCGCTTTTTTTCAGATTCTTATTTCCGCCGCCGTGTAAAAACATAGCCTTTTTCCATTTTCTCGTTTCTTATTTTCGGGTAAATTTGCCGCCGCTTGCCTCATAGCGGCAAAGCATATCCCCGCTTTGCATGCTGCTCGCATCTTTTTCATCGCAGCAGGTGAGAATCACCTGTTTTTGCTCCAAATGATCTTTCAGATAAGCGCGCCGCTTTGCATCCAACTCACTGAGCACATCATCAAAAAGATAGACGGGCTCTTCTCCGCTTTGTCGCGCGCTGAGCGCCCCTTCGGCAAGCTTCAGCCCGAGCACAAGAGAGCGGTCCTGCCCCTGCGAACAATATTTTTTCGCCTCTTTTTCATTCACATAGACAAAAAAATCATCTCTGTGGCATCCATGCAGCGTCACTCCTGCCGCAATTTCGCGCTCGATGGAACGCATCGCATTTTCATAATAAAATGTCTGACTGATTTCTTCGGCGCGCAGCTTCTCTTCTCCTTGCCCGTAGCACAGGCACACCGTTTCCTGTCCGCCGCTGATGCTTTTCATCGTCTGCGCAAGCTCTTTTTGCACGGCCTCCAAATACTGCATTCTGCATTTTTGAATACGCTCGTTGTGCGGCGCCATCTGCTGCACAAAAATTTCAAGCAAAATCGCTTTTTCCCGCGCAGAACGATTTTCTTCTTTCAAAAGAGCATTGCGCTGCCGCAAAAGCTTTTGATATTCCGCAAGAGAAAGCGCATAGCTTGTGCGCAGCTGTGAAATTGCGCCGTCTAAAAAAGCTCTTCGTTCGCTGCTTGCGCCCTTGATCAGCCAAAGATGCTCCGGGCAAAACAAAACCGCGCGAAATTGCCCCAAAAAATCCTTCATGCGGGGTACGATTACGCCGTTTTCGCGACATTTTTTCGGGGCATTTTCAAAAAGCTCGACGGAAAGAGCCGTGATATCTCTCTTTTTTTCGGAAAATATCAAATCCACTCTTGCTCTTTGTGCCCCAAAACGAATCATTTCTCTTTCTTTTGCGCCGCGAAAGCTTTTCCCGGCAGCAAACAGATAGATTGCCTCGATTGCATTGGTTTTGCCTTGCGCGTTATCCCCGCTTAGGATATTGATCCCGTCCGAAAACTGCAGCGTCTGCGCTTCAAGATTACGAAAAGCGGAAAAGGAAAGCTCCTCCAGCTTCATAAAATCAAAGCCTTACCGGCACAACCAGGAACAAAAAGCTTTCCTTTGCAATGCCTTGTTTTTTCCAAGCCTTTTCATCCTCCTGCCGATACAAAGGCTCCATCACAATGCTCACAAGGGGGCTGACCAAAGATATCCGAATGCGCTCCGTATCCGCCGCACGCAAAGCATCGATCAGATAACGGCAATGCATGCCGATTTCCAGCGATTCTCCTTCAATTTCAATGGTAACCTCATCGTAAACGGAAGAGCTTTGAGAGGTAGAGGAAAGCATAAGCCTTCCGTCGCTCTCAAATTTGCATGCAACGGCTCCCTTTGATTTTCCCTGCCCTTTTTCTTCGCAAACCAGCGCAACGCGCTCCAAGGATTCCAGCAGTTCCATTCGGTCCGCAATCACGAAGGTTTTCGGGTTTTTCGGAATGAATTTTTCATATTCAATATAGCTTGTGTTGATCAGGCGCGAGAAGAAGAAGGTGTTTCCGAGAATAAAAATAATATGCTTATTGGTTGCCAAAATGCGCACGGGCTTTTCATTATCCGCAAGCAGCTTATAAAGCTCGGAAACGGTTTTACCCGGGACGACCATGGAAAGAGAAAGATCTTTATTTTCAAATGATTCCTTTTTCAGATCCAGCTGTTTTTCGCAAATGGAAAGACGGAAGCTGTCCGAAGAGACCAAAACGATTCTTTCATTTTCAATGCGGAACAACATGCCGTTGAGCGCAGGGCGCGGGTCGTTATTGGCAACGGCATAAATCGTTTTTGCAATCATATCGCGCAGCTGCCCCTGCTGCATGGTAAAGCCCCAGTCTCCCTCCAGCATCGGCGTGTTCGGAAAATCGCTTCCCGGCAGCGCGCTCAGCGTATATTCGGAGAGCCCGGAATGAATTTTTGTATGGCCCGCTGCATCTATATCGATTTCAATGGGCGAGGGCATCACGCGCAAAATCTGAGAGAGGCGCTGCGCATTGATGATAAAGCTGCCCTCCTCCTTTACCGTTGCTTTGACGGTACAGCGAATTCCTTTTTCAAGATCGAAGGAATTCAGCGTAACATCACCGTTTGCCTGCGCGATCATCTGAATGCCTTCAATGGCTTTGATGGTTCCGGAGGTTGCAACGGCACTGAGCGCTTTTGCGATTGCCTGTGTTAAACTGTCTTTTTCAAATACGACTTTCATGAAATGGATTCCTTTCCGGCTTTCAAAAAGCAGAAACCGTATTGTCCTTTCTTTAATGGATATAGTAGAGGTAGCAGTAATAGGGGGTGGGGAAACTGTGAAAAAGTGAAAAAAACGTTGCTATTGCGGGTATCAATGAAAAAAAAACAAGCCGGAAAACGCGGTGGAAAAGAAATTGAAAAGCTGTGCGAAAATCTTCTCCTTTCCGCAAAAGAAAAACGGAGAAATGCAAAAGAGGAAAACGGCTTGTTCTGCTGTTAAAAAAATGGGGAAAGCCCTTGTGGATATGTGGAAAAGCTGTGATTACATTTCCTTGCGGATCTCCGAGATCATATCCGTGATTTCCTGTTTGAGCAAAGAGGAATCCTCCATTTTTTTCTCTACAAATTTGATGGAGGAAAGAATGGTGGTATGATCGCGGTTGAGTATTTTTCCGATGGAGGGCAGGGAAAGATCGGTAACCTGCCGCACAATGTATACGCTGACATGACGCGCAAAGGCAATTTCCTTGGAGCGGCGCGCGCTTTTGATATCTGCCGGGGTAACGCCGTATTTTTTGGAAACCACGGCAAAGATACGGTCCAGAGTGACATTGGTTGGTTCCGCTCCCGTGAGAACATCCGCAATGCTGTCCCGCGCCGCTTCCATGGTTATTGGCATTCGGGATAGCGTTGTATAAGCGCTCAGGCGGCGCAGAGCCCCTTCAATTTGGCGCACATTATTGCGCAGCTTTTCGGCAAGATAAGTCAGAACCTCATAAGGAATATCAAGATTCATGCTCTCTGCCTTGCTTTTGGCTATGGCGACGCGCAGCTCAAGATCCGGCGGCTGAATATCAATGATCACTCCCCATTCAAAACGGGTGCGCAAGCGGTCCTCAAGAGTTTTGATATCCTTTGGAGGGCGGTCGGAGGTCAGAATAATCTGCTTGCGGTCCTCATACAGCGCATTGAAGGTATGGAAAAATTCCTCCTGTGTGGAGTTTTTTCCGGCGATGAACTGAATATCGTCGATCAGCAAGACATCCGCTTTTCGATATTTATTGCGGAATTCCTCCGTGGTGCCCGCAGAAATGGATGCAATGAGCTGATTAGTGAAGGCCTCGCCCTTGATATAAATAATATTTGCCTGCGGATTGTTTTCAAGGATGCGGTTGGTAATGGCATACAAAAGGTGCGTTTTTCCAAGGCCGCTCGGGCCGTGGATAAACAGGGGATTGAAATTTGTAGAGGCAGGTTTATTTGCAACGGCTACGCACGCGGCGCAGGCAAGAGAGTTCGAGCTGCCTACAATGAAGTTTTCAAAGGTATATTCGCGCGAGGAAAGAGAGCGATGCGGATGATCCGTTGTGGTGTCAAGCTCTGCGGTGGAAAGAGGCTGCGATTTTTGAGGCTGCTGCTCCTGTACATCGGCAGAGAATACAGCTTCGCTTTGCAAAGGCTCCTCTTTTTTCGCAGGACCGATGACAAAGGGCTTGATTTCTTCTCCCGCAGCAAGGAGCTCTTTAATCTTTTCGGGATCGATTTCGGTATGTTCCTTGCTCAAAACACAGAGCTTCAGCGGAAAGCCTACGGTATCCTCAATCACCTTCGCCGCCGCATCTGCATATTTTGTATTAATAATATGCGCTTTCATATCGCTGTCGGATACAAGAATACACTGCGTATCGTCCATAGCGACAAGGCCGAGCCCCGAAAACCACAAATCTCCCACGGTGCCCGGAAAATGCTCCGAAAGCTTTTGATACATTAAATTCCATATGTCGATGTTGCCTGTCATGCTTTGTCCTCGTCTTTCCGCGCGGCAGGGCGCAGGATATCGAAAAAAACGCTTATTGCGGCTTGTCCGCGTCGGTTTTTTGAAACTTGCTTCCATTATATATATACCATTATAACATGAAAGCGGTTTTTTGACAATAGTTTTCCACGGAAAAATGCGGACAAACTGTGGAAAAACCGCCTTCCGTGCCCTTTACAAACCCGAAGGAAAACAGTATAATGAGGAGGAAAGAATGTCACGGAGGGAGATGATACAGTGCAGGAAGAATTTTTGTTGGAATCGCCGGCGGCGAGAAGCTTATACCGCGCGGTGCGCGTGCTGCCTATTTTGGATTATCATTGTCATTTGGACCCGAAAGAGCTTTATGAGGACAGACCCTTTGCAAGTGCGGGAGCGTTGATCTTCGGGCGGGATCATTATAAATGGCGCCTGATGCGATCTGCAGGTATTTCCGAGGAATATATTACGGGGGAGCGGGACGAAAAGGAAAAATTTATTGCCTATGCGCGCGCAATCAGCCTCTCTCCCGCAAATCCGCTCGTCGATTTTACAACGCTGGAGCTTTCCCGCTTTTTCGGCATTGAACAGCGGCTGTGTGAAGAAACGGCTGCGGATATTTATGATGAGGTGCAGCAGCAAATCACGGAGAGAAAGCTCTCTCCCCGCAAAATCGTGTGCGGCGCCAATGTCAGGCTTATCGCAACGACGGACGACCCCGCGGATTCCCTGGAATACCATCGAAAAATGAGGGAAGAGGGCTATGAGGTGCGTGTGCTGCCCTCTTTTCGCACCGACCGGGTGTTTTCCTTTGAAAAAACATATCTTGCGCTTTTGGAAGAGGCAAGCGGTGTGAAAATAACATCGCTGGAAACGCTGCTTGCAGCGCTTTCGACCCGTTTGGATTTTTTCTGCGAAAACGGCTGCCGCGTCAGCGATGTCGGCATTGAGCAGTTTCCGCATACGGCAGCGGAATTTTCGAAAGCCGATACAATTTTTCGCTCTGTTTTGCGCGGCGATGCGGTGAGTGAGCAGGAAAAGGACGCGCTGCGCGGCACACTGTTTGTGCAGCTGGGCAGGCTTTATCGGGAGAAAAATATCATCATGCAATGGCATATGGCGGTCAAGCGCAATGCATGCCTCTCTCTTTCAAAAAAGCTCGGCGCAGACTGCGGAAGCGACTGCATGGGAGAGCCCATCGGCGTTGACAGAATCGCAGCGCTGCTCAACGGCATAGAGGCGGACGGAAAAGGTCTTCCCCGCACGATTCTTTATTGCCTGAATCCTGCAATGCGGGATGCTATGTGTTCCCTGAGCGCTTCCTTTTGCAATGTGCATATCGGCGCGGCATGGTGGTTTTTGGATCATCGGCGCGGCATTCGCGAAACGCTCTCTTCCCTGGCTGAGGCGGCTTCGCTTTCTTCGTTTCCCGGTATGCTAACCGATTCGCGCAGCTTTCTTTCCTATGCCCGACATGATTTCTTCCGCCGCATTTTGAGCTCTTTTCTTGCGCAGTCCGTAAATGACGGAACGCTCTCCTATCCGAACGCGGAAAAGCTTGCAAGGCGCCTGAGCTATGAAACAATGCGTGACTGGCTTGCCCCGGCGCAAAAAAGTGAAATATTTTGAAGAAGAAAGGATATCCCCATGAAAAAGACAATTGTTATTACCGGCGCAGCAGGTGTTCTTTGCTCCGCGTTTGCACGCGCCCTTGCCGCCGACGGGCATAATGTAGCCCTTTTGGATCTCAATGAACAGGCAACGAACGAGCTTGCCGCAAAAATCAATGCTGAAGGCGGCGGCAAAGCGCTTGCCTGCCCTTGCTCCGTTCTTGAAAAAGAGAGCCTTTTGCAGGCAAAAGCAAAAATAGACGAGGCCTTCGGTAAATGCGATGTTCTTATCAACGGAGCCGGCGGCAATTCTCCCCGCTGTACCACCGCGCATGAATTCTATGAGGCGGGCGATGAAGCCGTTACGGAGTTTACCACCTTTTTTAATATCGATCGCTCCGGCTTTGATTTTGTCTTTGGGCTTAATCTTGTCGGCACTCTTTTGCCGAGCCAAATTTTTCTGCCCGATATGCTCGGCCGCCCCGGCTGCAGCGTTTTGAATATTTCTTCGATGAATGCTTTTACGCCGCTGACGAAAATTCCCGCATACAGCGCCGCAAAAGCTGCCGTTTCCAACTTTACAAAATGGCTTGCGGTGCATTTTGCAAAAGAAAATATCCGCGTGAATGCCATTGCCCCCGGCTTTTTTGTAACCAATCAGAATCGCGCGATGCTGTTCCGGGAGGACGGCACCCCGACCCCCCGCACCGAAAAAATTCTTGCCGCAACCCCCACCGGGCGCTTCGGCAAGCCGGAAGAGCTGCTCGGCACGCTTCGCTTCCTTGTTGATGAGGAGGCTTCCGGTTTTATCACCGGCGTTGTCATTCCCGTGGACGGCGGTTTCTCCGCATACAGCGGTGTGTAAACGAAAAAAAGAGCGGGCAGCATGAAAAAAGCGGGCATAGCGTTTGAATGCGCCCGAAAAGAAGCATTTTTATGTCACTTTTTGACAAAACAAAAAAGAGGCAGTTTACGACAAAGAGTTGTAAACTGTCTCTTTTCATTTTGCCGCGGCGTTTTCAAAAGAGAGCGCAGGATGAGAGCCGTTTATTGCCCGGAAAAGGCAGGGAGCAGGGGCTTTAGATATTGCCCGGTATAAGAAGCGGGGCAAGCGGCGACCTGCTCGGGGGTGCCGGCACACACAACGGTGCCGCCGCCGTCTCCGCCCTCGGGGCCGAGATCAATAAGATAATCGGCGGTTTTAATTACATCCAGGTTATGTTCGATCACGACGACGGAATTTCCGATGTCGACCAGGCGCTGCAAAATGGCGATCAGATGAGAGACATCCTCGGTATGCAGCCCGGTGGTGGGCTCGTCCAGAATATACAGGGTTTTTCCTGTTTGGCGGCGGGCAAGCTCCGTTGCAAGCTTCACGCGCTGGGCCTCTCCGCCGGAGAGCGTTGTGGAGGATTGCCCGATGCGAAGATATCCAAGCCCGACATCATAGAGCGTTTGCAGCTTTTGGCGGAGTTTTGGCAGCTCGGAGAAGAAGGAAAGACCCTCCTCCACGGTCATATCCAGCACATCGGAAATGCTTTTACCCTTATAATGGCATTCAAGCGTTTCGCGGTTATATCGCTTTCCGTGGCAGACATCGCATTTCACATAAACATCTGGGAGAAAATGCATTTCGATTTTTTTCACGCCGTCGCCCTCGCATGCCTCGCAGCGGCCGCCCTTGACATTAAAGGAGAAGCGGCCGGGCTTATAGCCGCGGGCTTTTGCCTCGGGCGTGAGGGAAAAGAGGTCGCGAATATCGGAGAAAAGACCGGTATAGGTTGCAGGGTTGGAGCGCGGGGTTCTGCCGATGGGGCTTTGATCGATGCAGATGACCTTGTCGAGCGCTTCTACACCGTCAATCCCGTCATGATCTCCCGCAAAGGTATAGGCGCGGTTGAGCGTATGCGCAAGGGAAGCATAAAGAATGGAATTGACCAGGGAGGATTTTCCGGAGCCTGAGACCCCCGTGACACAGAGAAAGAGCCCGAGAGGAAATGAAACATCGATATTTTTCAGATTATGTTCCCGCGCGCCGCGCACGGTGAGCAGCTGCCCGTTTCCCGCGCGGCGCGCGGCGGGCACGGGAATTTTTTTGCGCCCGCTGAGATAGGCTCCCGTAAGAGAGGCGGGGTTTTTCATAATTTGCTTTGGTGTTCCTGCGGCGACCACCTGCCCGCCGTGTACCCCGGCGCCCGGACCGATATCAAGAATATAATCCGCCTGCAGCATGGTTTCCTCGTCATGCTCGACCACGATGAGACTGTTTCCTACATCGCGCAGACGCTTGAGCGTTGCAATCAGTTTGGCATTGTCGCGCTGATGCAGCCCGATGCTCGGCTCATCCAAAATATAAAGCACGCCGGTCAGGGCGGATCCGATCTGCGTTGCAAGGCGGATGCGCTGCGCCTCTCCGCCGGAGAGAGTTCCCGCGCTGCGGGCAAGGGTGAGATATTCCAGCCCCACATTCTGCAAAAAGCCCAGGCGCGCGCGAATCTCCTTGAGAATTTCGCGGGCGATCTGCTCCTCCGTTTCGCTCAGAGTCAGGCTGTTGAAAAAATCAAGCGCCGCGGTGATATTTTTGCGGCACAGCGTATCGAGATTGATTCCGCCCACCGTAACGCCGAGCGCAGCTTCGTTCAGCCGCGCGCCGTGGCAGCGCGGACAGGGGCGCACCACGGTAAATTCATCATAATATTCGTTTTGAAAGGTATCGGCGCGCTCGGCAATGATGGAGAGCAGCCCCTTAAAGGGAACGGATTGCTCATGGCGCACCCCGTCAAAATACCGCACGATGTGATAGGTCTCTTTGCCTGTTCCCTCAAGAAGAGCGGCGCGCGCCTCTTTAGAAAAGGCTTTCAGCGGGGTATCGATGGTAAAGCCGTGCTTTTTTCCGACAGCGATGAGCAACGGGCCCATCCAGGTGTCTTCCCCGACGGTTTTGAACCCGTTGACATTGACAGCGCCCTGCCGCAGGGATTTTTCTTCATCGGGCAGAATTTTTGCAGCGCTGATGGAGCGCGTCTGCCCAAGGCCGGAGCATTCTGGGCAGGCGCCGAATGGGTTGTTGAACGAAAACATGCGCGGCGTCAATTCGCCGACGTTGAAATTGTGTTCCTCGCAGGCATAATTCTGCGAAAAATAAAGCTCGGCTTCAAAGCCCTCCGCGGGGGCGGCAGGGGCGATGAGAAGGTTGCCGTCGGTCAGGGAGAGCGCGGTTTCTACGGAATCGCTCAGGCGGGAGGAAAGCTTTTTCCGGTCACCGTCGGCGCGCAGAATGATGCGGTCAACAACAATATCGATATCATGGCGCAGGTTTTTATCAAGGGCAATCGGCTCGGAGAGATCATACATGGCGCCGTCTGCTCTGACGCGCACAAAGCCGCTTTTGCGGGCGGAATCCAGCACCTTTTCATGCATGCCCTTTTTCGCGCGCACCATGGGCGCAAGCACCAGCAGGCGGGAATCGGCGGGCAGGGCAAGAATGCGGTTTACGATCTGATCCACGCTTTGGCGGCGGATCTCCTTGCCGCAGACAGGGCAATGGGGCACGCCGATGCGGGCATATAAAAGGCGCAGATAGTCGTAGATCTCCGTCACGGTTCCCACGGTGGAGCGGGGATTGCGGGAGGTTGTTTTCTGATCGATGGAAATGGCGGGGGAAAGCCCCTCAACGCTGTCAAGATCGGGCTTATCCAGCTGCCCCAAAAACATGCGCGCATAGGAGGAGAGAGACTCCACAAACCGCCGATGTCCCTCGGCATAGATGGTTTCAAACGCCAGGGAGGTTTTTCCCGAGCCTGAGAGCCCGGTGAAAACCACAAGCTTATCCCGCGGGATTTTCACATCGATGTTTTTCAGGTTATTCACGCGGACACCGCGCAAAATCAAATACGGTGCAGACACAGAAATTCTCCTTTTATGAATTAGAAATGGAACAGGAAAGAAAACGGAACAGCGGAGCAAAGGGCATCAAGCCTTTTTCTCAAGCTCAGCAATGAGATCGCGATAATAGGCAGCCTGCTCAAATTCCAGGGCGGCGGCGGCCTGCTTCATGGCGGCGCGCAGCGCTTCGATTTTTGCGGAGCGGTCGGCGGGCAGAGAATCCTGCGTGGAGGCAAACGGCGCCTTCCCACGCCCTTTGCCTCCATTTTTGGAGGAGTTTGCCTTGTTTTTCGGGGCGGGCGGCTCCTGTTCAAGGGCGATGGAAATGCTTTCTTCCACCGGGCGGAGGATGGTGCGCGGGGAGATGCCGTGCTCGCTGTTATAGGCAGCCTGCAGGCGGCGGCGGCGCTCGGTTTCCTTGATGGCATAATCCATAGAACCCGTTACGGTATCGGCATAGAGGATCACCGTTCCGTTTGCGTTGCGGGCGGCGCGGCCGATGGTTTGAATCAGGGAGCGTCCGCTGCGCAAAAAGCCCTCTTTATCCGCATCCAGAACGGCAACCAGGGAAACCTCGGGCAGGTCCAGCCCCTCGCGCAGAAGATTTATGCCCACAAGCACATCAAAGGCGCCGCGGCGCAGATCGCGGATGAGCTCGGTGCGCTCCAGGGTATCGACCTTATGGTGGATATAGCGCACGCGGACATCGTTGTTTTCAAAATATTCCGTGAGGTCCTCTGCCATTTTTGTGGTGAGCGTCGTCACAAGAACGCGCTCCCCCTTTGCGGCGCGCAGACGGATCTCGCCGAGCAGATCATCGATCTGCCCCGCAATGGGGCGCACCTCAACGCGCGGATCCAAAAGACCTGTGGGACGGATGATCTGCTCGGCAGTGCACATGGAATGCTCCAGCTCATAGTCGCCCGGGGTTGCGCTGACATAGATCACCTGATTGATCTTCTTTTCAAATTCATTGAAAAACAGCGGGCGGTTATCAAAGGCGGAGGGCAGGCGAAAGCCGAAGGAAACGAGATTTTCCTTGCGGGCGCGGTCGCCGCCGCTCATGCCGCGAATTTGCGGAATGGCGACATGGGATTCGTCAATAAACATAAGATAGTCCTGCGGGAAAAAGTCAAGCAGGGTATAGGGGGTGGAGCCGGGGGCGCGCCCGCTGAGCACGCGCGAATAATTCTCCACGCCCGAGCAGGAGCCGACCTCCCGCAGCATTTCAAGATCATATCGGGTGCGCTGCTCAATGCGCTGCGCTTCCAGCAGCTTACCTTTGTCCTTAAAATACCGGACGCGCTCGACCATTTCCTTTTCAATCACGGAAAGCGCCGCTTCGCGCTTGTCCGCCGAGACGGCATAGTGCGTTGCGGGGTACACGGCGGCATAGCGCAGCGTGGCAAGCACCGCGCCCGTGAGCACATCGATGCGGCAGACGCGGTCGATCTCGTCCCCGAAAAATTCAATGCGCAGCGCCTTTTCCGCGCTGTTTGCCGGGACGATTTCCACGGTATCGCCGCGCACGCGGAAATGATCGCGCGTGAGGCTTAAATCGTTGCGTGAATACCCGATCGCCACCAGGCGCGCAGCGAGCGCGTCGCGGTCAAGCGCCATGCCCGGACGCACGGCGAGCACGAGGTTTTGATATTCGCTCGGGTCGCCCAGGGAATAAATGCAGGAAACGGAGGCGACAATTATGGTATTGCGCTGTTCAAAGAGGGAGGAGGTCGCGCTGTGGCGCAGCTTATCGATCTCTTCGTTGATCAGCGCGTCCTTTTCGATATAAAGATCCTTGCCCGGAATGTATGCCTCGGGTTGGTAATAATCATAATAGGAAACGAAATATTCCACGGCATCCTGCGGGAAAAAACGCCGCATTTCGGAGCAGACCTGTGCCGCAAGCGTTTTATTCGGCTCGATGATCAGCGTCGGACGGTTGCACTTTGCAATGATATTTGCCATGGTGAAGGTTTTGCCGGAGCCGGTTACGCCGAGCAGCACCTGGTCTCTCAGCTTTGCTTCCACCCCTTCGGAAAGCAGCGCAATCGCCTGCGGCTGGTCGCCTGTGGGACGCAGATCACTTTGCAGAGAAAACGGAGTATTCAGCAAAAAAGACACCTCCCTATCACAAGTCACACCTGTTATTATACACGAAAACGACGGATCCGTCAACGCAAAAACGCAAAAAAACACAATCCGTTTTTATATTTTTCGAAAAACCCACAAAAACTACAATCGTTTCGCGCGGAAATGAGACGGCGGCATTGCAAAACGGGAAAAGGTATAGTATAATGAAAAAAAGAAATGAGGAAAAAGGAGGCCCCCCTATGGAACTAAAGCAAAGAGCGCAGATGGACCCTGCATATCAATGGGATCTGACTGCCGTTTATGAAAACGACGCCGCCTGGGAGCGCGCAATGGAAAAAGCCGCCGAAGCGGTGAAGGAGCTGAAAGGGCTGCCCGGCACCCTCGGCGCCTCCGCGCAGGCACTGGCAGACGGGCTTGACAAAATTTATGCGGCAAGCGCGCTTGTGGAGCGGGCATATATTTATGCCACGCTGCGCCGCGACGGCGACAATGCGGACCCCGGCGGGCAGGAGATGAGCGGAAAATCCACAACGCTGTATGTCGAATTTTCCACCAATACTGCATTTTTGGAGCCGGAGATTCTCGCGATTGATGAAAAGACGCTTGCAGAATATCTGAAGGAGGAGCGCCTTGCGACCTATCGCCATCTGATCGGCAATATTGTGCGCGGGCGCGCGCATGTGCTCGGCGCAGAGCAGGAAAAAATGCTTGCAATGCTTTCGGATGCGGCAGGCGGCTTCCGCAAATCCTTTTCCATGCTGGAAAGCGTGGATATGAGCTTCCCTGCAATTACGGATGAAGCCGGGGAAAGCGTCACCCTGAGCCACGGCAATTTCGCCGTATACCGCGAAAGCCGCGACCAAAGAGTGCGCAAGGAGGCGTTTGAGGCGTATTTCGGAGAATTCAAGCGGTATATCAATACCTTTGCCGCGCTGTATGAGGGCTCGGTGAAAATGGATTGCTATTATGCCAAGGTGCGCGGCTTTGACGGCGCATGCGAGGCGGCGCTGTTCGGCACAAACGTGCCCATTGCGGTATATGATGCGCTGACGGATGCCGTTCATGATGCATTTCCGACCATGCAGCGGTATTTGGCGCTGCGGAAAAAGCAGCTGGGTGTCAAGGAGCTGCACATGTACGATCTTTACTGCCCCATGGTGGAAAATGTGGATATTTCCGTCCCGTTTGCCGACGCCAAAACGCTGGTGAAAAAGGCGCTTGCGCCGCTGGGCGAGGAATATGCAAAGCTGCTCGACCGCGCGTTTGCGGAAAAATGGATCGATGTTTACGAGAATAAGGGAAAAACCACGGGCGCATTTTCCTGCGGCGTGTTCGGGGTGCACCCGTATGTGCTGCTGAACTATACGGATACGCTGGATGATGCGTTTACGCTGGCGCATGAGCTTGGGCACAGCATGCATTCCTATTTTTCCGATCATACGCAGGATTATGTCAACCATGATTATGAAATCATGGTGGCGGAGGTCGCCTCCACGGTCAACGAGGTGCTGCTCACAAAATATCTGCTCTCGGTGGAGACGGATCCCGCGCGCCGCGCCTATATTCTGAATCACTTTTTGGAGGGCTTCCGTACGACGGTGTTCCGCCAGACGCTGTTCGCCGAATTTGAGCGGGAGGCGCACAAGGCCTATGACCGCGGAGAACCGCTGACGCCGAAGGCGCTCAATGCCATTTACCGCAGACTCAATGAGGCATATTATAAGGGCGCCGTAGTGGACGAGCTGCAGGATATCGAATGGGCGCGTATCCCGCATTTTTACAATGCATTTTATGTGTACCAGTATGCCACGGGCTTCAGCTCCGCCGTTGCAATCGCAAACAACATTCTGCAAAGCGGCAGCGCCGAGAATTATCTGCGCTTTTTGACCACGGGCGGCAGCGATTATCCGCTGAATGAGCTGCGCATCGCCGGCGTGGATCTGGAAAAACCAGACACCGTGCGCAATGCCATGCAGGTGTTTGCGCAAAGCCTGGACGAGCTGGAAGCGCTTTTGCACTGAACATAGCCGAAAAAGAAAACGGAGCCGAATGCCGGCTCCGTTTTTTGTGCTTTCGGTGCGTGGTGCAATCTTATTCCTCTTTGCCCTGCCCGAACAGGGAGAGCGCCTCTTTGGCGGCGGCCTGCTCCGCCTCGCGTTTGGAGCGCCCGTGGCCGCGGCCGATGACATTGCTGTTCAGGCGGGCCTCCATCTCAAATTGCTTTTCATGGTCCGGTCCCAGCTGCGCTACGAGCACATATTCCAGCTTTTCACCCGGCTCCTGCTGCACGATCTGCTGCAGCTTTGTTTTATAATCAGAGGAGTGCCCCGGCAGCGTTTCCGCCTGCCGCACAAGATAGGGCATCAAAAAGCGCTGTACCGGCCCAAAGGAATTGCTGTCAAGATACATTGCGGCAAGCAGCGCCTCAAAGGCATCGGCGAGGATGGATTTGCGTTCTCTGCCGCCGTTTTTTTCTTCCCCGTGGCCGAGCAGAAGATAGTCGCCCAAAGAAATGGAGCAGGCATTGTGCCACAGCGCGTCCTCACAGACGAGCTGCGCACGCAGCTTGGTCAGATCTCCCTCGGGCGCATCCGGAAAGAGCGAAAAAATATAGGTGCTTGTCAAAACGGAGAGGATGCTGTCTCCCAAAAATTCATAGCGCTCGTTGCAGCGGCAGGAAAGCCCCTTTGCCTGCTGCTCATGCGCCAGGGAAGAATGCGTCAGTGCCTGTGCCAGAATTTCGCGGGACCGGAAGCGATAGCCGATGGCTTGCTCCAATGTGCCGATCTCGGCGGGCAGCAGCTCAATCACGCTGTGCACGGTTTGTTTTTCGTGAGGCATCTCAGTTTTCCTCCTTTGCGGCATCGGGCGTCGGTGCGCCCGCTTCTCCGTCCCCGGGCGCGGCTTTTACCCAAAGCGCCGCGCACTCTGCGATGCGGTCGGAAATGCCGCTTTCCAAATATGCCTTTGCCTGACGCACCGCATTTTTCACCGCGCGGGCATCCGAGGAGCCGTGCGCCTTAATCACGGGCTTTGAAATGCCGAGGAACGGCGCGCCGCCGTATTCGGAGGCATCCAGCTCTTTTTTCAGCGAAACAAATTGCTTTTTGAAGAGCACGGCGGACATTTTTGTGGCAAGGGAGGAGAAAAACAGCCCCTTGACCTTTTTCAGCGCAAAGCGGGACATGCCCTCCACCAGCTTCAGCACGATATTGCCGGCAAAGCCGTCAGCCACGAGCACATCGCAGCGGCCTCGCGGAATTTCCTTGCCCTCAATATTGCCGACAAAATTCAAAGAGGAATTTTTCAAAAGCCGATAGGTTTCCACATAAACGGGCGGCCCCTTATGCGCCTCGGCGCCGTTGTTGAGCAGCCCGACGGTGACATGCGGATTTTGAAAAAGGCCTTCCATATAGATGGCGCCCATATAGGCAAACTGCTCCATATATTCCGCGGTGACGGTGGCATTTGCGCCGCTGTCAAGCAAAAGCAAGGGCCGCTCAAAGGGCAGAATCGTGCCGATGGCGGCGCGGCGGAGGCCGCGATAGGGGCGAACGATCGCCGTAGCCCCCGTAAACAGCGCGCCTGTATTGCCCGCGCCGACAAAGGCATCGCCCTCTCCCGCGGCAAGCATGCGCAGCCCGACGGTCATAGAGGAATTGCGCTTTTTGCGCAGAACATCAAATGGGGCGTCCTCCATGGTGATCACCTGCGGGGCATGGCGGATCTCAATGCGGGAGCCGAGCAGCTCTTCGCCGCCGCAAACGGCAAGCTCGCGGCGGATGGCTGCCTCATCTCCCACCAAAACAATATCCACATCCTGCTCCTGCACGGCGAGCACGGCGCCGGCAACAAGTGCTGCGGGGGCGTTGTCTCCGCCCATGGCATCTATGATGATTTTCATGACAGTTCCTCCTTTGCAAGGGAATCAAAATAAGCAAGGCTGCGGCGCACATATTCGTCATATTTCGCGCGCTTTCCGCCGCGCACCCGCTGCTCCAGCGGGGCAATCAGCCCGAAATTCGCATTCATCGGCTCGAAGCGGATCTGCGCGGGATTTGAAATATATGCTGCCATTGCGCCGATGATGCTGACGGGAGAGAAAACAAAAGGCGCTTTTCCGCATGCGCGCCGCGCGGCGTTGATGCCGGCGACACAGCCCGAGGCGGCGCTTTCCACATACCCCTCAACGCCGGTCATCTGCCCGGCAAAGAACAGATTCGGATGGGCGCGCCAGGCGTAGGTCGCGTCCAGCAGCGCGGGGGAATTGAGGAAGGTATTGCGGTGCATCACGCCGTAGCGGAAAAATGAGGCGTTTGCAAGAGCAGGAATGATGGAGAAGACTCGACGCTGCTCGGGGAAGGTCAGATGAGTCTGGCAGCCGACAAGGTTGAACATGCTCCCCGCGGTATTTTCCATGCGCAGCTGCAGCACGGCATAGGGCTCTTTCCCGGTGCGCGGGTCGGGCAGACCGACGGGTTTGAACGGGCCGTAGCGCAGGGTATCCACCCCGCGGCGCGCCATGACCTCAATGGGCATGCACCCCTCAAAAACGGTGAGATCCTTTTGCGCCTCGGAATCAAATTCATGCAGCGGCGCAAGCTCCGCCTCGGTCAGCGCTTTGACAAAGGCAAGATATTCCTCTTTGGTAAGCGGGCAGTTGACATAATCCGCATCGCCCTTGCCGTAGCGGCTGGAGCGATAGGCATGCGCAAAATCGATGCTTTCTCCGTCCACGATCGGCGCGGCGGCATCGAAAAAATGCAGCGCGTCCATGCCGAAGGCTTTTTGCAGTGCATCGGCATAGGGGGCGGAGGTAAGGGGGCCGGTCGCGGTGACGGAAATTTCGTCAAGCGGCGGCAGCGCGGTGATTTCCCGCTGCACAACGGTGATTTTCGGGAGCGCTTTGATTGCATCGGTGATATACGCCGAAAAGCGCGTGCGGTCCACCGCGAGTGCGGCTCCCGCCGGGACGGCGCTCTCGTCAGCGGCGCGCAGAATGAGAGAATCCATGCGGCGCAGCTCCTCTTTGAGCAGTCCCACGGCGTTGAACAGCTGTGCGGAGCGCAGAGAATTGGAGCAGACCAGCTCCGCAAAAAGCGGGGAATGGTGCGCCGGGGTATAGCTTTGCGGCTTCATTTCAATCAGCGTGACCGAAACGCCGCGCTGCGCCGCCTGATATGCCGCCTCGCAGCCGGCAAGGCCGGCGCCGATGACGGAGACGGAGGGAATGTTATTTGTCATTTGCAAGGCCTTGAACCGTTGTTACCCTTTCATATTTTCTCTTTGTGCAACCTCTTCCTCGGTCATTTCCCGCTTGTAGCCGCAGGCCCTGTCGTGGCAGAGGATGAGATTTTTGCCCTTCTTAGCAAACAAAAGCTTGCCGCAACGGGGGCAACTTTCCCGCAGGGGAAGATCCCAGGAGGAAAAATCGCAGGTGGGATAATTTTCGCAGGAATAGAAAATGCGTCTGTTTTTGCCGGAACGCTGCAGAATTTCGCCGCCGCACTTAGGGCATTTGACGCCGACGGGATGGCGGATCTGCTTTGTGTTTTTGCATTCCGGATAGCGGCTGCAGGCATAGAAATTGCCATACCGCCCCGGGCGGATCACCATATCCGCACCGCACAGCTCGCATTTTTCGCCGGTTTTTTTAAGCGGTTTTTGCTCCTTCTCGTCCGTGAGGGGTTTGGTGTTGCGGCAGGCGGGATAGTTGGGGCAGGCGGCAAATTTTCCGTAGCGCCCGATTTTTACAACCATTACGGCGCCGCATTTCTCGCAAATGAGATCGGTGGTCTGCGCTGCGGTCTCTTTTTCGCGGTCGGGCGCTTTTTCTTCGGCATTTGCAAGGTCGGCGGCAAAATCCTTATAAAAGCCGGAAAGCACGGAGGAAACGGTGGTTTTGCCGTTTGCGATTTCGTCCAACTCTTCTTCCATGCCTGCGGTGAAGGTCAGATCGACGATTTTCGGGAAATATTCCGTCATCAGTGTGTTGGTCTGCTCGCCAAGCTCCGTAGGGCGCAGGGCTTTCCCGTCCCGCACGACATAGCCGCGGGAGAGAATAGTGGAAATGATGGTGGCATAGGTGGAGGGGCGGCCGATACCGCTTTCCTCAAACAGGCGGATCAGAGAGGCTTCGGTATAGTGCGCAGGCGGCTCGGTGGTATGGTGCTTGGGGTCGGCGGAAAAAACATGCAGGCGCTCTCCCTTTGTAAGCGAAGGCAGGCGCAGCCCCTTTCCGCTTTCCGCATCGCCCTCTTCCTCATGGTCCTCCAAAACGGCGCTGTAACCCGGAAAACACACGGTATAGCCGTTGGCGCGGAACGGATAGCCGCCGGCGCTGAGCTCAATAGTGAGCGTATCCAGCTTGGCATTTGCCATTTGGGATGCCAAAAAGCGATTCCAAATCAGGCGGTAAAGCTTGAATTGGTCTGCCGTGAGATATTTCTTGATCTGCTCCGGCACAAAATGCAGATCGGAGGGGCGAATTGCCTCATGCGCATCCTGCGCGCCCGCACGGGATTTGTATTCGCGCGGTTTTTCCGGCACATATTCCGCACCGTATTTTTCGGTGAGATATGCCCGTGCGGCAGCTTGCGCCTCCGCGCTGATGCGAAGCGAGTCGGTACGCATATAGCTGATCAGACCGTTGACCCCGCCAAAGGATGAGCCGAGGTCAATTCCCTCATAAAGCTCCTGCGCGATGCGCATGGTGCGCGCCGTCTGGAAGCCGAGGCGGCGGTTTGCCTCCTGCTGCAATGTGGAGGTGATAAACGGGGGCTGCGGCGCTTTCTGGCGCACGGCTTTCTTTACCGCGTCCACGGTCATTTCCTTCCCGACGGCGGCGACGATTTTTTCTGCCTCGGCAAGGGTTGCAAGGGAAGAATGCGGCGCTTCGCCGCCTGCATAGCGCACGGTGAATGCCTCTTTTTCACTTGTTCCGACTACGGCGCTGAGCGTGTAATACTCCTGCGGGACAAAGGCGCGAATTTCGTTTTCCCTGTCCACGATTACCCGCGTCGCCACAGACTGCACTCTGCCGGCGGAAAGCCCGCTGCGCACGGTACGCCACAAAAACGGGCTGAGCTTATAGCCCACGATGCGGTCGAGAATGCGGCGCGCCTGCTGGGAATTGACAAGATCGATATCGATCGCGCGCGGCGCCTTCATCCCCGCTTTGACGGCGGTTTTTGTAATTTCATTGAAGGTGACGCGGCGCACCTTTTCCGCGGGCAGGTCCAAAGCGGTTGCAAGATGCCAGGAGATTGCTTCTCCCTCGCGGTCAGGGTCGGTTGCAAGATAAACATATTTTGCGGCTTTTGCCTCTTTTTTAAGAGAGCGGATGAGCTCTCCTTTGCCGCGGATGTTGATATAATCAACGGCAAAGTCATGGTCGACATCAACGGCAAGGCGGCTCTTGGGCAGATCGCGGACATGCCCGTCGGATGCCATGACCTTATAGCCGCTGCCGAGATACCCCTTGACGGTGGTTGCCTTATGGGGAGACTCCAAAATCACAAGATTTGCCATTCGTGTTTTCCTCATCTTTATTTTAAACTGTTGCAGTGTTACAGGGAGAAATAGCGTTCTCCCGCGCTGACACGCACAAGACCGTCCTGCTCCAGCTGCAGAAGGATCAGCTCGATTTCCGAGAGCGAAAGCGAAAGGCGCTCGCAAAGCTCTTCGGGGGTTGCGCCGTGTTTCCCGAGCGCATGCAGCACGCGCTGCGGAGCGGGAAGCGCTTCTTTTTCCGTCGTTTGCGCGGGGGTTTCGTTTGCCTGCGCGCACGCATCATTTCGGATAAACGCATCCTGCGGCGCGAATTGCCGCATGCGCGGCATGGAGAGAGGCGTGTCGGAGGGAGCCGAAGCGGTTTTTGTCTGCGCCGTATCCATAGCGCGGAGCAATGCGGTGAAATCCTCGGCTTGCCGCGGCAAAGCGTTGTCCGCAGAGGCGGGCAGCGGAGCATACCGATCATAAAAATCATCAAGCTCGATACGGTTTTTGAAAAACGGAGAAGCGCCGCTGCGTTCAAAATCCGCAAGAAGGTCCTCGGCGCAGGTGATGACCCGCGCGCCGCTGCGCAAAAGGGAAAGATTTCCGGCATAGGTTTCATCGTCGACGGCGCCGGGGAAGGCATATAAAAGGCGGTTTTGCTCCAGGGCGTTTTGCGCGGTGACGACGGCGCCGCTTTGCAGCGGGGCCTGCACCACGATTATTGCGGCGCAAAGGCCGCTGATGATGCGGTTGCGTGCGGGGAAGTTGCGCGGCAGGGCCGGAGTGCCCGGCGGAAACGGAGAGAGCAAAAGCCCTTGTTTTTTGATTTGTTCAAACAGGTCGCGGTGTTCCTTTGGATAGCATAAATCAAGCCCGCAGCCAAGCACGGCAACGGTATGCGCTCCGCCGTCCAAAGCGCCGCGATGCGCCATGCCGTCGATTCCGCGCGCCATTCCGCTGACGATCACTGCCCCGCATTTGCCGAGCGTATACCCGAGGCGATATGCGCAGCGATTTGCGTTTTGCGCGGAGCGGCGTGTGCCGACGATTGCAAGGGCGGTTTGCTGCGGCGGGAAAAGGGCGCCTGTGCCGTACAAAAGCGGCGGGGAAGAGAGCGCAGCCGACAACGGAGCCGGGTAATCCTCATGATCGGGGCAAAGCAAAAAGAGATCAAGTTCTGCACACCTCGCCGCAGCGGCGCGGGCATAGGAAAGATCTTTTTCGCAAAGCGCTTCTGCGGCGCGCGGAGATAAAAACGGAAGAGAGGCAAGCGCTTTTGCATCTGCCTTATAAATTTCTCTTGGTGTTTCAAAGCGGCGCAGCAGCTCCCGCGCGGAAAATCTGCCGCGGCGCGCCGCATCGTAAAGCCAGATATAATAAGGGAAAAGAGAATGCTCTGCGCTCAGCACAAAGAGCCCTCCCCCCGCACGCTCTCCCAAAGGAGAAGTGCCGCCGCCGTCGCGGCATTCAGGCTTTCGCTATGCGGCGCCATGGGAATTTGCACCGTGCCGTCGCATGCATCCACAAGAGAATCGGGCAGCCCGTGCCCCTCATTGCCGACCAAAAAGACCGTGCCCTGCGGGAACGCCGTTTTGCCGAGCATCGCAGCGCCGCGGCGAGGCATGGCGGCATACACATGTGCGCCGCATGCCCTGAGGGAGGCAATATAGCGCGCCATATCGCTGCACAGATCGATCCGCTGGCGAAACAGAGCGCCCATTGCAGCGCGCAGTGTGCGCGGGTTGGTCAGTTCTGCGCTGCCGCAAAAGCAAAGCCGCGCAAAGCCGAGCGCAGATGCCGTGCGGATCAGTGTGCCGACATTGCCTGCGTCCTGCAGCGAATCTGCCAAAAAAACGCGGGGAGCCCCCTCGCCAGGCTGCGGGATATATTCGTCGGCGCGGCGCACAAGCGGCAGATCCTCTGCAACGATGAACACGCCCTGCGGAGCGCGCTCCAGGCTGAGCTTTTCGTAAACGCTCTCGCTCACGCAGTAAAGCGCGCAATCCCGCGGCAGCTTAGCAAACAGCGCAGAGGCGGCATTTTGCGCCTGCTCGGTATAAAAAACCGCACAAAGACGGAGACCGCTTTGCAGCGCCTCCGAAAACAGTTTGATCCCCTCAAAGCAGAAAAGACCGGCGGCGCTGCGCCCTTTTTTATCGTGCAGCTTTGCCGCGCGAACAACCGCCTCGTTTTGTCGGCTGGATAAAAAGAGAGGCTGCGGTGTTTGAGAGTGATTCATACGGACCTCCTTTTTTCGGACCTTTCGGGAGGGTGCGACGCTGCGGCGGAGACCCGAAAGGAGAACAAAAAGCACCACGGTTCGACGCGGGCGTATAACGCAAAAACCAAAGCACACGCGCGCGGGCGCGTTGCTTTGGTTTTCCGATGTTTCTTACAGAGCAGCCTTTGCCTTTTCTGCCAGGGCTGCAAATGCTTCCTTATCGCTGACGGCGAGCTCGGCGAGCATCTTGCGGTTGAGGGAGATGTCAGCCTTCTTCAGACCGTGCATCAGCGTGGAATAGTTCATGCCGCAAACCTTAGCCTGCGCGGAAATACGGGTGATCCACAAAGAGCGGAAGTCTCTCTTTTTCTGCTTGCGTCCGATATAAGCATAGTTGCCGCTCTTCATGACGGCTTGTTTTGCCATCTTAAAGTGCTTGCTCTTGGAACCCCAATAGCCTTTGGCGGCTTTGAGAACTTTATTTCTTCTCTTGCGCGTCATCATCGCGCCTTTGACTCTTGCCATTTTCTCTACCTATCCTTTCTTATCTGCGGTCGATCTTATTTACCGATGAGAACGCGAACGGTCGGAGCGACGCTCTCGCTCAGAATCGCGCCCGAGCGCAGATGTCTCTTTCTCTTAGCGTTCTTCAAGCCGAGCTTATGGCGGTGATGAGAGTGATTCATTTTCACAAGACCGCTCTTGGTCAGAGTAAATCTCTTTCTGGATGCGCTGTGTGTCTTAACTTTTCCCATGACTTTGATCCTTTCTTTTTCGGCGGGGCGGGTGCCCGCATCAGCGTTGCAATGTGCAGGGGACGAATCTTCAGTTTTTCTTTTGCGGCAGCGGCGCGATGATCACGCTCATATAGCGCCCTTCCACCGCGGGCTTTTTGTCCGTTGTGCCCTTTTCGGCACATGCGGCGACAAACCGCTCAACGACTTCTCTGCCCACATCCTGGTGCGCCATTTCGCGCCCCTTGAAGCGAAGCTGGACTTTCACCTTGTTTCCTTCGCCCAAAAAACGCAGCGCCTGATTGACGCGGGTGTTGAAATCGTGCGTATCGATGGTGCAGGAGAGCTGCACCTCTTTGAGCTTGACGATCTGCTGTTTCTTCCGCGCTTCCTTTTCCTTTTTATCGCGGTCGAAGCGATATTTGCCGTAATCCATGATGCGGCATACGGGCGGATTTGCGCCCGGCGCCATCAGAACAAGGTCAAGCCCTGCTTCGTCCGCCATGGACTGCGCTTTTGCAAGGGGAAGAATGCCGACCTGCTCACCCTCGGCGCCTACCAGGCGAACCTCGGATGCTTTGATCTGCTCATTGATCTGAAGATCCTTTGTGCTAATGGAAACCCACCTCCGTTATTTGATGAAACAAAAAATGCGAAAGACGAAACAACCCGCCTCCGCATCTCAAAGGCCGCCCGCGCACGCGCACGCGCCGACAACCGAAACCTTTTAACCGGCGCGCAACCGCACGACGGTGAGAGCGGAGAGGCTCTGCTTCTTTTTCCATGTTATCATAGCATAAACTTTTGCGCATGTCAAGGGAAAAACGCACAATTTTTATGCCCGAAATGAAAAATTTCCGCCGTGGACCGGTTTTTCCTTGACAAAAGCGGCGATTGCTATATATAATACTGTAGTATACTAAAGCATCCGGCGTAAAAATTCCGGTGAAAGGAACCAGTATGATCCGAAGAATTCATCAGCCCGTAAAATACAGCGGCGGAACCCTTTCGGCTGCCCCGGCGCAGGCGCTTGCGGCAGGGCGGGAAAAAACCATTGCTTACCGCATTCTGAAAGCGCACAACACCACGGCAGACCTGAAAAATCTGCGGCTGCGCTTCGACGCGCTTGCCTCGCATGATATCACCTATGTCGGGATTATTCAGACGGCGCGCAGCGGAAACCTTGAAAAGTTTCCCATGCCGTATGTTCTGACCAACTGCCACAATTCTCTGTGCGCCGTCGGCGGTACGATCAATGAGGATGACCATGTGTTCGGCCTGAGCGCCGCGCAGAAATACGGCGGCATTTATGTGCCGGCGCATATGGCGGTCATTCATGCGTATATGCGGGAAATGATGAGCGGCTGCGGCAGGATGATTCTCGGCTCGGACAGCCACACGCGCTACGGCGCGCTCGGCACCATGGGCATCGGAGAGGGCGGTCCGGAGCTTGTCAAGCAGCTGCTCGGCAGAACCTTTGACCTTGCGCAGCCCGCGGTTGTGGCGGTCCATCTGACCGGCGCGCCGCGCCCCGGCGTCGGTCCGCAGGATGTGGCGCTTGCTCTCATCGGCGAGGTGTTCGCCGACGGATATGTAAAAAATGCGATTCTGGAGTTTGTCGGACAGGGCGTGCATGCGCTGCCCGCGGAATTCCGCAACGGTATTGATGTGATGACGACGGAAACCGCATGCCTTTCCTCCGTATGGGAGACAGATGAGGAAATTCGCCGCTATTATGTCCGCCACGGCAGACCCGAGGCATATGCACAGCTCTCGCCCGAAGAGGGGGCGGTATATGACCGCGCCGTGGAAATCGATCTTTCCCGTGTAGCGCCGATGATCGCCATGCCGTTTCACCCAAGCCTTGTCTATAAAATTTCCGATGTGCGCGACAACGCGGGCGATGTTCTGCGCGAATGCGAAAAGAGAGCGCGTGAGCAGCTGGGCGGCGTGGAGCTGCGCCTGACGGAAAAGCTGGAAAGCGGAAAGCTGCGCGTGGACCAGGGCGTGATTGCCGGATGCGCGGGCGGAACCTATGACAATCTGTGTGCTGCGGCGAATATTCTGCGCGGCAGGACCATTGGCGACGGAGCCTTTACGCTTTCCGTCTATCCGGCAAGCCAGCCGGTCAACCTGGCATTGATGAAAAACGGCGTAATGGAAACACTCATTGAGGCGGGCTGCATTCAGCGCACCGCTTTCTGCGGGCCGTGCTTCGGCGCGGGCGATGTTCCCTGCAATCGCGGCTTTTCCATTCGCCATTCCACCCGCAATTTCCCCAACCGGGAGGGCTCCAAGCCCGCTGCGGGGCAGATCGCTTCCGTGGCGCTTATGGATGCGCGCAGCATTGCCGCAACGGCGGCAAACGGCGGCTGGCTCACGCCCGCAACGGATCTCGATGTGGAATACACCGTGCCGGAATATACCTTTGACCGCGGCGTATATGAGCGCCGCTGCTACTTCGGCTTCAATGCGCCCCGCCCGGAAACGGAGCTGCGCATCGGCCCGAATATCAAGGATTGGCCGAAGATTGCACCGCTGAAGGAAAATCTTTTGCTGAAGGTCTGCTCGGTTATTACCGACCCAGTCACGACGACGGATGAGCTGATTCCCTCCGGCGAGACCTCCTCCTATCGTTCCAACCCCATGGGCCTGGCGGAATTTACGCTTTCCCGTAAGGACCCCGCCTATGTCGGCAGGGCAAAGGCGGCGCAAAGCGAAACGCTCCCGCCGTATCTGACGAAAATTCTTGCGCAGACCCTCGGCGCGGATGCGCCCCTATCCCGCGGAAGCGTGGTATATGCCAATCGCCCCGGCGACGGCTCCGCGCGCGAACAGGCGGCCTCCTGCCAAAGAGTGCTCGGCGGCGCTGCCAATATTGCCAAGGAATATGCCACCAAGCGCTATCGCAGCAACCTGATCAACTGGGGCATGCTGCCGCTTTTATATGACGGCGCGGATGTGCCCTTCGGCATCGACGATTATATTATTCTGCCGGCCGTGCGGGAAAAGCTTGGCGCCGACACGCCGATTTGCGGCATTTTGGTGCGGCCGGACGGCTCCTGTGAGGACATTTCCTTTACCACGGGCCCGCTTGATGCGGAGCAGGTGTCCATCATCAAGGCGGGCTGCCTTGTCAATGATGCGGCAAACTGATGAAAAAACGATTCTTCGAAAGCCTTGCGCGCGGCGCAAGGCTTTCGTTTTTGTGTGATTCAATCGTGATATATATAATAGGAAAGAAAACGGTCGCACAAAGAGCCGCTTTTTGTTTTCGACAAAATTCGACACGCCTGGATGCTGATCCAAAGCAAACCGAAAGCCGGAAGAGAGGAGGCCCGGGAGAGAAAAATTGAGGCAAAAGGAGTAAACCCGGCGAAAGATTTTTTGCTCGCTTGTTTCTCGGCAGAGAAAAAGCAAATAAAACAAAAAAGCCTGCCAAAAAAGCAACAGGCAGGCTTTGCCGAAGCGGAACCTGCCTGTTTTTTATCGGGGAAGAAACCGGGTCAAAGCGCCTTTTTGGGACAGGCCTTGACACATTCCATACAGAGAATGCATTCCGTTCTGTTTTTTCGGCTTCTTGCGGGATCTGTGATATCGACCTCCATGGGGCAGACGCGCTTACATTTTCCGCAAGAGATGCATTTCGCCTGGTCGCATTTTATTCTGAGAAGAGAAAAATAGCTCATCGGCTTCAGAAAAACCGTGATCGGACAAATATATTTGCAGAACGCCCGATTGTCCCTTAAGAGGAACGCCAGAAGAATCCCAACGGAATAATACAGCACATTTCCGATGAGAAATGCCAAAAACATGATTTTTTCAAGATTTTTTGCATGGCTCAAAAAGAGCGCTGCCACGAAAAGCAGGGATGCGGCGAAGGTGAGATACCGCAGGAAACCAAGCTTCTTTCGCGCGCCTTGCGGAATTTTATACGGAAGAAAGTCCAGTACCATTGCCGTCCAGCAAGCGTAGCCGCACCAGCCTCTTCCGAACAGAAGAGGCCCGAACAGCTTTGCAACGGCATAATGGATTGTGGCGGCTTCAAATGCTCCGGAAAACAGATAATACCAAAAGCCCTCGATCTGCATGTTTTCCCGGCAGAGAATGCCGAGATAAATCAGCATGTACAAACCGACAAGGAGCTGAACAACCCGGCGGGCATAGCTGCAGTGAAACCGAAAAAGCACCGGGCCAAGCGCGATGGATGTTCCGATATAGCTGAAATTCAGAAGATAGAACAAATTGTTCTTTGTGAGCCAAAGCATGACAGCAATTGCTTCAAAAATGATCCAAATCCCGAGCGAAATCCATTCGGTGTGTTTTTTCTTCATGTGATAAAGCCTCCGTAGCGTTCATTTGCGGAAACAGTGCAGTACAATATGGGGAAGCACTACAGGTTAATTTTTCTGTGTCTTTTCCAGTATCAGCCGATGATTTTTGAAGTCCAAAATGGAGCGCTGCGGCGATAAAACCTGATAGCCGATCACGCCATCAACAGGGACTTTCTTTTTGATTGCACTGATATCGGAAATTACGGCGGTAATTTTTTCGTAGGTGTGAAGAGAAAAAAGAACCGGAACAAAAACCGGTTCATCAGAATTTGATGCGCGCACAGAGCAACTCGAAACAGAGTTGACACGGGCAAGGAGGAAAAAGGGGAAAGACGGACGGAAGAGGGCAGATCTGCTGAAAAAAAGAAAAGGCAGACGGTAAAGTCTGCCTTTTTTGGGAGCATTTCGGTTTAGAGGCGCTCAGCCGCCAAGGTACGCTTTTTTGACATCGTCGGAGCGTAAAAGCTCTTCGCCGGTGCCGGAGAGGACGATATTGCCTGTTTCGAGCACATAGGCGCGGTCGGAAATGGCAAGCGACTTGCCGGCGTTCTGCTCGACAAGGAGCACGGTGGTGCCGTTTTGATGGAAGGTTTTGATGATATCGAACACCTGATCGACCAAAAGCGGGGAAAGCCCCATGGAGGGTTCGTCGAGCATCAGAAGCGTCGGGCGGCTCATCATGGCGCGCCCCATGGCAAGCATCTGCTGCTCGCCGCCGGAAAGAGTACCCGCGACCTGGTTTTGGCGCTCTTTGAGGCGGGGAAACCAGGTATAGATTTCTTCCAGCCCCTGTTTCAGCTTCTTTTTTTCCTTTTCCGTATAGGCGCCCATGAGCAGGTTTTCATATACGGTGAGCTCGGAAAAGACGCGTCTGCCCTCGGGTACCTGTGTCATGCCCAGGTGCACGATTTTATGGCAGGGCGTTTTGGTGATGTCCTTCCCGTCAAACAGAACCTGCCCCGAGCGGGCGGGAACAAGCCCCATGATGCTTTGCATGGTGGTGGTTTTGCCGGCGCCGTTTGCGCCGATGAGCGTGACGATCTCGCCGCGGTTGACCTCAAAGGAGATGCCGCGCAGCGCCTGAATCACGCCGTAATACACACACAGATCCTTGACCTGTAAAAGCGGTTGTGAAGCCATGATATCCATCCTTTCTTATTCTTGCAGCAAAGTCAGCCGCCGATGTACGCTTTGACGACCTCCGGGTCGGACAGGGCGTCCTTGGTTTTGCCCTGTGCCAAAACCGTGCCGAAATTGAGCACGGTGACCTCGTCGCAAAGCCCGGAGACAAACTTCATATCATGTTCAATGAGAAGAATGGTCATATCAAAGGTATCGCGGATATAGCGGATGGTTTGCATGAGCTCTTCGGTCTCATGCGGGTTCATGCCGGCAGCCGGCTCGTCAAGCAAAAGAAGCTTTGGATTGGTTGCGAGCGCGCGGGCGATCTCCAGCTTGCGCTGCTTGCCGTAGGGCAGGTTGCAGGAAAGATTGTTGCGCTCCTGCTCAAGATCGAAGATGCGCAGGATTTCTTTGGCGCGGTCGCGCATTTCCCGCTCTGTTTTATAGTGGCGGGGCAGGCGCAGCATGCTGGAAAAAGGGTCGCACTGAAACTGCGGCTGATTGTGAAGCCCGACAAGCACATTGCGGATCACGCTCATGTTGTTGAACAGGCGGATATTTTGGAATGTGCGGGCAATGCCCTTGCGGTTGATTGCCTCCTGGGATTTGCCGTTGAGCTTTTCGCCGTCAAGATAAAAGGCGCCGGTGGTGGGCAGGTAAACGCCCGTGAGCATATTGAACAGGGTAGTCTTCCCCGCCCCGTTCGGGCCGACCAGCCCGTAAAGCTGGCGTTTTTTCACGCACAGGTTGACATCCTGCACGGCTTTCAGCCCGGAAAAGGAGATGCCGAGGTGTTCGGTTTGCAGCATATATTCCGCCATATTACTCAGCCCCCTTTTCATTCTTTTCGTCGGACGGTTTGTCGGCTTTTTCCGCCCTCTCCGCTTTTGCCGCCTTGCGCGGGCTTACGGGGCGGTCGGGCGAGGAGCCGTCGGCGCGCAGCTCAACGCTGAGCAGCTCATCCATACGGATTTTTGTATCAATACGGTCCCATGCGGCATCGTCATCGCGGATGTTTTCAGGGCGATGGCGCTTTGCAAACAGCTTTGAAAGCAGGCGCTTCGGGTTGAGCTTATCGCGCAGCGGACGCAGTGCGGGCGCATTGTTATAAAGCACGGCGACGATCAGAATGAGCGCATAGACCAGCAGGCGCAGCGCCGCCAGGTCGCCGGAGAGCTTGTTTTGCAGCAGGAAATTGATATAGGTGATCAGGGTTGCGGAGATAATGGAGCCCGTGAGAGAGCCCATGCCGCCCAGCACCACCATGACCAGAATTTCAATGGAATAGTTATAGGAGAAGAAGGTATAGAGCAGCGGCGTGTTCAAATGTCCGTAGAGCACACCGGCAATGCCGGCAAAGAAGGCGGAGAGAATGAACACGGCGAGCTTATAATAGGTGACATTGATGCCCATGGCGCGCGCGGCGATTTCGTTATCGCGAATGGCGGTGATGGCGCGCCCATGCTTGGAGCGGATGAGATTCTGAATGAGGAACAAAACCGCAAGAACAACGACAAATGCCACGATATAAAGCGAGGAGGTGGGATATTTGGTTGTATTCAGACCCATCGCGCCGCCGAACATGGGCAGGTTTTTCACCACATTGCGCACGATCTCACCGAAGGCAAGCGTCACAATGGCAAGATAGTCGCCCTTCAGTCGCAGCGCCGGCAGACCGATGACAAACCCGAAAACCGCGGCACAGGCACCGCCGAGCAGCATGGAAAGAATCAGAATGAGCAGGTTGCTGTGCATCACCGTGTGCAGATAATTTGCAAAATAGCAACCGATGTAAGCACCCACGCACATAAAGCCCGCGTGCCCGAGGCTCAGCTCACCCAAAAAGCCGACCACAAGATTCAGGGAAACCGCCAGAATAATGCTGTATGCGATACGGGGCAACAGCGTGAGCGCGGAGCGGCTGAGCATACCCGCCTGCCCGAGAATGATGCAAAGGACGAGCGCTGTGCCGACCAGGACATAATTGACGAAATATTTAAATTTCAGATTGGATTTGCGTTTCAGTTTTTCCGCCATGTCTTACACCTTCTCTCTCTTGCGCTTGCCGAGCAGCCCGACCGGGCGGACGAGCAGGATCAGAATGAGCACGGCAAATTCGATGGCTGTGGTATAAGGGCTGATCAGCGGGATGCTCTGGCAGATCTTTTCAATCACACCGAGCAGCACACCACCCAGCATTGCGCCGGGAATGGAGCCGATGCCGCCGATGACTGCCGCGGTAAACGCCTTGATGCCGGGCATTGCGCCGAGCGTGGGGCTGACGGACGGAATCTGCCACAGATAAAACAGGCTTGCAAAGGCGGCAAGCGCCGAACCGATGGCAAAGGTGACGGAGACGATGGCGTTGACGTTAATACCCATGAGCTGCGCCGCGCCGCGATCCTCGGAGACCGCCTGCATGGCGCGTCCGATGCGTGTCTTTGCGACAAAGAGCGTCAGAGCCGCCATAATCACGGCGCCGACGGCAAGGGTGATAAGAGTGGAAGCGTTGACCGTGACACCGGCGACGGTGAAGGTGCCGAAGGAGGGCAGAGAGACAGGACGGGACTTTGCACCGAAGACAAGCTGTGCGACGCTTTGCAGGAGAAAGCTGACGCCGATTGCCGTAATGAGAACGGCAAGCGGAGAGGCGCCGCGCAGGGGTTTATAGGCGAATTTTTCCACAGCGATGCCCATGACGGTGCAAATCACGACGGCTGCGACCAGCGCGACATAGACGTTGCCGCACAGATTCAGCATACATAAAATCGCATAAGCACCGACCATGATAATGTCGCCGTGCGCAAAGTTTAAAAGCTTTGCGATGCCGTACACCATGGTGTAGCCGAGCGCGATCAGCGCATAGATTGCGCCGAGGCTCAGGCCGTCCAATAAAATACTCATATCCTTGTTCCTTTCTTGGGACAAATTATAACACGGTCAAAAAAAGCGGGATGCGCCGCGATGCCGACGCGGAAGATTTCCGCGCCGGCGCAGCGTAATTTGCAGATCTTACAGCCTTTGATGGGCTTATTTTTTGATATCGACGACCTGCGGCTCCTTGTTGCAGGCGCCGGAGGCATCCCAGGTCATGGTGCCGGTGACACCCTGCAGCTGGAAGGAAGAGGAGGTGATTGCCGTCTTGACCGCTTCGCAAAGATCAGAAGCACTGATGGAAGCATCAGTGATGTTGGCAGCCTTCATCGCTTCGGCAATCGCGTAAACGGCATCGTATGCGTCGGCAGCAAACTGGTCGGGCGCGGCACCGAAGGCCTCTTTGTATTTCGTGACAAAGGAGGAAACCTTTGTGTCGCTGCTGTTGACATCGAACGGGGTGATGTATTTGATCTCGTTGGTCACGGTGTCGTCGATCTGATCAACCACGCCGTCAAGGCCGTCACAGCCGTACAGAAGAGCATCGCAGCTCTTGGCGGCGCAGGTTTTCGCAATCAGGCCCGCCTCGGTATAATAGATGGGAAGGAAGATAACATCACAATCCTTGAGCGCTTCGACCTGAGTGGAGAAGTCCTTCTTGGTTTCCTGGTCAAAGGTCTGGGTGGAAAATTCCTTGTTCAGCGTCTTCATTTCCGCATCAAAAGCTTCGAAGATGCCCTTGGAATATGGGTCGCTGTTGTCATAGATCGCGCCGATTTTTTCATATTTTGCAGAAAGTTCTTTGGCTGCCAAAGTGCCCTGGTCCGGGTCGCCGAAGCAGACGCGGAACGCATTGGGGCGGTTGGCAATGACATTTGCGGCGGAAGCGGACGGGGTCATGAAGAACAGGTTATCCGCAACGCTCTTGGAAGCGAAGGATTCGCAGGAGCCGGAGGTCACGGAGCCAAGAGAAATCTGCATGCCGGCATCCATCAAAGCGTCGTAGCCGGTTGCGGCATCCTCTGCGGTCGCTTTATCGTCTTTCATATCAAAGGTGAACTTGATACCGTTGACGCCGCCGGCAGCGTTGACTTCGTCAACAGCAAGCTGCGCGCCGTTTTTCACGGAAATACCGTAAGAGGAGGCGTCGCCGGTCAGCGGACCGGTGCAGCCGAGCAGGAAGGTTTTATCGCCGCTGTTTGTGTCTTTGCCGCAAGCGGTGAAGAGACATGCGAGCATCATAGCTGCCATGAGCATGGCAACGATTTTCATTGAGGTTTTCATGATAATTTTCTCCTTTTGTTTTTTGTATATTTATCCAACCGGTGAGGACACCGAGAAGATACGAAATAAAAAATCGGTCCTGCCGAAAGCGGCGGGACCGACTTGGTTTACGGCGGCGTTATGCCGTGCACGGTTCCATTGCTTTGCTTTCGGGAAAGGCTTTTCTGCCGTTTACAATTACGGCGGATACAACAATCGTAATAATTCGTACAGGCAGACGAATTACGACAACCAGGGCATGCAGCGCCAGGGAAGCAAGAATAGAAAAAAGGCGCATCGCGAGGACAGCGATGCGCCCGATGAGGGATGCTTCAAAACGAAAAGCGCAGCGAGAGCAAGCCGGTGCTTTTGCATCGGTTGTCGCATAAGACATTTGCTTTGCTGCTGCGAACATTGTTTTCGGCTCCTGAAATATCATAAATTTTCACTTATTATACGGCAGGAATGCGAGTTTGTCAAGGGGAAGGGGCACACTTTTTTGCAATTTTATGAATTTTGTGAAGTTTCATGCATCGCTTTACTCCGATAAAGCATTTTATGGGCAATTCGACCAAATACAGCCCCCTCCGCACGCGTGCGGAGGGGGCTGTGATGCGGCGGCTCAGCTTTGCGGTGCCTGTGCGCGGATAAGGTTTTGATAAAAGCGTACGGCGCCCGGCAGACAGTTTGCTTCAATGCATTCATTCAGCCCGTGCATGCCCCGCATTTGCTCCGGCCCGTAGATCACCGGGGCAAAGCGCATGCAGTTTTTGCAGATAGGCTGGTAAAACTGCGCGTCGGTCGCGCCGGTCATAACATAGGGGCTCACGCAGATGCCGGGGAAGGTTTTTTTCACAACCTCCTCAAAAATCTTCCATCCCTGCCCGGAAAGTTCGACCGGCTTGGTATAGTTGTTGGCATGCAAAACGGCGGTGGTAAGACCGTATTTTTCCGCATTTTTGCGAATGAGCGCAAGGCTTTGCGCCTGCCCCTGATGCGGGATAAAGCGCATATTTGCGCCGACGCTTGCCTCGGTGGGCAGCACATTATATGCTTTGGATCCGCTTAGGGTGGTAAAGGCGATGGTGGTGCGCAGCATGGCGGCGCCCTGCGCGCTGACGCGCGGCAAAAGCCACAGCAAAAGCGGGCGGAAGAGCCAAAGATTCGAAAGAATCAGCCGCAGCGGGAAGGAGGCATAGGGCGCAAGGCGCGAAAACATCGCACGAACGGGCGGCAGAAGCTTTTTTTTGAAGGGGCTGCGGCGCTCCGTGGCGCTGACAAACGCGGCAACGCGCGCAACGGGGGTGTTTTTACCGGGGGCGCTGGCATGGCCGCCCTGCCCGTGTGCGGTGAAGAGAACATCGCCCTTTCCTTTTTCGAAAATGCCGACCATGGCAAAATTGCCCGGAATGCCGCCGACGGGCTCGGTGATGATTGCCCCGCCCTCATCACAGACCAAAAACAGCTCAACGCCGCGGCGCTGCAGTTCCTTGACAATCTTCGGTGCGCCGTCGCCCGCCCATTCCTCCGTGCAGGAGGAGGCAAGATAAACATCCTGCGGCGGGGTGGTATAGCCGCTTGCAAGCAGCTGCTCTACCGCCTCAAAAAGCGCCATTAAGGAGCATTTCGTATCTGCGGCGCCGCGCCCGTACACCTTACCGTCCTCAATTTCGCCGGAGAACGGCGGATGCACCCAATCCCCCTGTGCGGGAACGACATCCTGATGACTCATAAGCAAAATCGGCTGATCCGAGCGCTCGCCTTTCCAATAAAAAAGCAGGTTTCCGTCAATCTCGGTTTTTTCAAGATGCGCATGCACCAGGGGAAAGAGCTCGGCAAGACAGCGATGGAATGCATAAAACTTTTCGCGGCTTTTGTCCGCGGCATCGGAAACGGTTTCGCAGCGGATCATGGCGCTCAGCTTTTCGGCAAGCGGCTGCGCCGCCTCTTCATCCTGCGCGGGCGGCGTATAATCGCTGACACGGCGCTTTTGCAGCAGCGTGCGGCAAAGGGCAATCAAAAAAAGCAGCAGGAAAAGAACAAGCAGCCCGAGCGGGATTTGCCAAAGCAGATGCAGCATTGCTCAGTCCTCCTTTTTCGGCGCGCAGGGGGATTCTTTCCGTTTGCCGCGGCGCCAGAAGAAATAGCTAACGCCGATGGCAAGAGCGCCCGATGGCAGAATCATCATGCTGGTGGAGGAGAGGAGCGGGGGAACGAAAATGAACAGAACGCTCATGAACACCAGCGGCCAAACGGCGATTTTCATGTTGCTGCGATAATATTTATATGCCATGGCGCCGAACAGCGCGGGCACGACATTGTCAAAAGCTGAGGAAAGCTCCGGCTTTTGCAAAACAGGCTGCAGCGGCGTGAGCGCCGCGACGCCGAGCGCGAGAACAACGATGGTGACAAAGGACGAGGTTGCAATGGAAAGGGTGGAAATGATCTCGTTTTCCCGCGTGCCGGTTTTTGCACCGACGGTATCGCGCGCGTTGACGGCGCAGGGAATTTTCATATTGATCAGGTTGCCGGTGATAAAAGCAAGATATCCGCCGCCCGAGCCGAGCATGGGGGTATAGACTAAAAATTCGGCAATGCTTGAGACCAGCCAAATGACGCCGACCGCCAAAAAGCCGCGCGCCGCCGCGGAAAGATCGGGCATGGAGCCGAGGAATTTTCCGATGAGGAAAGGCGCGCCGAGCAGCATCAGCAGCGCGAGCACGCTTGCCGCACGCCCAAGACGATGCGTGTTTTTCTGATAGGTTTCAAACAGCTTGTTTTGTTCTTGTTCGTTCATTGTGCTGCTCCTTTCTCAAAACAGATTGCAAACGACCGCCGACGCCATGCCGCAAAGCATGGAAAGCGCAACGGAAAAGCTGTCCAGCCATGCCATGCGGGGCTTTTTCGAGAGCCACAGGCAAAGCGCCATAACAGCGCCCGAAACCGCGGCGACCACGATCGGCACATACGAGCCGGAGAACGTGAAAATGCCGTTTTTGCTGACAAAGGCGCCGAGATAGCTCCCAAGATATGCCGAGCAGAGGCCGATAAACATTGCGGTCATGGCGGTGTCGCCGAAAGAGGCGGCGCCCCCGCCTGAGCCGAGGCCGAGCTTTTTGCTGTATTTTTTATTGAAGAAAATGGAGAGGACCATGCCCCAGATAATGCAAAAGCTCATCAGAAGCGCAATGGTGACAAAGCGCTGCGGGGTCATTTCCGCCGCGCTGAGCGTTTGCATACCGAGCTGCTCCGCCGCACCCTGGGCAACCTGCGTTTCATAATGCAAAGCGCCGATGACGGAAAGACGCAGCCAGGGCCACGGGATTCCGAGGCTGCCCGACAGGGCAATGACGCCGAGCAGAATGCCCACGCTCGGCAGAACGAAAAATGAGGCGCTGGAAAGAAC
The DNA here is from genome assembly GCA_900549725.1 of uncultured Eubacteriales bacterium. Taxonomy (GTDB): domain Bacteria; phylum Bacillota; class Clostridia; order Oscillospirales; family CAG-272; genus UMGS1225. The sequence goes on along the minus strand of URPL01000002.1, from coordinate 1,758 downwards.
AACGCGCCTCATTTTTTGCGCGTCAATGCCAAGCGCTCTGCCCGCGCGCCAGGCGCGCACCGCGAATACGGCGCATAGCAGCGCAACAAAGGCAATAATGCCGCCGCAAATGAGAAACAGCGGCGCGGAATTCAGCTGCTGTAAAACGGTCATAAAAAATCAGCCCCCAAAAACTTGATAATATGCTTGCTTTGATTATATGCCCTTTTGCACGGCATTGCAAGAGAAAATTGCACATTTATGCAAAAAAACAGAAAAACAACGGCAGAGCGACGAAAAAACGCTCTGCCGTGCAGGATTACATATCGATTTTATTCAGAAGCTCTTCGTTTTCCTTCAGTTCGTACTTCTCGGAAAAGGCGGCAAGATCTTTTTGATAGTCCTTTGCGATCAGCTCCGTGCGCGCCTGTGCCTTCCAACGGGGCAGCCCGAAGGAGGAGAAATACATAATGTGCGTGCCGTAGGAGGTATCCACAAGGCCGGTATCGCCGCTTTGCCGCGCCGCGTCAAAGCACCAGTTGTTGAAAGCATCCACCATTTGCCCCGGGGTGACATTCTGATAGAGGCCGCCTCCGGAGGCGGAGCCGCCGTCCTCGCTCTTTTCCTTTGCCATGGCGGCGAAGGATTCCTCGGTTTTTTCGCCTGCGAGCCATGCATCATACCACTGCTGGGCCTGCGCACGGGCGCCGTCGGCAGATTCGTGCTGCTCGGTGAGCGCCAGGATATGGCGGACATTGACCGTGAGCGATTCGTCATAATACGGCGTGCGCAGCAGGCAGCCGACGACGGCGCTTGTTCCGGCGCTGTCCTTATAATAGGTCACATCTCCCGCTGCGCGCCCCTGCTCAAACGCCCAGGTATTGAGCGTGGTATCGGAGGAGGCGGCGGTGGAAAGGGTGGTGCTGCTTTCCAGCGTTTGCGCGATCTGATCGTCGGTCAGGACCGGATAGAGTTCTTTCAGCAAAGCGGTGAGTCCGGTGACAAAGGCTTCATAGCCGTGCAGCTCTTTGAGAGCGTCCAGCTTTGCGGTAAGCGTTTCCTTTGCCGCATCGTCAAGATCCGAGAGCTTGATGGTATAGCGGGTATACTGCGCGGTTTTCAACGCATCGCCCTGCTCGTCGGCATAGGCGCTGTAATCGGCGTCGGTATAGGTGTAATGATCCTGCAGATACATTTGATAATAGGAAGCGCGTGTAGTAAGCTCGGTGAAATACAAAAGCTCGTCCTGCGTCAGATACGGCAGAGAGGAAAGATCCGTCGTCTTTGCTTCTTCTTTCGCCTTTGCCATCACTGCATCCTCCACCTCATAGCCGGCTGCAAGGGCAGCCTCGTTGAGGCAGAGCATATTTTTCAGATTCGGGCGGATGAGCTGCTCCAAAAAGTAGGCAAACACGGTCTGCGAATCGCTGACGGATTGCTCCTTCAGCTTCTTTTCGGGGTCAATGCCGGTCATGCCCTTGAAATAATCGCCGTAGTAGCTTTGCAGGGAGGCATAATATCCCTGAAAGTAGTAATATGCCATGCCGAGAGAGACATGGAAGTTCTGGCTGACAAGGACATTTTCGGTGTAGTCGATCTTAGCGGAATCGTCCGGCTTTGTATCGTCTTTCTTTTGGCAGCCAAACAGCGGCGTACAAAGCAAAAGCGCGCACAGCAAAACACATAAAACTTTTTTCATCGCTATGACCATTCCTTTCCGCTGTGCGGAAGGCACAAAAAGGCACGAAAAAGCCTTGCGCCGTTACACAGCATTAAAAA
>URPL01000001.1 GCA_900549725.1 uncultured Eubacteriales bacterium | reverse complement strand
CCTCCTATGGTAGATGTTTTTATTCTACCATAGGAGGCTCTTTTTTTTCAATTGTCCGTTTTTAACGGACTTGTGCACAATCAGGCTGTCTCTTTTTTGTTGATTTTTGTTAATCCACAGCGGCGCGTCTTATCGGAAAAACCGATCCAGGCGGAATTGGCGGCGCAGCTTCATCACATACAGGCGAATCAGGCAGGTTGTTGCATAATCATAGCAGAAAAACGCAGCGTTTCCGAGCAGCACAATGGGTATGGTGAACTTATAATCGTCCACCCCCGGAAAAAGCAGATACCGCGCAGCCAGCATACACAAAACAAACGCGGCATTGAACGAAGCAAATTTCAAAAGCCATGCAAAAGGGCGCGGCAGCCGCTCAAAATATGCCTTTGTAATCGGATAAACGCCGCCGAACACGCCGTATAAAAGCGCGGGCATCTTGCTCGGCAAAAGCAGCGCCGCAAGCACCGTTACCGCGCCGTACAAAAGCCAGTCGTATCCCCCGCCGATCTCAATATGCACAACCACCACAAGCAGCGAGCAAACGGCGACGATCGTCAAATCCAGAACATCAAATACGGCTGCGGCAAACAAAAGCACCACGCTGCACGCGGCAAACACCGCGCAAATTGCCAGCTTTTTTGTTTTTCGCATGGTTGTTTTAGGCATGCTCCGCCTCCTTTGCCTCCACGCCCTCGGCATACAGCAAAAACAGATCCTTTGCCCGCTCTGCCTCCCCGCGCAGATACAGCGCGCCGAACAGCGCCTCAAGCCCCGTTGCGCGGCGATATTCCAGTGCCGTTGCGCTTTTGGGGTGCGCGCCCGCGCCGTTTCTGCCGCGGCGGAAATCCGCCTCCTCCTGCTCGCTCAGATGCGGAAGCAGACGCTCAAGCCCCGCGCTCTGCGCCGTGGCGCGCACATAGGAAAGCGCCATGGCATTGAGCTTTCCCGGGTCGCTCACGCCGCTTTTGACGAGCCGTTCGCGCACCAATACCTCGAAAACCGCATCTCCGAGATAGGCAAGCGCGCCGCCGCCGTATCCTGCCGTTTGTGTTGTTTGCTGCATGCTTTCTCCTTGTCAAAAAATCCGTCCGCCGCAGGGGCAGACGGATTTTTAATCATTATTTTTGCCTCAGTCGGCTGAGGATTCTTCCGCAGTACCGGCTGCGGTATCCGCCGTGGTTTCGGCGGAGCTTTCCGCCGTAGTATCGGCAGAGGTATCCTCTTCATGCGTATGATCCGCATCCTCTACGGCATTGTCGGCGACAAAGGTGTACACGGCATTGCTCTTAAGCTGCAAAACAATATCCGTATCGCCGTATTGCTTGACATAGCTCTCGCCGTTTTCCATGCTGTTCTGCTCTGCAAACTGGTCAGCCATTTCGCTGTATGCCTCATCCGTATAGGAAAGGCCTTCTTTTTCGTAAATGGCAAGCGCCGCGAGCTGCTGCATCGCCGTGTTGGCTGCCAGGGGCGTGAGATATTCCTCCAGGAATTTATCCAAAGAATCATAGCCGAGCATGCTTGCATAGCTTGCCATGGTCATGCCGGAGGAGGAAATGGAATTTGCGATGCGATTGAGATACATGTTGTAATACAGCTTTGTTTCCGTCTCTGGATATTTCAGAATGGTGATATTCTTCATCACGGCATTCCATGCAAGGTCCTTTTTCTTTTCGGAGCGGACATATGCATAGTATTCATCCTGCGTTTTGTATTCGTCATTTGTATATTTCGCGACCATTTCGTCGGTCACTTCTGTCGGGGCGTTCTTCTGCTGGATCTTGGTCAGCGTCAGCTTGACCTGCGCCTCTTTTCCGGCATACTCCGCAACGGCGCCGTCCACCTTATAATCGTCCGGAATCTGAATCGTTCCGGTCTTTTCCTCGTCCTTCGTCATCCCGGTAAGCATATCCTTGATCTCGGAAAAATCAAGCGCCGTGGTGCCGAGCGTCACGGAATAATCGGTCTTTTTCAGCGCGTCGATCTCTTCCCCGTCGATGCTGACCGTGTAGGAAACCGTCAGAATATCCTTATCCTGTGCGCCGCGGTCCGTTACCTCATCGGTGGTGGTGTTCGCAGAGATAATCGATTCCTTCGCGCTGTCAACGGCGTCGTCAAGATCATGTGCGTCAACCGTCACGCCCTTGTATTCGCCCAGGGTAAGATAATCGGAATACGTAAAATTAAAATAGTCGGAATTCTTTTTTGCGCAGGAAGCAAGCCCGCATAAAACAAGCAGCGCGGCAAGCCCCAAAGAAAGCAATTTCTTCATAATGCAAAAGGTCCTTTCAAAATTTCTGTGTGTCAACTCTTATCAAGTGTACCACAAAATCGCCAAAAAGGCAATAGTAAGCGCATAAATTTACGGGGAAAGTGCAAAATCAGCCGTTTTCTCAGCAGCAGCGGATCAAATCCCCCCCGCAGCATTCGCAAAGGCAATCCGCGCAGAGCAGCCCCTGGCAAATATCGCATCCCGTGCAACCGCTGCCCGAGGCGGTGTTGTATCCGCGCCCGAATTGCTCGGAATGGTTCTTAATATTTTCAAGCGCCGTGCGGTATTCCGTATTGCCAGGGTCCATATAGCATGCTGTCTCGAAATGCTTTTGCGCATCGAAATACCAGCCGCGCTGAATCAGCACGCAGCCCTTGAGAAAATGCCATTGCGCGTCCTGCTCCGCAGGCGGAACGCGGTCCAGCAGCATCGCCGCCTCGGCATAGCGCCCGGCATTGATCAGCTGGCGGATCTTGAGAAACGCCGCACTGCCCTGCGCGCCGGAGGCGGATGCGCCCGGTCGCTGCCCCGCGGCGCGCCGCCGCGTGATCTCGTCGTATGCCTCGTTGATCTCCTTCATCTTTTCCGAGGCAAGCTGCGCAAGATCGCTGTTCTGATAATTATCCGGATGGTATTTGCGCGCCAATGCGCGGTACGCCTTTTTGATCTCTTCATCGCTTGCGTCCGGCGATACGCCGAGCACCTTATAAGGATCCGTCATCATTGTTTTGTCTCCGTTTCTGCGGTATGCTGCGCCGCGTCCGCTCTGCCGTATTTTCCGTCGGCAAAGGCGATGATATCGCCGCCGCTTGGCAGCTGCGACAACTCTGCCCTGCCGTGCCCCCGCAAAATATCATCGGTTTGCGCCGGCAAACCGCGGCAAATAATATTTTCGATCAGCGCCTTTGTCATTTCCCTCTCGCCGTAATCGATCAGCGCCGCCGCGCGCTCCATGCGCTCACAGCACTGCAGCATTGCGTTTTGCAGCGCAGAGCGGTTTTCTTCCAAAATCTGCGTCGGCGCCTGCCCGCTGCGCATCCCGTCAAGATAAAGCAGCGGGTTGTAGGCGCCGCTTTTGGCGTCTTTTGCAAGGTCATCCGCCGCATCCGCAAAATAGATCCAGCGCCCGCAGGCAAATCCGATCTCCCGCGCTATAAGCGCCTCTTTTTTTGCAAACCCGAACGAAAAAATCTCGGAAAGCAGCGTCCCGAATGCATCCGCAGGCGCATCAACGCTTCCGTTTTTCTCCCTTTCCAGGCGCGCAAGCTGCAAAAGCGACTGCTCAATTGCCCCCGTGTCGACCGCGCCGCGCCCGCGGCGGTATGCCCCGCGGGAAAGCGCGCGTAAAAGGCGTGCGGCAAGGCGGCGCGCGCCGCGCTCATCCGCAATATCGTCCCGCAGCTTATATTCCCGCAGCACCGCAGCGGCGCATGCGGCATAGCGCAGCGCCTCATTTTCCCGCACCGCGGGGCGGCGGCGCAGCGGATGCGCCATGCAGCGCCGCTTTTCCAGCACCACGCCTTTGCCGCACAGTGCCTGCCGCACCAGCGCCAAAAACACAAAATCATACGAGAGAAAAAGGCGCGAAGAGGCGCAGGTGTGTCTTCCCATGGTGTGGCAAAGCCCGCAGTAAATGCTTTGATAAAAGCGATACTGCGCAACGCTGAGAGAAGCCGTCTGCGGTTTCACATATCCGAGCATACGCCCACCCTCCCCTTTTGTTTGCGTCCGTTTGCGGCGGATGCCGCGCCGTGTATACACAGTGCTCTTAGTTTATCATAACCGCTGGGGGCTGCGCCGTCAATAAACTTTTTGTAAACAATGAAAAACGGAAACGCATGCCCTTGCAAGCCTTCGTTTTTTTTGCTATAATAAATGTTGATATCTTTGCGGCCTTTGGCCGCAGAAAAAGCAAAGGAGTTTTGCACTATGGTAACAAGCGAACTGCTCCGCGCCGTGCGTCTGGGAAAAGAGGACGAAGCGCTGACAGAATTATACGGCGCCGACCAGCTGCCAGCGCAGCGGGAGCGCTATGCCGCCGCCATTGCGGAATTTGCCTCTTTATACGGCGAGCGGGAGGTTTCCGTGTTTACCGTTGCGGGGCGCAGCGAGATTTCCGGCAACCATACCGACCACAATCACGGCTGCGTGATCGCCGCCTCCATCGATCTTGATATTATCGCCGTTGCGGCACGCTGCGAGGCAGATACGATCAGCATCAAAAGCGAGGGCTTCCCGCGCGATGTCGTCTCGCTTTCCGAGCGCGTACCGAATCCGGAGCGCTATTTCACATCCGGCGCGCTGATTGCGGGCGTGGCAGAGGGCTTTCGCCGCGCAGGGCTGCGTGTGGGCGGCTTTGTCGCCTATACCACCTCAAATGTGCTCAAGGGCTCCGGCCTTTCCTCCTCCGCCGCTTTTGAGGATATGGTCGGCAATATTCTGAATTATCTTTATAACGACGGCTCCGTTGACAACGCCGAGATTGCAAAAATCGCGCAGTTTGCGGAGAATGAATTTTTCGGCAAGCCCTGCGGCCTGATGGACCAGGTCGCCTGCGCCGTGGGCGGCTTTGTTTCCATTGACTTTGCCGACCCGAAAGCCCCCGTAATTCAGAAAGCGGACTTTGATCTTGCGGCGCATGGCTATGCGCTTTGCATCGTCTCCACAGGCGGCAACCATGCCGACCTCAACGAGGATTATGCCTCCGTCCCGGCGGAGATGAAGGCGGTTGCGCAGCATTTTGGGCAAAAGACCCTGCGCGGCATTTCCCGCGCGCAGGTGATTGCGGCTCTGCCGCAGCTGCGGGAAAGCGTGGGCGACCGCGCGATTCTGCGCGCGCTGCACTTCTTGGCGGAAAACGATCGCGTCGCCGCACAGAGCGAGGCTCTGAAAAAAGGCGACCTCGCCGCCTTTTTCGACGGCGTGATTGCCTCCGGCATTTCCTCCTTCTGCTATTTGCAGAATGTGTATACCACCAAAAACGTGCGCGAACAGGGGCTTTCCCTTGCGCTCAACCTTGCGGAGGGCTTTTTGCGCGGCAAGGGCGCATGGCGCGTGCACGGCGGCGGATTTGCGGGTACGGTGCAATGCTATGTTCCCCTTTCTGATGTGGATGCGTTCCGCAAGCTGATGGACGGCGCATTCGGCGCAGGCGCCTGCCATGTGCTGAACGTGCGCGCCGTGGGCGCGGGCAAGGTGCTCTGAGAAAGACAAAGCAAGGCTGCAAGGCGGTTTTCTCCGCTTTGCAGCCTTTTTTGATTGTTCTTTTGCGTATGCCTTTTCGCTTTTTAATCCTTTGCCAGGCGAAATACATCCTCTGAGCGCCCCAGCACCATCATGTGCTCCTGCGCCCGGAATACATGGTCCGCCCCCTCCAGAGGCGCGATGCTGTTGTCCTGCCGCAGTGCCACAATGTTGATTTTAAAGTGCTTGCGCACATCCAGCTCCGCCGGCGTTTTGCCGATCCAGTCCCGCGGTACGGCAATTTCATAAATGGAATATTCCGCCGTCAGGGGGAAATAATCGAAAATGTTTTCGGTGTTATAGCGCACCGCCGTTTTCTCGGCAATCTCCCGCTCGGGACAAATCACCTCGTCTGCACCGATTTTGCGCAGAATTTTCGCCTGCACCGCCTTTTTCGCAACGCTGACAATGCAATGCGCGCCGAGCGTATGCAAATGGGAGGTAATCACAAGCGAGGATTCAAAATCGTCGAACACGGAGACAAAGCAAACATCAAAGCTTGCAATATCAAGGGAGCGCAAAAGCTCCAAATCCGTACAGTCCGCGATCTGTGCGTCGGCAAAGTCCTGCGCGTTTTGATTCACGCGCGTTGCATCCGCATCGACGATCATCACTTCATTTCCGAGCTGCGTCATTTTGTGCGCCAGATGCAGCCCGAAGCGCCCAAGGCCGATAATCAAAATGTTTTTCATGGTCTTTACTCCGTTTTTTTCGTTTATCCAATCAGAATGCCCTCGCTCGGGCGCTGTGCCTCGGGCGTTTTCTTTTTCTCCGCAACAGCAAGCAAAAAGCTCAAAGCTCCGAGCCGCCCCGCAAACATCAAAAGCATCAAAAGCGCGCGGGAAAGCGGCAAAAGCTGCGTGGTAATGCCGGTAGTGAGCCCCACGGTCGCAATCGCCGAGATCACCTCATAAACCAGCTGCCCCAACGGGTACGGCTCATACAGCGATAAAATACCGACGGCGCCGAGCGCCCCTGTAAGGTACACAAGCAAAATAGCCGATGCCTGGCGCACCTGGTGCCCTTCGATTCTGCGGCGGAACAACACCAAAGAGTCCCGCCCGCGTACTGCGGAAAAGGCGTTGCTTAATACCAAAAACACCGTTGCGGTTTTCACGCCGCCCGCCGTGGAGCCCGGGCTGCCGCCGATGAACATCAATATGCAGCAAAGAAACAGCCCGAAAGAGGAAAGCGCCCCCTGGTCCACAGAGAAAAAACCCGCCGTGCGCGTGGTGCACGATTGAAACAGCGACGCAAGCAATGCCGCAGGTGGGGAAAGCCCGGCGAGCACCCCTTGCCGCTCCGAGACAAAAAACAGCGCCCCTCCGCCAAACAAAAGCACGGCGCTTGTGCATAAAACGATTTTGGAATGCAGCGAATAGCGGGAAAGATGATGCCGCCGATGCAACACATCGTCCCAAACCACATAGCCGATGCCGCCCAGGGTAATCAGCGCAATCAGCGTCAGACTCACAAGCGGGTCCGTCGTGAAACAGCTGAGGCTTTGCCCCGGCGCAAAAATGCCGCAAAGGTCAAATCCGGCATTGCAAAAAGCGGAAACGGAATGAAACACCGCCTGCCATATTCCCTGCCCCGCGCCGAGCAGAGGCACAAAGCGGATCGCCAAAAGCGCGGCGCCCGCGCTCTCAATCAGCGCCGTGCCGCATAAGATCATCAAAAACATGCGGCGCGTATCCATGCGGCGCATGCTGCCGCTTGCCTGCTGCAAAAGCTGCCGCTCCCGCAGGCCCTGCCGCCGCCGGAACAAAAGCGTGAACAAAGAAATCACGCTCATAAACCCAAGCCCGCCGATCTGAATCAGGCAAAGAATCACCGCCTGCCCAAAGCCGGACCAGTGCGTATAGGTATCAAATACGGAAAGCCCCGTGACGCAGGTCGCGCTCACGGCGGTAAACGCCGCGTCAAACGGATGGGTAATCTGCCCGCTGCGCGCGCTGATCGGCAAAGTGAGCAATGCGGTCCCGAGCAAAATCAGCGCGAAAAAGCCAAGCAGAAAGATTTTCGCCGTGGAAAGTTTTTTCAGCATCTCTTCTCCTTTTCGCCCTTTTCGCCCTTTTCGCCCTTTTCGCGCCGATAAATCGCAAGGCCGAGCCGCTCGCTGCGATCGGTACACACAAAGCCGCATTTTTCCAAAACGCGTGCGGAAGCGGGATTGGAAAGCTCCACCCCCGCGATCATGCCGCGGCAGGCGCAAAGGGAAAGCCCGGCGCGGCACATTGCCCCAAGCGCCTCCGTTGCATAGCCCTGCCCGCGATACGGAAAAAGCGTTTCATATCCGATTTCCAGCAGCCCCTCCTCGTCCGTCTCGGGGTCGCTCATAAACGCAATGGAGCCCACCGCGGCACCGTCGTCTTTTTTTGCAGAATGCGGTTGGTAAAAAATGAAAATCGGTTCTTTTTATTTTCCCGATAACGCTCCCACAGCTCCGCCAATACCGCCTGGGGCGCCTCCCCGCCGTTTTCAAGCGCCGCGGCGCATGCCGCCTGCTCCGCATGCAGGGCGCGGAGAAATTCTTCCTCCGTCAGCGGTCGGATCACAAGGCGCTCTGTCAGCAAAATGCCGATTTGCTCTTCACTCATCGGCAGGCGCCTCTTCGTTTTTTTGATAATATGGGTCGATCATCACGCTCTTGATTTTCGGCCATGCCGCATATGTGCCGATAAAGGCGCAGGTGGAAAACAGAAGAAACAGCAGCGCCGCCGCCCCGATCGGCAGAAAAACAAAGGAAAGATAGCCGCACAGCGCAATCACCGCCGCCGTGCCGAGCGTTGCCGCAAGGTTGCGCTTCCAGTTGATCAGCGCAAAGATAAAGGCATTTTTGAAAAGCTTCGGCAGCGAAAGCGAAAAGGTCACCATCATCACATACAGATAACGGCGCATATTGTAATAGATCAGCGCAAGCACCAACGCAAAGAAAAACATTGCCGTGCGCAGAAAACTTGTAGAATTATAATAGAAAAAGATCACATCGTATACAAGCAGCCCGCAAATCGCCGCATCCAGAATTCCCATTGGCAGCGCCTGCTTCCAGTTGCGCCGGATGGCATAGAAAAAGTCCTGCGGTAAAAACAGCGGCTCTCCCTTGACCATATTGCGCAGCACATAGGCGCAGGAGCAGTTGACAATACCGAAGGTAAAGATCGTCAGCGCGGAAAGCCCGATGAGCACATAGGCGGGCGTGGTTAAAATATAGTTCACCTGGCGCTGCCCGATCGCGCCGTTCAGCGCCGCGGTCACGGGAGTGAGCCCTCCGGTCATTGCCGCGCGCAGAACGGGATACAGCACATTTACATGCAGCCGGCTCTCCAGCCCCACATTGCCGCTGACGCCGAGCAGGCCGAACCAGATCGGAAAATTTCCGAACACCATAAATAAATTGACCCAGAAAATCTGTCCGAAGCGGCGAAAATACAGCTTGAAGAAATTGACAAAGTTTAACTCTTTGATCACATCCTCTTTCCGCACGCCCTTGCCGTCCTTTGCAAGATTGAACAGATTGAATTTTCTCTTTCGTTTGTCCGCCATTTCTTCGTCCTTTCTGATTTCGGTCCGTTGCGTCTAAAGCCATTGCGCCGCGGCGCCCGCCGCCAAAAGCAGCAACAAAAGCGCCGTTGAGACGACAAAAAACCAAACGCAAAACGCGGCGATCTGCGCTGCATCCGGCGCCTTTCCGTGGCGCATCGCCGCGCGCAGCCCTCTTGAAAACAGCACCGCCTTTTCACAAAACAGCAGCAGCAAAAACGCAAGCAGGCAGCGCCCTGCCGCCAGCACAAGGAGCGCCGGAGAAAACGCATCGGCGCAAAGACTCACGCAGGAATATCCGAGCAAAAAGCCCTTATAGCAGAGAAACGCCCCCGCCAGGTATTCCCCGGGCACCGCAAGCGCGCACAGCGCAAGCAGCAAAATATCTTTTTCATAAAAGAAATACCACTCCACAAAGCTGCGCAGATAATCGCGCGCACTCGGATAAAGCGAAAACGCGCGGCTTTGCCGATAGCTCTGCCAAAACGCCTGTCCGTCCGCGCGGCTGCCGAGCAGCGCGCAGCAAAGAATGCCGCACACCGTCCCGCAAAAGAGCACCGCCGTATAAACCGAGAGCACCGGAATCTGTTCGGTGCAGCGCCACCGCAAAATTTCCGCCTGCACGCGCTGCCAAAGCGGCAGGTTTTTCTCCTGTTCCATTTTTGCATCACCCACAGCTATCCTATGGGCAAACGCTGCGTCTTAGAAGCGCTCCGGCACCGATTCGTATCCGTGCTTTTTGAGAAGATACCGACAATTCAGCACCTTTTCAAGCAAAGTCTGCCTTGTATAAAAATAATGATTGGAGGATTCATAGCCGATCGTCGGATTGTGCGCCATCACCGCCGCCTCCGACAGAGCAAGCTCCGCCTCCTCCGCGACGATATCATCGCGGAACACACCGTCGTTGCGCTCGCGCACAAACAGGCATTCAAGATAGGTCGAGCGGAAATGGTTGCCGCAAACCAGCGCGCAGTCCCAAAGCATTTGCAGCGTCGGGGTCATTTCGGTATCCTTCAGTGCCTCTTTCAGCACGGCAAGCCCCTTTTGCCAGCCGTCGCTCACGCGGCGGAACTGATCGATGAAAATCGGCGCGGGATAGATGGATCTCCATTTGTCAAGATCATCATACGGCTGCCCGACCATCGTCGCGGTAAAGCCCGTGGGGGTGTCAAAGAGGAGATTGGACGGCGCATAATGCTGCGGCGCATGATATGCCACCTCAATATCAAAGGGGAAATTGTCAAACGCCTCGGAGAACAGATGAAACGCCTTTCCGAGCGCCTCGGTATCCGCCCCCGGGAACATTTCCGCATACAGCTGCGAAAGAGTGGGCAGCGTCTCGCTCTTTTCATAAAGGCGGCGCAGCATCACAAGGGTCGGGGTGGGGTAACCGCCCAGTGTCCAGCCGAGCATCAGCCCGTCCGGCTTGCCCTTTTCGATCAGGGCGCTGACATGCCGATAGACCTTTTCAAACACGGGCAGATACGGCACCGCGGACATTTCCCAGGAATTGTTCGCCTGGATTTTGGCAAAGGTGCGGTGCCCCTCCTGCCTTGCATGCGCAAAGGTCGCAAGCGCATATTCGCCGGGCCCCTCCACGGAGATGGAATAGTCCAGCACGCTCGTGGTCACCCCGCCGATGTTCTTTTTCACCGCCTGCTCGCTCACGCCCATGATGTCAACGGCGCTGTCGATGCCGTGAATCGCATCGGGGATCGTCCAGCCGGGCCAGCCCCAGGTCCAGGCAATCATGTGGAAATCCGGCACAGCGGCGCGCGCCCCCTCAAAGAGCAGGCGGTTCACCAGCGCGAAAATTTCCGCCGGGGGCACCTTGTCGCAGCGCGGGCAATCGGTATGCGTGCCGTCGGTGCGGCTGTAGCAGTTGGTCAGGTTTTCCGAGGAGGTAATCGTCAAAAATCCGCCCAGCCCCGGCGTGTGCTCCGCCAGGAACTTTGCGCCGTCATACAGGCGCTTTTGCACCGGCTCCGTGCATACGCACAGCGCGCCGAGCCCCCGCTCCTTTGCGCCGCACAGCTCGGGGTGATCCCTGAAAAAGCTGATATCGAGCGCGCGCGGCTCGTTTAGATAAAGATAGAGCTTGATGCCGTAGCGCCCCAGCTTTTCAATCAGCTTATTGATCATGGCAAGGCGCTTTTCATATCCCACGGAAAGCTGCGGCTGAAACGGGCTCGGCGTGAGCGTGTCCAGCACAGCCTGCGTCCACAGCGCGTTGATTCCGAGATCCCGATATGCCTCCAAAAGCGCATCCGGGTAGGAATGCGTCAAAAGCTCGTCGTCCAGAAACGGGTCGCCGTACAGCGCGCAGTAGGAAGCGCACATGCGGATGCCGAAGCGGTCGCACTTCCCGGGCTTGCCGACCACCCCGTCATGAAAATGCGGATTGAAATCAAACGGCTCCGCCGAGATCGGCGGCAGTGCGGCAAGCGTCTGCTCCGTGATGCGCCTGATCCATTTTGTCTGCTCTTTCTGCGCGTCATTTAAGGTGATATCGCCAAGCGGCGGCGTATCCGGCTTGATCGAGCCGAGCTTGATGTCCAAAAAATCATCCTCCGCAAGCAAATAGGAAAGCTTTGCTGGGGTGATATCAAGCAGCGTGCAAAGCTGCTCATAGGGCAAAAGGTGCCAGTTGGCGCGGGTCAGCGTCACATAGCCGTTTTTGAGAAAATCTCCGTGCACCCGGGCGGGCACGGACAGCCCCATATCGCTCGCAAGCGCATTGACGCGCGCCTCGGTAATTCCGAGCACCTTTGCGATGCGCTGCGGCGCAACCAGCTCCCAGTTGCGGTAGATCATGCATTGTGTCGGGGTGGGAAAATGTTCAAACTGCAGGCAGCGGTCCGCAGCGATCGGCGGAAAACGAAGATCCATGACAAAGCTCCTTGTATTCATTCACTCTTTGCCTTATTGTATACGATTTACCGCGGTATTGCAAGAGCATTCATCGAAAATTCAAAAATAGCGGCGCCCGGGTTTTCCCCGCAGCGCCGCCTGTGCCTGCTTTTTTGCTCAATAGGAACTGATTGCAAGGGTGGGGTCGTCCTCTCCCTTTTCAAATCCCGTGATCACGGCATGATAGGTATAGCTCTCATTCACGCGCACCGTGACCCGCTCCCCCTTTTTCTTTCCGAGCACCGCTTTCCCAAGCGGCGATTCCTTGCTGATATAGCCGCTTAGAGAATCCTGCCGCAATGTCGTTGTCAGAACAAAGCTCATATCCTCATCGTCTTCTTCCAGATGCACCGTGATGCGGTCAAACAGTCCCACCGCGTCCGCCGCAGACGCCGCGCTGATGACCTTTGCGGTTTTGATCATGTTTTCAAGATAGGTGATGCGGCTGTTGTTGCGGCGCACCTCGCCCTTTGCCACCTTGTATTCGTAATTCTCGGAAAGATCGCCCTGCGCCCGTGCCGCACGCAGATTTTCGCCAAGCTGCGGCCGCAGCGTCAGCTTGCGATATTCAATCTCCTCTTTCATCTTATCAATATCAACCTGCGTCAGCTCGTCGTACATCAAAACACCGCCTTTTTTCGTTCTGCCCCTTATCATAGCACACCGCGCACAAAATTGCAAGCATGCGGCACGGTGCCGCGCCCTTTTTCATACACTGCCCGTAAGGGGGGATTTTGATGAAAGCCATCGATCTGTCGGTCTATCAGACCGTTTCTTCCTGGCAAAAAGTATACGAAGACGGCATTCGCTTTGCCGTAATCAAAGCATCGCAGGGAGCGACCCTCGGCGGGCAGGGCGCACCATTTGCGGATCCCGCGCTGCAAAGCCATGCAGACGGCGCCGCAGCGGCAGGTGTGCCGTTCGGATTCTACCATTTTTTCTGCGCCGCCGACAGGGCGGGCGCCGTTTCGGAGGCAAAATTTTTTCTTGATACCATTCACCCCTGGCAGCCCTATGTGCGCCATGTGTTTTTGGATTGTGAGGTTTACGGCAACCAAAACCTTCTGCGCCAGACCCGTGCGCAGCTCAGCGCAAGCTGCCGCGCCTTCTTGGAAACGGTCGGTGCGGCTGGCTATACGGCGGGGCTTTATACCAATCCCGATCATATCGCCCATCGGCTTGACATGAGTGAGCTTGCCTATCCGCTTTGGATTGCAAAATGGAGCGGCGAAAAGCCTCAGACTGCGCGCATGCTGCTTTGGCAATACGGTCCGGGAACGGTCGAAGGTATCCGCGGCGCCGTGGATCTGAACGAATGCTATCTGGATGAAGGCACCCTTGCGGTGCAGCGCCTGTTTGCCCTCGGATATCTGCGTTCTCCGGAATATTGGATCGGCATGCTGCAAAAAGTTCAATATCTTGCGCTGCTCCTTGTGCGCCTTGCCGAGGCATTCGGCAGAGCCGCCGCACCGAAAAAAAGCGCCCGCGAGGGACTTGCGGCGCTTTCGGAGGCAGGGCTTGTGCTCACGCCGGAATATTGGGAGGCGCAGCTTGAACGTGTGCGTTTTTTGCCGGAGCTGTTTCAAAACCTCGGCGGCTTCACCCTGCGGCAGCAAACGAAAAAAGAATAACAAATCCGCCGTGCGGCAAATCAAAAAGCCCGCTTGCTTTTGCAAACGGGCTTTTCTGGAGCTGCTAATCAGAATCGAACTGATGACCTCATCCTTACCAAGGATGCGCTCTACCGACTGAGCCATAGCAGCATATGGCGACCTGAATGGGGCTCGAACCCATGACCTCTAGCGTGACAGGCTAGCGTTCTAACCGGCTGAACTACCAGGCCGTGCTGTTTTCAGCCAAATTATCTTACCACAAAAAAATCAGCCTGTCAACCCCTAAAAAGCGACAATTGCGCATTCTCGGCAAAAAACATGTGCGGCGGAGCCCCGCAGCGGCAAAGGCTCCGCATTTTTTGCATCATTTTTCTTCCGGCTGCCGATTTTGCCGCTGCATCAGCAGCGCGCGCCTGTGAAAAATTTTCGGGAAAGAGGTAAAAATCACCGCAGCGGTAATGATGCCCGCCGCAAGATCGGCGATTCCCTCGGAGAGATAGACCCCGCGATAGCCGAGCAAATGCGTCAAAAGGAAGCACAGCGGAATCAAAATCACCACCTTGCGCATCACCGCCAAAAGCAGCGCGGATTTTGCCTGCCCCAGCGCCACATTGACATTTTGCAGCGTCATTTGCACAAAAAACATGATCGACCCCATCAAAAACAGCGGGCAGTATTGCTTTACAATGGCGCTGACCGCGTCGCTTGCGGAAAACAGGCGCGCATACATCTGCGGAAACGCCATGGAGAGCGACCACATCGTAATGCAAAAACCAAACGCCAAAAGGGTGACATAGCGCACCCCTTTTTTCAGGCGTGCCTCGTCTCCTTTGCCATAGTTGTAGCTGATAAACGGCTGCACGCCGTTTCCGAGCCCGTTAAGCGGCAGAGAAATAAGCTGCAATGCGCTGAGCATCACCGTCAGCGCCGCCGTATAGTCGCGGTTCCCGCCGCTCGCGCGGTTGAGGCAGATATTGAACACCACCTGAATCGCGCATTCCGTGATCGTCATCACAAAGGGTGTAAAGCCGAGCGAAAGAATCGCGCGGACATACCTCGCTTTTGGCAAAAGATGGCGCAAGCGAAGGTGAAACAGGCTTTTTTTCGAAAAGAAAAAGCAGAGCACACAAAGGAAAGAGCAGCCCTGGGAAAGAACCGTTGCAAGGCTGGAGCCGCTCACCCCCATGCCCAGCGTAAAAATAAAAACAGGGTCGAGCACAAGATTGATCACCGCGCCGAGCAGCACGGAACCCATTGCCACAAGCGAATAGCCCTGCGTCAGAATAAACGGGTTCAGCCCCTGCGCAAGCATCACAAACAGCGTGCCGCAGGCATAAATTCTCAGATAGGAAACGGCATATTCCACCGCGCTTTGCGGGCAGCCGAACACAAGCACGATCTGCCTTGCCAGCGCAAAGCAAACCGCCCCGATTACAATACCGATGAAAACAAGCAGAGAAAACGCCGTGTTGAAAATGCCGTCCGCCTCTGCGGTTTTTCCCTCTCCCATTTTAATACCGGCGCGCGGCGCGCCGCCGAGCCCGATGAGATTTGCAAACGCCTGGATGATCAGCGTAATGGGCAGCACAATGCCGAGCGCAGCAAGCGCATCCATGCCGACGGCTTCAATTTTCGCGACGTACATGCGATCCACAATATTATATAAAAATGTGATCAGCTGCGCAGTGACCGCCGGCAAAGCCAGCCGCAGAATCAGGGGAAAAATCCGCCCGCTGCCGAGCTGCTCGGTAACACTTACCTTTTTTTGCCCTCCTTTTTTCATCTCGTCCATTTTCCGTCTGCCTGCTCCCTTATTTTTTTCGCGAAAAAGCCGCCCGCCGCACCGCTGTGCGTGAGCAGCTTTTTGTTTTGCCTCATGTTTTGCGCGTCTTGGTTTTGCGCTTGCTTCAGCGCTTTTTGCCCGTTTTCTTTGCGGGCGCGCCGCCGCGCGCGTTTCGGCTCTGCGGCGCCTCCTTTTTTCCTTTGTCGGAAAGGTTTGCATTCTGTGTTTTTGCGGTTTGCGTCTGCGCAGTTTGTGTTTTGCCCTGCGGCGCGCGTTTTTTCTTTTTCGCGCTGTCGCCGAACCGCCCAAGCGGTTTGCCGAGCGTAAAATAGGTGCCGTGCGCATAAGCGGCAAGCCCCGCGCGCTCAAGGCAAAGCCGCCCCGCCTTGTCAAGCAGCGCCTCGTTTGCACTCACCGCAACAATTTCCGCCAAAAACATATCGTGCGTGCCCTGCGGTAAAACCTCGGTGATACGGCATTCCAGGCTCAGCGCGCTCTGCGCAAGATACGGGCAGTCGATTTCTGTCGCCTGTGCCTTCAAAAGCCCCGTCCTCGCAAATTTATCCACCCGCGCCCCGGTAAAAATACCGCAATAATCGATTGTTTTCCAAAGCGCCGCCGGCATTAAATTTACTGTGAACACCCCGCTTTTGCGCAGCATGGCATAGGAATGCCGCTGCGGGCGCACGGAAATATAGGTGCGCGGCGGGTGCGTTGATACAATTCCCGTCCAGCCGACGGTGAATACATTATCCTCTCCGTCCGCGCGACAGCACACAAGCGCCGGCGGAACGGGGGCAAGCAGCGCGCTGCCCTTCCACTGCACTCTCCCCATGCCGGTTTATTCCTGCGGCTCGGGCGCGGGCGTGGTCTGCGGCTCGGTTTCCGGCTCCGGCTCCGGAGCGGGTGTTGTCTCAGGCTCGGGCTCGGGCGCGGGCGTGGTCTGCGGTTCGGGTGGCTCTGTCGTCGTCTCCTCCTCCGGTCCGTGCTCAACATAATGCTCCATACAATAGCGGTTATAGGAGGCGGAATGGTTTGTCAGCGCCGTCAGCCCGACAAAGCGCCCCTGTGTGACATTGGCAAAAAAGAACGGAAGCGTTTTGGAATCCGTTACCCCGTCCTTGACCGACCAGGGTCTGTACACATATTCGGCATCGGACACGGTAATTTCAATCGGAAAATCGCGCGTAGTCACGCGGATCAGCCCAACCTCCGTGACATTGCTCTCGGGACAATCGCGGCAGGCGACCGCCTTTGTCACACTGTCCCATTTCACCAAGGTATGCGTTTTGCAGCCCTCTTGGGGCACGGTTGCCGCGGTAAACCAGCCGGTCTGTTCCCGATTGCCGCGCAGATCGGCGCGGCACGCATCGGTGCACAGCAAGCCTGAGTCGGCGCAGAAGCTTGCCTGCACCACGCCGCTTGCCACCTCGAAGGACTTTACATTGCCGCTTTGCAGAATGCTTTCGTGCACCTTTGTCATGATCACATCCCATGCCGTCACGGACGGATTGCGGGAGGTTCCGATGGTTTTCGGCTCGTCATAGCCGGACCACACCGCGCACACATAATACGGCGTATAGCCGACGCACCAGCGGTCGACATCGTTCTCCGCAGTACCGGTTTTCACGGCGACATCCATTTTGTTGCGCAGCGTGATTGATTTACCGGTGCCGTAGTTTGCAACATTCTGCAGCATTTTCGTCATAATGCTTGCCGTCTGCGCGCTGACGGCGACCTGGCTTTGCGTCGTCTTATCCAGCAAAAGCTTTCCGTCCTTATCGTATACCTTGGTATACAGATGCCCCTTGGAATAAATGCCGTTGTTGGCAAGCATGGTATAGGAAGACGCCATATCCTCCACGGTCACGCCCTTGGTCAAAGCGCCCAGCGCCAACGGCGCCAGATCCATATCCGTCATCACGGAGCCGTCTGCACGCTCATAATGATCCGTTAAGGAGCTCATCCCTGCGCGCTCCTTGCAGAAGCGGAACGATTCCTCCGGGGTCAGCATCTGTAAAACGCGCACGGCGATCGTGTTGACCGAACGCTCCACGGCGCTGTTGATCGTCGTCAGCCCGTTATAGCCGCGGGGCAGGTTTTTCGGCCAGGGGTTCTTGCCGTCGTCCCCGTTGAACATCACCGGGGTGTCGTCAACGGCAGTGCCGTAGGTGATCAGTCCGCGCTCCAGTGCCGGCGCATACACGCTGATTGGTTTGATGGAGGAACCCGGGGAGCGATATGCCCCCGTTGCGCGGTTGAACCCGCGGGAGATCGTTTTTTCTCCTCTGCCGCCGACCAATGCCGCGACCTCGCCGTTTGGCCGCATCAGAACCGCTGCGGACTGCAGCCGCTCGGGGAAGGCATAGACATTGCCGGACAGATCCAGATAAATCTCCTCCAGTGTGCTTTGCAGCTGTGGGTCGACCGTGGTATACACCTGCAGCCCCTCGGAATACAGCATGCGGGCAGCGACGGCTTTGGGCAGCTGATATTCATCCATCAGATCCTGCAATATCTCGTCGATCAACGCATCCTTGAACCAGGAGTTCACATTCTCTCCCGCCTGCGCGCTGTCCGTATCGCTTGCGACATTGAGCGTGAGGTCTTTATAATAAACCTCGTCATATTCCGCCTGTGTGATCGCGCCCTCGGAGAGCATGCGGTTATAAACCTCCTGGCGGCGCATTTTGTTGTTTTCCGGCTTTGAGATCGGGTCATACCGCGAGGGCGACTGAATGATGGAGGCAAGGCAAGCCGCCTCATCCAGCGAAAGCTCGGAAACGCTCTTGGAAAAATATTTATACGATGCCGCCTGCACGCCGTAGCATCCGCGGGAAAGATAAACGGAGTTTAAATACAGCTCCAGAATCTGCTCCTTGCTCAGCTTTTTCTCAAGCTCCAGCGCGCGGAAAATTTCCTGGATTTTGCGCTGCACGCGCACTTCGTCCTCTTGGGTAAGGTTTTTGACAAGCTGCTGCGTGATGGTCGACCCGCCGCGCGTGCTGCTGCCGAGCAAAAAGTTCAACGCGGATTTGCCCGTAGAGAGCCAGTCGACCCCATGGTGCGAAAAGAAACGGCGATCCTCAATGCAGACAAACGCCCGCCAAACGACCTGCGGAATATCCGAATAGCCCACCCAAAGGCGGTTTTCCGAGCCGTGCAGCCGCTCGTTTTCCATTTCCACGGCGACGCCGTCCTCATTTGTATAATACAGCATCGTCGTCAGGTCCTGGTCCGAGACATATAAGTCCACATCAAGACTCGGATCGATGTTGTTTTTGATATAAAGCGCAAATACACAGCCGACCACCGTGCCGACGATCAGCCCGATCAAAAGCAGCGTCAGAAGGACATTCAAAATTGTCGTCAAAATGCGCCCCGCCACACGGCCGGAGGTTTTGCCGGCATCCGCAAATTCCTTCTTCCAGTTCACCTTTTTCCCGCCTGCGGGGCGCTGCGTCTTGCGGCGCGGCGCGGCGGCGGCCTTTTTCGGTTGTTTCGGTTGGTTCATAGTTTTATCCTTTTATCCGATTCGAATTTTGTTCGGTCAAAGTGTCTTTTACCGGTTGTCCCGTCCCGCCCATTGTAGCACGCTCCGGGCGCTTTGTCAAATTTGCGGCTTGTATACCACATTTTTCTCGCCTAAAATTTCGGCAAGCTCCGCGCGCAGAAACGGGCTCGGCGCGCAGGAAAGACCGCGGGCAGCAAGATATTTTTTCGCGCCGGCGTCATAAAAAACGACCTTGAGCGATCCCGGAAAAATGCGAAGCAGCGCCTGTGCCCGCCGATACGGCTCGCATTCGGGGCGCACCATGGGTACATTCAGATATAAAACGCCCCCCTGCGCCTGCCGCGCGGCGCCGGGCAATGCTTCCCGTCCCGCGCCCGCGGAAATCGGCTGCGGCGTTTGTGCCTGCCGTGTTTGCGGCTGTTTTTTCTGCGTTTGCGCCTGCGCCGCAAAGGCTTCGTCCGGCAAAAGTGCCGTCACCCGGCGCAAAAGAATTTTAGGCGGCTCCTCCTCGCGCACGGAAAGCTCGCCCGCAGCGGCGATTGCCGTTTGTTCAAAAAGCAGATCTCCCTGCTGCTGCAGCACGGCGGGAAACACCACAAGCTCGATCTCGCCGTATCGGTCCTCCACCGTCAGAAATGCCATCGGTTCTCCCTTTTTGGTTTGCTTGTTGACCCTTTGGGTGATGATGCCCGCAATGCACACGCTTTGTTTATCGCGATATGCGCCGACCGGGCCGCCGTCCGCGGCAAAGGAGAGCAGAATTTCATTGATGCTGTCAAGGCGCAGAGAAGCAATGTGCGCACGGTAGGCGTCCAATAAATGCCCCGAAAAATATTGCCCCGTTACTTCCTTTTCCATTGCCAGCTTTTCCGCAAAGGTGTAAGGCTGCACCGTCGGCACCTCAATCTTCGGCAGCCACATCGCCGCCTGCTCGGGCGGGGCTTCCATGCCGCTGGAGGAAAACAAATCTCCCTGGCCCTGCGGCACCTCGCGGGAGCGCTGCTGCGCAGCGTCGATCAAAATTTCATAGGAAACGATCAGCTTTGCGCGGTCCGGCTCAAGCGTATCGAACGCACCGCAGCGGATCAGCGCCTCCACGGCGCGCCGCGGCAGCTCCTTATCGGACATGCGCCGCACAAATTCCTCAAAATCGCCGAACTGCCCGTGTGCCGCCCGCTCGCTGCAAATTGCCGCGGCAAAGCGCT
This sequence comes from uncultured Eubacteriales bacterium, assembly GCA_900549725.1. Taxonomy (GTDB): domain Bacteria; phylum Bacillota; class Clostridia; order Oscillospirales; family CAG-272; genus UMGS1225. The sequence continues at coordinate 122,678 of URPL01000001.1, read as the reverse complement.
CCCCGACCGCCTTGACGGCGCACAGCCCGAAGCGGATCCCCTGCCCGCTTTTCGCCTCTTGGGCGGGGGCTATGGTGAATTTGCTTTCGCTTTGGTTGATGTCGGGCGCAAGCAGCGCAATGCCGAGACGCTGCGCCTGCAGGATATATTCGGACATTTTCGCCGTGTTTTCCAGCACGGAGGAAAGCAGCGCCGCAAGATACTGCGCGGGATAATGGCACAGTAAATATGCCGTGCGATAGGAAAGATAGGCGTAGGCAACGGCATGGCTTTTATTGAAGGCGTATTTTGCAAAGCCCGCCATTTCGTCAAAAACGCGCTCTGCCGCGGCGGGGTTCGCTCCGCGTGCAATCGCCCCGCGCAAAAATTCCTCCCGCTCCTTTGCCATGACCTCCGTTTTCTTTTTGGACATGGCGCGCCGCACCACATCCGCGCGCCCCAGGGAATACCCCGCGATCACGCGGCAGATCTGCATCACCTGCTCCTGGTAGACAATGCAGCCGTTTGTGACATCAAGAATTTCCCGCAGCTGCGGCAGCGCATATTCCACATGCTCCGCATGCGCGCGGTTTTCAAGATAGCGCGGAATGGAATCCATTGGGCCGGGGCGATACAGCGCAATCGCCGCAACAATATCCTCAAGGTTCTGCGGCTTCATTTTTTCAAGCAGCTGGCGCATGCCTGCGCTCTCCAGCTGAAACACCCCGCCGCTTTGCCCCGCGCCGAGCATGGCATAGGTTGCACCGTCGTCAAGGCTTTGCGCCGCAACCGAAAAACCGGGCACCTCTTTGGAGATCTCGCGCTCCGCATCGGCAATCACGGTGAGATACCGCAGCCCGAGAAAATCAATTTTCAAAAGCCCCAGCTTTGCAACCGTATCCATATCAAATTGCGTAATGGGCTGCTCCCCGCTGAGCGCCAGGGGCACATATTCATACACAGGCCGATCGGTAATCACCACTCCTGCCGCATGCACGGAGGCATGGCGCGGCATGCCCTCCAGCTGCATCGCCGCATGCACAAGCTCCGCCGCCTGTGCATCATTTTGCAAAAGCGCGGCAAGCTGCGGCTGCTGCGCCGCCTTTTGCAGCGTGATACCGTGTTCGTTTGGAATAGCCTTTGCAATGGTATCCACATCGGCATAGCTCATGCCCAGCGCCCGCCCGCAATCCCGCACAACCGCGCGCGCCGCAAGCGTTCCGAAGGTGATGATCTGCGCCACATGCTCCGCGCCGTATTTCTGTGCAACATAGGCGATGACCTCGCCGCGGCGCTCATAGCAAAAATCCACATCAAAATCGGGCATGGACACGCGCTCCGGATTGAGAAAGCGCTCAAACATCAGTTCATACCGAATGGAATCCACATCCGTGATACCGATCAAAAACGCAACCAGGCTCCCAGCGCCCGAGCCGCGGCCGGGGCCCGTGGGAATGCCGTGCGTTTTTGCGTAGTGCACAAAATCCCAAACAATGAGATAGTATTCGGCATAGCCCATATCAACAATGGTTTTCAGCTCGTATTTAATTCTGTTTTCATATTCGGAAAGCGGATGCTTTTCGCTCGGCACCAATGCGCCGCTTGCCATGCGCTCCGAAAGGCCCTTTTCCGCAAGGCTTTGCAGATACTGCGCCGGGGTTTGCCCCTGCGGCGGCGTGAAAACCGGCAAATAGAGCTTGCCGAAGGTAAAGGAAAAATTGCAGCGATCCGCGATTTTTTTCGTGTTTTCTATCGCCTGCGGCAGCTTCTCAAAAAGGCGTGCCATCTCCTCGGTGCTTTTGAAATAAAATTCATCCGTTTCAAAGCCGTGCGGGCGCCCGTCGTCGATCGTGCGCCCCATGCCGATGCACATCAGCACCGCCTGTGTGCGCGCGTCCTCGGCGCGGGCATAGTGCACATCGTTTGTCGCAACGATGCCGAGCCCCAGCTCCTGCGCCATCACCGCCGTATATTCAAGAATATCGCGCTGACCGCCGAGCCCATGCGACTGCAGTTCAAGATAAAACCGGTCCTTTCCGAAAATGCGGGCAAGCTGCCGCGCATATTGCCGCGCGTTTTCAAATTCGCCCTTGGCGATGCATTGCGGGATATAGCCGCCCATACAGCCGGAAAGGCAGATCAACCCCTCCGAAAACCGCGCAAGCAGCTCGTCGTCCACGCGCGGTTTCCCGTAAAAACCCTCGGTGTACGAAAGAGACACCATGCGGCACAAATTTTTGTACCCCTGCTCGTTTTCCACCAGCAGCGTCAGATGATAATAATTGCCCTCGCGCGCAACGCTCCTTGAAAACCGTCCGGCAGGCGCAACATAGACCTCGCAGCCGATGATCGGTTTGATTCCTTCCTTTTCGCATGCCTCGAAAAAGACGACCGCGCCGAAGAGATTGCCGTGGTCGGTCAGGGCGACGGCGCTCTGCCCCATTTCCTTTGCCAGGCGGGGAATTTCGTCAATACGCAGCGCCCCGTCCAAAAGGCTGTATTCGCTGTGCAGATGCAGATGCACAAATTCCTGTCGTTCCGTAGTTTTCCCCCCGTTTCGTCTGCGTTTCAAAAGGCATCAAAGCCGCTCTTTTTCCTCTTTTGCCGCCGCCGTCAGCTTTGCCAGGCGGTGGTTCAGCCCGGATTTGGTCAGCGGCGGGTCGTGCAATGCCGCAAGCGCCGAGAGCGTTGCGTCCGGATGCTCCTGCCGCAGGTGCGCCGTGATTTGCAGCGCCTCCTCAAGATGCGAAAGCTTGCCGCTTTTCTGTAAAAGCGCAATCGCTCTCAGCTGCTTTGCGGCATTGCTTGCGGTTTTGGAAAGATTCGCCACCTCAAGGTTGATCACGCGGTTTGTATTGTTGCGGATATCCTTGCGGATTTTTTCATCCATCACGGTAAATGCGGCGCGCCGCGCCCCGATCGTCACCAAAAAATCTTCGATTGCTTCGCTTCCCTTATAATAAAGCAGCGGCTGCGCGCCGCGCACGGTGCTGCGCGCCGGCATGTCGAGCGACTGCAAAAAAGCCCCGAGCGCCTGCGCGCTTTCCGCATCCTGCATCAAAAAATCAAGATGATAGGAATTTCCGGGGTCGGAAAGGTTGCCCGCCGCCAGGAAAACTCCGCGCAAAAACGCGCCCGTGCAGTGTTCGCAGCGCAGCCATGCCGAAAAGGCGCGCGCGCCCTCATCGGCGTGATATGCGTGATAGATGAACGCTGCGTCCCTTGCGCTAAGGGTAAGATGCCCGCCCGAGGGCACCTCAATGCCGAAATGCTTTGAGAGCAGCGCGCGGCAAAGCGCCGTCACCGGCGCGGAATTTGTGCAAAGGCGGATTCTTTCTTCGGAAAAATCGCCGCCGTAGCGCAAAAGCCCCCATAACAGCGAAAGCTCACAGCATTCGTTTTTGATAAAAAGCGCGCAAAGCGCCTCTTTTGTTTCCGCCGCAAATGACATATCAGCGTTCCTTTACAATGCAAATTTCGCATTCGATTTCTTTGCCGAATTTTTCCCGCACCGCCGCCTGAATCTTCCCGATCAGCTCCGTGACATCCTTTGCCGTCGCCGCGCCGAGATTTACAATAAACCCGGCATGCTTTTCGCTGACGGCGGCATCCCCGCATCGAAGCCCCTTCAGCCCGGCGCGGTCGATCAGCTCCGCGGTGAAAAAACCGTCGCCGCGCTTGAATGCGCTGCCGGCGCTTGGGTATTCCAGCGGCTGCTTTTCCCGCCGCGCCGAAAGGTGCTGCTGCATCTTTGCGGAAATTTCCTCCGCGTTTTCCGCCGGCAGGGACAAAACGGCGGAGAGAATGAGATACCGCCCTGCGGAAAACACGCTGTGGCGATACCGAAATTCCAGCGCTTCGCCGCGCAGCGTGCATATCGTATCCGTCACGGTATCATACGCCCGCACGCTTTCGATCACATCTGCAATCTGCCCGCCGTAGGCGCCCGCGTTCATCACAAGCGCGCCGCCGAGCGTGCCGGGGATTCCGTAGGCAAAGGCAAGGCCGCCAAGGGCATGCCGCTGCGCGAAGCGGCACAGCGCAAACAATGAGGCGCCGCTTTGCGCAAAAACAGTTCCTTCTCTTTGCAGCGTGATTTTGCAAAGATCAGCCGTTGAAATCACGCAGCCGAAAAAGCCCGCGTCCGAAAAAAGCACATTGCTGCCGTTTCCGAGAAAAAACATCGGCACTCCCGCGCTTTTGCAGGCGCGGACAATGCAAAGCAACATCTCTTCGGTTTTGGGCTGCGCATAAATCGCCGCGTTTCCGCCGATGCGGAAGGTACAGTGCTTTGCAAGCGGAACATCCCGCTCCACATTCGCATCCTTCACGGCGCTAAGAAACGCCGCAAGCTGCTCCGAACCATTCATCAATGCCGCCTCCTTGTTTTGTTGATACAGGGACACCACTCTATTTTATATTGTATCATAAAGATCGAGACATTCCAAGCCTAAATCACAAAAAAACGGGGTGCCAGGCACCCCGTTTTTCCGTCTTTTTCAAAAATCAGAGCTGAACTTCCTTGCCGGTCTCGGCGGATTTGTACAGCGCCTGAAGAATCTTGATCATGTTGATGCCCTGAATCGGCTCGAAATCGGGCTTAACATGATTTACAACAACATCCACAAAGTGACGCATATTCGCCACATGGCCGTCTCCCGCCTGGCAATGCGGAACAAGATCGGTCAGTTGTCCCTGCTCCTCGGAGAAGAATTTCACGCCGCTGTCTCCCTCCCAGGTAAGGCCGCTCTTGGTACCGCGCAGTTCAACAAAGCGCGTTTCGTGATCGATATTGGAAGCCCAGGAGAATTCCAGCTGCAAAACCGCGCCGTTGTCAAAGCGGATCATGCCCATGGCAAGGTCCTCAACATCAAAGGTGCCGTTCTCCTGCTTGCTGCCGAATTTTGCATGCACGGAATCGCTCTGCGCCTCGTTATCCGCAAATTTGCGATAGGTCGCGCCGCTGACGGCAACGGGGGTGGGGTTGCCCATGAGCCAAATGGCAAGGTCGATCATATGCACGCCAAGGTCAATCAGCGGACCGCCGCCGGATTTTGCCTTTGTGGTAAACCAGCCACCTCTGCCGGGAATGCCGCGGCGACGGATCCAGCCGCAGCGCCCGCAGTAGATCTCGCCCATCTTGCCGCTTTCAATATAGTTCTTTGCAAACACGGAATGCCCGTAGTAACGGTTGTTGCGCATGATCATGAGCACCTTGCCGCTCTTTTCGGAAGCCGCCTTCATCTTCAGCGCCTCTTCCACGCTGACAGCGTCCGGCTTTTCGCAGAAAACATGGCAGCCGTGCTCCAGCGCATAAACGGCAATCACGGAATGGAAATCGTTCGGCGTTGCAATGTCCACAACGTCAAGGTTTTCCTTCTCGATCATTTCTTTGAAATCGGTATAGCAATGCACCTCATCGCCAAGGTGATGATTTGCCTTACCCTCTGCCATGCGGCTTTCCAGGATATCACAGATTGCAACAACCTGCACGCGGTCGTCTCCCGCATATCCGCGCAGATGCATATTTCCCATACCGCCGATGCCGACGCATCCGATTCTGAGTTTTCCCATTGTTTTTTCTCCTTCTTTACAAAAACGGGCAACCCCGCTGCTTATCGAAATTATAGCACACCCTTTGCTGCCTTGCAAGCCCCAAAGCGCGCTTTTTCGCGGATTATTTCACGACAAGATTCACAATCCTGCCGGGCACGAAAATTTCCTTGACAACCTCTTTGCCCGCAAGGAAGCTCTGCACGCGCACATCCGCCTTTGCGGCGGCGACGGCGCTTTCTCTGTCCACATCGGCGGGCAGCGCAAGCGTTGTGCGCAGCTTCCCGTTGATCTGCACGGCAATATTCACGGTTTCGTCCTTTGTTTTTTCCGCATCGTATTCCGGCCAGGGTGCCAAAGAGCAAAAGCCCTTTTCGCCAAGGCTCTCCCAAATTTCCTCGCAAAGATGCGGGGCGATGGGGCAAAGCAGCCGCACGAAAACACCGAGTTCCTCCTGCGTGAGCGTGCCGCAGTCGTAAATTTCATTGATCAGGCTCATCAGCGCGGCGATGGCGGTGTTGAATTTCATCTCTTCAATGTCTTCGGAAACCTTGCGCACGGTCTTATGGAATGCGCGCTCCAGCACCTTTGTCACGCCGTGCCCCTTCGCCATATCGCAAAGCCCGCAAACGCGCTCCAAAAAGCGCTTGCAGCCGCGCATGGAGCTGTCGTTCCACGGGGCGGCGCTGCCGTAATCGCCCATAAAAAGCACATAGGTACGCAGCGTATCGGCGCCGTAGGCGTCCACAACATCGTTGGGGTCGATCACGTTCCCGCGCGTTTTACTCATTTTCTGTCCGTCCGGCCCGAGAATCAGCCCCTGCGCCGTTCTCTTGGCATACGGCTCCGGCGTATTCACAACGCCGATATCATAGAGAAAATGGTGCCAGAAACGCGAATAGATCATATGCCGCGTTACATGCTCCATGCCGCCGTTGTACCAATCCACCGGCATCCAATATTTCAGCTTTTCGGGGTCTGCCAAAGCGTTTTTGTTGTGCGGGTCGATATAGCGCAGAAAATACCACGAGGAGCCTGCCCATTGCGGCATGGTATCCGTTTCGCGCTTTGCCGCGCCTCCGCAGCTGGGGCAGGTGCAGTTTACAAAAGAATCGATCTTGGCAAGCGGGCTTTCGCCGCCCTCGCCCACCTCATAGCTTTCCACCTTGGGCAGCCGCAGCGGAAGCTCCTCTTCGGGCACCGGAACCATGCCGCACCTTGGGCAATGGATAATCGGAATCGGCTCGCCCCAATAGCGCTGGCGGTTAAATGCCCAATCCTTCATTTTATATTGCACGCCACCCTGCCCGATGCCGCGCGCCTCCAACTCTTCGATCATGCGGCGAATGGACTGCGCTTTATCGGTCATGCCGTTGAGAAATTCGGAATTGATCATTTCTCCGCTGCCGGTATATGCTTCCTTGGAGACATCTCCGCCCCGGATCACAGGGATAATTTCCGCGCCGAAAACCTTCGCAAAATCATAATCTCTCTGGTCATGCGCGGGAACCGCCATGATCGCGCCCGTGCCGTATCCCATCATCACATAATCCGCCGTGAAAATGGGCACTTCCTTGCCCGAGAGCGGATTTTTCGCCGTAAGACCCTCAATGCGCACGCCCGTTTTTTCCTTGACAAGCTGCGTGCGCTCAAATTCCGTCTTTTTCGCGCATTTCTCGCGATATGCGTCAAGCGCGGCATTGTTTTGAATCACGCTGCGGTATTTCTCAAGCAGCGGGTGCTCCGGCGCCACCACCATAAAGCTCACGCCGAACAAGGTGTCCGGGCGGGTGGTATACACTCTGAGCGTATCCTGCACGCCCTGCCCCTGCACGGGGAAATTGACATATGCTCCCTCGGAGCGGCCGATCCAGTTGATCTGCTGCTGCTTGATATTCTGCGGATAGTCCACCGTATCCAGCCCCTGCAAAAGCTTATCGGCATACTGCGTGATGCGCAGATACCAAACGTCCTTGGATCGCTGCACGACCTCGCTGTGGCAAATATCGCATTTGCCCCCCTGCGAATCCTCATTGGAAAGCACCACGCGGCAGCTGGGGCAGTAATTCACAAGGGCGGTATCGCGGAACACAAGCCCGCGCCGGAACATCTCAAGAAAGATCCATTGCGTCCATTTGTAATAGTCTTCGTCCGTGGTATCGATCACTCTGTCCCAATCAAACGAAAATCCGACGCGGCTGAGCTGCTGCGTGAATTTTGCAATATTGCGGTCGGTCACGGCCCTTGGATGAATGCCCTCCTTGATCGCCGTGTTTTCCGTTGGCAGCCCGAAGGCGTCAAACCCGATGGGAAACAAGACATTATAGCCCTGCATTCTGCGCTTGCGACTGATGACCTCAAGGCCGGAATATGCCTTGATATGACCCACATGCATCCCGCTTCCGGAGGGATACGGAAATTCCACCAGACCGTAAAATTTCGGTTTATCGCTGTTGTCTTTGGCGGCAAACGCCCTCGCGTCTGCCCAGCGCTTTTGCCATTTCGGTTCAATTTTTGCATATTCGTGTCTCATGGCTTTTCTCCTTTGCTCATTTCCCGATAAGCATGGAAAGATCCATATGCTCCGCATCTGCCCAAAGCTTTTCCAACCCGTAGAATTCATGTGCCGCACGGCTGAATAAATGCACGATCACACAGCCGAAATCCACGATAATCCAGCTTGCCTCATCATAGCCCTCCATGCGCAGCGGTGGCTCGCCTGCCTGCGTCATGCGGTATTCGATCTCTGCCGCCAAGGCGCGCAGCTGGGTGTTGGAGGTACCCGTGCAAATGACAAAATAATTGGCTAAAATCGTCTGATCCTCCACGCGTAAAAGGCGAATATCCTGCGCCTTTTTTTCGTCCAGGATCTTCACGCATTCCTGTGCCAGCACCTGCGGGGCCGCCCCGCGCAGCGAGGCGACCGTTTTTTCCTTCTCTTCGCTCATGCTCTCTCTCCTTTATTTATGCGGCACGTTGACTTCGTTTTCGTCAATATAATCCGCCTTGTTTTTCTCGTTGAACACATAGGTATACGGCGTGTTGTATACGTTCATCACATAGTCCGCCTCTTTGTTGCACAGATATCCCTTGGGATTGAAAAAGTTCTGCGGCAGCTCACCCTGATAAACCTCCAGGTGCTCGCGTATAACGCCCTCCGCCCCGCTTTTGTACAGCACATAATACGAGGCGCCCGTATTCGGATTTGTCACCCCGCCGCCCGGCATGGTCGCAAAGCGGATATGCTCCATGGAAACATTCATCGCCTTGCCGCCGAAATACACAATGTCCTCCGCGGACATATTCGTTGTGACATAGCGCATGGCAATGTTCGCCGTTTTAACCAGGGTGGAAACATTCATATTTTCCTTGATCTGACGGAACATGGCGCTGAGGAACTTTTTCTGTACTTCAATGCGCCCGATATCGGCATTGAGCCAACCGCTGCGGAAACGCACAAGCCCCTCCGCCTGTGCTCCGTCCAGATGCTGCAGCCCTTTTTTCAAGTGAATGGAAAGATCCTGCAAAGGGTCGTCGTAATCAAGATCCATGGGCACCTCGATCGTTACGCCGCCGAAGGCATCCACCACCTCGCGAAAGCCCTCGGTGTCAATACAAACATAGCGGTCGATCGGCACCCCGATGCAGTCCGTGATAAATTTTGCAAAGCGCTCGTTTGCGCCCGTAAAGGGGTTTGCCTCGCCCTCGTTTTTCGCCTGATTATAGAAGGAGGCAAACATCGCATTGATCTTGTGCGTTTTATAGCCGCCGTAGTTATAATAGGTATCCCGCGGGATCTGTACAACATCCGTTGTGCCGTCCTTTGCGTTGAAGCGGACGACCATAATCACATCGGAGGAATGCGATTCCTTATCAATCCCGGTGATGAGAATATTATAAACCTGCTGCTCGCGCTCCGGAATTTTGATCTGCTCGCCGTCGGCATCACTTCCCGCATCGGAGCTCTTCTCTTCACCCGGCCCGGGCAGCGGGGCGACATCGGGCGTATAGTTTTTGAAATGGTGCACCACCGCAGCGGCGCCCGCACCGATGCCGAGCACAAGCACCAAAACAATGATCAGCGCCGTCAGTCCTCTGCCTTTTTTCTTCGGTTTTCCGCCCTTTTTCCCGCCGCTCGGCGGCGCGGGGGGCGTTTGCTCCGTGCTCTGAAAATAGCGCGATGCGTCTCGCACGGCGGTGCCGCGGCGATTTGCCGCGTCGTGCTCGGTGCCCTGTTCCCTCTGCTTTTTTGCCATAGGGTGTGCCTCCTTCGCTTTTTCCGCTTTCTCGGGATGCTTTGTTTTTCGGCTTGCGGCAGCCTTTTCTTTTTTCTTTTTCTGCGGTTTTTCGCTCTCTTTTGCGGCAGGCTTTTGCCGCACGGGGATGCGATCGGTCGCATCGTTATGCTGCGCCTCTCTGTGCACCGAGACCGCCTGCAGCACCTCAAAATCCTCCGCGTCCTGCTGCGCGGCGGGGCTCTGTGCCGCCCCTTGCGCCCCGCTCGGCGCCGCGTCCGCCTGCTTTTGTGCGGGCTGCTCCGCCTCGCTCTCCCGTGCGGCGCGCAGTGTCTGCTCCATGGTTTGATACAGCTTTTGCGCCAGCTGCTCCGTGTTTTCGTCAGCCGCAGCGCCCGACGGCGTGCGATTTTGATTTTCGTCCATTAGGCGTTCTCCTTTTCGACGGTTTTTGTGTCGTTTTCTTCTTGTAATTGCTTCTGCGGCAGCAGCAGGGCATTGCGCGCGGACACCGTGTCCGGATCGATCAGCTGCTTTTCCCGGAGCAGCTCGAAAAGCGTCTGATCCAGCGCATGAATCAGCACCCTGTCAAGATGCTTTGCAAGCGCCTCTTTGTCAAACCGCTCAATTCCCGGGCACCAAAATTCCGCCCGCAGCGTAACGCAGGCAGGCCAGGTGCGCCCCGGCTCAATATAATCCGCCAAAAACAGCAGCTTTTCAAGCAAATCCATTCCGGCGCGCCCCGTGGTATGATAGCGCACGGCGCGCTGCACATCGCCGTCGATCCATTCCGTGCCGAAGCGCTGTGCGGCATACGGCCCGCCCGTGTAGGCATGCAAAAGCTTTGAGCTGTTTTGCAGGCGGGCATCGGTCGCAATGCCGTATTCGCGGCACAGCTGCAGCTGCTCTTCGGTAGTTTTCGTTTTTGTAATATCATGCACCAGCGCCGCCAGACGCAGCTTTTTTGCCTCACCCTTTTGCAAAAGCCCCGCCTCGCAGAAAAGCTCGGAAAGCGCCTTTGCCTCCTGCTCTACGCCGAGAATATGGCGCATGCGCTTTTCCTGCCCCACAAGGGCGGGGAGCGCCGCACGGATCTCAGAGAAAATCTGTTCTTCATTCACGGTAATACCCGCTCCTTTCGATAATCTGCGCAACGGGCGCAGGGCAATAGCGCGCGGCATCCTCCCCCGCCGCAAGGCGCATGCGCACCTCGGTGGAGGAAAGGGCAAACGGCTCTGCCGCAAGCACCATGGTGCGTGCGCGATACAGCGCCTCATAGCGCTGCGCCGCCTCGGCAATGCAGGCGCATTCCTGCGCTTCGTTTTCACCGCCGCGGCGAACGCACACCATATGTGCCAGGGAAAACAGCTCCGTGCCGCGATACCAATGCTCAAGCGAGCAGAACATATCCGTTCCCATCAGAAAATAAAGTGCTCTGTGCGGGGCGGAAAAACGGCACAGCGTATCATAGGAATAGCTTTTGCCCTGTTTTGCGATTTCATAGTCGCTCACGGTGCAGCGCATCTGCGCAAACTCCTCTTGCTGCACAAGCGCGCGCAGCATAAAAAGGCGCGCAGCGGGGTCGTCCCCCGCGCGATGCGCTTTGTGCGGCGGCAGAAAAGCGGGCATGAGCAAAATTCTGTCCGGGTGCAGTGCCGCGGAAAAGGCGCGCAGCGCATGCAAATGCCCAAAGTGAAACGGGTCGAAGGTTCCGCCGTAAATGCCGATGCGTTCCGTAATTTCGGTATCCTGCACGCTGCCGCCCCCTTTTTTTCACAAAATTTAAACCCGCGCCCTTTATGCGCGCGGCAGCTCGATCTTCGGCTTTTTCTCCGAGCGGCGATACAGAACGAATCTTGTCCCCACAACGCTCACGCCGTCCGCGCCGAGCGCCCCGGCAAGCGCATCGCACGCCTGCCGCGCCGTATACCCCGAATTATCCAAAACACGCACCTTAATCAGCTCTCTTGCCTCAAGCGCAGCGCCGATCTGCTTTACGGTCTCCTCGCTGATGCCGCCCTTTCCGATCTGAAAGATGGTATCAAGCCCGTTTGCCATGGCGCGCAGATAAGCTCTTTGTTTTCCCGTCACTTCTCAGCCCTCCGCTTTTCCGAGCCTTTGCTCAAGAAGCTTTGCAAATTGCTCCATGGCGCGTGCCCGATGACTGATCCAGTTTTTCTGTGCAGGCACCATCTGCGCAAAGCTCTTGGCAAAGGGCGGATAGAAAAACAGCGGGTCATATCCGAATCCGTTTTCTCCGAGCGGCCCGCTCAGAATCTCTCCGGGGCAAACTCCGCGCGCAATCAGCGGCTCAGACCCGTCCGGAAATGCCATTGCCACAACGCTTATAAACTGCGCCGTGCGCTTGCCGTAGGGCACCTCGCGCAGCGCGCGCAGAAGCTTATCGTTGTTCTTTTTATCATCGCAGGGCTCCCCTGCATAGCGCGCGGAATAAATGCCGGGCGCGCCGTCCAGAGCATCCACGCAAAGCCCGCTGTCGTCCGCAATGCCGATATAACCGAGCTTTGCGGCTGCGCGCGCCTTGAGCAGCGCGTTTTCCTCAAAGCTGCTTCCGGTTTCCTCAATTTCGCCGATCCCCGCCTCTTTGGCGCCGATGAGCTCGGCATCCGGGCAGAGCCGCGCAAGCAATGTGTGCATCTCGGCAAGCTTATGTGCATTGTGCGATACCAAAACAAATTTCATTCCGTTTCTCCTTCTTCTTTGGCTGCGGCATGCTCTCCCTCAAACAGCGCCTTTACAAAATCCTGCGCCGAAAACGGCTGCAGATCCTCCGCCTGCTCGCCCACCCCGATGAATTTGACCGGAATGCCGAGCTCTCGCCGGATCGAAAAGACGATGCCGCCCTTTGCGGTGCCGTCCATTTTCGTCAGGATAAGCCCCGTCAGCTTTGCCGCCTCCTTGAATGCCTTCGCCTGAATCACGGCGTTTTGCCCCGTTGTTGCATCCAGCACCAAAAGCGTCTCCCTGTCGGCGCCCGGCAGCTCTCTTGCGAGCACGCGGTCGATCTTCGCCAGCTCATCCATGAGGTTTTTCTTATTGTGCAGCCGCCCCGCCGTATCCACAATGAGCACATCGGCATGCTGATTTTTCGCGGCGATTGCCGCATCATAAACAACAGAAGCGGGGTCGCTTCCCTCCTCATGGCGAATCAGCCCGACGCCGACGCGGTCCGCCCAAATTGCGATTTGATCGATCGCCGCCGCGCGGAAGGTGTCCGCCGCCGCGAGCAAAACCTTTTTGCCGCTTTCTTTGAGCTGCTTTGCAATTTTTGCAATGGAGGTCGTTTTTCCGACGCCGTTGACCCCGATCACAAGAATCACCGACGGGGTCATTTCAAGATGCAGCGGCTCTGCCTGCCCTACCAGCTCGCAAAGAATTTCGATTAAGATCTCGCGGCACTGCGCAGCCTCCGTCGCCTTTTTTTCGTGCACGCGCTGCTGCAGGGTGTCTAAAATATATTCCGTGGTTTCCACGCCGACATCGGCGGTATACAAAAGCTCCTCCAATTCATCGTAAAGCGCGTCGTCAATGCGCCCGTGCCTACGGAACAAATCGTTCATCGCCCCGACAAACGCCGTCTTTGTTTTGGAAAGGCCCGCCTTTAATTTTTCGAAAAAGCCCATGCCCTCTCTCCTTTATTTGAGATAATTGCCGACCTGGCTCATCTGCACGGCAAGCACCGTTGAAATGCCCTTTTCCTGCATAGTCACGCCGTAGAGCCTGTCCGCCATTTCCATGGTGCCGCGGCGGTGCGTGATCACGATGAACTGCGTGCGGTCGGAATGGCGCTTGAGATACGATGCGAATTTATCAACGTTGACCTCATCCAGCGCCGCCTCGATCTCATCCAAAATGCAAAACGGCGCCGGGTTGACGCGCAGCAGCGCAAAATACAGCGCAATGGCGACAAACGCCTGCTCACCGCCCGAGAGCAGCATCAGATTTTTGATAATTTTGCCGGGCGGTGCGACATTGATCTGGATGCCGCTTGCCAAAACATTTTCCGGCTCCGTCAGGCGCAGCTCCGCATGGCCGCCGCCGAACAGCTCGCGAAAAACCTCGCGAAAGGCGGTGTTGACCTGTTCAAAGGTTTCGGAAAAGCGCGTGCGCATCTCCTGCTCCAGCTGATAAATAATTTTTGCCAGATCCTCCTTGGATACATTCAGATCCTGCACCTGCGTGCTCAGAAAATCATACCTCTCCTTGACCGCGGCATATTCCTCGATCGCGCCGACATGCACCGTGCCCAGCTGCTTGATCTTCCCGCGCAGCTCCGCCAGCCTTGCCGCAGCAGCTGGGCGACATTCGGCGTCAAGCGGGGGATAGTCAAGGTTCAGCGCGGAGGAAAGCGTCAGCTCATATTCATCCCACATAGCGCCCGTGCGTTTATCCCGCTCGTTTTGCGCCGCCGCATGGTTTGCCTCTGCCTTTGTATATTGACGGAACAAAAGCTCCTTTTCATGCGTTTTATCCTTCATCTGCTCACGCAGAGCCGTTTGCTTTTGTTCATATTCCAGGCTCTTTTGCTGCGCCGCGGCGCGGTTTGCAACAGCCTGCTTTTCGTTTTCGTTCTCTGCCTGCTCCGATGCGCGCTGCTGCTCGATGGCGGCAACGCATTCGCTGCGCTTTTTTGCAAGCTGATCCTTCTCATCGCTTGCCGCGCGGAATTTTTCCTCGGCGCTCTCAATGCTTTGGCGCATCTGCTCCGCCGCAAGCTGCGCCGCCTGCGTATCCTTTTGCAGCTCCGCCGTGCTCACCTGCAGCCGCCCCTGCTCCTTTTGTGCCTGAGCAAGCTCCGATGCAAGCGCCTCTCTTTGCCGAATGCATTCTTCTTTTTGCTCCTGCGCCTGCCGCGCCGCAAGCTCTGCCGCCTGCTGCGCCGCCGAAAGCGCCTCTTTTTGCGCAAAATATGCCGCCTCTTCGTTTTGCAAAAGCGCGCTCTGCTCCGCAAGGGTGTCAAGCTGTGCCTGCTCTGCGTCCGCCTGCGTTTTCAGCACCTGCAGCTGCGTTTGCTCTGCGTTTTGCAGCGTGCGCAGCATCTGTGAGTGCATCTGCTCCGTTGCAAGCGCGTCCTTTTGCGTCTGCTCCTCTTTTGCAAGCGCTTCATCCTCGCGCTGCGCCTTTTTGATCTTTTCGGAAAATTCGTTCATCTCCCGCCGCAGCGCGTCGATTTGCGCCGCTCTTGTCAAAAGTCCGCTGTCCTGCCGCAGCGAACCGCCCGTAAACGAGCCGCCCGCATTGACCTGCTGTCCGTCCAGCGTAACAACGCGCACGGTATACCGCATCGCCTTTGCTACCTTTGCCGCGCTTTCGATGGTATCGGCAATCAGGATCTTGCCGATCATGGCGTCCACAACCTCGCGGTACTCCGGCGCGCAGTCCACATGCTCGCTCACCGTGCCCAAAAAGCCTGCGATGCCCTTTGCTGCCGAAATGTCGGGGGCGCGCTGTGCGCGCACGGTCTCAATGGGGTAAAAGGTCGCGCGGCCGCCGTTTTGCTCTTTGAGATAGCGAATGGCTTCCTTTGCGCTTTCCTCATCCTGCACGACAATATTCTGCATATTCCCGCCGAACGCCGTTTCCACCGCCGTTGCAAAGCGCTGCTGCACCGAGATAAGCTTGGAAACCGGCCCGTGCAAAGCAGCGCAGCGCAGCTTTTTTTGCCCGTAGGCATTCATAATAAAGCGCACGCTGCGGGAATATCCCTCAAACAGCTCCTCCATGCGGGAAAGTGCCTCAATGCGGTTTTTCTTTTCGGTATAGGCAAGATAATATTCGTTTTGCGCCGCGGCAAGCGCCTGTCTTTTTTCGGCAAGCTGCTGCAGCAGCTCCTGCACCTTCTGCGCCGCCGCGTCGGACTGCACCGCCTTTTCCTCATAGGCGGCGATGGCTTTCTGCGCCTTTTCACAGCGCTCGGTCAAAAGCGCAAGCTCGCCGCGCACCTGCTCTGCGGCTTCTCGATTTTGCGCCGCGCGCTGCGCCTGCGTTATCTTGGTTTCCTCCAAAACGGCAGCCGAGCCCCGTGCAAGCCCCTGATCCGCCAGCGCTTTTGCAATGCGCTCCTCTGCCTCGGAAACGGCATTCCATGCGCCGTCCAGCGCGCGGTCCCGCTCCTCCACGGTCTTCTCGCTCTTTGCAAGCGCTTCCTTTGCCTGCACAAGCTCGGCGCTCATTGCCTGCGCCTTCTGCTGCAAAGCGGTAAGCTCCGCGCGCGCCTTTTCCAGAAAATCGTGGCGCTGCGTCTGCTTTTCGTCTGTCTGCCCGAGGCGCTCGTCGATATGCTCGATCTCGTTTTCCAAAATACCGATCTGCGCCTTGGCGCCGAGACGCCTTGCGGCGATTTCGGAAAGCAGCTCCGTGCATTTTTCCGCCTGCGCCTTGTTTTCCTGCGCCAGGGTATACAGCCGGTCGCTGCGGTTTTCAAGATCCGTCAGCTCTTCTCCTGCGCGGTCATATTCGCCCTTGGAGAGCAAAAATTCATTTTTCAGCGTCTCGATCTTTTCGCGCAGCACATCCATATCGAAAAGCCACAGCGAAACATCCAGCTGCTTTTTCTCTCCGTAAAGAGACAGATAGATTTTTGCTTTCTCCGCGTCCTTTTCCAGCGGTCCGACGCGCGCGGAAAGCTCGTTTAAGATGTCCTGCGCGCGCAGCAGATTTTCCTCCACGCCGAGCAGCTTTTTCTCCGCCTCCATCTTTTTGAAGCGATATTTGGAAATGCCCGCCGCCTCTTCAAATACGGCGCGGCGATCCTCGCTTTTTTGCGAAACTATCTCCGCAATGCGCCCCTGCCCGATAATGGAATAACCGTCGCGGCCGATACCCGTGTTCATAAACAGCTCGTGAATATCCTTCAGTCGCACCGGCTTTTTGTTGATGTAATATTCGCTCTCACCCGCGCGGTAATACCGCCGCGTGACGCTGACCTCCTCGCAATCGGAGACAAGGCGCACACCTGCGCTCTCGGAATTGTCAAAGGTTACGGTAACCTCGGCATATCCCATTTGCCGCCTTGTATCCGTTCCGCCGAAAATAACGTCTTCCATGCGGTTTCCGCGCAGATTTTTGGAGGAAAGCTCGCCGAGCACCCACTTCATCGCATCGGAAATATTCGATTTGCCGCTTCCGTTTGGGCCGACGATCACCGTCGCGCCGCGGTCAAAACGCAGCACCGTCTTATCCGGAAAGGATTTGAAGCCCTGCAGCTCAAGTGTCTTCAGAATCAAGAATCGATTCCTCCGTTTCTATCATTTCTATCATTTCTATCGTTTCTATCCCGTCTGCCGTGCGCCGCCCGTGCGGCGCCGGAGCTTTTCTGTCCGATCAGCCGCGCCCTTTTGCGCACCCGGTTTCCCCGCGCCGAAAAGCACGGCGGCTCATGATATTATACCGCAAAATTCCTGCTTTTTCAATCCTTGTCGCAAAGATTTCAGCGGCATTTACAATATTCTAACGGTTTGTTTTCTTTTTTGCCCTGAAAATAAAAGGCGGAGCCGAAAATTTCGCTTTCCTGCCCCGTCTGACATTCATTTTTTTACCGTTTAAGGCTCGCCCCAACGCTCCTTTTCGATGCAGTCAAATAAATTCCACGGGTAGCTCTGCGGCGGCGATGCGCAAAACGAAAGCTCCTTGCCTGTTTTCGGGTCTGTAAAACGCAGCGAAGCCGCCCAAAGTGCCGCTCGGCAGCCGTGGTCGCGCCCTCCGTATTTTCCGTCGCCGCAAAGCGGTGTGCTCTGCGCCGCCATTTGGCAGCGCACCTGATGCGTGCGCCCCGTTTCAAGGCGAACGCGCAGCAGCGCCCGCGTGCCCACGGATGTATCCGCCTGTTGCAAAACCTCATAAAAAAGCTTTGCGGGCTTTGCCCCGCGCCGATAGGTGCCGTCTGCCTTTTGCCGCACGGGGAAGCTCTTGCCCGCCGCACGGTCGAAAAAAAGCACGTCGCAAAGCTGCCCCTGTGCCGGCTTCGGGCAGCCCTCCGTCACACACAGATATTCCTTTTGCACCGCATGGGCTGCAAACGCCTGCCCCAGCGCGGCTGCCGTCGCCTTTGTTTTGGCGTATACCATCACCCCGCCCGTCATCTGATCCAGCCGATGCACCGCATAGCAGACCCGGCCGCAGCGCGCCGCAAGGCGGCTGCACAAATCGTCCGTGCTGCCGTCCCCCTGCGATGCAAGCCCGACGGGCTTTTTTACAACAAGGAATTCTTTCGTTTCATAAAGAATTGTTTCCGTTTCCATGCTTATTCTCCGTCAAGTCTTTCCAAAACGCCGACCGCACTCATTCCGCGGCTGATATAATGGCGCGGTAATGCCATGGGAGCATTTCCCGTTTTTGCAAAGCGGCACGGATTGTCGGTGGTATATCCGAAGGAAAACAACTCCCCCGCCGCACGGCAAACGTTCTCGTTATACGAGCCGTACGGATATGCCACCGACCGGCACGGCACACCGAGCAGCGTCTCAAGATACCGCTTGCAGCTTTGCATCTGCTCCCTCATTTCCTGCGCACTTTGACCCGCCAAAGCCACATGATCGGCAGTATGGCATCCGAAGCGCACAAGGCCGCTTGCCTGCATTTGCAAAATCTGTTCCTCGCTTAAATAATTCTCCTGCCCGACGCAGTTTTGAATCAAAAACACCGTTGCAACGGCGCCGCTTTCCTGCAAAATGGGAAAAAGCTCCGTATAATTGTCTTCATAGCCGTCGTCAAAGGTCAGAATCACGCTCTTTTCGGGCCTCTCCGCATATTCATCCGCAAAATAAAACCGATATCCCTGCTGCTGCAGCGCATCAATATGCGCCCGCAGATCGGCAGGACGCACAAACAGAGAAGTCAGCGGGCTGAACGGCGTATCGCTCACGGCATGATACATCAAAACCTGCGGACGGACGGGGGCTAAGAGGGGCTCCTCACTTTGCAACCCCTGCCGCGGCGGGTGCACCTGCTCCGGGGAGAGGCACTCCGTTGCTTCTTCCTTCGCCGGATCCGTTTGCTCCGCCGCTTGTTCCGTTTGCCGTTCCGTCTGCAATTTTGTTTGTGCTTCCGTTTGCTCTGCCAGCGGAAATTTCTGTGACTTTTGCAGACAGCCGCAAAGCAGCAACGCCGCCAAAATGCAAACGATTCCGATTTTTTCTCTTTTGCGCATTTTCCGCCCCCCGATTATTTATGCATGCTCCGCCAGTTTCCCCAAGGCATAGGAAAGATATGCACCGTGCGCCGAAGGCACGGCATATTGCCCGCGCAGCGCCGCCGCGTCCGCTAAAACAAACGATGCATCAAGTGCCTCGCACGGGCCGAGAAGCGTGCCGCAAAATCCGCTCATATGCCATTCCACATGCGTAAAAATATGCTTCTGCGGCAAAAGCTTCGTCAGCGCGCCGCAAAGAATGCCGTCCTTTTTTAGCTGTGCCGCAAGCTGTGCCTCGCTCTTTGCGCCGTCGTATTGCAAAAATAAATACAGCCCGCGCAAGAGCCCCTTCTCCGGATTTTTGCGCAAAAGCCAGCTCTCACCCTGCCGCAAAAGCACCACCGTTTTCTCTTCGATGCGCCGCGCCTTCTTCGGCGGCTTTTTCGGATAGCGCAAAACCTCCCCCGCATCATATGCCGCGCACAGAGCGCGCAGCGGGCAGGCGGCGCAAAGCGGCGCGCCGTTTGGCAGGCAGATCACGGCGCCCAGCTCCATAAGCGCCTGCGTAAAGGCGGAGGTGTTCTCCCGCGGCATTACCTGCCGCAAAAGCGCGCGGTAATCCTGCTTTGTTTTTTCATCGGTTGCGTCGCGCCCGTCCGCAAAGAGGCGCGTCATCACGCGCATCACATTGCCGTCAATCGCAGGGACGGGCAGCCCGAAGGCGATGGAGGCGATTGCCCCTGCGGTATATGCGCCGATGCCCGGAACAGATAAAAGCGCCGCTTCCTCGCGCGGAAGCGCTCCTCCGTATTGCTCTGTCACAACGCGCGCCCCTTTTTGCAGGTTGCGCGCGCGGCTGTAATATCCAAGCCCCTGCCAGCATTTGAGCAGCTGTGCCTCGTCTGCCTTTGCAAGCGCCGCAATATCGGGAAATGCTTCCAAAAAGCGCGTGTAATACGGAATCACCGCGGCGACGCGCGTTTGCTGCAGCATCACCTCGCTGACCCATACATGATACGGCGTGGGTTCCCGCCGCCAAGGCAGCTCGCGCGCATTTGCCCCATACCAATACAGCAGCGGTAAAACCGTCTGCTGCGCCCTTTGCAGCATTTGCGCGGAAATTTCACTTGGGGTTTGCTCTCTCATAGCGATTCCTTTTCTTTTGTATATGCTTCCTGCCGCGCAGGGCATTGCAGCGGGCAATGCTTGCACCTTGGCGCGCGTGCGGTGCAGATCTCTCTGCCGAAAAGCACCAGCCGATGACAAAAATCGGAGGAGCACTCCGGCGGGATCAGCCCCCGCAGCGTGCTTTCCACCTTCGTCGGATCGGCGCCGTCACACAGCCCAAGGCGGTTGGAAATACGGATACAATGCGTATCCGCAACGATCGCAGGCTGCCCGAAGGCATCTCCCAAAATCAGATTTGCGATTTTCCGCCCGACCCCCGGCAGCTTCAAAAGCGCCTCCATTTCTCCGGGCACCTCTCCGCCGTAGTCGCGCATGAGCATTTGCGCGCTGTCGCGCAGGTTCTGCGCTTTCACGCGGTATACCCCGCAGGAATAAATCAGCTTTTCGAGCCTCGGGAGTTCGGCATCCGCCATGGCGGCACAATCGGGATATACGGAAAACAGGGTGCGGCAAACCTCATTGACGCGTGCGTCCGTGCATTGCGCGCTCAGCCGCCCCATCACAAGCAGCCGCCAAGGATCCCCCTGCCAGCGCAGCGCACATTCCGCCTGCGGGTATTTTTCCTCCAAATATCGCATCGCCGCAAGCGCCCGTTCCTTTTGCCCCGCCTGTTTTTGCTTTGCCATTGCAAAGCCCCCCTTTTTGTTCGCAAAAATGCGACGGTTTTTTTATTATTGTATCATATCGGCATTTTCTTTGCAAGCGGAAAACAAAGGGTGGACAGCGCCTCTTTTTCCTGATATAATATCATTCGCAAAGAAATACCCGCAAGGAAAGGTAAATTTTTTATGAAATGGATGATTGCTTCGGATCTGCACGGCTCCGCATACTATACAAAAGCCCTGCTTGACCGTTTTTTTGAAGAAAAAGCAGACCGCTTGCTGCTGCTGGGCGATCTGCTCTACCATGGCCCGCGCAATGATTTGCCGCGCGAGTATGCCCCGAAAACCGTGCTTGCCCTGCTCAATCAGATGCGGGAGCGGCTGCTCTGCGTGCGCGGCAACTGCGATTGTGAGGTAGATCAGATGGTGCTGCAGTTCCCCATTTTGGCGGATTATGCCGCGCTGCCGCTCGAAGATGCCGTCATTTATGCAACGCACGGCCATGTTTTCAACGAGTCAAGTCTGCCGCCGCTTTGTCCGGGCGATATTTTGCTGCACGGGCATACGCATGTGCCGCTGTGCCGCATGCATGAAAATTATATCTGTCTTAACCCAGGCTCCGTCTCCATTCCCAAGGAGCAAAGCCCGCATAGCTATATGACCCTTGCAAACGGTGAATTTTTGTGGAAAGAACTTTCCGCGGAAAAAGAGCATGCTTATCTGCGCTTTTGCCCGGGCGAGCAAAAAGCAAAGGAGAATTAAGATGAAAAAAGCGCTAACTTTTCTTCTGCGCTGCACTTTGCTTTGCGCCTGCCTCTGCATTTTCGCACAGGCACAGACCGAGCGCGCCGTTTTGGCTTGTTCCCGTGCCGCTTCTGTGCAGCGCGGGCGCCGTATTTTTCGTGCTTCGCGCGCTGCGGAAAAACTGCTGAAAAGCTGAAAAAAGAAAAGACCAAAGGGGCGCGGAAAAGGCATCCGCGCCCCTTTGGCTTTTGAGGATTTCCTATGAATTTACTCGTTTTTTGCTTCAATGTCGGCAATCATCTGCACGCGCTTTGCATGCCTGCCGCCCTCGTAAACGCCGGAAAGCCATGCATCCACGATCATCAGCGCAAGATCCGCACCGACCACCCTGGCGCCGAACGCCAGAATATTGGTATCATTGTGGCGGCGGGAAAGCAGCGCCGAATACGGCTCGCTGCAAACCACCGCGCGGATGCCGTGCACCTTATTTGCAGCCAGGGAAATGCCGACCCCCGTGCCGCAGATCAGAATGCCCTTTTCACATGCGCCGCTTGCAACGGCGCGTGCAACGGCCTCCCCGTAAATCGGATAGTCCGTGCGCTCGGAGGAGTTTGTGCCAAAGTCAACCACTTCATAGCCAAGCTCCCGCAAATGCTCTGTCACTTTTCCCTTGAGCTCATAACCCACATGGTCGCAACCGATCCCAATCTTCATCATTCATGACTCCTTTTCCATACTTTCATAAACGAAACAGCGCAGTGCGCGCGTATTGCGACGCGGTCGCCCGGTTTCTTTTTTGCATTTGGCAGGGGACCGCTCTCATCGCAAAGCGGTCCCTGCCGCCTTTTCTCTCTTTGCTTTCCTGCCGCAATTCATCGGCAGTTATTCCGTGTCAGCGCCTTCCCCCGAAAAGCCGCTCTGCCTGCGGTTTTTCTTATTTCTTGGTTACGATATAAGAATCAACCGGAATGGTCTCGGGTGTTGCGTTTGCATCAATCTTTTCAGCATCCTTCACAGCCTTGATCATTCTGCGCAGGGAGGTTGCGCCGATCTCTGCGGAGTTTTGTGCCACGGTCGCATTCAGCTCGCCCTCTTCCACGCTGGTCAGAGCCTCTGCGGCGCCGTCCGTACCGACAACGATAATTTCACCGAGCTTGCCCGCGTTCTTCACGGCCTGCAATGCGCCCAGCGCCATGGTGTCGTTGCAGCAGTAAATCGCCTTGAGGTCGGGGTTTGCCTGCAGCATGCTTGCTGCAGTGTCAAGCGCTTTTTGTCTGTCCCAGTCAGCCGGCTGAGAAGCCACCAAAGTCACATTCGAAGCCCCGGTGAAGACCTTGGTCGCACCCGTCTTGCGGGATTCGCCGGAAGCGTTGCCCGCTTTGCCCTCAATGATAGCGACCTGGCCGCCGTCCTTTAAGTTCTCCAGGATATACTGCGCGCCCTTTTCGCCGACCTTTTCGTTATCGGTCGTTGCAAAAGCGATCACGCTGCCGCCGGCAGCCTTGAGGGAATCCATATCGATCTTTTCGTCGATATTCATCACATAAATGCCTTTTTTGTTTGCTTCAACGATGCCGTTGATCAGATTCGTGGGGGAAAGAGGTGCAACGCCGATTGCCTTATAGCCCTTGGTGATGCAGTTTTCCAAAATCTTGAGCTGGCCCTCGGTATCTTCCTCGGTGTTTGCTGCAAAAACGTCGACCTTGACGCCCTGCTTTGCAGCTTCTTCCTCAATACCCTTCTTCATGGTTGCCCAGAAGTCGTTGGAAAGGGGCTTAAGAATAATTGCGTATTCGGCGCTGTCGCCGCCGTCTTTGTTGCCGTCGGTGGTATTGTTGCAGGCAACGAGAATTGAGGTGATCATTGCCAATGCCAAAACGATGCAAATCAGTCTGATCTTTTTCATGACAAATGTCCTTTCTTTTTTGAAAACTTTTTGTTTGTTCATTTGAGCTGTGCGTGTGCATACATGCCGCTGCCGTAAATTCCGCTTTGCTGTGTATGCTCGGCAAAGAGGAGCTCCAGGTTTTCCTCGGGGTAAGGCTTGCGCGCCATGCGATGAATTGCGCGCAGAAGAACATCCTTTGGGAAATGATCCATAAAGACAACACCGCCGGCAATCACGGAGTAGTCCGGATCGAGTATATTGATTTCCGTTGCGATGACCAGCGCCAAATCCTCTACGAATTTAACGATGATCGGGTCGTCGGCGTGGTATTTGAAAACATCGCGGATTTCGGTATCCGGGAAGTGCCGTGCCGTCAGCTGTTCGAGGTATTTGCCGGAGCAGCGCGTTTCCGAGCAGCCGACATTGCCGCAGGTGCAGACATCCTCAACGCCGTAAAGCGGAATATGCCCCAGTTCTCCCGCAGCACCATTTTTCCCCGCATAGAGCGATCCATTCAGATACAGCGCATTCCCGAATCCCGTGCCGACATAAAAGCCGAGCACTGTGGAATCGCGGTCAAGTCCGAGCTTATCAATATCGTTCATCAAAAGGAAATTGACATCCCGATCCAAAAAGACCGGCATCCCCAGCAGCGCGCCGAGACGGTCGCTGAACGGAAGATTGTCAAACCCTTTCAGATTCGGCGCGGAAAGAATCGTGCGCTTGTCCTTGCTCACGATCGACGGAATCCCGACGGCTGCCGCCGCGACCCGTTCGCGGATTCCGTAGCGCTCCGTGTAGGCATTGATCTGCCCGCAAAGCGTCTGCACCACATCTCCCCGGTCGAAAATACGGCTTGACATTTTTTCGAAATGCAGCACCCGCCCCCCCGGCGTTACCGCGCCGATGCGGAAGTTTGTGCCGCCGATATCAATTCCGATGGTCAGCTTCTCCATGTCGTCACCTCCTTTTTTCGAGTGCGCCATCATTTAAGCTCCGCCCCGGTTTCTCTGCAAAATTCCTCCTGCATAATCTCATAAGCGCGCGCAAGATCCCTGTCTTTTGAAAACAGCCCCGAGGAGCCCACGATAAAGACCTCCGTCCCGGCTTCATAAAGCCGCCCGAACGTTTTTTGGTTGCACGAACCGTCCACCTCGATGAGATAATGCCAGCCGTTTTCCTCGCGCATACGCTTTGCCTGCGCGATTTTCTCCAGCATCTCGGGAATAAAGGGCTGCCCCGCAAACCCGGGATCCACCGACATGATCGTCAGCTTGTCCACTCTGCCGAGATAATGCTGCAGAGAAGAAAGCGGCGTAGAGGGGCTGACAGCGACTCCTTTTTTGCAGCCCAGCGCTTCGATTTTGTTCAGAATGCGGAAGGCGTCGTTTGTAATCGTCTCCGCATGCGGGCAGATATAACCCGCGCCCGCCTCCGCCAGGGGGGCGATATAGTCGTCCGGGTCGGTCACCATCAGGTGACAGTCGATCGGGCGCTTTGCGATTTTCGAAAATGCGCGGACAAAATCCGGAGAAAGCGTAATGTTTTTGACAAAGTGACCGTCCATGATGTCCACATGATATAAATCGCACCGCTCATTGAGAATTGCGGTCTGCTCCCTGATATTCAAAAGATCCATGCACATCAGCGACGGATTAAACATCGGTTTCATTTTGCCGTCCTCCTTGTTTTTTCTTATCTCTTGCGGGCGACGAAACGGTCCAGCGCAACGGAGCCGATGATCAAAAGCCCCATAACCACCTGCTGCCATACGCTCGGCACTGCCAGAATGTTCAGCCCGTAGTTGATCACGCCGATGATCAGACCGCCCATGACGACTCCGAAAATTTTACCCTTGCCGCCGAAGAAGCTTGTGCCGCCGATGATGGAGGCTGCGATGGCATAGGTGTCAAATCCGGTTGCCGCAGCGGGCTCTGCGCTGCCCACGCGCCCCAGCAGCACGATGCCGGCAATGCCGCAGCAAATGCCCGAGATGATGAAGACGACCAGCGTATGCATTTTTACATTGATGCCGGAATACCATGCGCTTTCCTTGTTGCCGCCCAGCGCGTAGATGTTTCTGCCGAGCTTTGTCTTGCGAGTGAGGAAAGAAAGAATCAGGGCGACGGCAATCGCGATGATTGCAACAATGGGAAGGATATCAAATACTTTATAGGAAATAAACTTGGTGAATTCCTTGGGAAAGCCGAACACGGCGCTGGAATTGGAAATGATCAGCGTGATGCCGCGGAAGATGGACTGCGTGCCCAGGGTGATAATGAAGGGATGCAGCCCAGTGCTGTTGACCAAAACGCCGTTGATGCAACCGAGCAGCGCGCCCAGAAGAATCCCGAGCAGCACAGCAAGCAACGGATTGATTCCGGCGACCATGAGCTTTGCGGTAACCATACCGGTCAGGGCGACGACAGAGCCGACGGATAAATCAATGCCGGCAATCAAAATCGCGAAGAATTCGCCCATGGCAATCAGGATATTGACCGAGCTTTGCGAAAGGATCTGCGTCAGCGTTGCGGTGGAAAAGAAGGTGTTCGGCCGCAGCACCGCCAAAATTGCAAGCAGGACGATCAGAATTCCGAAGGTGCCGTATTTTTGCCAAACGGAGTTGAAGGTAATTTTTTCTTTTTGCTTGACATCAACAAGCGTTGTTTTCGTGTTAGACATAGCGCTTTTTTCGTCCTTTCTCTTATGCGATTTCGGCTGTGGAAGCCTTGATGATATTTTCTTCGGTCGCTTCGCGGTGCGGGAAGGTCTTTACGATCTGCCCCTCGCGGAAGACATGGATGGTATCGCACACGGCAAGCAGCTCGGGCAGCTCGGAAGAAACCACCATAACCGCCTTGCCCTCGTCGGCAAGCTTGCGCATGAGCACATAAATTTCGCTCTTGGAGCCGATATCAATGCCCTTGGTCGGCTCATCGAAAATAATAATCTGAGAGTCGGCTGCAAGCCATTTTCCGAGGATGACCTTTTGCTGATTGCCGCCGGAAAGCTCCGTGATGCCCTGGTCGATCGAATGGCATTTGATATTCAGGCTTTCTTTCTGTTCCGCGGCACATTGTTTTTCGAACTTTCCGCTGGTCAACCCGCCTGCCCCACCCCAGAACGAGGTTTTGATAAAGGGCAGGATCGAAATATTCTGCTTGATATCAAAGTTGTGGAAAAAGCCCGTTTCTCTGCGGTTTTCCGTAACCATTGCCATGCCGTTTTTGATCGCGCCGTACGGACTGCGGATTCGGACGGGTTTGCCCTTGAGCAGCACCTGCCCCGCGGATTTCGGCTCCGCGCCGAAAATTGCGTTCATCATTTCACTGCGCCCCGAGCCCACGAGCCCGGAAAAGCCGACAATCTCGCCGCGATGCACCGCAAAGGAAACATCGCGCACCTTGCCGTCGCGCCGGGAAAGATTTTTCACCGCAAAGAGTTCTTCTTCGTTTTCAAAGCTTTCGGGTGCATCCTCATGCTGATAGGTGGCTTTCACCGTGCGCCCGACCATCAGCGTCACAAGGTCGTCCACCGTGACGTCCCTGACCTCTCTTGTGCCGACATAGGCGCCGTCCTTGAGCACGGTGACGCGATCGCCGATGCGCTTGATCTCCTCAAGCTTATGGGAAATAAAGACGATGCCCTTGCCCTCCGCTTTCAGCGCGCGGATAATGGCAAACAAATGCTCCACCTCGGCGTTTGTAAGAGAAGCGGTCGGCTCATCCATAACGATCACCTTGCTGTCCGCGGCAAGCGCCTTCGCAATTTCAACCTGCTGCTTTTCCGAAACGCTGATTTCTTCCACAAGCGTTTTCGGGCTGCGCTTAAGGCCGATCTTATCCATCAGCTCCTGTGCGCGGCGATTGACCTGTGCCGTATCGACCACCTTCACCGGACCGATCCGTTTTGTCGGCATTTTTCCGACAAAGAGGTTTTCCGCAATGGAAAGCTCGTTGATCACGCTCAGCTCCTGATAGATCACGCTGATACCGTTTTCATGGGAATCCTTCGGCGTCAGCTTTGAAAATTCCTTGCCGTCAATGATGATCGTTCCCTCGGTGGGTTGATATACGCCCGAAAGGATCTTCATCAGTGTTGATTTGCCGGCACCGTTTTCTCCGAGCAACACATGCACCTCGCCGGGCTGAATGTCAAACGAAATGTCCTTCAGCGCCGTAACGCCCGGAAATTTCTTGACAACACCCTTCATTTCAACCAAAGCATCCATTGGTTCTCCTTCCTTCAAAGCCGTTTTCCCGGCTCTGTTTTTGCTATGCTGTTTTTTGTCGATTGTTTGGGTAAACCTTTACATTTTTGTCGAAAAAAGATGGGAGACTCTTTTTGATCTGCTCTCCCGGTTTTCTTTTTTGTTTTTTTGGTGATGTTTTACTGCGTCGCCGTACTTTCTCTCTCCTCCAGCGTAACGGGAATCTGATATTCCTTATTCTTCGCCTGCGGATTTTCAATCAGCTCCATGAGCAGTTTCACAGCCTGCTCGCCCAGCACCTTTGTATCCTGCACCACCGTGGTAATCGACGGGTGCGAAATTTTGGTATGTGTGATGCCGTCAAAGCCGCAAAGCTTCACATCCTGCGGCACGCGCAGCCCATTTTCCAGCAACCCGCGCAAAACTCCCAACGCCATGATATCCGTTGTGCAGAAAACACCGTCAAAGGGAACCTGCCGCGCAATCAGCCCTGTAATCGCCGCACGCGCCTGCTCATAATCCACATTGCAGGAAAGAATGCGTCTGTCGTCAACCTGCAGCCCCGCCTTGCGGTGCGCCCGCAGAAAGCCTTTCACGCGGTCGTTGACCGTGGAGAAAAAGTTTTTATCACGCACCAGCACGATCTGTCTGCAGCCTTTGTCAATCAGTTCCTTTGTGGCAAGATAGCCACCCTGGCGGTTATCCGAGGTCACACAGTTATTGTCCACGCCGGGGCTTCGGTCGATATACACCACGGGAATCGAAAAATCGCCCGCAATATCCTGTGCGGTCTTGCGCGTGCTGATGTATATGATGCCGTCAACGCCCTTAGCCGCAAGGGATGCCAGGTGATGATCCTCATACACCGCATTTTCATTGCTGTCGCACACAAACACATTGTATTCATACGGCATGATTGCCGCCTCAATCGCACGCACGATATGAGAGAAGTATTCGTTGGTGATATCCGGGATCACCACGCCGATGGTCTTGGTCCGGTTGGTTCGAAGCCCCTGCGCATTCGGATTGATGGAATATTTGGTCTGCTCCACCACCTCCATCACTCTCTGCTCGGTTTTGGCAGAATAACGGCCGGTCTTATTGAGGACCCTCGATACCGTTGCAATGGATACACCCGACATGCGTGCAATATCCATCATGGAAATGTTTTTGTGCTCCACTGTGTTCTCCGCGATGCATTGGATTGAGTAATCGTTTACCCTACGCGTATAGAATACAGCATACAGTGCAAAATGTCAAGTGGAACTGTGTCGAAATTCGTAATTTTGTAAGATTCAACAAGCGAGCACCACGCATTTTTGTGCAAAATAACAACAAATTGGTGCCGGTTCGCGAAAAAGCAGCGGCAAAACGGCTCCTTTGCGCCGCATGCTGATTTTTTCGTTTCCCTTTTTCGCAAAAAATCACGGTCGTTTTTGGGTAATCATTTTCGCAAGCGGCTTCTTCCCGCAAAAAAAGAACCGGCACGGTATTTGCACTGTGCCAGTTTTCCCGCCCCGGGCATTGCTTATGCATTTTTGAACAGCTCCGCACGCAAAAACCGCGCCGAATCCTCCATTGCGCCCATTTCGTCCGCATGGTCGAAATGTTCGGCAAACACCGCGCCGTCAAAGCTGCTTTGCTGCAGCGTTTTGAAAATGCCTGCAAGCGGCAGATCCCCCCTGCCGACCGCAGCCGGATAGACCTTTTTGCCCGATGCCGTTTGCTTTCCGGGCATGCCGTTGTCGCAAAAAGCGCGGTCCTTGGCATGCACAATGCGGATATAAGGCAGAAGCGTCGGCAGAATTTTTTCCGCATCTTCTCCGCACACAACGGGGTTGCCCGTATCAAATGCGCAAAAAAGCCCTTCCACGCGCGCAAAATACCACAAAAGCTCCGCCGCATGAGCGCTCGGAGAGAAAAGAGAATCAAACGGCTCCAAAAGCACCGTGATACCGCATTGCGCCGCCTGCGCGCAGAGTGTTTCAAGCCCGGTTGCAAGCATATCTCTTCTGCGGGCATAGAGCGCGCCGTTTCGGTCTGTCTCCCCGGCGCGCAGCATCGGCAAAACCGCAAGCAGATACCGCGCCCCCGCCCGCTCACTTGCGGCAAGCACCTGTGCCGTCTGCTGCGCCGTCTGTGCCTTGTCTTCAAACAAAAAGCGCTCATAGATGCCCTCCGCCTGCAGCCCCGCGGAGGAAAGCATGGGCAAAAGCCCTTCGTCGCGCATAATATGCGCCGCCTGCGGCGCAACCGCTTCATAGCCGAGTGCGCGCACCTTCGCGCAGAGCGCGGGCAGCGTCGCTTCCCGCTGCCGCGCCGCCGCAAGCATGTGTTCATAATAGATTCCGAGCGTCATCCTTTTTGCCCTCCAATCACCTTTATTATACCAAGTGCCGCGGCGCTTGTAAAGCTGTCCTTTTGCAAAAAGGCGGGCGATGCGCAAAGAACGCGCATCGCCTTTTCGCCGTTATTTTGCCGCTTTCTTTTTCAAAATCAAAACGGTGCAAAGAGATGCAACCGCCGCGCCGCCGAGAATACACAGCGCAAATAGCCACCAGGTGCGCCGAAAATCAAGCGCCTTGCTCCCCGCTTGCTCTGTGGACTCCGCGTTGCCGGAATCGCTTTGCCCGGAATTTTCCATGCCGCCCGGCTGCCCGCCCGGGCGGGCGCCCTGCCCCGCGCCGTCGGAAATCGAGCCGCTTTGCGCCTGCGCCTGTGCGGCGGAGGTCCCGTTTGCACTCAGCGTATAGCTTTCCTGCTCATTCAGCGCCGCGGCGCTGAAAAGCACATAGCTCACATTGCATGGCGCCTCTGTGCTGCATAAAGTATCTCCGGAGGCATCCGCAATGCTGAGCGTTTCGCCCTTTTGCACAAGCGTGCTGCCGCCGAAGGTCTGTCCGCCTTGCCCGCCCGGCATGTCTTGGCGCTTTGCACTGTTATTCTCTTTCCCGCTTTGCTCCGTGCCGTTTTCTCCGCTTGGCATTTGCGGCGGCTGTTGATCGCTTTCGCCGCCTGAACCCTCCGGCATCTGCGGAGGCTGCGCGCCGCCGCTCGGCGCCTCGCCGTTTGGCGCCGTGCCGGTGGGCATTTGTCCGCCCGTCATACCGGAAAATCCGCCGAAAGAGCTGCCGAAAATAACACAGGGCTGCTCTGCCGCAAGCTGCGTGCCCATGCCGCTGCTGCCGCCCGCCGCAAGCACCACGCCGCCGCTGATGGTAATCGCTCCGTCCGCATCCAACGGCTCGTTATCCGCCGTATTCGCCGTAAACACCGTAACCGCTCCGCCGGAAATCGTCAATGTGCCGTTGGAATCAAAGCCGTCCCCGTCGGAAGAATATGCCGTGATCGTACCGCCCGAGATATGCATGGAAAAGGCATAGTCCGAAAGATCGGAATTCGCGGCATTGAGACAATCGTCGGTAGAGACGACGGAAATTTTGCCGGAAAGAATATTCAGCTCTGCCGCCTCCAGCCCCTCATAGCATTGCGTGATGTTGATCGTCGGGCCTGCCGTTTCCTTTGCGCCGATCTGCATCACCCGGTCGCAGTGTATGGCATCATCCGCAGCGGTAATGTTCAGCGTGCCGCTTTCTATCTGCAGCAGCTGCTCCGCATTGATCGCATCGTTCACCTGCGCCGTGATATTGAGTGTGAGCTGCCGAATCGTCAGGGAGGCTTCCCCCTCTTCCTCCGTCGATGCGCCGGATTTGATCCCGTTTTTCCCGTTTGCACTCAGGCTCAGCGCTCCGCCGCCGCAAAGGGTGACCGCTGATCCATCCTTGCATTTGAGCACGGCGTTTTCCGCCCTTTCATTTTCCGGATAGGTATCGTCGTTGTTCTTTTCGCTGTCCGAAAGGGTGTTCTGCGTACCCGAGGCAACCACCACCGTCACCTCGGTTGATTTATTGAAGCACAGGGGGGCCGTGTCGGCGCTTGTCAGAGAAATGCCCTCAAGCACAAGCGTCACACCCTTTGTTCCCTTCTTCACCGTCACCGAGCCATCCGCGCAGCTGCCGCTTAGCACATAGGTGCCGCCTTCGCTGATTGTGAGCGCCGTGCCGCTGATTTGATATCCCTCATAGTTTCCCTTGTTCACCGAAATTCCGCCGTCCGAAAACAGGAACACGGTTGCGCCCTGCGTATCATATTCCTCTGCCGCAAATGAGGAAAGCGGTGCAAACGCGAAGCACAGCACAAGGGCAAGCAGCCCTGCAAGGGCGCGTTGTTTCCAATTCGTTTGTTTCATGGCATTTCTTCCTTTCTTCCTTTTTCATGAGTCGGCTGCCGTTTTCTCAGCGCAGCACCGTGCCGTCCGCCAGGGTTATGGTATAGCCGCCGAAATTGATCGTACCGTTGTTTTCAAGGCTCGTCAGCGTGCAGTCGCCCGTCAGCGTCCAGGTGCAGCCCTGCTCCACCGTAACCGAGACATTGTTTTCCACAGCCGCGCCGCCCTCGGCGTTTTCAATGATCTGCACGACGCCGGTAAAATCGCTGCCGTTTTTCAGAGTCATGGTAAGCGTTGATATGCTATCCACAACAATATCGCCGGAAAGCGTCTGCCCGTCCGCGATAAAGATAACCTGCGCGCCGTTTTGCCCCGCCGTGCCCCATCCGTGCGATGCGGAATTGCCGGCAACGCGCAGCAGCACGCCGTCCACATCCTCACTGGTCAGGCGCACGCCGCAAAGCGTCAGCTCACAACGGGTGTTTGTGATATAAAACTGATCGCCGTTTTTCGCTGTCAGACTGCCGCCGCTCATGGAAAAGACGGAGGTGCCGACCTTTGCGTCTCCCGACATGGATTGATAAATCATCACATTGTGCACATTTTCATCGGAGCTTGTGCCCTTGTCGTCGCTCATATTGCCGCTGACCGTGCAGTTTTCAAGTGCAATGGAATTCTCTCCCTCAATCACAAGCGACTCGGAATTGTTCGCAGTGAGCGTCGCGTTTTTCACGGAAATTTGCGCCGTGGAATACACCGTCGGGGAGTTATATCCGTTTGATACATAGCTGCCGCCGCTTACATTCACCGTTCCGCCGCCGCGGTCGGAGCGGATTGCCGCGGAAGAATTTCCGCCCGTCGTCACCGTCAGATTTTCTGCATTCGTCGTGCCGCCGCCCGTCGTCTGAATGCCGCCGGAATTGTCGGCGGTTGTCGTAATGGTGCTGTCGCTGACATTCACCGTCGTGCCGCTGCCGTAGCTGAATACGCCGTTTCCGTTTTGTGCCGAGGAAGTAACCGTTGCGTTTTTCAGGGTGAGCGTTGCGCCGCCCGTTGCGAGCAGCGCCGCGTTCACACCGTAAAAATCGCCGTTTTCGGTGTTGGAGGTCGCACCTGCATTCTTTTCGACAGTCACGCCGGAAAGCGTCACCGTTGCCCCGTCAATACGCAGCGCGTTTTCATCATCGCCGCTTGAGGCATATACCGTATCGGTATAGGTGCCGTCCTCGGTAATCGTATTTGCGCTGTCTCCCTGCGCCGCCGCGCCGCCGCCCGATGCCGCACCGAGAGAAAGAATCGTCACGGTCTTTGTCGCGCCGCTTGCATCAAATTCGATCTGCAGAATATCGCCAACGGCAATGGCATCCGCCGTTACGCTGCTGCCGTTTTTCGTAACTGCAGCATCCCCCAGCCCCACCGTCACGCTGTCCTGCCCCGCGGTAAAGCTTTGCGTGCCCGCAGCGCCGTCCGGTTTTTCCGGCGGCTGTCCGTTTTCGCCGCTCGGAGCTTCCCCGCCCGGCGCGTTTTCGCTCCCGCCGTCCGGCTTCTCGGGCGGCTGCCCGTTTTCGTCGCTTTGGGCTTCTCCGTCCGACGCGCTTTCGCTCCCGCCGTCCGGCTTCTCGGGCGGCTGCCCGTTTTCATCCCCCGGCGCCTGCCCGTCGGGCTTTGCGCCCTGCTCTGTGTCCGGTGCCGCGCTTTCCGTCAGTTCGCCCAAGGTCAGGGTAACGGTTTTATCCTCTATTTTTGTCACCTGCCCGACAATGCGTGTGCCGCTGTATGCAAAATCCGTCTGCTCCTGTTCTGTTTTTTGAGCGCAGCTGCCGAGCATGGCAGCTGGGCAAAGCAGCCCGCAAAGCACAAGGCTCGTTGCTTTTTGCATGATTTTTATTTGTTTTTTCATTGCTTGTTCCCCGCTTTCTGCCGATTTTTCGGAAAGCTCTGCTTTCTCCTTCTGTCTTACAGCATACCCGCAAAGCTAAAGCTATCCTAAAGAAAAGCGAAAAATACAATCAAAAATCAAAAAACAAGGCGCTTCCGTCCCTTGCAAAAGGGGGAAACGCCTCAAAAATGCTTTTTATATGTGCAGCAGCCATTGCGCCAGCCCGAAATAGACCAGCAGCGTCAACGCATCGACAATGGTCGTGATAAACGGAGACGCCATCACGGCGGGGTCAAAGCCGACCTTTTTTGCCGCCATGGGCAAAATGCAGCCCACCAATTTTGCAAGCAGCACCGCGCAAACCAGCGTCAGACAAATGCAAAGATCCACCAGCAGCGTAATACCCACATTGTGCATCAGCATGCGGTCAACAAGAAGAATCTTGCCGAAATTGCATACCGCCAGCGTCACGCCGCACAAAAGCGCCACGCGCAGCTCACGCCAGAGCACCCTGAAAAAATCCGGGAAGGTGATTTCGCCGAGCGCCAGCCCGCGGATAATCGTCACGGAGGTCTGCCCGCCCGCGTTTCCGCCGGTATCCATCAGCATGGGGATAAAGGAAACAAGCGCCGTGCATACGGCAAGCCGATCCTCAAACGATGCAATGATGCTGCCCGTAAAGGTCGCGGAGATCATGAGCAGCAAAAGCCACGGAATTCTCTTGCGGAAAATTTCAAATACGCTCGTTTTGAGATAGGGCTTATCGCTCGGCACGATAGCCGCCATTTTTTCGATATCCTCTGTCGCCTCTTCCGTCAAAACGTCGATTGCGTCATCGAAGGTTACGATACCGACCAGGCGGTTTTCATTGTCCACCACGGGCAGCGCCATAAAGCCGTATTTGTTCAGCATATTGGCGGCTTCCTCCCGGTCCTGCAGCGTGTTAATGGAGATCACATTGGTATCCATCAGATTTTCAACAGGCTCGTTCCAGTCGGCAAGCAGCATCTGCAGCACCGTGACA
This sequence comes from uncultured Eubacteriales bacterium, assembly GCA_900549725.1. Taxonomy (GTDB): domain Bacteria; phylum Bacillota; class Clostridia; order Oscillospirales; family CAG-272; genus UMGS1225. Next base: position 87,997 of record URPL01000001.1, on the reverse strand, counting down.
ATGCCCTCAAGGTGTCTGTCCCGGTCAATAACATAGCAGGTATAGACCGTTTCCTTGTCAAGCCCGGTTTTTTTAATGTGGTCCAGCGCTTTGGAAACCGTCATGCCGCGGTGCAGATCCACATATTCCACCGTCATGATGCTTCCCGCGCTGTCGCTCGGGTAATTCAGAATTTCGTTGATGTTTTTGCGCGTCTGCGCGTCCGATTGCCGCAGAATCCTGCGCACGACATTTGCCGGCATTTCCTCAATGATATCAACCGTATCGTCGACATACATCTCATCCAGCATCGCTTTAAGCTCGGTATCGCTGAACGCCTCGATCAGCTTTTGCTGATGCTCGCTGTCCATTTCCACAAAGGTATCCGCCGCAAGGCTTTTCGGCAAAAGCCGAAACAGCTTCACCGCGTCCTGCATATCGATCTGCTCAAACAGCGGCGCAATATCCTCCGGCCGCATTTCCTTGAGCTCGTCATATACCTGTGTGAATTTCCGCTGCTTCAAAAGTTCAAGCAGCGCGTCGATTTTTTCTTCTGCCATCGCTTTGACCCCCTTCTCGCTCTTTTGCGGCAAAGCCGCTCAGTTTTTCGGATAGGGCCATGCAAAAGGGTACAAAAACCCCGCCGCATGTCCTGAAATTGACACAAAACGGCGGGCAAAGGTTATGGCATGCTTCTTTGCAAACGGAACAAACACATGCGTCCGCCCGCAAAGCGCTGCCATTGCCGTCGCCCCGGTGCGCCTTGGCTCCTACTGCCTCCTGCGTCCATTCCGTTCACCTCTTTCTCTTTTGCTTTACAAGCTTTAGTATAGCAAATTCGGCAGCCTTTGTCAATGCGGCGCGTCTTGTTTTTTTGCCTACCATATTGATAAAAAATGTCAATCAATATTTTCCGGGAAATAAAAGTTTTCAGAGCGCGCAAAAAAGCCGCCGGGCGGTTTGCCCGACGGCTCTTTTCTGTTTCAAAAGCAGCGGCATCAGCCTTCTGCCTGACTGCTTTCCTCTTCCGTCAGCGCCGGCACATAGTCTGCATATGCAGTCAGAAAATCGGCGGTTTCCTTGGTCGCCTCATAAATATAAGAGAGCGAATCAAAGGTGAAATAGGTTTTTTCATTGCCGCTTGCATCCGCAAAGGAAGCGCCGAGCAGCACCGTGGAGGAAGCGTCCACCGTTACCGTGGCAACGCTGCCGTCGTCCTGTTGCTGCTGCACCTCTTTCTTGTAGGAGAATTTGAGCTGCACAGGCGCATCCAGCCCCGTTTTTGCAAGCGTTTCCGCATTCTGCACATAATATGCCATGGATTTGACGGTGAGGTTGCCATACAGGGAGGCAAGCGCATCCAGCCCCGTTTTATCGGTGATCTCATTGGTTTTTCCGCCCGCGGTCACCGCAACGGAATACAGCGTTTCGCTGTTGATCTGCGGCAGCGACTCCGTTTGTAAAAGATCGCTCTTTCCGTAAGCAAACGCATTTGCCACATCCTCCGCCACCATATAGATCGCATCGTTTCCCTCAACGCTGAGATAGCAATCGGAGCTGAAGGAAGAGGCCTCGCTGATGCGCACCGTCACCGAAAACGGCACGCCGTTGGCATCGCGATAGCCCGCCGTCACGCGCACGCGCACCGTTTCATCGTCAAGCCCGAAGTCTGACAGCGTATACTCGCTTTTTTCCACCATGCGCTTTGCGCTCACGGAGGAAATCGCCTTTGCCATATCGTTCAGATTCGTTTGGTTCAGCGGGTAATCCGGTTCCGCGTCCAGCGTCCAGCCGCTGTCGGTTTTGGTAAAGGAAAGCGTATCGCCGTTATCCGCGGTATAATAGGAAAGCGTTTGCATGCCGTCGGCGGAATACTCCGTCACGGGGATGCTCTGCGTTTCCTCCTCCGCGTTCTTTTTTTCCTCTGCGGCACTGATGCCGCGGGCGGCAAAATAGCCGCCCACGCATACGATCAGCGCCCCGCACAGCACCGCAAGCGTTGCGGTGCGATTCTTTTTGCTCATTTGCCTCTCCTTATTTCTTGCGGCGCTTGACAAACACCGCAATGCCGCCCGCCAGCGCCGCAAGCGGGATCACAAACACGACGATCACGCCCCACAGCGTGCTCTGCGTGTTCGACACCGTCAGATAGTTTGTGGCAATGGTTCTGGCTTCGCCCGCCGTCACAGAGGTTGTTTTTCCGCAAACCGCGATCACATTGGAAACAAACAGCTCCATATTGCCCGAAACATTGGTGGAAAGAATGGAGGGGGATGTGTACCAGAACAGCTTTCCGCCGCCGTTTTCCTCGCTTGCAGTGACCTCGGCTGCCGCCATGAATTTGCCGGTGCGGTCGCCGTCCTCCTTGGCAATCGGCGTGTTTTCGCCGCTGCCCTGCATGGATTTGAGATATGCCTTGTCGGAGGAGGACAAAATCGCGGTTACGGTATAGCCCTCATGGCTCTCCGTTTCGCTCAGCCCCTGCGCCCCCTGCAGCAGCACATCAATGTTTTTCGCGCTCAGCGCGGACGCCGCAAAGCTTTCCGTGTTCAAATCCGGCAGGAGATAATAATTGGTGAGATAGAAGTGGTCTCCGTCCTCTTCGCACAAAAGCCCCTCTTCCGCCCGCAGCCCGAGCTCTTGCGTAAAGTCATACAGATTCGGCATCTTTTCCTCGGTGAAATAGGTGAAATACGAAAGCAGGAACACCGAGCCGCCGCTTTCCATATAGTCCTTCAGCATCGTGATTTCATCGGCGGAAAAATCATATTCCGGCACCCCGATGAGCACGCATGCCGCATCCTGCGGCACCTGCCCCCGACTGAGCAGGTTCAGCTCCGTCAGCGTCAGGTTTTCCTTGGTCAGGCGCGTGGAAAGCGCGCTTGCAATATCCGCCTCGTTGTGCCCGCTGAGATAATAGACCACGGGCAGATTCTCATTTGTGAGATAATCGATCGCGCCGGTGATGGCGCTCTCCCCGTAAAACTGCACCTTGGTGGGCTGTGTGCCATAATACTGGTAATTATACAGATCCTCGTCGGAATAGGTATAAATATCGTTATAGCTGACAAGCTTATGCCTGTTTGCGCCGACCAGCAGCACGCTGTTGGCATAAACGCCGTCGGTGGTATATTGCGAAAGGAAGGTCGGGTTGGAATCGGGGTCGACCGTCTCCAGCTTCAGCCGCGCGGAAAGCGCCTCGTATTTTTCCAGCAGCGTGAGAATGCGCTGATCCTCCTTGCCGCGCGTTGCCAAAAGATACATGGTGATCTCGCTGTCGAGATTTTCGCAAATGGTTTTCGTCTCTGCGGAAAGCTCATATAAATTGCTGCCGCTGACATCGAATTTCGTCATGGTGCTCGGCAGCGCGCCGACGATCAGATTCAAAGCCACAACAACGGCAAGCGCCACCAGGCAAAGCACCAAAGAATAGGTGCCGAGCCGCAGGGTCTTTTTTCCGGTTTTATTCTTCATCACTCAGCCCCCCTCTCAGCTCCAGCGGCGCTTTTCCACAGCCTGCACGCTGAGAAAAACAAACAGCGCCGCAGCCGTGACAAAATAAACGATACCGCTAAGATCCAGAATGCCGCTTGTGCCGAGATCCACGCGGGAGAAAACGCTCATCGCATCAATCACCTTGTTGATCGCGCCGGCAAACAGATCCTTTTTTACAAAATAAAGAATGATCTCCGCCACAATGCCGACCGCGCCAACCGCATAAGCCGCGATCACACTCTTTGTCATATAGTAGGCAAGAAATGCCACCAGCACAATAATCACGGCAAAGCCGATCAGAGAGGCAAGCTCCGTCTGCGGAATGGCGGTGGTGAAAAAGCTCATCAAAAACAGCGCTGCATTCACCGTCAGCGTCAGAATTGCGGCGATGGCGGGGCTCTCCGTCAGGGAGGAGATAAACATGCCGATGGCGCAAAGCAGCGCAATGAACAGCGCCTGCGTCAAAAGCGCCGTATAGGTCGTGCCGAAATTCACCGTGCCGTACAGCGAAAGAATCAGCGGGTAAAGCAGGCTGACAAGCGTCGGCAGAACCGCCGTCGTCAGCAGCGCGAAATATTTCGCCAAAACGATCTTCGGCAGCGAAAGCGGCAGGGAATACAAAAGCTGGTCCGTTTTCTGCCGCCGATCCTCCGCAATGGAGCGCATGGTCAGAATCGGTATCGTCAAAAACAGGATCATCAGCTGATAGTAGATCAGCGCTTCCATTTTGGGGTCCTGATATTTCAGATTTTCCAAAAACAGCATCAGCCCCGAAAACAAAAGGTTGACGGAGATGAAAATAATACCCGTCATGCCGTGCAGATAGCCTTTCAGCTCTCTTTCATAAACAGCGCCCATCCCGTCTCACTCCTTTCCGTCGTCCGCAGCTTGCTCCTGCGGCTTCGATTCTTCGGCTGCATCGCCGTTTTCGGCGGTAAACAGCGGCGTATAGTCGTCCTGCGCATCGGCGTTTTCGGCGTTCGCTTCGTCGCCCGACGGTGCGGATGCCGGCGCATCGTCCGCCGTGAGGCTGAGAAATACCTCTTCCAAGTCCGCCGTGTGCACCTCGCTTTGCAGAATGATCAGCCCCTGCGCCGCAAAGGAGCGGAACACCTCCTCGCGCAGGTCGCGGTCGTCTTCCGCGCGCAGGGTCACCTCCACGCAGTTTTCCTCGCGGCTCTTTGTAACCGTCGCGCTCTTCACGCCGTCCAGCGCCTGTGCCGCCGCCTGCACGGTCTGCTCGTCGCCCTTCACGGTGAGCACCAATGTCGCGCCGCCGCTGAGATGCTCCTTCAGATTTTCAATGGTATCGCTTGCAACAAGCCGCCCGTGCGAAATGATCAGCGCATGGTCGCATACGGCGCTGACCTCGGAAAGAATATGGCTGGAAAGAATCACCGTGTGCTCCTCGCCCAGCTCACGGATCAGGGTGCGCATTTCAATGATCTGCTGCGGGTCCAGCCCGACGGTCGGCTCGTCCAGAATGATCACTTTCGGGTCACCCAGCATCGCCTGCGCAAGACCGACCCTTTGCCGATACCCTTTGGAAAGAAACTTGATCAGGCGGTCGCGCACATCCGTCGTGCCCGTGCGCTCCATCACCGTCTCAATGGCTTCCTCCCGCTCAGCGCGCGCAATGCCCTTCGCTTTGGCAACAAAGCGAAGGTATTCCTCCGGCGTCATATCAAGGTACAGCGGCGGGATCTCCGGCAGATAGCCGATGCAGCGCTTCGCCGCGATCGGTTCCTCAAAAATATCGTGCCCGTCGATCGTGACGGTGCCCTCCGTTGCGGAAAGGCAGCCGGTCAGGATGTTCATGGTTGTGGATTTCCCGGCGCCGTTCGGCCCGAGAAAGCCATAGATTTTGCCCTGCTCCACGGTAAAGCTCAGATCATCCACCGCGAGGTGGTCGCCGTACCGTTTTGTCAAATGTTTGACTTCGATCAAAATCCGTTCCTCCTTCAATTTGGTTCGCTTAGGGTCATTGTATCGCATAAATGTGATTAAATTGTGACCGTTTTTCTAAGGGATGCAAAAAAATCAGCCGCGGGGCTCCGCTTCCCCGCCAAAAAGCGCGCCGCAGAAGCTTTCGGCGCTGTCTGCGGCATATCGCCTGTTTTCCTGAGCTGCCGCGCAAAACCGCTTTGCGCCGATGCCGAATTTTCAAATTTGCTTGCTTTTTGCTCCGTCTTGGGTATAATAAAGGAAGTAAGCTGCGCACAGCGCAAAGAGAAAGGATGTTTTTTCATGTCTGAATGTACGCATGATTGCTCTTCCTGCGGCGAAAACTGCGCCTCCCGCGAGAGCGCGTCTTTGCTTGCCCCGCAAAATGCAAAGTCCCATATCAAAAAAGTGATCGGTGTCGTCAGCGGCAAGGGCGGCGTCGGAAAATCGTTTGTCACCTCGCTGCTCGCAGTCGCAATGCGCCGCCGCGGCGAAAAGGTCGCCATTCTGGATGCCGATATCACCGGCCCGTCCATCCCAAAGGTATTCGGGCTGCACGGTAACTGTGCCGCAAATGACGACGGCATTCTTCCCGCTCTCACCAAAACCGGCATCGAGGTCATGAGCGTCAATCTGCTGCTGCCCGAGGAAACCGACCCGGTCGTGTGGCGCGGTCCCGTCATCGCGGGCACCGTCAAGCAGTTCTGGACGGATGTCATTTGGGGCGAGATCGACTGGATGTTTGTCGATCTGCCGCCCGGAACGGGCGATGTGCCGCTGACGGTATTCCAATCCCTCCCCGTAGACGGCATCATCATCGTCACCTCCCCGCAGGAGCTTGTCTCCATGATCGTCCAAAAGGCGGTCCGCATGGCGGAGCTGATGCATATTCCCGTGCTCGGTCTTGTGGAAAACATGAGCTACCTGCGCTGTCCCGACTGCGGCAAGGTGCTGAATATCTTCGGGCAGAGCCATGTGGATGAGGTCGCCGCGCAGCACGGCATCCCCGTTTTGGCAAAGCTCCCCATCGATACCGAGCTGCCGCGCCTGAGCGATGAGGGCGAGATCGAATCGTATCAAAGCGATGCGCAGTCCGCCCTTGCGGATGCGCTGCAAGCACTTTAATTCCAAAAAACACACCGCCCCCGGCGCCCGCAAACGGCGCCGGGGGTGGTTTTTCAGTGCATTGCTTTTTCCGGAGTGGCGCCGCGCTTTTTCTGTCGTGGTCCGCCTGGCAAAGGCTCCGCCTCTGCTTCAGATTGCTTTCTCTGCCTCTTCTTCTTTCCTTTGCTGCGCGTATGCGCGCAAAATCTCTGCGGTTTCCTGCTCCGTCAGATATCGCCTCGGCGTGCAGTCTTCGCATTGCAGCAAAATGCTTGCGCCGAACAGCCTGCACACAAGCGGTCTGTTTTCATAAACCGAGCATTTCCCTTCCTTTAAATGAGAACATTGTCCGTCATACCTATATCCTCCCATCGCATGCTCCTCGCTCCTCGAAAACTGCACCGTGTTGATACAGCACCGAAAGCAGCCGTCTTTGCATTTTGAGGGCGGTATTTTTTCATAAAGCTTTCTGATTTGCTCAATTCCCAACCCGTTTTCCTCTTCTTCCCGCATTTCCGCTTCCCCAAAAATTCATCAAGTTTTGTTCCGTATAGCTTTTCCATTCGATCCCTCGCAAATAGGCCTCGCGTTTTTATCGTCTGTATGCCGTGCGTTATTCGCCTTTTTTCGATTGCATCGTCAATTGCTTTTCTATGAAAATTCTCCTGCTGCACAGTTTACTGCCCGCTGCTTTTGCGGTTTTGGCTGAAATCGGATTTACACTGCTCCAGAATGCATTTTTGCAATCGGCGATTGCTCTTGCAATATATGCTTTTGCAAGAGCTGTTCCAATGCCCTGTCCGCGCTTATTTTCCGCCACATAAATATGATCCACATCGTAGGTATCTTCAAACATTTCAAAATAGGACAAATACCCGACCACCCGGTTTTCCTGCAAAAATGCAATCATGTGCCCCTGCTTTCTTCTGATAAAAAGCTCCAATAATGTTTGCAGAGGCGGCCGATACAAAAGCGCTGTGTCGCAGTCCTCAAAGCATAGCGTATCTACATTGGAATCATTCACATCAATCACAGAGCACGACGATGGTGTCTGCACACCGGTTTCATCCGCAAGCAAGGTTACATATGCATCATAAATGCGTTCCCCATCTTCCGCTGTTTGATCAGCATCTTCGATTTTAACATTAAATGTGAACCGCTGCTCCGGTGTCTCACACAAAAGCGGTTGCAGCTGCCTCACCAGATCCGGAATCTGCTCCCGCGTGCAGTCCATCACCGCGCAATAGCCCTCCGAGCAATTCAACAGATACGGAGTGCTCCCGATCTGCCCGAACACAACCTTCTCCCCTCCGTCGGTTGCATATTCATATTCCAGCCAATACCGCGGATTCTTTCTTAACTGTTCTGTCGCAGAGTGTTCCATTTTTCGTCTTTCTCCTCCGTTTGCTTCTGGGATTATGATTCAGCTGCAACAAAAAAGCGCAAAACTCCCCCTACGGTCGTTTTGCGCTTTGTAAATTCATTTGTCTTCGATTCGTATGATACAGAAAAGGCTTCGGGGTGGGGGCACTGACTCCGGGCGGGCAAGTGTCTCATTTTGCATCCTCATAGCACAATATCAACTTCTTGCTGCAAATATACCATATTATTCTTCCAAAGTCAATCTTTTTTGGCAAATTCGCCGATATCGGAAAATTCTTGCAAAATTCTCTTTTCCCTTTCCTTGATTTCTGCAAGTCTTTCCCTCAGCTTTTCATATACCGACTTGTCCTCTTTGAAACAAGCCTTGAAATAAAGAATGCGGCTCTGTTCCAGACCTTGATATACCGTGCTGTAATATAGCCGGGCAATCGCCCTTTGCCCGGCAGACCGTTCCGCGTCTGCGAGCAGCAGCAAGCGTTGTGCCATGCATTTTTTATGCTCGCAAAATACCAGAAATGCAGGGCCCTGCCAAATAAATTCTCTGCTTTTTGCGCCTTCAAAAAAGGCAATCCACCCGTCATATGCGTTAATTCCGTGGTATTGATAAAACCGCTTTCCCCGGTTGATAAGTGAATGCGGTTCTTTTTCCTCCCGATAGCTTTGCAGTGCTGTTTTAATTCGGTCGGTATCAAGCGACAGCTTTGTCTGAAGACAATGCAGCAGAAAAAAGGATGGCCACGGTTTTGCCTCAAGAGATGACAAAAGCGCTTTTCTGAACTGTTTAAACGGAATTTCAACGCTTTCAAGCACTCTCCGCTGAGAATATAATGATATTGCAATCGTCTTTGCCTCTGTATCCATGCCGGTAATCATCCCGTCATGATGAAAATGGCGCTGCCGAAACGATCGCGTACGAGGAATAAAATACTCATCCAGATTTATGTAATAAATATATCGATCCGCCCGCAAAGTCTCTGTCAAAAACGCCTGCAGACAATTCCGAGTTACCTCAGCGGGAATTTCTTCCCGCTCCAAAATACCGATATGCGGGATATCGGCGTTTTCCAAAAAGCAGTCAATCGGGTCTGACCAATCATTTTCCGTCCAATCGGGATAAAACTCCGTTTTTATTCCGATTGAATTATTATAATACCAAAAGTCCGAGGTGGGGTTGCGGCGGGCAACGATTCCGGGGCAGGCATAAAAATGACGCGCCGTGAAAAGCGGGGCAGAAACCGCAAGCTCAATTTTCATGCAATTTATCCATACTGTCAAGCACCCGCACCAAAACAGCCCTTTCTTCGTTTTTAAATACAGCAAGCATCCCGGGCGAAACCTCGTCGCCCTGCAGTGCCTCATGATACAGCTCGAGGAAGCGCTGCACGCAGCTTTGATATTGCAAAGCAAGCCCAGGCCCGATTGCTTGCATCCGCTCCAGTGCCGAAAGCCGTTTCTGCATGCAAATCTTATGTTCCAAAAGCATCCGATTTGCGCGATTTGCCGCATATCGGTCCTGTACAAAATGAGAAAACCGAAGCAGATCCGCCGCTTCAATCCCGGAAAGGTCCGCGCTGCAATTCTGCCCGGGCGCTTCCCGATAGGGCGCTCCGACAACATATTCCTCAAGCTCCCGGCGAATTTGTACAGAGTCAGGCGACAGCTCACACGGCATAACCCGCAAAAATTCAATCGTGCCGTCTGTTTTTTCCGTGCAGTTTTTTATCTGCCGCAAAAGCAGTTGTGCCGGCAGCGAAAAACGTTGCGGACCGCTCGCGGACGGGCAAAACAGAAAATAGGTTTTGCTCTCCCGCGCAAAGCCATACAGCGTGGCTTCCTTCGTGCCGGGGTCCGCGGTGCGGCAAACCGACGAAAAATCAAATTGATCGAAGCGAAGATTGCAGTAAAAGCCGCGCTCAATTGCTGTATGCAGAATTGCCTGTGCCGTTGAGAGAAATAAGCAAATGCCGGCTTTTTTATGATAAAGGAAAGGAATGGACCAGCAATCTCCGCACCCCAAAAAGGAATCTGTGAAAATTTTTCCGTTTTCTTGGAAAACCCTGCCGTATATTCGGGATGTGTGATTGAGATACCAATTCTCCGCAAACGCATTTTTCCCGCAGGCAACGCCGGCGCTCAGCAGTGCCGGATGCGTGGTATAAAGCGGCTCAAAATAGGAAAGTCTCATCGGTTTCCTCCTGCTGCTGTATCGGAAAAGGCCTTTTTTCCACTATACCATATTGCCGTTTTTCTGTCAACCATATGCCATCCGCCCCTTTTTGCCGTTTTCTGTCCGCTTTTGTCGAACGCTTTTTCTTGACTTTTTCGTCGATTTTCGGTATACTGAGTCTGTCGAAAAGGAAAAATTTCCTGAATTTTTGCATCTTTTCCGACTGTTACTCAAAATCAGCGAAAAAGGAGGATTCCTATGGATCAGGACTTGGACATGCAGCAGGCCGCCGAGCAAATGACCTCCTGGCTCTCGCATCCGGCAGAGCTGAGCCATATGCCGTCCGCGCTTGAATGCGTCGGCAGCTTTCCCCGTGAAAACGGAACGATGTGCTATATCTTTCGCTTCAAAAAAGGCTTTTTCGATTCCTGGCGTCTCGGCGTCGTCTGCGGCGGCGGTGCATACAGCAAATATACGCTGTATCGCAAGGAAACCGCAGAGACGGATGCCGCGGAAATTGCGGATTTTCTCGAAAGCTACTGGAAAGCGCGCGCCGCGCAGCTTGATAAGCAGCCGTAAGCTGTTTCCTGTTTAATTTGCCTTTCTCATTTTCATTTTCGTTCCTTCCGACACAGCGGGGCGCCCGGCATATCGGGCGCCCCGCTGTGTTTTTGTTTGCCTCATCGCGCCGTTTTTCCCGTTTGAAAACGGCATGTGCCAAGTCAAAAAAGCGCACCGCCGCTGATATGCGGACGATGCACTCTTCCCTTGATTTTTCGTTCTTTCAACATGCGTTTCCCGAGGATCATTGCTCCGGGGGCAGATAAACGATTGCCGTGGTTGCGGCGGTGCTGCGGCGCAGCGCTTCCGTATGCGTCGGCGCGTAAATGTCCACATGGTTTCCCGTAACCTTGCCGCCGCGATCCTGCACGGTATAAAGCACCCCGTCGATCTCGATTTTCGTGCCGAACGGATATTCGCCCGCCATAGCGACCATGCCGCTTGCAGCGCGTTTTCCGCTCGCCGTAATGCCGTTTGCCCATTCGCCGCAGCAAATGCTGCAGCTGCAATAATAGCTTACGGTTATTGTGGTCTCCGTTCCCTCATCCGTCGGCAGAGGGGTTGTGTCGCCCGCATAGCGATAGATATCGGGCGCTTCCGCCTCGGTGCCCGCGGCGCTTTCATAGCAAACGCAAAAGGGCAGCTCCGCCTCATAAAGCGTGTATCCGTTCCATTGCCACAAAAGCTGCGCGGTATAGGCGCCCGCGGGCGTTTTGTGCGGGGTGAGGCGCAGCTCTCCCGTCGCCGCATAGCCGTCATATGTAATCGTATCGTCCGCGACCCTGACGGTGCCGTTTGGCCTTGCCTCCGTGCGCGTTGTTTTTGCGCTTGCCTTTGCCGTGCCGAATGCATACGGCACAGGCACGATCATGCCGCTCTCGCCCATGACAAACGCCTGCTCCGTTGAAAAGGACGGCATGGGGTAATACTCCAGCGTTTTGCTCTGCTCGGCACCGGTAAAAAACAGCGCCGTTTCCACAGAGGTTTTGCTAAAATCCAAAAGGACCGTGCTCCCCGCGCCGACACGCAGCGGCTGCGCTGTATATAAAACAAAACGCTCGCCGTTTTCTTCATAGACCGTGCCCGCAGGGAAAGGCGCATTGTTGCAATGCAGAACGGCATCCTCCTGCCCCACCGTAAACGGAATGCGCACCTCTTTGGCATAGAGATACTGCTCTTTTTCCAAAAGAACGGTGCCCTGCAGCGTATATTCCGCGCTCGCCGCAAGTACAAAAGAGACCTCTTTTTCGGTGCCGTCGGCGTCCGTGCAAACAACGGTGAATGAAATTCCGTCCGGGCGAACGGCGGGCATTTCATCCTTCTTCTCTTCCTGCGGCGCGGTCGTTTCTTCCTCCGCGTCCGGTTCGGCGGTTGTTCCCTGCGGCTCCTGTGTTGCAGGCTGCGTCGTCTCTTCCGTCGTCTGTGCCTGCGTTGTGTCGCCTGGCTGCGGCTCGTCCGCCGTCAGCATTTGGTCAAGATAGGACTTTGCGCGCAGCACCGAGCCGTCCTCCGCAAGCTGCACTTTGACCCAGCGGCCATCGCCCGGGTCGGTTACCCGATATTCACCCGCGTTTGGCTCAAGCGGAATTTCAAATTCTCCGTTTTGCGCCCCGAGCAGCACCGTCTGGCGCTCTTTTTCAAAAAGGGACAGCTTCTTCTCGCCGCTTTCCGTCTGCTGCGCGGGAATCCGCCCTGCCCAGCTGCTGCTTGCCGCAGGGCGCGCCAGGGCAGGCGTCAGCGCCGCGGCAATTCCTGCCGCGAGCAAAAGCGCCGCCGTGATACAAATGGCTCCCTTGGCAAATTTCATCGCTGTGCTCCTTATAAACTCTCACTGAAAACAATCTCAAAAGCTGCAGTTTATTCAAATTCCGTATTCTGCGCGATCAGGGTATAGGTCGTGTTCGGCGCAGCCGCCCCGTCCACATGCAGCTCCATGGAAACCGCGCTCGGCGCCCCGCCGGGGAGCGCAAAAGTCAGCGGCTCTGTCTGCCCGTCGTAAAACCGGTAGAGCGTCCCGTCGCCGTAGCGCCTGCCGAGATAGCTCTCCCGCTCGATCTTCTCCGCCCGCGCCGTATAAACGGCGTCTCCCACGCGCAGCGTTACCGCCGCGCCGTTATCCTGCACGCTTGCAATCACAAAAAGCTGCGCGCGTATATCACCGGTGGGATAGCTCTGCTGCGCCGCGGCATTGGAAAGGCGGAATGAGAGCAAATATCCATCGCCCTCTTCCTCCCGCACCCAATCGCCGGGCGCCGAAAAGCCGCCGCTGCCCTGCAAAAGATAAACGCCCGTGCCGCTTTGGCTTTTGAGCAAAACCGTCTGATCCTGCGTTTTGATATACCGCGCAAAGCTAACGCCGAAAATCAGCAAAACGCTGAGCAGCGCCGTGCCGAGCAAAAGAAGCGGGGCATACTGTGCGACCGATTTTTTCTGCGGTTTTTTTGTGCTGTTCATCCCGGTCTCTCCCTGCTTCCCCTGCGTGTTTTCTCATTGTGCCGCGCGCCGTTTGCCTCGCGTTTTTTATTGCCCGCCGACACTCAGCGTTCCGATGCCGTTTGTGTTGGACTCTCCCTTGCCGCCGGTGAAGGTCCCGCGCTCGGCAATCAGCCTTCCGGGCCCCTTGCCGCTCTGCCCGAACACCTCCAAAGCATAGCCGTTTTTGCTTTCCACCTTGTTTTTCGTGCCGGCAAGCTTCACGCTCGCGCTCCAATCATAGGTCGCTTCGATATAAATACCGCCGCCGGTATCGGTAAATCCGCCGCCGCCGTTTTTCGCCGCAGCCCATTCGCCCGTGCCGCTCACCTGTGTATCATACAGCGTTGCGGAGCCGCCCTTGAGCACAAGCGCCGTATAGCCGGTAAGTGTGCTGCCGTCGGCAACGGTCAGAACGGAGGCTTGCTGCGGATGATAAATTGCCGCCCAGTTTCCGATGATTTCGCTGTGCAGAATCGTCAGCTCCGTACCGTAGCTGCCCGTGCCGGTGGTGCGCCCGTTTCCGGCAATGCCGAAATAGCCTCCCTTGACGCGGCTGCCGTCGATCACCATGCGGCAGCGTGCCGCGCTTGCAGAGCCGTTGCCGTACAGGCTGACCGGCGTTGCCGCCGTTTCAAAATCGCAGCCGAGCACACGAAGGGTGCTGTCTGCCGCGCCGTCGCAATCATAAATCTGAACCGCTCCGTCAAAATCGCGTACGGTAACGCCGGAAAGCGTTGCTTCGCCGCCTGTGCATTGCACGGCAATCGAAGAAATATTCGCAGGGTTTTTCTCCTGCCCCACGCCCTTGCCGTTCCCGGTGAGCGTGCCGCCGAGCAGCTTTAAGGAAGCGCCCTGCAAAACGGTAAATAAATTATAGGTCTGCTCCTGCCCCGTATAGGCAAGATCGTAATCGCACAGGTCGATCACGGCGGCTTGTCCCGCTTCAAGTGTCACGGGTGCTGCCAGGGCAATGTCGTTTTGCAAAGTCAAAACACCGCCGCTTTCCAACCCCGCAAGCAGCTCCTGCTCCGTGGCAACGGGCGTATGCTGCGATTCTTCGTTGGAAACCGTAACCTTTACTGTCACGGAAAGCTCCGTGTTTTCCGCAAAGGCATTGTCAAATGCGCTTGCCGCCTCGATTTCCGCAAGGTCACACAGATACAGCCAAACGCCGCTGCCGTCCTCCTGCGTCATAACCTTATAATAGATTTTGTTTCCGAGCTTTACATAGTCCTTCGCCGAAATCGCACCGTTTTCGTCAAGCTCCGGCGCGCCGCGGAAGCCGTCGTTTTGCATCAGCTGGCGCACAAATTCCGCACGGCTCTGCGTGCCGATACGCACCGGGGCCCCATAGTCTTCTTTTGTTGCGTCGCTTTCAAATACGGCGCTGTCAAGCTCATATTCCACGGGGCGCAGATATTCCTCCACGCTTACCTTGCCGCCCGATACCGTGCCGCGGAAATAATATCCCAGCACATCATAGACCCAGCGCCATTTCAGCGGTGCATCCGAGCAATAGTCTTCGCCCAGCCGCAGCTTTTCCCCGCCGCCAAGCAAATAGGTATACGAAAGGTCGGCCGATGCGCCGAGATAGACTCTTTGCACCGTCTCCACCGTTACCGTTTCCTCTGTGCTCTCCCCATCGCTCGGCGCGCTCGGCGTCTGTTCCGGGAAAGAATAGCTTTTGGCAGTATCAACATAGAAGAAAATCCGCTTTTGCAGCTCTTCTTCAAGCGTCGAGCGATCCGCCCCGACGCTGATGCGAATGCCGTCGGCACGGTCGCTGTTGTCCACCGCAAGGGAGATGTAGCCGCCCGCCCCGGGATATGCCGCATAGGTGCCGTCGTCCAGCTTAATTTTATCGCTGTCAAACCCGAATGCCTGCGTGCGGAAGCGAAGCCCGCCAGTCTGCGCGACATTGGTGAACCACGCAACGCTCATGGCAAACAGCAAAACGCCCGCCAAAAGCAACGCCGCAGCGGCAATGATCACCTTGCCGAGCATCGCGCGGCGCAGCTGTGCCGCAGATTTGTTATTCGGTTGTTGCGCTGTGCTTTGCGGGGGCTTCTCCCGTTTTTTCGGCAGGTGCGCCCGCATCTTTTGCCGCAGCGTTTGCATGAATTTCTTCAGGTTTTGCAGCATGCTGTGAAAGCTCCTTTGTCAGCTCTTCTTTCAGGGTGTTGAAAATTTCATCATAATCGCGCCGGGTCAGCGTCGTATAGCCGGGCAGCGGCGCGTCGGGGTCATTCTGCGCGGCAAGCCGCACGCGGCGAATCTCTTCATACAGTCCCTTGACGCTGTGCTGCAGAATCAGCCCGACAATCAGCAAAACCGGAAAGACGATGCACGCCAAAAAGCCGATCTTCCCCGTAAAGAAAGATAAAGTATCCGTAAAAAAACGCTCCTTTCCGCTGTGCCAGACCACGCGCCCGATCAGCGCATCCGCGCCCACCGGGTCAGCGTCGCTCACAAGATTGGCATCTCCCCGCGTTGTCAGCTGAGGCTGCCCCATATCATCCTCGGAAAGCGCAATCACGCGATGCGTAATCACCGCGCCGCGCGTTTGCCCCGCGTCGGAAAGATAGCAGATAATATCGCCCGCTTTGATCTGTTCGATCGGCGTGCGGCGGCAGATCAGCGCTTCCCCGACGCCGAGCGTCGGCTCCATGCTGCCCGTCACCACGCGAAACGCGGAATATCCGAAGAAGGAGGCGTACCCGCGCGATACGATCTGCACCGTCACAATCAGGCAAAACCCGACCGCGGCGGCAAGCAGCACGGAAAGCGCTGCGCTCCAGGGAGAAAACGGCCCGCGGCTCGCCCCGCGCGGCTGCTGCGAGGGGTTCTTTTCGGTTTGGTGGTTTTTGCGCATGCTCATGCCCCCGCAAATTCCAGCCGCAGAGCAATCTGCGATGCCTCCACCGCGCCCGCAGCGGCGCAATCGCCGTCCTGCCCCTCAAGCCATACGAATACACGAATGCGCTGCGGAACATTTCTCTGCAATGTCACAATTTCGGCATCGTCCGGCGCACCCGCCGCAGCAAGCTTCCCCGCCTTTTCCGCAGGAACCGTTCCGTCCTGCGCCGCCTCATACAGCGCCGCGGCGCTGCGGACAAACAGCCCCGTTTTAAGATAAGGGTCAAACACATTTTGCAAATAGGTGCCGTAAAAATACTCCTGCGCCTGCGCAGCATCAAGACCCGTATGCCCGAGCATCGCAGTGGAAAACAGCTCGGATAGCGGCGGCGTGCTTTTCCAGGTCGCGCCGCTTTGCACCGCGAGGCGGTCGGAAATATTCGCCGTTGAAATTGTTTCGGTAAAGGGGTCATAGCGAAGCGGGGCGGTAATCAGATAGCCGCCGTTTTTTGTGCTGTCCGCATGGTGCAGCGCATTCGGCTCATAAATCGTAAATTTCGAAAGCCGCACCGGGTCTGCTTTTTCTCCGCGCTCGGAAAAAACGCCCGCCAGCGTGCGATAGCGCGCGTCGTATGCGGCGCTTTGCGTATATGCCGTCATTGCGGCGTCGCCCGCGCGGTCGGTATTTGCCAAAAAGCCAACGCGGCACAAAGCGGAGAGCATGTCCTCTTCCTGTGCAAGAGAAAGCGTTCCGTCACTTCCCTGCTTCACAGACGGCAGCCCGACCAAAAAGCTCCCCTTTCCGGTATGCGCATCGGTACTGACGCGCAGCGCATATTCCTGCCCCGGGGAAACCACCCAAAAATCAAGATAGGCATACAGCCCGTCCGCGCCGTTGGCATAGGTAAGGCTGTCGTCAACAAAGAATCGCTCCTCCAAGGAACCATCCTGCGCCGCACCCGACTGCGGAATCAGAAAATACTGCCCGTCCGCCGTGGAAACGGGGCTGAGCCCGCCGAACTGCGAAAGATTGGCATAGGCGCTGTCCGCGCTGAGGGAAAGCGTTTCGGAAAATTCGCCGGGGTAGTGTACCGTGCGGCTCTCGCCGCCCGCCGTTTGCACCGCCTCGGTGCGGTCGGGCGCAAGCAAAATCGTTTTGCCGCCGCCGAGCGTGACAGAAATCCCGTTGACGGCGGGGCTGCGCGAAAGCGCAAGCCATGCAAAGCTGACCGAAACGATCATCACGCCCGCAAGCAAAAGCGAAAGCACCAGGAAAAAGAGCTTGGAGCGCACGGACAGCCGCGGCCTTGTTTGTTGCATACGCCCCCTCCTTTTTACCTGCTTTGTCTTTGTTTTTATTTCGACACATACGGCGTTTACGCCGCAGTTACACGATTTGTTTGTAGCTTTACCGCTTCGGCGGCTTTTCGCTGCCGTTTTGCGGCTTTTTCTGCTGCTTTGTTTCTTTTGCCTCTTCGGAAGAAGCCGCGCCTTTGTTTTTCTGCTCCGCAAGCATTTCCCGCATCAGCGCAAGGCGCATTGCCTCTTCGTCTGTCGGGGCTTCGTCTGCGGCGGCTTTTGCGGCATACTTTGCCTTGTTTTGCGCAAATTTATGCAGCGTCAGCATAACCAAAAAGACAAGCAAGATCACGGCACCTGCCGCAATGCCGGCATAAATTGCAAACTGCTTTCCCGTGATCCCCCAGCGGGAGGAGCGCCCCGTGATCTGATATTGCGCGCCTTTGCCGTTTGTCAGAGTCGCGTTGATGCCGTAGGCATCCTTGAGCGTTTCCGGAATGATCGCCTCGCCCTCTTCCAGATCCTGCGCATCAACGGCAAGATAATAGTCTGTTTTTGCATCGATATTGGCAAGGGCAAACCAGGCAATGCCGTCGTCGTCAATCACAACGCTCTGCAGCTTTTCAAACGCTTTCCCATTGCGTTGATACAGCGTTGCCGTGCGACGCGGCTGCCCCGCGGGAATGCCGAGCGTGGCATTAAAATCAGTACTGCCGTCAAAACGAACGCGCTTGACGGAGGCTGCCGTGATGGTGGTTTCGCCCTCTTCGGTTTCCGTAAGTGTCATGCCGAGATCATATTCGCCCGAAAAATCGCCCGGCTTTGCTTTTGCCATATCGATTTTCCAGGTGCCCTCCGTGTCGCCGCGCACCGCAAGGGTAATGTTTTCCCCCGCGATCTCATTCAGCGCGTCGCCGGAAAGGGTGCCGTTTGGCAGCTCCAGCTCCGTTTCGATCGTCCCGCCGACGCCGTCGCGGCGCAGATCGTCAACGGTCTTTGCAAGATCCCCAAGCGATGCGCCGTCGCGCACCACCGCCGTGATCGTGTTTGTTTTTTTCTCCGCGTCGCTTTCCCGCTTCACGGTGATGGTCGAATTTTCCCGCTCCGTCACCGTGACCTGTGCGCTTTTGTCGCCCTCCGCGCTGCCCGCGCCGGAGCTTGCCGGCATTTTCCCGATGCTGACGGTTGCATTCTGCGCGCCGTCGCCGCCGTTTTCGGCAAGGCTTTCGCGCAGCGCTTCCAGCGTTTCATCGTCGCCGTCCGAAAAAATCGTGCTCAGGTTTTCGCAGCGCTCAAAGGCAAATTCGCCCACGCCGCGCGTTGCGGCGCTCAGAGAAACATCGGCAAGATTGCCGCAGCCGTAGAAAATCCAGCTCGGCAAACTCTCCAGCGGCGCTGCGATCGTCGCGCGCGTCAACGCATAGCAATAGCCGAAGGCGGACGCCCCAACCGACTGCACCGAGGCGGGAATCGTCACCGCGGGAATCGAGCCGCAGCGGTAAAATGCCTTGATGCCGATTCTTTCAAGCCCCTGCGGCAGCTCCAGGCTACAGATGCTCTCGCATGCGGAAAACGCACCCTCTGCAATCTCCCGCAGCCCCGTGCCAAGGGAAACAAAGCGCAGCGCCTTGCATTCCGCAAAGGCATATTCTCCGATGCGCGTGCAGGCGGCGGGAATGCGGACGCTTTGCAGCGCCGCACACTCCAAAAAGGCATATTTCCCGATGGAGGTCAGCCCCTGCGGCAGCACTACCGTCGTGATGCGCTCGCGCGCCTCATGCCAGGGGGCAAATCCGCCGTCGCGGTATTCCGTCATCGCGCCGCTGCCCGTGATGGTGAGCACCGATCCCGTCAGCTCCCAGCTCAGGCTTTCCCCGCATGCCCCGCCGAGCGTTTCGCCCCGCGCCGGGAATACAAACAGCGTGCAGAGCAGAAATGCACAAAGAGCCAAAAGCGTCACGTTTTTCAGCTTATGCGATACTTTCCGTATGTTTTTCATTCCTGTCTCCTTGAGAGCGGCGCGTCAGCAAAAGCCATACGCCGCCGATAAAAATCGAAATGAGCGACCAAAAATTTCCTGCGGGAAGCCCAAGCAAAAACGGTGTTGTCTCCCGCAGAAGATTCAGGCAAAATCGTGTGCCGCCGTACAGCACCATATACATCGGGTAAATTTTTCCGCGCATTGTTTCTTTGCGCATCAGCAAAAGCAACACTGCCATGAGCACAAGCGCATTGCAAAGCTCCGCTATTTGGCTCGGAAAACGAATCGCGGTTCCGTCTTCTCGAAACCACAGCACCATCCCATAGCAGCATCTTGAAATGCAGCACAGTATCTTCAGTGTTGCCAGCATAACACATCCAGCAGGTGCTGCAAGATCAAGCAGATCCGATGGTCTGACTTTGACGCACGCCGCCAACAACACAATCACCGACGGCACTGCAAAAACAGCCCCATAATATGACGTTCCCTGAAAATGTCCAAGCTCCACAAAACACAACAACTTTGCTCCGGCAACTCCGGCTGCCAAAATGACAACAGCGGCAATCGCAATGATCAAGGTTTTCATTTTTCGGCAAGACAGCTTTTTTGCCGACAGCATTACTGCAAACATTGCTATTGTGCCGATTAAAAGCATGCCGATGAGTTTTAGTGACATCTCTTTTTCTTCTTATTTTTCATTGATAATATTCAGTGAAACAGCCAATTTGACAGTGTAGCTCTCCGACCCGCTTTTGAGCTCAATTGTCTCAATCGTCTGTTTGCCGGCTGCGGCGCGTCCTCCCCGTGAATTCTTGCCGCCGATTTCCTTTTGTGCGGACAAAGCGCTCGGCCTATAGGAATATACCACGCTCTGCGTTGCATCGGCTTTGTTCGGTATCGTCAAATTTGCTTCTGAGAATTTCGTCCCGGCGCCAGACAAACTGATAGTTGCCTTTGATGCGGTAAACGAACCTCCGCAACTTGAATCATACTCATAATAAACCGTGCACTTATGACCGTTTTCCTCTATGCTGTTTGAAAGGGAATCCGTTGTGTAGCTGCCTCCCGAGCCCGTTACGGCAACTGTGAATTTTTTCCCGACTGCCGGATTGGTTGCAGTAACACGCACATCGGGTGCGTCCCATTTCACATCAAATTGGGGACACTTTTCTGCAGATACGCCGTTCGCCGTATAGGTTAAAACAGTTTCCGCCGTTGCACCGGCAGTATAGGGAACTTTATCCAATGCGAAACTGACCGTACAATTTTCATATGGCCCTGCCTGTCGGAAATTCATTGCGGAAACAGAATACTCCGTCTCTGAGCCTGTGCGCTTTGTCCCGGTTCCGGTAATCGAAACGGAA
Organism: uncultured Eubacteriales bacterium; assembly: GCA_900549725.1. Taxonomy (GTDB): domain Bacteria; phylum Bacillota; class Clostridia; order Oscillospirales; family CAG-272; genus UMGS1225. Next base: position 67,389 of record URPL01000001.1, on the reverse strand, counting down.
GAAATATTATCTGCCGTATATCCGTACTCCGTGTCAAGTCCGACCTTGCCGCCGTTAAGATAATAGACAACCTTAACATCGGAAACGGTTGCGCCTTCAATCGGCTTGTTTTCAAAATCCTGAATGGTCACGGAAAGGTCGCTCACCATGTGATCATCCATGAAATAGCCCGTGAAGCTTTGGCTGCTGCCGCTGAGCGTAACATAGAGCGTTTTTACGATCTTGGCATGGATATTCTCTTTGCCGAGGTTCACGGAAACGCCCGTTTCGTCATCATAATACCGTCCGTCATAATAAACGCCGTACAGCTTGATTGCGTTGAGCTTCCAGTTGCCCTCCTCCGGCACCGCAAACGACCACAAATTGACCGATTTTTCGCCCTGGTCCGCGGTTTCTCCGCCCATGACACCCTCCACGGTTCGCGGTATTGTTCCGTCCGTGATCACAGCTTCGACCTTGGTCGCAGCGCTGGAGTATGCGATGCCGATCGTCAGTGTACCGTCCTTATTCGGAACATATTGATAGGTTTCTGTATAATTGCCGAAATAATAAGCATCGTCCGGCGGCATAACCTGAAGATCGGGTGCCGTCGTCTTTGCGGTAATCGTGCTTATCGTACCGGAAAGCTCCACGGTAACCTTGGTAAAGCGGAAGGTGCCCGGTGCGGAAACTCCAAATGCCCCGGCATAGCTGCCGCTTGCCGCATTCCAGGAAAGATCCGCATCCAAGCCGCCTGTAGCGGAGCCGATTTTGCCGTAATACAGCTTCATGCCGGATTGCGCCTTGATTTCGCTGCCGCCGTTATCATACAGCTTGAGCGCAACATTCAGCGTAACCGTCTGGCCGAGCTTGCTCCTGTCATACACAAAACGCGTCGGCATTGCACCCTCCATCACGCTCTGCAGCTTCTGCAGCGTTGCCGCGTCTGCGCTGATACGCACCTCCGCCTTGATGCCGAGCGTAAGAATCAGAGTCTTCTGCAGTACCTCGCTCAGCTCGTACACCTCATCGTCAATCTCCACATATTGTATGGTATAGGTGCCGGAGGTATAAAAGGTTGCCGTGCCTATCCAAACGCCGGCTTCCAGCGCAAAGGGAACATTGACCTGCCTGCCCTCTTCGTCCATAAAAATACCGTTGACGCGGCTTGGCACCTGCGCGCTTGTTGTAAACCCAAGCGTCATATTTGCGGAGAAGGAAGCATCCGCCGTCATAATAGAAACACTGTTGCTGCCAGATGGCAATGCATCGCAGGTCAGGCTGTTGACCGAGCTGCCGTGCACCGTCACCGTGATCGGCTCCTGGTTCAGATCGTATTCCACGCCGTCGACCCAAGCCGAGCGCAGGACATAGTTGCCCGGCTTTGCAAAGGAAATCTCTCCCGCCCAGGCTTCGCCGCTGCCGCTGAGCGCAATGCGCTCCTGCTGCACGCCCTGCGTTTTGCTGATGGCGCGGATAAAGCAGACCTCCACGCGCCTTGGCTCCACCCCGGCAATCCGGACGCTGAGATTCGTCTTTGCCGGAGCATCGGGGTCATATTCAAATTCCGCCTTGTCCACGCTCGCCGTGATCCGAATGCGGTCGTCCATGAGGTCCTCATGCTTGATCGATTCATTCTCGCTGTCGCGGCGATAGGTTGTCGTCGTTGTTGTGGTTTCGTTGCCGTTTTCATCTGTTTCCGTGGTAACCGTTGTCACCTTGGCGGCAATGCATGCACCAAACTGCACATTGAGATTGCCCTGAATATCGCCGCTTGCAAGCACCATTTCGTTGGTCAGCTTTTCGCCGTCCAAATACACGAGCGCCGTGACGCGGGTCGCCGCATTCTTCGTCAGCGGCATCAGCCCATAGGCCACATTGCCGTTTCCGTCGTCCCCGAGATTAATTGCGCTTGCCGTATCCAGCGCCAGAGGCACCGTCACCTTACCATTTTCTGCGTAATAATGCTCCGTATCCATCGTTGCTGCGCCGATAAGATTGCCCTTTGCATCAATAAACGCCACGCGCATGGAGCCGAGCAGCTCCAGAAAACGGCTTTGGTCGGCAGGGGTAGAGGCATAGAAGGTATAGCAGCTGCCGCCGCCCTGCGTTGTGCTGGTGCCGTCTCCCTCATACGGCATCATTTGCTCATCACTCCAAATGCGATTCGCTCCATCATAGCCAACAACAATTGTTTTTTTGTCGTATTTTTCCACATAGGTAACATTCAAATGATATTGGGTAATTGCAGGATATTCTTCCTCGACAGTTTTTTCCGTGCCGTCTTCTGCAATTACATAATATTGATCGCCTTTTTTATATGCGTCATTAATGGTCAGCGTCTGCCCCGAAGCAGTAGCCGTTCCGGTATACGCCTCATAAATGTTTCCGTCGGGTGCCGCAACGGTTGCCCGCTCTTCAATTTCCTGATAGCGCACTTTTCCTTCCAGGGTCAAATAAGAGCGCAGCGGGTCGGTCGTAGTGATCGTTTTTCCGTCCGCAGAGATCTCCTGCGTGGAAACAACCGTGCTGTCCGAGCCAGCGTTGGAGCGCATCCAAAGGTCAATCGCCAGAGCATAGGTATCCTGCGCGGTCGCCTTGTCGCCGCGAAACGAACCGGAATTCTGCGCCTTTACGGAATTGATATCCGTCGGAATTTCGCGCGGGTCTGCGGCGCTCGTCGTCACAGGAACATCCTTAAAGGTTTGTTCTCCCGCGAAGGCAGCCAACCCGCCCAGACCGCTCGGGTCAACCGTAATCGTAATTTTCGGGGACATCGCCGCGCCGAGGCGCTTTTCAATTCTCTGGATTCCCCCTTTATCGAGAACCGCGGAGTGCGTCTTATTCCCGAGAACCTTCATTGCGACCGACATGTTGCTCAGCTGGCTCATGGTATAGCCATCCAGCGTTGCAGATCTGATATCGCAGATCCAGTTGATGATTCCGTTAATATTGCTCCAATAAACGGTTCCGCCGGTGCGGGCATAATATGCCCAATATGCAATGGAATTGTTTTTTTTGTGATTGCGTCAAATCGGAAAAGTCGCCTTTTGCGCTTGTTTTCAAATAGGTTGCAAATTGACGATAATCGGAAACAAAGGTGCCAAGGCTTGTCATATTGTCCGTGACATAAGAAGGCAGCTTTTTTGCGGTATAATCCGCAATCAATGCGTCCACACCCGCCTTATCCCGCGAATACTTGCTTCCGCCCGAGGTTTCCTTCATCAAGTCTAACAAATTCGCCATGCCGACATAGGTTTCTCCGCTCATCTCCATGACATTGTCGTTCAGGTCGAGCATCATGTTATAAAGATTTTCCACATAGCTCGTAATATCCAGCGTGTTTGTCGGCTTCTTGTCAATTACATTTTGCGCATAGACCTGAATCAGTCCCTGCAGCGAAGTGATATAGGATTTGCCCGGCTCGGCAGTTTCGTTTGTGATTTTCTGATAATTGGATTTCGCCAAGGTCAAACGCTGATTCGTCCAGTTCAGAATCTCATTGAGCTGCTCTGCGCCCTCAAGGTTTTCAAACTGCACCGTGGAAATTGCACGAACGCCGAGATGTTCCCCTTTCAGGTCAACCAAAAAGCGTCCGCCGCCGGTGCCCGCCGCGGTCGGATCGTAATAGGTATAGGCAAAATCTTCTCCGATCACCATTTGATTGACGCGCCCGTCCTCGCCGTAACCGACGCCGTACAGCGGGTTGGAAAGCAGCCCGGAGGTGCCGTTCAGCGCCGCAGGGCGCAGGGTAACATTGGCAAGCCCGTAGGAAAGGTCGGACAAATTGACAAGGTTGCCCCATGTGATATTGGCTTTGGTGATCGGCGTGCCCGCTCCGGTGGAATCGCCCTCGGCAGATTTGCCGGGAGCGGCGCCCGTGCCGTTGGCAAGGGCGATCTCAAGCGCGCCGTTTGCCGTGACGGTGGTATCGATGCTCGTCGCCTCGGGGGCTGCGGACAGCGTCACCCAGGCATAGGTTGCGCTGACGGCGGTCAGCACGGCGATAAACAGCATTAAAACCGCGCCAAACACCTTCTCCCGCATCGCGGGAAGCGATTTTTGATAGTGCGCAATGCGTCGTTTTGTTTCGTTTGTCATTTCGTGCTCACCTCCTGCCCCGAATTTTGCGCGGCGGTATGCCGCTTTGCTATGCAATCTGCTCTATCCGTTCCCATTTTGTTTTCTCCGCTTTGCATTGTTTTATTTGCTCGAATGGGGTTTTATTTCCGCATGCGCTGTGCGCGGCGCTGCGCTTTTTCGCGCTCCCACGCGGCGACCATGTCATACCGCGCCTGCTCCGCCTCTTTGCGCGCCTGTTTTCTTGCCGCAAGGGCAGCCGCAAATGCCTCTGTTTCAAACACGATCGGCTGCAAAGCCGCCCGCGCCTGCTCCTTTTGCGCCAAAGCGATGCGCGCCCGCTCTGCCTCCGCTTCCGCGCGGCGCTGCCGTTCCGCCTCCGCTTTTTCGGCGCGGATACGCTCCTTTTCCGCTTCCTTTTCGCGGGCAATGCGCGCGGCCTCCTCGGCCTGGCGCACGCGTTCGCGCTCATCCTGCGCGGCGAGACGCTCCAGCTGCTCGCGGCGGGCAAGCTCTGCCTCCTCCGCCTCTTTTGCCTCTCTCTTTTTGCGCTGCGCATCCTCCGCCGCGGCGCGTTTTTCCTTCTGCTCTTCCAAATGCTCGCGGAAATAGACAAGCTCCGCGCGCAGCAGCTTTGCGCGGCGATGATCCTCTGTGCGCTGCTCCATTTCCGCCTGGCGCCGTCTTGCTTCCTCCGCCTCTTTTGCAAGGCGCAGCCGCTCTTTTTCCGCTTCCTTCTCTTGTTTCAGGCGCTCTTTTTCCGCCTCTTTTTCTTTTTTCAGGCGCTCCGCCTCTTCCTTCTTGCGCTTTGCCTGCTCTTCGACAAGGCGGCGGCGCTCGGCGGCTTCCTCCTGCATGAGCTGCTCTTTGGTCAGCTCTTCGATCAGCACCTTGCGGACCTCCACATCGGGCAGATCGTAATCCTCCGTCAGCTCCTCCACAATTTCATGAATGAATTTCGGCTTGAGCACACGACGGCGATCCTTTGATTTCACGGGGACTGCGCGATCCGCCGGATCCTCCAAATAACCCTTGAGAATCAGATATTGAAATAAAATATTGCGATAGGTATCCTCGGTGAAGCGCTCGTCCACCTGCGGGCTCTGCTCCACCACCTTAATGGTATAGCCGATATCGTCATAGCTGCGCAGAAATTCAAATAATTTCAGCACATCGCGGTAGTTCGGGTTGCGTTTGAGAATGTTCGTTTTGTTAATGGTGCCCTTCACGCGCGGCTTTTTCGCAAGCGACTGCGCAAAGGCGGAATTCATAAAGACCCCAAGCACACGGTACATGCGCGAAATGCGCCCGAAAACATCGGCGTTTTTCGCATCGGTTTCCAGGGTGGATTCCGTGTCCTTGATATGCAAAAACAGGTCCATATGAACATGCTCCGTTGCGCTGTCCATATCGGATTTCACCAAAAGCTTTGCGCCGAATTCATCGCTCATGGCTTCCAGCAGCGCGTCGTGGCGAATCTTCACAAAATGAAAGGCATATTCCATGGTCGTAAAGACCAGGCGGTTTTCATAAAGCCCGAGCGATTCCTCGCGATAGCGCTGCATGAGCCTGGAGGGGCGCACATCGCCTGTTTCCTCGTCAAACGATTCGACAAGGCCGGAATGCTGCGCCAAATGCCGCACGGTTTCCGCGCCTGAGTGCTTTGCGTTCGCGACATTGACAATGAGATCCTCCTCCTTGATCATGTTGCGCGGCGCAGCAAGAATATTCTGCATGGCAGGGAGCGCTTCCTCAATCGCGTCCACCCAGTCAAGGTCAACCGTCTTTACCAGCTTGCGGTTGGAAAACTGAATCTCGTTTTGCGCATGGGAGACGGCATCCATAAAATATTCGTAAAATTCCGTGCTGCCGATTGCGCGGGTCACGCCGCGGACGAACTTTTCATAGATCGGATCGATCAGCGCTTCGTTTTTCGCTTTTTTGTCCGCCTGTGCCATAGCCGCATCTCCCCTTTGTTTTCACGCCGCGCGTCGCGCGCTCAGTTGTTTTTCTTCAGATAATCGACATATTCCTTGCAAATCGGCATTTTGTTTTTGCCGAAGGTGCGGTCGAGATAATTGTTGAATTTGGTCAGCTCGTCCTTCATAAACCCGAGCGAGAGCGATTCGAATTTGCGCAGCACCTTTTTTGCCACGATAAAATCCACCGCCTCCAGCTCCGTTCCGCCGCATGCGATAAAGCACGGGACAAAATCACCCGCCTGCCGCATGATACGGTTGCCGAATGCCAGACGGAAATTCTTGATGAGATAGTTGTTCATATCCTCAAGCTTATCCATCATCTCTTCGGAAATGGAATATTCGTGCTTTGCCTTTTCAAACAAGGCGTTGAGATGGTCGGTCGAGACGCTGACGGCCTCCGTCGCCTCGCATTCAAACGCCTCCGCGCGGCTGTCAAGGTCGATCGGGATGGCGCGGTCATACACCTTGTCGGCGACGGCAAAGGTGGAGTCGTCGTTGTTGATCGTGCCGACGAACCACACATTGTCCGGAATCTGCACCTTGCCCTTTTCGATCAGAACGGGGTCATTTTCCCACATCGCCGTGACAATATCGACCTTCCATTCCTCCTTGCGCGGCATTTCGAGAATGGAGAGCATCTCCGCAAAATAGTATTCCACGCGGGCAATGTTCATCTCATCCAAGATAACCATCTGCGGGTCGCGATAATAATTGCTTTCGTAAATGGCGCGCAGGAAGTCCGTCTCGGTATATTTGCGCGTAAATTCGTTGTAATAACCGTAAAGCTCCGTGCGCTCGCGCCATGCCGGCTGCACGGAGACCACCGCCGCGTCCTTGCCGACAAAGCGACCGAAGGCATACGGCAGCGAGGTTTTACCCGTGCCGGAAATACCCTGCAAAATGATGATGCGCGCCGTGCCCATGGAAGCGACAAAATAGCGCATCATGGCAAGGTCATAATAAAGATGCAGCTGCGATGCCGCATAGCGGCGAAACCGCTCACAGAACTCCGCAAGCGTGATCGCATTGTCATAAACCGGCGGCTGATATTTTGTTTTGTAGAAATTGTCCACCGAGGTCAGGCGGAAGAAGCGGCTCTCGGAGGGGTCGATCGGGGGAGAAGAGCGGGTATTGCGGTGCTCCGTTTCCACATATTCTTCCTTTTCTTCCTCCGGCTGCTCGCCTGCAAGCTCCGCGCGCAGCTGCTCCTCGGAAATGCCGAGCTCCGCAACCTTCATCTGCAGCAGGCGGTCCTTTTCGTAGTTTGCCCGCAGCAGGTCGCGCTGCAAATTGCGCATTTGCTTCATGGCTTCGTCGTATTTTTTCACCGGAACGCGGAAGCGAAGCAGCTTGCGCAGAATGCGGAACAAAAGATAGACCAGCGCCGCAGCGACGACAAGCAAAACGATCTCCGTGATCACGAGCATCACCCATTCTCCCACGGAGAAGCTGCCCTCGTATTCACGAATCAGTTTGAGCCGCATGGGGAAATTGAACAGATAATTCACAAAGTTAAAAAACGCTGCGAATATATCGACAAACGCGCGGAATACGCGCCCCACATCCGCTAAAAAATACTTAAAAAAGTTGTCCATGTTCTACCTCGGTAATCGCCCCGCGGGGCGGTGATGCGCCGTGATTATGTCTTTTTGCGCAGAAGGCTTGCATCGGGGCACCGCATGCGCAAAGCGCGCCGGAGGGCAAAGCCCTGCCCTGTTCTTTCTCCTTTGGCGCAAAAGCCGCAAAAAACCGCGCAAAGCGGCGTGGTTTTCCCATGCCGCTGCCCGCCCTCCCGGGGGAGGGCGCAAATGCGCTTTATGCGTTATCGGAAGTGCCGTCGACGTTTTCCCGCGGCGCCGCTTCGGCGGCAGCGGCAGCCTCGGCGGCAGCCTTTTCTTCCATCTCTTTTTGAATCTTTGCGCGAATCTCTGTCTCCATGGCAGCCCGCTTTTCCGCCTCTTCCTTTGCCTTTTGCTCAGCCTCGGCTTTGGCGGCAAGCTCTGCGCGGATGCGCGCTTCCATTTCCTCGGCGGTCTCCGCCTTTGGCTGCGGCTCCGGCTCTTCGGGGGCAGCGTTTGCTGCAGTCAGCTCCTCGCGCAGCTTTGCGCGCAGCTCCTCTTCCAGCCGCTTGCGCTCTGTGGCGCGCGTCTGCTCCATGTTGCGCTTTTCGTCTGCAACCAGATCCTCCGTTTTACCGCGCTCTTTTTCATATTGCAGCTTGTTTTTAATATTGTTGTATTCAAACAGCACGCGGAAGAACTGAATCAGGTGATACAGGAAAAAGATCGCAACGGGAATCACCACCACGATCAAAAAGCCCGTGCTCGTCTGCAAATAGTCAAACACTTTGCCAAGGCCGCCGATTTTGGCGCCCTTGTACTGACCGACCAGCTCCGATTCATGCACCGTCAGAGAGTCTTCAATGCTGTTGTTATCACCTTTTGTCTGAAAGATAAGATATCCGCCGCCGTCATAGATCTGCGTGATTCTGTGCGTGTTGAGACGGCGCTCGCCGTCGATCACGGTCCAGTAGGTGATAATATCACCGATCTGCAGCGCCGAGGTGTCCTTCACGGGCACATCGAAAATCATATCGCCGGGCTTAAGCTCCGGGTACATGGAGTCTGTCTGGATAGACAGCATCCGCAGCCCGAACAGGCTCGGTACGCCGTTTCCGCTTGTGGAGACATAGCTTGTGTAGGTACAGAACGCCGCAACGACGATCGCAAGCACCAAAACGACATTGATGATCGTATTGGCAATCTTTCTGCCCTTGCTCTTTTTTGGCATCAGCTCCTCTTCCTGCTCGATAACGGGCAGCTGCGCCTCTTGGTTTTTCTTGCTCATACATTTGCTCCCTTCTGAATTTGCATGAAGTCAAACACCGGTTGTCCTTGGTTTTCCGTGTCTTTTCTATGTTCGCCCGAAATGATTTTTTACTCCGGGTCAATCACCGTTTGGGATATCCACAAGACCGCCGTGCGCGGAATAGTCCGCGCCGAATCGCAGATCCGCAACGATCTGCGCGTCCTCAATGCGGTTGGTACAGTCGGCATCCTGCCCCTCCAGCCAAATAGAAAGATCGATTTTCATCATCTCGCCGGGCACAAGGGTAAACAGCGTCGGCAGCGAATCGAATTTGCCGAGCGTTTTCACCGTCACCTCCGCCTGCACCGGGTCCGCCTCGCTCCAGGCGGAAGCGGTCTGCCGCAAAAGGTGCGCCGCGTCGATCAGCGTTTCCGCGCCGTCAATGCTCGGCGTTTTGAGGTCGCCCGTGTGCTGCGGGTCGATATGCGCGTCATAATTCGGCTCATAGATGTAAAATTCGCCGCCGTCAAGCGCTTCCCCCGTTTTCGGGTTGACCTTCGTCAGCCGCAGCCCCAGGCGAATCGCCGTTTCTGCGCCGTGTCCGCCGTCGGAATGCAGCAGGGTTTCAGCGTCCCAAAGCGGCGTGCCGATCACATAAGTGCCGACGGCGCTTTGGCCGGCATTGTCCGTCACGGCGTCGCTCAGCGTCACCGCAACGGGGCTCCCCGTGCGCGCATAAAACGTGCCCTTGACATAATATGCCGCGGCGTCGTTGCGGTTGGCATTTCGTTCATCGGTCAGCACCGTGACCGAATCAAAGCCGATCAGCCGCCCGTCCGTGCCGTAATTGCAGCTGACAAGGCAGCCGCGCTGCTGCGACCAGGTCGCAGGCCTCAGCGCCGTTTTTCCGCCCACCAGCTCGGCAAAGTCCAAAACCTCGCTCCAGTCCTCGTCGGCACTATCCGGGCGCGGCGCAAGCTCAATGCCCGTCGGCGCCGAAACGAAAATATCCATCTCGCTCACGCGCGGCGTGCGGCTCAGCGAAAACCATGTGTAGCTTGCCGCCACAAAGGTAATCAGCAGCGCCAGCAGCAAAAGCAAATACAGCACCGTGCGGCGGCGCCTCTTTTGATCTTTTGTCGGTTGGTTCAAAAGCCTTCTCCTTTTATTGTTCCTCCCGCGCCCGCGCAGCCGCTTTCCGCCTAGCTGCGAAAACGCCGGGGCTTCCCAGCCCGCCACATAAAGAGCCGATGACAGAAGACCCCGCCTGTCATCAGCCCCTTACATCGGGGTTGGGGTCTTAGGCCTGCAAACAGCGTCATTCCCACTCCCGCTGCGCTCGCCCTGTTCGGGTCCGGCGGTATCGCCCCGCCTTGCCCGATATGTGCCCGGCGCGCCGCCCCACAGGGCGGCGCCGGGCAAATTGCCAAAAAACCGTTTTCCGTTACGGATTAGATGTAACCGTGATTGCGTATGTGGCATTGGATTCCGTCAATCGTGTATATCTCGTGCCGTTGGTCGAGAAGTAAAGATTGCCGTCGCTGCCCTCATAAATCGTGTAACCTGCCTTTACCGTACCGGTCACACCGCCGACGCTATAGCTGTCGCCGGCAACCGCCTTCTGCGTATAGGTCACCTTCGGCGCGTCCTTGGAGGGAGAGCCGCCCTCGCGCATGTTGGTGTTTTCCATCGGCTTCAGCGTTGCGCTGGAAGCAAATTGCAGATTGAGCTTACCGCTCATGGATTCCGCAGCATTTGCCACCATGGTATTGTCCACAATGTCGCCGTCAAGATATACGATTGCGGTCACTTTTTCCGCATGATTCTGCGTCAACGCTTTCAGAACGCCATTGCCTTTTGCGGCGCCGATTGTCAGCGTGCCGTCGCCGTTGAGCGTATAGTCATACAGGGCAAGCTTTGCTTTGATGCCAGCCGCGCCCGTCGTAGTGTCGGTTGCGCCGTCGGCTAGAGCCTTGCCGTCCTTGTCGATAATCGTGCCGCCGGTATAGGTCGTGATGCCGGAATGCTGATCGGTCACGCTCGTGATGTCAAGCTTTGCAATTCCGAGAATATCATATTGAGTCGCGTCGTCGGTTCCCTGCGGAGCGACAAACGCCACACGCAGCGCACTCATCAATGCGCGGACTTCCGTCACGGAGAAGGTCTTTGCATTGGTGGTGGTAAACTGCATATAGGAGCCGCCGCCCTGCGTGTTTTCCGCTTCGGAATCGGAATAAACTCTCTGTGCGGCATCCGTCTGCAGCAGCAAATTGCTTGCGGCTGCGTTGGTGCGGAAACCGAAGTCAAGCGCATATCCGTAGGTGTCGGTCAAAATGGTAGTCGTGCCCGCTCCGCCGACGGTTGCAGCCGGTGCCTCACCGACGGTGATTGCCGAGATCAGCGGAGAATCATGGCCTGTCGTTTTAATAACCACATCTGCCGTTATAGTAAGGCTGTCTTTCGTGACCTTAACTTTGAAACCGGATGCCGTAAAATCACCGACCAGCTTTGCAATGTCGGCATAGATTCCGGCGCCGTCTTCCATTTCCATGACAACGGTCATCTGTGCAGCGGTCACATTATCGATAATCGTCTGCAAATCGTCTCTGCCCGGGTTTTTCACGCCGGCAACCGTTGTATGATTCTTGTTGATCAGCTGATCCACCACGCCCTCAATTTCCGCATAGGCATAGCTTGCCTTGTTTTGTGCAACCAGTGCGTCAACGTCGTTCTTCGCCTGCCCGATCGTCTGATTGTTGGCTTCCCACTGCGCCTTTGCGGCGTCAAACCCAGTCGGAGGCTCGACATTTTCGATCGCGCCGACCGTGCTCGGCGTAGCTGCTGCGCATGCATCTGCAAGCGCCGTTACCTGCGCATCGGTCAGCTCTGTGCCCTGCGCAGCACTCAGAGAGTTTGCAAGCACCGCCTGCACGATCGCCGCGCCCGCCTTATCATTTGCGGTCTGCAAAGCATTGATCATATTCTGCAGCGACCGAATCTCATCCAATGTATAAGCTTCATCCGCATTAGCCATGGCATGCCGCATAACGATATTTGCAAGGTTTTGACCGTTGGAGGTCAGCGATTGCTGCGCTGCGCTTTTTGCAGCGGAAATATTCGTTGTGACGGCGGATTTTGCCGTGCGGTATGCGCTCAGGCGCTGCGTCACACCGGAGCTGGTGCCAAGCGCGCGAACGCCCGCATAATCGGCAAAGCTCTTATAGACCCAGCTGTTCCCCTCGCGGGCGCCGGAATAGGTTGCCGTATTCACATCAATTACGCGACCGTCTGTGCCGTAGGAGGGGGCAAGCAGCACCGTACTGTCAAGCGTTGATGCGGTTGCCAAATTTAAGCGGGAGGGCATCAATACGATGTTATCAAGACCGTAGGATGCGTCGCTCAGATCAACCAGGTTTCCCCATTTCAGGTTAGCCTCCGTGAGCGCTTTGACGGCGTTGGAATCGCCGACCTCGGAAACCACGCCGAGATCATCTTCCGTGCTCTTAAAGCTGTCCTTGTTCAACAGCAGCATTTCAAGGTTGCCGTTCGCGCCGACATTCGTCGTAATTCCGGTCACTTCCGGCGCCGTTGACAGCGTAAACCACGCATAGGTCGTCGAAACCATAAGAATTGCGGCAATCAGAAGCATAACGGTTGCAGCCGTCAGCTTTGTGCGAATTCCGGCAGGCATATCGACTTTCCGTTTTGTAGCGGTTTTCGTCATTGTATTTTCTCCTTTCGGGATATTTTATTCTTTCCTTTTTGCAAAGGAGCTTTTGTTCTGCCGGAAATCAGCCGCCGATATCGGCAGAGCTTTCTGCGGTTGTTCCAGCTTCAACACCCTTAAGCGGAGTGTTAACAACAGGGCTGAGTGCAATGTCGGTCGTGAATTGCAGGTTCAACGTGCCGGACATGGATTGCAGCTCTGTCGCCGCAACATCGGCATTTGTGATCTGATTGCCGTCCAGCCAAACGACAGCACTGACCTGCTGCGCCGCATTCTTCGGCATGCTGTCGAGCAGCACGGCTGTCTCACCCTCCAGCTTTTCTCCGGCTGCAGAGTAAAGATAAAGCGGCGCTTTGTTCCCCGTCATGCCTGCGGTATCAAGCCTTGCAGTACCGAGAATGGTCGGCGTTCCGCCGGATTTTCCGTAATCCTGCACAAAGGTGATGCGGATTGCTTCCATCAGTTTCTGCACGCGCGCAGGGGTAAGGTTGTTTGAAACAATGGAAAATTCCATGTACGAGCCGCCGCCGAGCGTGTAGGCATTGGTGCTGTCGGTATAGATGCGTTGCTTTGCAGCCGTCTGCAGAAGGAGCTTGCCGTCCGTCACGGTGTCTCCTTTCACCGCATTGGTGTTGAGGCGGAATGCAAGGTCAACCACATAGCCGTATGTGCCGGACTGAATGCCGTTAACCACTTCCGTGATTGCGCGCACGCCGTAAACATTATTTGTAAACTGCTGCGACGCGGTATCAAGCGCGCGAAGTGCAATATCATCGCTTGCGGTTTTCTCAATTCTGCCGTCTCCACCGAAGACCGGTACCGCAATCGGCTTTGCCGGATCTTTAAATGCGCCGTCCTCGTTAATATCAAGCGCAGCGGGATTGAGATTGATCATGCCGAGCCCGTAGCTCAGATCGCTCAGATCCACAAGGTTTCCCCATGTCGTGTTCGCGGTAACGATATCAACCGTTCCTCCGCCGACTGTGGAGCTCAGACCGTTTTTGATGCTGCCGAGCAGACCGTCCTGCGGCATCAGGGCGATTTCCAAGCTGCCGTTTCCGGCGACTGTCGTCGTGATATTCTTGACCTCGGGCGCCGTAGACAGCGTAAACCATGCATAGGTGGACGATACCAAAAGGATCAAAGAAACCAGCAGCATGGCAACCGCCGCCGTCAGCTTGCTCCGAATTCCGGAAGGCATCGCGACTTTGCGTTTTGTTTTTGCCATTTGTGATACTCCTTTCGAGAGTGATTTTTCGGCGGATTTGCGCCCGCCGGCGCTCTATAGAACAGAATTTTGGCAAGGGGGAATGTTCTTGCCGAAATTCTGTTTATATACGGTTTTCAGGTGCGTACGGAGGAAAAAACGCCGTCCCAAAAGCGCGTCCAGGCGGATTGGCTCCGCTCCGCTTCGCTCTCCAGGCGAAAATTCATCTCCGCGCCGAGATGCCCGCCGATCATTGCGTCGGTGACATCCGCATCGTCCCCCTCCAGCCACAGAACAACGGTGTATTTATGCACCTGCATGGGCGCAACGCCGTTCATTCTGCCCGCGGCGATCTCCCGGTCGGACAGAAACGAATCGGGAATCACGCGGTAATAAATCACATCGCCCACGGTGCGCACGGGGGAAAACTGGTCGCTTTGCGGCGCCAGCTCGCGCACGGGGAGGCTGAGATAGCCGCGGCTGTTGTCCGAAAGGGGCGGCAGCGCTTCCGCTTCGCCGCTTTGGCTGTTTGCCCTGGCATAAATGCGCAGCACACCGTCTTCAAAAAGCATTGCCCAAACGCCGCTTGAAAGCGACTGCGTTTCGGAGGCAATCGAAAGCGACCAGGTGTAATCCACGGTGCTCTCGCCCTCATTGCGGATATAATAGGTATAGGCAAAATATTGCCCGTTATGCTCGCCGTCTATGGAATCGACATTCGTCGGGATTTGGTTGATGGAAATGCAGGGAACATCCGCCGCCGGCGTTGCAAACAGCTGCACGGTGGGATGCTCAAAGCCTACGCTGTCCGACAGGGTGAAGCCCTCGCGGAACATGCCGTCGGAAAGGCTGATGGTAAAGTGCCCGCGCATATATTGCACCGCGGAAAACAGGAACAGCACCGCCAAAAACGCTGCCAAGGCGCCGAGCAGCGCCCCGAGCCAATGGCGCCCCAGCCACAGCAAAAGCCCCCATTTGGATTTATCGAAATAGAGCCCCAGCGCGCCCGCCGTCAGCTCGAATTCGCGCCTTGAGCGAATGCCCCTTGCGCGCATCTCTTTTCGCAGCTTTTTGCGGCCCGCCTTGATCGCCTTGACCTCATCCTCGGAAAGAACAACGCCCGCGCGGCGGTATTTGAACAGCCGATGCTGCTTTTTTTCTTCGCCGGTGGTCTTCGGCTCTTTTTCTTTTTCCCCGCGCGGCGCTTCGCCCTGCGGCGGTGTTCCGCCTGCCGCAGTGCCGCCCTTTTCGCGGGGCGATTGCGGCTTTTGTTTGCCGTCGGAGGAAGCGGCGTTTGCCGCCTCTTTTTTCACCTCGTCCGGAATTAAATCAAAGGGTGTCGGCATGGTTTGCTCTCCCCGTGGTTCATGGTTTTTTGCGCTTTGCAGCGATGCAGAAGGCTTTTCAACACTCTGCCGCCCGGCTTTTATGCAATGCCCTGCGCCTGCGCAAGCAGCTCGCGGATCATTGCATCCTCATTTTGTTCATGCCCGAAAATCGGCCCGTCCAGATAGGCAACGCCGTTTTCCCGCAGCGCCTGTGCAGCCGCTTCGCTGTCTACCCCGCCCGCAAAGAGCAGAACGCCCTGTGCAGCCGCCGCGGCATATGCCGCAAGGAAAAGCGGGCTGAGCGCCTCGGGCACGGTGTCCTCCACCGCGGCATTGTTTTGCGCCGCAGCCGCCTGCGCGCCCTCCTCGGAGGAGGCGGCTGCGCTCCTTTGCGGTGCAGACGCATCGATCCACGCCATAGAAAAACCGAGCTCCCGCAGCCGCTCCGTCGGCAGGGAAACGGGGTTCCATGCGTCAAGCAGCAGCGAGATGCCGTTTTTGCGGTACCGCGCAAGCGCGGCAAGCACGCCCTTTGTCGCCGTTTCGACAAATTTCGCATTTATGGTTAAAATCAGCTTCTCTTTCGGCACGGGCTGATCGGCAAACAGCTGCGCAAACCGCTCCGTTTCGTTTTGCGCGGTGAAAAAGCCGGGAATCGTCTCAAGCAGAATGCCCTGAAACGGCACGGCGCAATGCTCCGCGCGCAGCAGCGCATCCGCCGCCTCATAGCAAAGATAAAAAGTAACCTCTTTTGTCAGCTCCGCGCGCGCAAGCAGCGGCGCAATCTGCGCGGCGCTCTCCGTTTCGCCCGCCGCATCCGGCAGCCCGCCGAAATAGGGCCTTGCGCGATAATATGCGGCTTTGCCCGCGCTGTCCCGCACGGGGAAATAACGCAGCCCCATGGGGCGATCCTTGCGTTTTTCCACCAGCGGCACGGTTTTCGGCACCGTCAGCGTATAAAGAATATATTTATTGTAGATTGCGCGGCACTTTGCCCGCGCCCCCTTCAATATCTCGATCAATGCGGGTGAAAAGCCCTTGCCCGCCTGCGCCGTCAGCGCTTCGTAGGCATCCGCAAACGGCTCCTCCGCCTTCACCGTTGCGCTGAGGCGGTCCAGCTCCTTTGCAAGCCCGACGATCTGCGCGATGGGGCTGATCTCTGCGCCCGCAAGCCCTGCGGGATAGCCGCTGCCGTCATACCGCTCCATATGCTGCGCACAGCTCTCGCGAATCATCAGAAAAGGGATGTTTTCCGTCGGGGCTTCCTGCGCGCTCTCCGTGCGGCGGCGCTGCTTTGCCCCGAGAGAGAGCTCCTGCAGCCGCGCTGCCAGTGCACGCCCGTCCGTGGTATATTTGCGATAGACCGCAATTTCCTCCTCGGTAAAATCCCGCTGCAGGATCTGATATTCCTGCGGGACGAGAGCCTTGCCGATCTGATGATACAGCCCGCACTTGTACGCGACCTCGGCATATTTGCTTCTGATGCGCTCGGGATATGCGGCGCTTTCCTGCGCGCCGAAGCCCGCCTCACACGCTTTTTGATACAAAACCTGCGTATATTCCGCAACTCTGACCGATTCCTGCCGCATGGCAGGCGCAAGCGCGCGGAAGGCTTCCTCCCATGTTGTATATTCTTTTCGCGTCCAAGTGTTGTTTTCCACGAGCCTGTCCCCTTTTTCGCTTTTCTGTCTTTTCGAAAACACATCCTGTTTTCGGAGAAATCGGGAAATATTTCGTTTTCTCCGAAAACAGCATGCGGGCAGCCGAGTGTCTCTTCGCCCGGCTGCCGCAATACTACTTTACAGCAAGCCTTTGCAAAATGCAAGCAATTTCACTTTGCAAATCCGTCTTTTTTCCTGCCTGTTTTTCCCGCGGGAAATCAGTCGTCGTCGCCGATCCGATAATTCACCAGCGGCGTGGAATCCTTCGTGTTCTTCTTGCGCCTGAGCAGCCACAGAACCAGCAGCACGGTAAATACAACATTGATCACTGCGCTGATGATGAACAGAACGAGCAGAACCTTATGGAAGCGGATATTGCAGAACGCATAGCTCGGCTCTTTTTCCACTTCGACGATCTTTTCCTCGCCCTTCATTTCGTCAAGCGCCGCCTTCACACCGTTCAGCGCCTCGGTCAGCGCCTTTTCTGCTGCGTCCACAGCTGCCTGGTCGCCGCTTTCAAGATTCTCGCGTGCCGCTTCCAAAGCCGCGATCATCGGGTCCCACTTGCCGGCAAAATCATTGTCCTTCAGCAGCTCTTCCGTCGCGGCAATGGCTGCCTTCAGCTTTGCAAGATCAATCTTTTCCAGCTTTGCAATGGCATCCGCAAGTGCTTTCGCCCCTGCATCGACATTTGCCTGGCTGCGGCTTGTCGTCAGCTTCTCCGCCGCCTCCAGCGCCTGCTGCATATCCTGCCAGCTCTGCGCGGTATATTCTCCCTTTGCAAGCGCCTTTGCCGCTTCAATCTGACGGTTCAGCTCGGTATAATCCACAGCCTTTCCGGTCTGATTGCCGCCGGAGGTATTGTTGCCGGGGGTCGTGTTCCCGCCGGAGGTATTGTTGCCCGGGTTAGGCGTAGGAGTGGGAGTGGGGTCGGGGGTAGGCGTAGGGGTAGGGTCGGGCGTGGGGGTGGGCGTCGGGTCGGGATCGGGCGCGGGTGCCGCCTTCACCGTAACCGTCGCCGTCGCCATCCCGTCGCGCAGACGGCCCATATCATCCACGGCGACATCGCCGATCGCCGTGATGGTGCAGCTGGCGCCGACAGGCGCCGAGGCTGCAATCTTCGCGGTGACGATGATATTGACGGTGGTAAGCTCCGTTCCGCTTGCAAAATATTTTTCCGCGGTGCACGAGCCGACCAGGTTGCTTGTTACCTTGATATTTTCAAGGATGCCCTGATTTGTGTATTCCAGAGTACCGTTCACGCCGTACGCATTCGGAAAGGAAAGCGTCACCGAAACGGTCTGTCCCGCCTCTGCGCTTGCATCAGCCGCAAAGGTGCCGAGGGTGAAGACGCCTGCAAGCAGGGCAAGTGTCAGCGCCAGGGTCAAAAGCTTCTTCATTGTTTTCATCTTGTTTCCTCCCAATTATTTCAGCGCGGATGTGTAAGTGCCGTCATCCCACTTGTATGCATACTTTGCAGCGATGTTCACCGCGTCTCCGGATTCCACTCTGCCGTTTTGGTTGGTATCCGCAGCAAGCAGCGCATATCCGTCAAGCAGGCGCGTGCCGATGAAGTGCAGGTTGATTCGCGTGCCGTCGCCGGATTCAATGCGTCCGTTGCAGTTGGTATCGCCAAGGATGATCACCGTGTAAACTGCCTCGGCGCTGCTGTACTCATTTGCAGCCGTCATCGTCACCTTCGTGCCGGTTGCGACCAATGCGCTCTCGGAAACCGTACCGTTCTCGCCCGCGAGCTGCATTTCGGTGCGGCTTGCATTTTCCGCAGAGAATGTAACAAGCGCGCGGAACTGCTCGGCGGTAATACCGCTCGGTGCAACATCAAGATAGATCAGCTTGTTTTCCGTATCAATCTTTGCGCCGCGCACAAGCCCGTTTTCGGTAACGGCTGCCGTCGGTGCCGAGATCGTCACATCATCAAGAATTGTATTGTAGAGGAACATATTGCCCCGCGGCGTTTCGATCACACGTCCGCTTTGTGCGGCAAGCGCGCCGAGGAGGGAGGCGTCCGCCTTCAGGGTTACGCCCGTGCCGAGCAGAATCCGTCCGCCGTCGAAGGTGATATTGCCTGCGGCGCGGATGGTGATATCGGCATTCACAGCGACCTGCGCGGAAAGGGTTGCGGGACCGTAGACATAAATCTCATCGCCCGCCCCTGCCTGCTGCAGAACCTGTGCAAGCTTGCTCGAGGAATATACAACCGCCGTGCCGTCGGGATGCAGCACAACGATGATGCGGCTTGCCAGGCTGTAGATAAACCTGCCGTCGCGCTCCTCGGCGCCAAGACCGTATGCCGCAAGCGCGGAATCGATTTTGCCTGCCAGGGAGGCATCGGAAACAAGGCGCGCATCCTGTGCCGCAAGCAGCAGCTTGTTTGCACCGAAGTCGATCTTCGTAGCGCCGCTGAGCGTCAGGGAAGCGGTGATTTGGATATTTTCCGTCATGGCAACTGCTTCGCGCACGGTGACTGTATCGCCGTCCCGGCGTCCGCGCAGCGCCTCTGCCAGGGAATCGCCCTCATAAACGGTTGCGCCGCTTACATCGGTTACAATGATCTTCTTCAGTTCAACAGGCTTTTCGGTCAACGAATAAATTACCTTGCTGCCCTGATGCACAACGGTAACCGTATGGGTATCAAGACCGCTGAGCACCTTGTCGCCGAGCTCTGCATCCGCCTCAATCACGGCGTTTGCATCGGTCAGAACAAAGCCATAGGAGCCAAGCGCAATCTTCTCTGCGCCGACAAGCGTGATCTTTGCGGAAATTTCCGCGTTTTCCGTCATGGCGACCGCTTCGCGCACGGTGACTGTATCGCCGTCCCGGCGTCCGCGCAGCGCTTCAGCCAAAGAATCGCCTTTATACAGCACCACACCGGTGCGGTCGGTAACAACAATCTTCTTTTCAGGCTGCGGAATCTCTTTGAGGGTGTATACAAAGGCATCCACCGTCGCGGTCTTTTCCACCGTGTGGGTGTCAAGCCCGCTCATAACCGCAGCTTCAATGTCGCTGTCCGCGGTGATCTGCGCCTCTGCGGCTGCAAGAATCAGCCCGTGGCTGTTCCAGGTGATACGCTCCGTGCCGACGATGGAAATCTTTGCAGAAACGGTCGCATCCTCATCGAGATCCACAGGGGAATTGACCGTGATCACATCGCCGTCCGCACGGCTTTTCAGCGCTTCGTCCAGGCTGTCTCCGTCGTACAGAACCGCTCCTCTTGCATCGGTAACGGTGACAAGCTTTTTATCGGTAAAGAGCCGCAGGGTCGCATCGAGCGCAACGCCCTTGACCGTGGTATCTGCGTGATAAATGCCGTTTTCCCCGGTTGCAAACGAGCCGAGCGTGCGGTCGGAACCGTTGATTTCAAGGCGGTTCATCACGCCGCCGCAAACGCACAGCAGCTTATAATAAATCTCAGCCAGGGAAGCAATCTGCGGGGCATCAATGCCAAGAGACGCGAGCATGGTGTTGATATCTGCGCGCCGCGTGGCTTTCACCGCGCCGACAAACTGACTTACCGTAACCTTTTCAAGCGCCGCCTTCAGCAGCAGCGTCGATCCGGTTTCCATATAGCTGCGCACAGCCTCGCAAAGCTCTGCCTTTTGCGCATCCTCTGCACCGTATGCAACCATAACCGCCATAAGCGCCGGATAGTTGCCGTTGCCGCTGAGATCGACCCTGCCGATGCCGGATGCATCATATTTTACGCTGATCTTCTTATCCGCATAGGAGATATCGTTGATCTTGACATCTGTGCCCGTGATATCCACGGTGCGGCCAAGCTCACGTGCCAGGGTGACCAGCTCGCTCTTTTGTTCTTCGGTGGCGCGCTCGTCGATTCTGACATTGAGGCGGAAGCTCTTTTCCTTCTCGGCGGGAACAATGTCCGCCGTAATCCGGTTTTCCTCTTTTTCGCCCGTGAGATACGGCGCGATGCTCCATGCATTCTGTTTGACGGTATAGCTGAGAATCACTCGATCGTTTTCGATGGCATCCGCAATTCCGTTGAAATCGCCGAGATCCGCAATCAGCTCATTGATCAGGGCGCTGAGCCCTTCGGTATCCACGCATTCAACCGCATCGGAGACAAGATCCTCCAGCGCCGCGCGATACGGGCGGCGGACATAGCTCAGCAGATCCTCAATGTTCATGCTGTACAGCATATGATCATCGATGGAAAGCTGCGCGCCGGTATACATTTTCGCAAGAATATCAACACCGAGATCCGCCAGGAACACCTTGAACTGCGGAACATCCGCTCTCTGCTTCTCCAAAAGATCCGGCGCAAGCGCTACGGTCACATCGCCGTTTTCTTCCTCATACAGGGTGTACAGACGGTTGACGACATAGCCGTTTTCGTCCTGGTCGTAGCCCTTTTTGAGCTGCTCGGTCACATCCGTGGTAAAGCGCCCGCCCGTGAGCGTAAATCTGCCGCTGAGCGTTCCCTCCAGGGTGCCGCATTGATATGTGCCAACGCGGCTGTCCAGAATGGAGACGCCGTAGGTGCCCGTGCAGTCGGATTTGAGGTTGCCCTTTAAGGTATAGCCGTTCAGATCGATCACGGCAGCATCTTTCAATACCGCCGTCTCCGAAAGCTCGGCATCTGCCAAAAGAACAACAACGGCATCCTTGTGCAGCGTCTTGAGCGCCGCATCCAGATCGGTCACAAAGCGGTATTTTGCCCGCAGCCCGTCTGCTCTTGCGTCGGCGATCATTGCCACATAGTCGGTTTCCATGTTTTTCAGCGTCAGCTCAACCTTTGCCGAAAGGCCGGCAGGCTCTTCCGCACCCGCAGCTGTGTTTGCCTCCGCAACAAGCTTGAGCAGCGTATCGCTGAGCTTCAGTTTTTCGGAAAGCAGCTGGCGCAGATCATAGCGGAGCGTGCCGGTGTATTGATTGCCGTGCGCACTGCCTGTTTCCGTAGTGTTCTGCAGCAGGTTGGAAAGCGCCTTGCGCACAAGCTCCGCCGCATTTTTCAGCGATGCAAAATCAACCGTTTCGCCGAGCTTTTCCAGCGTGCGCTCCACGGTATCAGTAGAGAGATCGCCGTCGGTGATCACAGGCTCCGCCAGGTTTTTCCCATAGGAAAGAACCTCGCGCAGATCCATGGAATTGATCTTTTCAATGGAGGTATGATCCGTCACGAGCATTGCCGCGATAAAATACGGATAGAGTGCCTCCGGCACTCTGAGGGAAAGCTGTGCCGTGCCCTCGCTCAGGGTAACATCCAGATATTTTTGCACCTTGACGACATTTTCTCTTGCTTTTTTAAGCGAAGAAGCACTCAGGTCAAAGTCTTCCAGGGTAACATAAAGCGGGACATTCAGCGCGTCCGCCTGCGCATTGCCAAGCTGCAGATTCGTTGCAAGCAGCTTGCCGCCGAGCAGCTCTGTGCTCGGGATAAAGGCGCCGAAGACGGGGATTGCGCCGTTTTGATCCGCGCCGATCACGCGCAAATCGGAAAGCTCCGTCATTTCCGCAATTTCGCCGTTTTCGTCGATAATTCCGGTCAGGGTGTCAAGGGAAAGGCCGCTGTTAAGCAGCATATCGATCACTGCCTGCAAATGCAGCTCGCTGTTCCAAAGCACCCGGTTGTCAAGCCCGATATATTTCACAGTGCTGTCAACAAGGACATTGGCGACCGCAGTGAGAACTGCCTTGTATTCCGCATCCGTGCGGCGCGGGGAAACGCGCAGCACCACACTGAGGTTGCCGCTTGCATCCTCCATGGGAATAAATGCCGCAAGCAGCGCCTGCTCGCCGTCTTTTTGGAAGAGCAACCCGTTTTCCGCAATTGCCGCATTGAGCTGATCAATGAGGGTCAGCGTTTTTTCGCGGTTTTGGTTGATCGTTTTGCGTGCAACCGTATATTCCCCGCCGACACCGACCAAGGCATCCAGCTCTGCAACAGAGCCGAAGGTGTAGCTTGCCGCGCGGGTCTGCGTCTGCCCGACGGTATATTCATAAAGGTAGCCTGCCTCTTCGCATGCGGGAAGCGTCAGCGTCAGCGCGCTGCCGTCCGCATAGAGCAGTTGGTCGTCGCTGCCTTCAATACGGAAAGTGTACGCAATCGGCGCCCAGGTATATACAACGCTTACGGTCTCGCTCAGCACATCGCCCCGGACAGGGAGCGTTCCCTCCGCTTTGCGGGCAAAATGCACCTTGTCGATGGCATAGCCGCCTTCCAACCCTGCGGTAAGCGCCGCCAGCTTTTGCTCTGCCGCCTCGTCAAGCACAGCTCCGCTCGTAAAAGAGCGGCTGCCGCTCTGCACATACAGCTCATTGCCCGCCTTGTCAACCACGCGCACTGTGATATGTACCGCTGCCGTGTCGGGCGCTTCTCCCGTTACGGCGGCACCCAGCGTCAAAGCGCCGTCAAATGAGTGCTCCGCGGTGTTTTCCTGCGCCGCTTCAAGTGCTGTGACAAGTGCGCCGAGATAATCTGAGGTTGCCTCGATTGCCGGGTTGACCGACACAAGAGCGACATCCTGCAGATCGTTCTTGATCTTTTCCAGCTTGCCCTTGTATTTGCTCAGATCGGGATCGTTTGCAAGGTCATATTGGAATGCCTCGTCTTCCCAAACGGTGTTCAGGCTGTCGCGCAGCAGCCAAACCTGCTCCGCCATCTTCACGGCGTTGTCGCCGGCATAATACCAGGCAAGCCCCTTGCTCTGATATTCCAGAACATATTCATACAGATACAGAGAGTTTGTGGCAGAGGATTCATCCACGCAGCGATCCAGCATCACGCGAATGGCCTCTTTCGCTTCCTCGGAATAATCCTTTGCAAGCGCATTGATCATATCAAGACGGCTGCCGTACACCTCGGAGAGCCCACGCACCACATCGGCCGCCGTCAGGGAGGCAAGCGCTGCCTTCTGTGCAACCAGCTCATGCGCCAGGATGTTCGGCAGATTGAGAAATTCTTCCACCGTTGCCGCGGGAATATCCTCCTCGGAAACCGTCAGCGTATAATTGACCTTCACATGGTCAAATTCCTCACAGGTGAAGGTCCCGATGCCGTTTTCGAGGGTCACGGTGTCGATCACGGCGCCGCTTGCGTCGATGATCTGCGCGTTTGCGGCAGTCCACTTCGCGCCGGAAAGCAAGCCGGAATCATATTCCGCCGCCATAATGCGGTAGCTGCCCGCCTCTTCCAGAGCGGAAATGTTGACAAGCGCCGCCGCCTGATCGGGCACGCGATACCAAACCGAGCTGTCCTTCAGCCCGCCTGCGGTGAGCACCGCCTTTTCCTGCTCACTCAGCTGTGCGCCGGGGGTCAGGCTTGCCGCAATGACCGTTGCCATATTGTATTTTGCAACGGCCTTGCCCTCTCTTCTGGTAATCAGCGTATCACCCGTGACGGTATAAACATCGCCCTGATGATACAGCTTTCCGTTGACCGTATAATCATAGGATTTTTCGGTGTCCGCATGCTCTTTCAGCGTCACGGCATAGCCGTAGGGCACGGTCAGCTCCGTTTTTGCTTCATAATTCAGCGTCAGAGAAAATTCCTTCGGCATATATGAAATCACGCAGTCGCTGTCGCTCTGCAGCGTTTCGTCAAGCCCCGCAACGGTGCGCGTATAATTCTCTTCGCAAACACCGTATGCGCTCCAGGCGGAAAGCACCTCGGCCTCAAGCCCGTTTTTCGCAATCGCTTCCAGCACATGCGCGCGGCTTGTGCCCTTGTCAAACACAAGGCTCAGCGTCTTTTCGCCCATAAGCGCCGTAAGAGCGGCGTCGTCCCTTGCGTCGGACGGAACCACATTTGCCTTGACCGTAACATTGACGCGATACTGCTCAACGCCCTTGGTAATATTTGTTGTTGCCGCCGTCAGCGGATTTTGAATCGTTGCATCCCCGTGCTTTTGCACGCGCGCTGTGAACCGGCCTGAAATGCCGTTTGCAATCGCCGCATTCAGTGCGCCGAACTGCGCATCGGTTGCGGCAGCGTTCAGATAGGAAGCAATCTCCCATGCGCCGTCGTCTACCATAGCGAGAGATTCCGCCACATCGGACAGATAATCAAGCGCTTCGTCGATACGGTCCGCCTCGGAGGCAAAGCCGAACTGCCGTGCAGAAGCAGACAGCTTGCGCACGGAGGATTCCGCCTCACTGATTGCGCGGAAGCGGGTCAACAGCGCTGTGTTTTGCTGCTGCATCTGCTGCGCATTGTTTGCAGCCCACAGAATTTTATTCTGCGCACCGTTATAACTTGTGATCAGAGAATACAGAAGAAAATGCCCGTTGTTTGTGCTCGTTTCGTTTTTCAGAGAAATGATCGCATCGCGCGCAGCTCCCTCTTCCAGATCGATCACGATGCTTGCGCCGCTGGGATAATCCTTGCGCATTTCTCCGGTTGTCAGCTTGTAAAGAGAATCAATGTTCTCCGCAACCGCTCTCATATTACCGCGCTCGGCATAAATACGGTTGAGGTTAATTGTTGCCGCAACCAAAGCATACGGCGCGTCGAGCAGCGCCTTTTGCACATCGGCGTCCACCGCGATCTGCAGATCATATTTCACATCGATATGATAGCGTTCTGCGGGGCAGGAAAAGCTGCCCGTGCCGTTTTGCAGAGAAAAGATGGCGCTGACTTCTTCGCCCGCTTCGTTTTCATAATAGACCGTTGCGCGCACGGGCACCCATGTCCCGTCGGTATCCTTCACGGATGCCGCCGTCACGGTTTTTGCCGCCTTGTCGATCTTGACAAGGTCGCTGTCGTCCGGTACCGTCATTTCGTACCGATCTCCGCGCAGCGCACCGGATGAAAGAATTGCCTTTTCATATGCATTCAGAAAAGCATAGTTGTTTCCAACCAGCTCTGCCGCGTCGAAGCTGCCGCTTTCGCCGTCTGCAGCGGCAACGGGCAGCAAAACACCCGTGCAGCCAAGCAGCATGGCAACCATCAGAATCATTGAGACAATTCTTGTGGAAAGCTTTGTTTTCATCTTGTTTCCTCCTGTTGTTTCTGTCTATCGTCTGCGCGCAATCGCGTGCGGATACGCAAATAGGAACGGACACTGTGCCCGTTCTGTTTCATTGATAATATATTTCATGCCGTTTTGCAATATTTTTTCGGCTTGTTTTCCGCGTTTTTTGCCTTGTTTTTCCTTGTTTTTTCTTTTTCAGGTGTTTTCGGGGCAAAAAGCCGTCCATATTCCAAAAATCTTTCACGCTGAACAGCCGTTTCCCGCAGCGCTTCCGCTGAAGCCAACGGCATTTCCAAATTCGCAAATGCCGTGGAAATAAACGCCTGTTCCCGGCCGCAGCGCTGTCTGTTCCGCGCGGCAATCACCGCCGCATCCTTATCGGCAAAAAAGCAATAGATTCCTCCGGATTGCAAATGCAGTGCCGCACCGAGGTCGCGCGCTTGGTTTCTCCGGAAAAAGAAAAACGGATCCGTCTACGCAGAACTGTAACTTCTTACAGTCAAGTAGCCGAAACCGCTTGCGCAGAACTGTAACTTCTGCTCATGTCAACACTTCCAATTTTGCTCATTTTATCATAACTTCACGCTGTTGTCAACCCCTCTTTCCCCCGTTTTCCCGAGAAAATTCCCTGAATTTGATAAAATGGAAGTGCGAATGCGCCCAAACGGGGCAAAGGTTCCCCGAAAAACGAAATTTTCATGCCGAAGAAGGCAAAAAAGCATTAAATTATGGATGGTCGATGGTCAAATTTCGTGTCGAAAAGCAGGCGCCGCAGAAAGGGAACAAACCAATGACAAGAAGTATTACAAATTTGCACAAGAGAAAGGACGGGCGATGGGAAGGCCGCGTGAAGATTGGCACTGCGGACAACGGACGGGCAAAGTACCGCTCCGTATACGGGAAAACGTATGCACAGGCAAAAGAAAAACTGCTGCAGGCGCAGCTGGAAAGTGAGAAACCTCAAATGTGCGATCCTTTGTTTTCCGAGGTGTTCGCAGCGTGGTTACAAAGTAATTCCGTGCGGCTCAAGGGTGCAAGCGTTTATAAATACCGCGACCTTGCGGCGCGCCACCTGCTGCCCGCGCTCGGCGCGCTTCCCTTGAGCCGGCTGACGCCAGAGCGGCTCAATGCGCTTCTTGAGCAAAAGCTCCGCGGCGGAAATCTCAAAAGTGGCTGCGGACTCTCTGCGGCATATGTCAAAACGCTCTGCTGTCTTTTGCACGCCGTTTTAAGCGACGCCGCAGACCGCGGGCTATGCGCTCCGTTGCCGCCGCGCGCGCTGAAAAAACCGCTGCCGCGGCGCGCGGAGATCACCATCCTCACCCCGGCACAGCAATGCACCCTCACTGCGGCTTGCCTTGCGGAGAAAAACGAAACGGGGCTCGGTGTATTTCTGACGCTGTACGCGGGGCTGCGCATGGGGGAGGTTTGCGGGCTGCGCTGGCAGGATATCGATCTTGAGCATCGCATTTTATCAGTTCGCCATACAATCGCACGGGTCGCCTGCGACGGCGGCTCTCAGTTTGCTTTGGATATACCGAAGACCAAAACGAGCCTGCGGCAGATTCCGCTGTGCGCCCCGCTGTATGCATATCTTTGTGAAATGCATCCCGCCGATGCCAATGCAGAGCACTTTGTGCTTACGGGGACAAACCGCTTTCTCAGCCCGCGCGCCGCGGCATATCGATTTTCCGCTCTTTTGCGCCGCTCCGTTGCCGCCGCTGCATTACCATGTTTTGCGGCACACCTTCGCTTCCCGCTGCGTGGAAAGCGGCATTGATGTAAAATCTCTGAGCGAGCTGCTCGGGCACGCAAATGCCGCCGTGACGCTCAACATTTACGTGCACTCCTCCTTGGAACAAAAGCGGGCGCAGCCGGAGCGCCTTTCCGCATTTCTGCACATGTGAATTTTCTTCTTCGCTGCGTCATTTTGCGGGTCACCGCCGACATAAATCCGTGCTGCAATCGGAAAAATCAAAGGCTTTTCGCAGAAGTTACAGTTCTGCGAAAAGCCGCATTTCTTCCCGTTCAGCGCTTTTCCGAGGGATATACGGATACAGAGGAAGGTTTTTCTTCGACAAAGAAGAGATGCCTTCCTTTTTTATCTTGTCCTGTTGAAATCCCTTTATGCGGAAAATCCGTACAAAAAAATTAACAGCCCGTCCGTTTACAAGCGCCGCAAACTATGGTATGATAAAAGACAGAAGAGCCGTTTCTCTTGCCGTGCGGCAGAAAGGAGCCTGTTTTGACCGTTGAAAAAATGAAACAGTTTTTAATTAAATTTGCCACCTTCGCCATCATTTTCGGCGGGATTGTCTGCCTGGTGCGCTTTGCGCTTCCCGCTTTGGTGCCGTTTCTGATCGCGCTCGTTGTAGCGCTTTTGATCAAGCCCCTGGTCAATTTTTTGCACCGTAAGGCACATATTTCCAAAAAGATCAGCTCTGTTTTGCTCGTGCTGCTTTTCTACGGCACCATCGGCGTTTTGGTTGTGCTTGCCGTGCTGCGCCTGATCGACTACGGCCAGACCCTGATCGGCTACCTGCCCGATTTCTTCAAAAACAACCTCGTTCCCCTGCTCACAAGCGCCGCGGAGAGGCTGGACGACATCATCGGCCGCTTCATTGATCACCCGGATTTTTCCATGACGCAGCATGTCAAGGAGCTTGTCTCCTCTGTCGGCTCTGCGCTTTCCTCCTTCTCCGCAACCATTCTCAGCGCGGCGGGCAATGTTGTGATCAGCGTGCCGGGGGCGGTGATCAATGTCTTTATCACCATTGTCTCCACCGTGTTCCTCGCCATGGATTTTGACGGAATCCGCCATTTCTTTGCGCGCCAGCTCAGCGATGCGCACCGCGCGACCGTGCGCAGCATTCTCTCCCATCTTTCCTTTGTCATCCGTAAATATATTCTCTCCTATGCGCTCATCATGCTCATCACTTTTTTTGAGCTTTGGATCGGGCTTGCCGTTTTGCGTATTCCGAGCGCTCCTCTGATTGCGGCGCTGATTGCCGTGTTCGATATCCTCCCCGTTGTCGGCAGCGGCACGGTGCTTTGCCCCTGGGCGGTGGTTTCCCTTTTTGCGGGGGAAACCGCAACGGGCGCAGGTCTGCTCGTGCTTTGGGCTGTTATCAGCGTGATTCGATATATCATTGAGCCGAAAATCGTCGGCAATCAGGTCGGGATGCATCCGCTGCTGACGCTGTTTTCCATGCTGCTCGGCAATTTCATCTTCGGCGGCATCGGCATTTTGCTGCTGCCCGTCTCCCTGGCGCTCATTCAGAATCTGAACGAAGCCGGCGTCATTCATCTGTACAAAAATCCGGAGCCGAAAGACCAAGAAGACGATACAACGCTGTTTGATTCTCTGCGGCAAAAGCTGAAAAACAAACGGAAGCAAAAATGAAACCACCAATAACAAAATCGGGACGCGCCGTGCGTCCCGATTTTTCTTATATCATCGACTTTTCTTATACAAATTAGGGAAGAAAATTTTTATTCACCAAGCACTATTTTGGCATCCGCCGCGGCAAGCTGCGCCGCCGAATGGCTTGCAAGAATCACAAGACGCTGCTTTGCAAAGGCACAGATCTGCTCCGTCACCCGCTCCGAAAGGGCAACATCCATGCTCGCCGTCGGCTCATCCAGCAGCACGACATCGCTTTTGACGGCGAATGCGCGCGCAAGAGAAACACGCTGCTGCTCCCCGCCCGAGAGCTGTTCGGTTCGTTTTTGGGCAAGCTCCGCAGAATAAAACAGCTTCAGCATCTCCCGCGCGTGCCGCTGGGCGGCAGGTGGCTGTTCCTTCCCCTGCAAAACCGCAAGCAAATTCGAGAGCGCCGTCTGCCGCGGCAAAAGGCGCGGCTGCTGAAATGCCATGGAAACACTTTTTTCCTCCATGCCGAGCACCTGCCCGCTGTCCGCCTGTTCAAGTCCTGCAAGAATGCGCAAAAGCGTTGTTTTCCCGCTGCCGGAGGGCCCGCAAAGCGCGACGAGCCCGTTTGGCGGGAAAGAAAATGAGAGCTCGGAAAACAAAACCTTCTCTCCGTATGCCTTGGAAAGGCGGCACAGCTCAATCGGTGTGTTCATTTGTTTTTCCTCCTCCCGCCATTTTATCAAATGCCAGGCGCAGCAGCGCTTCAAAGCAAAGCGAGAGCAGCACGATCACAGCGGTCCAGGCAAAAACATCCACCGTCTCGATATAAATTTTCGCGTCATACAGATTTTTCCCGATCGTGCGCGCCGGGGTGCAAAGCACCTCCGCCGCCACGCCCGCTTTCCAGGCAAGCCCCAGCGCCGTGCGGCAGCCCGCGCCGAAAAAGTGCATAAGGCGCGGCAGCTCATAATAGCGCAGCCTTGCAAGGGGCTGCACCGCAAAAACCTTCAGCATCTCACAAAGCTGCGCATCGCGGCTCTCCAGCCCCGCGCCAACCGCCCCGTAGACCACCGGCAGAACCATGAGAAAACAGATCAGCCCCGGCACAAGCTCTTTGCCCAAAAACACAAGCGCCAGAATGATAAACGAAGCGACAGGCGTTGCGCGGATCACCGTCATCATCGGCGCTATGATACCGCGCAGCGGAGCAAAGCGCGCTGCCAGCAGCGCCATGCAAAATGCCGTGAACGCCCCTGCGGCAAAACCGAGCAGAATGCGCCAGAGCGAATTGAACACGCTTTGATAAAATGCTTCCGTGCGGCACAGCTCCGCCAAACGCACAGCAACACGCGCGGGCGAGGGCAGCAGCACCTCTTTTCCGACAAAGCGGGCGGCTATGCACCAAAGCGCGATCCAAAAAAGCACCCCCAAAACAGTCCACAGCCGCCGTGTTTTTGCGGAATGCGTTCCGCGTTTTTTCATTTTTCTGCCAAAGCCCCGAGATAAAAGCCGTCGTCCGGCAGTTTCCCGCCTACGGATGCGGCGGAGGCATCATACAGAACCTGCAGAAATGCCGCAAGCTTCTGCTGCATTTCCTCGCCGTCAATATAAGTGATATTGCAGTTTTTCAGCGCTTTCTTTGCGATGGCTGCTTTGGGAATGATGCCCGCCGCCTCAATCAGCGCGGAACCCTCGTCCGGATTTTCGTTGATATAGGAAACCGAGGCCTTATATGCCTGCAAAAATTCCGCAAGCGCCTGCGGCTGTTCCTCGGCAAATTTTGTGCTGACGACGATGCAGCCCTGCATCACGGTTGTTCCGGGGGCGGCTGCCTCCCATTCCTTTGTCAGATTAAGCGCCACGCGCAGATCGGCATTCTGCACCATTGCGGAGGTCACATTCGGCTCGGGCAATACCCCAAGGCTTACCGTGCCGGCTGCCATTGCGGTTGCAAGCTCGCTGTGCTCGGTCATATATTCGATTGTAAGATCCTTTTCCGGGTCAATCCCGTTTTTCTCCAAAACATAGCGCAAAATATACTCGGGGGTTGAGCCCTGCCCGGTTGCATACAGCGTTTTTCCGCGCAGATCCGCAATCGACTGCACCGTTTCTCCGTTTTCCAACACATATAAAACACCCAGTGTGTTGACCGCCGCAACCTTGATCGCGCCCCCGGTTTTTTGGTACAGCGTTGCCGCAAGATTCGTCGGCAATGCTGCAATATCAAAATCACCCTTGATGATGCTTGCCGTCAGCTCCGTAGGAGCGGAAGCAACGGTGAACTCATAGGTATTCTTTAAGGTTCCCTCCTGCTTTGCATCATCCATCAGCTTTGCCATGCCCATGCCCGTTGGGCCCTTAAGCGTCGCAACGCGCACGGTCGTCGGCGCGGCGGGCTGCACCGTCGTGCTCTCCTCACTCGTTCCATCGGCAGCGGGCGTCGTTGCATCACCTTCGCCGTTTGTCTTTGCGCAGCCCACTGCAAAAGCGGCGCACAGCATCAGTGCCAAAAGCGCGGCAAACAGCCGCAGACTCAGTTGTTTCATATTGCTCATCCCTCTCTTTTTGTTTCTTTCGCGGTTTTTTTCTGTGATTCCGCCTCCCGCGGCGGATCCATGCATTTTGCAGGATCCAAAAGGCGGATCTGTTTTCCGTTTCGCTCAATGGCGCCGCATGCCGCAAGGCTGTCCAGCGCCCGATACAGAGAAGCACGCCCCATATCCAGTTGCTTTGCAAGGCGGCTGCAGGAAAGCGATGCGCTTTTTGTGCCGTCCGGGAGCAGCATGCAGAGATAGGCGCCCAGCCGCTGCGCCGCGCTGCCTGCCGTAAAGGCGGCAATGCGGTCATTCAAAAAACGGACGCGCCCCGAAAGAAAGCGAACATAGGAAAGTGCAAACGCGCCGTTTTCCCGCACAAGCGCCTCGATCGCCGCACCGCAGATGCACAAAAGCGTCGTTTCCTGCCGCGCAACCACGCCGGTGGGATACGGATGCGCCTCGCAAAACAGAGAGGCCGCGCCGAATACTGCCCCCGCGCTAAGCTCATTGAGCAGCACGCTCTGCTCCGCCTTTTGCCGGAAAATCTGCACCCTCCCCTGCAAAAGCAGATACAGGCAGCTTTTTTCCGTCTGCCCCGCGCTGAAAATCGATTCCCCGCGCACATAGCTGCAAAGCGCCGTGTCCCCGCGCAAAAGCAGCGCTTCCTTTTCCTGCGCGCCGAGCGCTTCAAACAGCGGGCAGCCGCATAGGGCTTTGCGTGCCGCGGAAAGCTGTTGCTCTGTCATGGGCTCCTCCGTTTTTCAAAAACTGTATCATATGAGACAAAAACAGTATAGCAGAGCAGCGCGCATCTGTCAAGAGGCTTTTTTCACATTGGTAAAACTCCGCGGTTTTTTTGCGTCTGTTCCGTCATTTTTTTCGCGCATTTCCATTGCTTTTTTCCCCCCGGTATGCTAAACTGTTTGCAATGCAACTTGATGTCAAAGAAAGGATACCTCGTTTCATGGAAGAAATCAAACGATATGTTGCCCCCTGGGGCGACGACACCGCCCCCGGAACAGAAAGCACTCCGCTTGCAACGCTTCGGGGCGCGCGCGATGCCGTGCGCCGCATTCACAAAGAGCAGGGCGCCGACGCCCCCGTGTGCGTATTGTTCCGCGGCGGCAATTATTGTATGCAGGAAAGCGTCCTGTTTGACAGCCGCGACAGCGGCAGCGCGCAAGCCCCCGTGCGCTATGCGGCGTACCCCGGCGAGCACCCCCGCTTCATCGGCGGCTATACCATGCGCGGCGCAGATGCCGTCTCCGTTCCCGCAGGAGAGATGTTTGACCGTCTGCCCAAAGAGGCGCGGCAGCAGATCCGCATGCTGGATGCAGGCGCCATCATGTCCTCTCTCACTCCGTGTTGCGAGCAGGAATATGCCTTTGCCTTTTCCGAGAAGGACAATATGTTTTTATTTCCCTCCTCGCAGGATTCCTTCCTTTTCATCGACGGGCGGCGCTATGAGCCCGCGCGCTATCCCAACCGCGATAAGAGTCTGGGCTATTCCTGGCGCTGCAGCAGCTATGCAAGCGCCACCGATATGGTGCATCTGGGCGCCGAGGCGCGCTCTGCGGATTTTCGCCTCAGCTTTGATGAGGAAACGGCGCAGCATGTGCGGTCCTGGTCGAAAAAGGCGCTGACGCGCCTGTTCATCTGGGGGCATTTCTTTGCGGATTGGTATGATTGCTCCTACCGTGTGGACGATATCGATTTTGAAAACGGCACCCTGCTTGTCAAGGGCGGCACGGGCAGCTATTCCTGGAGCCGCGAGGCGGGCAAAAAGCCGTTCTTCTTCTGCAATCTGCCCGAGGAGCTGGATCAGGCGGGCGAATGCTATTTCGATTTCGAGGAAAAGAAAATCTATTTCTATCCCGAAGACGATTTCACCGCAGACAGCGAAATCATGATCTCCTCCATGCGCACCCCCATGCTGCATACCGACGGCGCCTCTTACCTGCACTTTGAAAACCTTGATTTTATCGGCGGTTGCGAAGCGGGCGTGCATTTCGAAAACGGCGCCCACATCACGGCGCAGGGGGGCGAATGGGCGCATTTCTCCCATTGCTCCGCACTGATCAACGATGCGCACGATATCACCCTGCGCTCTCTGCACATTCATGATAACGGTCGCGACGGCATCAATATTGAGCGCTGCGGCGATTGCAAAACTCTGACAAACGGAAATATCCTGATTGAGAACTGCCGCATTCACGACGTTTCCGTGGTGAAAAAATGCCAGACGACCACCGTCGGCACCCTGGACTGCTGCGGCGTTACCATCCGCGGCTGCTCGCTGTACAACAGCGCCATGTCGCTCATCGCCCCGTCCAACGGCAATGATCTTTTGATTGAAAACAACGATATTTATAACGCCTGCCTTGATTCCGACGACTGCGGCGCGATTTCCTGGTGCCGCACCCCCGCCATCATGGGCACCGTCATTCGCAACAACTATTTCCACAACATCGGCAACCGCTGGGCGCAGTTCGGCATTCATGCCATTTATATCGATGATTTCTCCGTCGGCCCCGAAATCTATAACAATATCTTCGATCATTGCGCCATGAGCGCACAGCCGCTGAATGTGCCGGAAGACGGTTTTTACATGATCGGCCATACCTACGGCAGCTTCATCAGCGTGCACAACAACATTTTCGTGTGCCACGACAACGAAAAGCCCATGCTCAACATGAACTGCTACGCTTTCCCGCTTTGGATTACCTTTGTCAACGACAGCGAGGCAATCGCCGCCTGGGAAAACTATCATTGGCGCGAAGTGCTGGAAAAGCGCGGCTTCTTCACAGAGACCTGGCGCCGTCATTACCGCGGCACGCAATGGGAAAGAATGTGGGACTTCTGCAACGACGCCCATCGCGATGCTTTCCGCAAGATCTTTGACGAATACCGGGGCGACGATCCCATCGAGCCGCAGGCGCAGGTGCGCATGGCGATCTATGAGGAAATTTGGGATCACCGCGACGCTAAAGGCAATATCGTCCATTCCTCCCTGAAGGAATATATCGAGGATGTCTACCGCATTGTGCTGCGCACCTATCGCGGCATCCCGAAGGATCCCAAAGAAGTCCGCCCGCCGCTTCTGCACCTGGTGGAGGACCTGCTGTATGATGATAAGATCC
Source organism: uncultured Eubacteriales bacterium (assembly GCA_900549725.1). Taxonomy (GTDB): domain Bacteria; phylum Bacillota; class Clostridia; order Oscillospirales; family CAG-272; genus UMGS1225. Next base: position 32,616 of record URPL01000001.1, on the reverse strand, counting down.
ATTATGCATCCTCCTGGGTATATGAAAACAATGTCACCGTCGGCATGCGGGACGAATATCTCGCCCCGAACCGCGTCACCTGGGGGCACGGTGCCCGCGGCACCGAGCAAAACTTAAATCTCGTTGCCCCGACCGACGAAAAAGGCGCTTCCCTGTTCAAGGCGGACGCGCCCGACTATACCCTCACGGCAGAGGGCCTTGCCTATGTGCGCCGCACCCTGCCGGAATTTTCTCCCATTGACACCTCCGTGATCGGCTGCAAAGGCATCTGATCGCAAAGGGGCAGCCGCCCGCGCGGCTGCCCCTTTTTTCGTTTTTCGCCTTAGCTTTTTCTCATTCCGGAAGATTGAACCGAATCGTATACGGACTTGCGCCATAATCAAAATATTCCTTAACGGTAAGCGTCAGAACGCCGCCGTTTTCCGTCAGCTCCCACGCCTTCTGCACTTCAATCTTTGCCCCGGGCAAAATATCTTTATATTCTTTGGAAAAATCAAAGCCCTTTTCCCGATATAAATAGGCTCTGTCCGCCTCTATCCCGTTTTGATAGGCATTCACTTCCAATGCCATCGAAAACGATGTCTCCTCCTCGGAATTGTTTTGAAAAAGCATCGTGACAAGCGCATACCGCTTTTCGTCTCTTTTCAATATTTTACATTCTTTGATTTCGAGCACATAATCTCCGAGCGCCACCGGTTCCACAGAATCATTCGGAATTGCGTGGTCTTGCGTTTCCTCTTTCTTCGAATAAATCTGTTCCGTTTCCGCTTCTTTTAACCGTTTTTCGGCACCGAACAGGCCTCCCAGGACAAACACCCCTGCCGGGGTGCAAGACGATAAAACCGTCAAAAGCACCGCCGTCATCATTCCGATTGCCGCAAGCCGCATCCCTCTTTTTTTCACAGCTCCTTCCTCCTTGTCTTTTGATTTTTTAACTAAACTTCCGATTTTGATGATTTTGTGCAATTATTGTCATATTTAGAGTATACTCGCATTCTTTCCCGGCGTCAAGTGCCCCTTCTTTTTCAAAAAGGCAGGCATGGTCAAGGTATGACCATGCCTGCCTTTGATTCCTTTTTGCGGTGTTTCCGAAAATATGCCTTTAGATTTATGTTTCAATCTCTTGCATCGTTCAAACGGCAACATTATTTTTCCACCTTTCTTAAATGAAAATCGTTTGTTTGGTCCATACTCGCATGGAGGGTCTACAAAAGCGCTGTCTTTGATACAAACAGAAAAAGCCTTCTCCGGCACATAAGGCTGAAAAAGGCTTGAAATAAAGGGCTTTCGAGGTTCCGCTGTGTTTTACAGCAGAGCTTCGTAAGCCCTTTTTCTGCTTATTCGATTGTTGCTGGCCGATTCTGTGGCTTCTGGAACTTACCCTTCAAAAACGGCTGTCAGAGGAATAATTGAAAAGTGTGGAATAATTAAAAGGTTTCAAACTCTAATCCTTTTTTGTAAAAGCCTTCCATATTGCTCCGCCTATTAATGCGAGAACTCCCATTACAGCAACGCCCGTATCTCCGGCTTTCTTTTTACATGCAGAACAAATACCTGTCTTGTTTTTATCTACTATGGTTTTTCCACATATTTTGCATTTTCTCTCTTCATTGTTATTCTTGCTCATCATCTACATCCTCCACTGAAACTATGTAAACATCTTTGTTTTCGATTGCGAGTCTTGTGCTTTCTAATGCAGGTTCGAGTTCTTTTGAAAAGGTATACCAACAATCTATGTTTCCTTTGCTATAGTGATAGTTATCGTGCATCAGCTCTATAGCAGACATACCTCTTCCGTCTATTTCCTGCGTGATAAAATTGTGCATTACGGTTTGATAACGATCCAATACGAGCTTTGAGTCCTCCCGACGACCGAGTGCCTCAAACACCTGCATTTGTACGCCAGAAAACTTTGTTGCCAACAGCAAATCATCCGATAAAATTGAAAGAAATTTATCTATAGAAGCTTGTTTGTGGAACAACGACCATTTTGTGTTCTTCGCAAGATGTAATGAAGCAGTTCGCATTTCCGCATATACGCTATTTAACGCTTTTGTCATCCGGTCAGATGCCTTTTCAAGGGACTGGTTCCTCGATTCAATAAAAGTTGCGTTCTGCGCTCGTAAAATGTAGTCACGAGCATCAAAGAATGGCGTGAGAATATCTCCGTCTCTATCTCGATCTAACTGATACCTCTGCATTTCTTGGATGCCTTTTAGCGTGTCTTGAATTTGTTTCATTTGCATTTGATTAGCAATGCTTCGAGTGGTTTCGAGAGTTCCGGGATTATTAATCACTTTTTTAAGTGTAATATCTTTGACACGAACCCCATTTTCATCAACGATTACCGCACGAAGGTTACCATCCACTTGTTTTGAGTCTCCTATAGAGTATAGACCCTGTTTGAGCTTTTCTTTTATCCCTGCTGGCAGGCTATCAAAATCAGGAACAAGGGTGATGTTTCCTTTGGCAACAACAGCTGCATGTTGAACAACATCATTTATTATTCCAAGGTCTGCAACAGGAATATTTGAAACCACTTCAACAAACGGACTATCTGCCAAAGATCGTGTTAACTGTTGAGCATATAAGCCCATGAAATCACTCATTTTTGATATTTCATATCCGTTCGTATCTGCGTCAGTTACAAGAATATGTAGTTCAGAAGGAACAAGAGCAGTGTCAGATTCTTTGTTTTCCTGATCCTTGTATTCATTTGAGTCAATCACGGTGTTTCACCTCCTTACACTTGGATTTTAATCATGCAAAATGCTCTATGACTATGGCATTGAGCTGTGCGGCAATCTCTGAGAAATCACGGTTCAAATCAAGCGTCCTCACGCTGACCTTGTTGCCACTCATCTGGTAGCTATTGTCTGCCTGAGTTCTTCGGGCTGTGCCCTCTTGCCATATACAATTCCAACCGCAAAAATCAGGGCAAGAACCACTGCCGTGCTGCAAGCACCTGTTAAAATTGCAATAAACTTCTTCTTTTTCCGTGCGGAACCCGGCTCCTTCGGTGTGTTGCCCGTTCCCCCTTGCGCGCCTTCCTTTTCCTGTTTGTCGTTCACTTTGCTGCCGCACGCGCCGCAGAATCTTGCGTCTTCTTTCAGTTTGGCTCCGCATTTAGCACAGTCAGCCATCTAAGTTCCTCCTCACCTTCTTCATTTATCCTCACACCATCAATGCCATCTTCCGTAATACAGCTTGGATATAATACACCCGATGATAAATTTCAATAGCGTAAACATCCGTTGTTTCCTCCTCGTTTTTTAAATCAGTACCGATCCTTTTCCTCCGAAAGCCATACCTTAAAATACGGGTTCTCCCAGGTCTCGCCGTCCTCAAACTCTGCGCTGCGCACGCAGATTTTGTATTTGACTGCGTCGCCGTCCGCATAGCCGTAACATTCCTTGGTCTCACCGGGCTGTACGCCACCCCAAAATTCGAGATCCGTCTCCGCATTGACAACTTCTTTCCCGTTTTCATCCTCGATATCCCAGGCTCCATGTGTGGAATCAATCGGGTCTCCGTTTTCGTCAAAGATCAGTATCACAATTTCTGTTTTTCTCAGCACGCGGTCCGAATGGTTTGTTAAATTGTATTCATATCTATCATATAACCGCCCGTCTTTCACACTTGTGATCTCGGCTGATATAAGCGGGTTCTGCCGGTCATATTCTGCCTTTTCCTGCAGAAGCGTCTTGCTTTTTTCGGAAAACCGATCGCTCCCGCTGACCTCTTCGAACTCTTCGATTGCCGCCAGCGCCTCTTCGAATTGGTTATTTTCCCGCATGGATTCGATCTGCCCGTCAAGCGCCTCTGCCCACTGCTCTATGCATTGCGCCTCCCGCTTTTGTGCCTCTTCATAGCCTTCGGCGCCTTCCGCAACCTCCCGCAGCAGCGCAATCGCCTGCTGATACTCGCCTTCCTCCGCAAGCTTTTCGCTTTGTTCAAAGGCATATTCCGCAATCATCTTTTCGCGCCCGTGCTTTGCGGCCTGCGCCACATCCCCGATCACACTGCTTTCCAGCAGGGCAAATTCCTTTTTCGCCTGCTCATAGGAAATTGTCCCGGCTTTCAGATCCTGCACGGTTTGATCAAAAAACGCATCGCACAGCTTTTCATAGGTTCGGAATGCCGTTTTGCTTTGCGCCGAAACAAAGCAATACTCCCGCACCTGCTTTTCGGCGGCGGCAAAATTCATTTCTCCGCTTTGATACGCCTTTACCGTCTGCCCGATCTTTCCTGCGGTCTGCATACGCCTGCCGAGCGGAATCGCAACCGTAACGATCAGCACGAGAATCAGCGCAATGCCGGCAACGGCTGCTAAAATCGGAATGAGTCTTTTTTTGGTCAAAAAAGGGGCGCGCTTCTCTGCCGGGGCCGTTCCCTGTGCCGCTGTCTCTTCCGGTTGCGCCTTCGGCGGCTGCCCGTCGCAAAGCGCTGCTTCGTTTTTCTGTTCCGCCGTTTCGTTCTTCTTATATTCCATCTGCATTTCTCCTTTATTTATTTCGTTCATATGCACCCACCATGAAATAAGGATCCAGCTCCGCCGCCTCCTCGCCCGTCGTTGCTTCATCGCCCTCTTCCGCAAGAGAGCCCAGCCCGCCAAATGCAGCCGCCAGATTCGCTCCGAATTGCAAAAGCGCTTCCCCGGAAGCCGTAAACACCGGCCGCACCAGCAGCCGGTCGTATTTTTTATCGTAGGCAATCTCAAAATGATCGATCAGCATCGCCGTTTCGGATTGTCCGAAACGGTCTGCCGCAAGCACCGTCTTTTCTTCCCGCTTTTCAATGTGCCCTTCCAGAAAAAGCGCGCCGTCCTGATACCATTTCACATTTCCGAAGGAGGTAATTTCAAGCGTTTCGCTTTTTGCCTCGGCATCCTCAGCCGTATCGGCAGCCGTTTTCAAAGGGGACCATTTTCCCGCAATACCGTGGCCTGCGCCGCATGCCGTTCCGAGCAGCAGAAGCATCGCTGCCATACCGCAAATCCATTGTTTCATTTTCTGTTTCATTTTCTTCTCTCCTTGTTTTTTTGAAAGAATCTCCGCATCGAATCGGTTTTGCCGCCAAAAGGCAGAAATCGCCTTCTGTTTTTGTTGTTTTCTCTGTCGGCTTTTCGCTGCCCTCCTTTCTTTTTTCCGCCCGCAGAAAGTTTCCTTGCCCCGCTGCATCACGCCCGGGAAAAAATGTCTTCGCCGATTGCTCCTGTCAAACAGAAATGACGAAAATGTTTCAAAATTCGATACATTCGTACAAATATAGTCACATTTATGATTATAGTCATTTTTATGATAATTGTCAAGAGTGTGACTATATTTTATACTGAGCATAACAGTCCGTTTTTGGGGAAACCTGAAAAAACCCACCGTTTTCGGAAGGAGGCGACGCTGTTATGATCAGCTATGCGCCGTTTTGGCGCACATTGGAAAAGCAAGGGGTCTCGACTTACGCGCTCATCAACAAACACGGCATCAGCGCGGCAACACTTGCGCGCATGAGGCGCGGCGATGGCATCAGCACGGCAAAGATCAACGATTTTTGTCAGATCCTGCACTGCGGTGTCTGCGATGTGATTGAATACATCCCCGATCGGTCTTCCGAACCAAGCGAAAAGTGAATCCGGAAAAGGCACTCGTCCCCACGGGTGCCTTTTCGTTTTCTGCATTCTCTTTTCCGAAAATCGTTTTCCCTCCGGCGCAAGGCCGCAGACCCCTGCTTCCTCTTCTCCGACGCTACGGAAGAGCGCCGGAGCCGCCGCATAGCAAACGACGGTTCTTCCTGTTTTTTCCGCTTTTGCAAAACATGAATTCTTCTCCTTTCTTCCAAGCTGTGATATCACCTCTGTAACAGGCTTTGTAAATTTTACGAGCTCACTATGACAGGCTTTTTGTTTTTTTCGAGCCGCTATCATAGACTTTGCGATTTTTACGAGCCCCCCATCATAGGCTTTGCGATTTTTACGAGCCCTCTATCATAGGCTCTGTAAATTTTACGAGCCCCTATCGTAGGCTTTGCGATTTTTACGAGCCGCTATCATAAGCTTTGCGAATTTTACGAGGCACCTATCATAGGCTTTGCGAATTTTACGAGGCACCTATCATAGGCTTTGCGAATTTTACGAGGCACCGTGCTTTGTTTTCCCGCTCGTTTTTTGCTTTTTAATATATGTTGATAAGCTTTGCAAAAAACAAAAAATCCGTCTTTCCTGCCCGCTCGGAACAGGAAAAACGGATTTTTGCCGCTGTACTATATTACAATATTATTATAATGATGTTATGAATAAATCCGGATTGCGGCAGAACCGCTTTTTATTTTGTGCGCAGCAGCTGCTCGGCACAGGAGAGCACCGTAATCTCCTCTGCGCAGCCGTGCATTTTGATCACCGGTTTTTTCGTGCCGAGGAATGCAGCGCCGCCGCGGCGATTGAGTTCAAAGCGTCTGCCGAGCGTCTCTCTCAGCGCTGCCGTCTGTGCAGGGGAAAGCTCCGCCTGCCCGATCAGCTCCATGGCAAACAGACCCGCCGCCTCGTAGCTTTTCAAAAGCACATTGCCGGCATATCCGTCGCACACGATGACATCGACCGCCCCCGTACACAAAGCATTGCCCTCCACCATGCCGCAAAAGCAATATCCGTTATTTTGCGCCGCCTCTTCCAGCGCTGCATATGCCTCCTTGATCGCGGGCGTGCCCTTTGTTTTTTCCGCACCGACGGAGAGCAGCCCAACGCGCGGCTGCACAAGCGTGCGATCAAGGCGTTTTGCATAGGCCGCGCCCAGCCGCGCAAAGGAGCAGTATTCCCGCGTGCCGGGGCAAAGCGTTGCGCCGCAGTCCACAAGAACGGTATCTCCCCCCTGCGGCCGCGGAACGGCGCTTGCAAGCGCCGGGACCTTCAGGCCCTTTTCAAGCCCGAGCAAAAACATTGTGCCCACAAGCAGCGCGCCGGTGTTGCCTGCGCTGAGCAGCCCGATGGCATCCTCCCTTTGCAAAAGCGCCCGCAGCGCAAGCGCCATGGAGGAGCCCTCCCCGCCGCGCACGATCCGCTCGGGGGAGGCGTCCTGCGCAATCACATCCTGCGCCAAAAGAAATTCCGCCCGCGCGCCGAAGGCATCCGCAAGCTCCGTGGCATACGGTTTCGCCGCCGCGTCCCCGACGAGCAAAAGAGAAAGCTCCCTGTGCTTTGCAAGCACCTGCCGCGCGCCGTCGGCAAGCGTTCTCGCGCCGGCGTCCGCCCCGCAAAGATCCAAAATGATCCGATTTTGTTCCATAGATTTTTCCTCTCTGCAAAGCCATGCCCGACAAACGCAGCGCCTGTCGGGCAATCAAATTTTTTATTCCAATGCAAACAGATACCGCCAGGTCGGCTGTCCGCCGCGGAAAAAGCCGCATTCCGCCTGCGGAAACTGCGCGGTGATCGCTTCGCGGAGCGCGGTTTGCTCCTCCTCGGTCGGCTCCGTTGCGGAAAAGACGGTGACGACATCGCACTCCGCTTCCTGCGGAAGCGCCGCAAACAACGCCTGCACCACGGCATAAAGCTCCTTGCCCGCGATATAGACCCTGTCCTCATACAGCCCCATGTAATCGCCCGCATGAATCTGCACGCCGTCCAAAACCGCATCCTTTGCCGCCAAAGCAACGGCTGCCGTTGTAACGCCGTTCATTCCCTTTTCCATTTCCGCATAAAAGCGGTCGGCATCTGCCTCGGAGGGGTTCATTACGCAAAGCGCGCCGAATCCCTGCACGGCGCTTGTCGTCGGCAAAACGCGCGCGTTGCCCTGCCAAAGCCCCACCGCCTGCACCGCCGCCAGGAGCGCGTCCTTATCGTTTGGCAGCACCACGACCTCCTCCGCGCGCACATCTGCAATGGCATGCAGAAATTCATCCGTGCTCGGGCTTTTTTCCGGCAAAATGAGGTCCGCGCCCATTTCGGTGAACAGCTTGGCAAGCCCATCGCCCTGCACGGCGGCGACAATACCGTAGCGTTGCCTCGGGCGGGCAGGCGTGCGCAGCTTCTGCTCCTCATGCTGTACGGTCATATTTTCGATTTTTACGGAGAGAAATTCCCCGAAGGGATGCGCCAGGGCAAGCGCCTCTTCCGGCGCCTGTGTATGCAGATGCACTTTCCACAGCTCTCCGTCCTGCACGCTGACGAGCGATTCCCCGATGCCGAGCAGCCCCGCATTCATCTCTTCCAGCGAAAACGGCTTTTTTGCAACGGAATGCGGCAAAAGCTGCAGAATAAACTCCGTGCAATAGCCGAGCTGATCATTTGCATCCGGCAAAATCGAGCGCGGTACATACTGCGGCCGCGCCTGCATCGATTCTACATTTTGCGGCTCCGCGCCGCGCAGCACGGCGCCCATGCCCTCAAAAATGCGAAGGAGCCCGGCTCCGCCGCTGTCCACAACGCCTGCCTGCCGCAGTACGGCAAGCAGCTCCGGCGTGCGCGCAAGGCTTTGCCGCAAACACGGTAAAAGCGCGTCAAACAGTTCCTCAAAATCGGAAAATTCTCCCGCAAAGAGCATTTCCTCCGCCTGCCGCATCAGGGTAAGCATTGTCCCCTCGGCAGGGCGAAACACGGCTTCATAGCTGTATTTTTTTCCAAGGGAAAACGCGCGGACAAAATCGCTCGGGCTCATTTGCTCACAGCTTTGCAGCCCGACGGCAATCCCGCGGATAAACTGCGATAAAATCACCCCCGAATTTCCCCGTGCGCCGAGCAGTGCCCCGCGGGAAAATGCGCCGAGATAATCGCAAATGCGGCTCTCTCCCGCAAAATCACGCGCTGTGCGCACGGCATTTTCCATGGTTTTTGACATGTTTTTTCCCGTATCTCCGTCGGGCACTGGAAATACATTCAGCGCGTCGATCTCATCGGAATCGGCGCAAAGACAAAGCCACCCGCCCCGCAGCATGGCATGCAGCGCGGCACTGTCTAAAAGCTTTGTATTCTCGGTCATGAACTCGGTTCCTCCCTGGGGCGGCGGTCCCGCCTCTTTTCATTCACTTTGCGCTGAGAATCTCAGACAAAATTTCTTTTTCCCGCACACAGCCCGCCGTGCGCTCCGTGCCGAAATACATCGCCACGCAAAGCCCGGGGCCGATGGACGCTCCGCAGGCTCTTCCGAGCGGCACAAACATAATATCTTTGGGGCCGATCTCCATGCGGATGCGCTCCGCCAGCTCATTTGTCACATCCTCCCGCGCGGACTGCGTCATCACGATCGTCTGCTCCGCGGGATTTACTATGGTTTTTTTGATATAAGCGATTGCCGCATCCAGCATTGCGCGTTTTCCCTTGGTTTTCCCCATGACCTCAACCATGCCGCGCTCGTTAAAATCCGCCATGAGCTTCAGCCCGATCATAGAGCCGAAAAAGGCCTTGGCGTTGGACACACGCCCGGTCTTATTGAGGAAAAACAAATCATCCATGCAGCCGCACTGATGCAGATGCGTGCGCGCGCTTTCGAGATAAGCAACGACCTCTTCAGCGCTCTTGCCCTCTTTTTGCCGCTTGCTTGCGCCGCAGAGCAGCGCAGCAATGCCGCCGGAATAGCACAAAGAATCCACGCAGTAGATCTTCGCCTGCGGGTATTTTTCCATCACCTGCTTTGCGGCGCCGAGCGTTACGGAATAGGTGGCGCTGAGCCCGCTCGAAAGCGAAAGGCTGATCACATCTATCCCTTTTTGCGCATATTTTTCAAACACGTGCACTGCCTCGCCCACCGTCGGAGTCGCCGTGCGGTACAGCGTTTTCATTTTCCCCATGGAATCAAAAAAAGCGTTAATATTCTCCCGCGGCTCATCCAGATCGATCAGCCGTTCCGTTCCGTCATTCTCATAAAAAATGCCGTGCAGATAATCGGGAATGCCGAGCTGCCCCCTCTGTTCTTTGCAAAGATCGCACGCGGTGTCCGGAATCAATACAAACTCTTTCATGTGCCCCTCCCTTTCGCGGCTCAAACCGCCGTATGATATTAGCAGTATATCACATCTTTGTCTTTCTTTCAATAAAATTCTGTCAAATTCACTTCATAACTTTCCGAAAAGAGTGGAAAGTGCAGAAAAAATCTGCTATAATGAAATGTGTTTTCAAGAAATCAAGGAGTCTCCGGAGGTCCCTATGCCGTATGTAATCCTTGCGCTGTGCCTTTTGGTGCTCGGCGGGCTTTGCGCCATGCTGTGTATCACCGTACCGATCGCAAAGCGCGTTTATTTTAATCAGCTTGTCAGAGAAACCCCTGAAAAATGGGGGCGCGTCTGCTCCGCACCGGGGCACCCCGAGCAACAGCCCATGTGGGATGCAGGGCTGCGCTTCGGCGAAGAAAACCGCGCGCAGTGCCGCGAGGTCTCCGTCATGCAGGCGGACGGCGCGCGCCTGTTCGGAGAGTTTTACGATTTTGGCGCCGACCGCTGCGTTATCATCCTCCCCGGTCGCTGCGAAAGTCTTTGCTATTCTTATTATTTCGCACCACCGTACAAGGCGGTAGGATATAATGTGCTTGTCGTCGATTCCCGCGCGCACGGCAAAAGCGATGGAAAATACAATACCCTTGGGCGACTTGAGAGCGAAGATGTGATTCTTTGGATGAATTTTCTGCGCACGGAATATCACCAAACGCTCTTTGTGCTGCATGCGGTATGCGTCGGCTGCAATACGGCGCTGCTTGCCGCCGTGCGGCAAGATCGCCCGAAGGAGCTTGCAGGCATCGTCGCAGAAGGCTGCTACGTCTCTTTTCGGGAGACCTTCCGCCGCCATATGCTTTATATCCATAAGCCGCCATTCCCCGTGCTTGACCTTTGCATGTGGAATATCCGCCGCTATGCAGGCACAAATGTTTCCAAGATTGCACCGATCCGCCTTGTGCGCCGCCTGGAGATTCCGATTCTCTATCTTTTCGGCAAACAGGATGCCTTTTCCGTGCCGCCCATGAGCCGCAAGCTCTATGCCGCGACAAAAACACCGCATAAAGAGCTCGTGTGGTTTGAAAACGGTTCCCATTCGCATCTGCGGCTGCATAACACCGCACAATACGACGCCGCCGTGACTGCATTTCTGCAAAAGGAAGGACTGTGTGAAAAAAGCCATGAAGCATGAAAATCTGCGTCGCCTCATCCGCCAAAAGATCGCCGTGCTGGAAAACGGCGAAAAAACCATGGAGACGGTATACCGCGGAATGTTTGACCGCCCCGATGCCGTCGCCTGCGAAACGGACGATGGCTATACCGTAGAACAAACGACCTATGCCGCGCTCGCCGCGCGCATTGATTCCTTTGCCGCAGCCCTTGCAAAGCGCATCGGCGGGGATCCGGGCTATGTTGCTCTCGCCATGGACAATTCCCCCGCGTTCTTAGCCGCCTTTTGGGGCATTTTGCATGCCGGGGCAAAACCCTATCTTGTTAATCTGCGCCACCCGCAGGCGCTGCAGGTACAGCTTTTGCAAATGCTTGACATTCACTATATCATCTCGGAGAAAAAAGGATCTTTGCCGGGGGAATATCTTTTGTTTGACGAGCTGCAAAGTGCCGAGGCTCCCCCTGCGGGATTTGCCGATGCCTTCGCCCTTTCCACCTCCGCCACGGGCGGAAAAGCCGTCGCCTGTGAATATACGGGCACGGCTGTGATCGAACAGCTTTTGGATGCCCGCGGAATTTTAAAAAAAAGCCGCCGCGCGAAGCAGCATGCGCACGGCGCGCTCAAGCAGCTTGCCTTTTTGCCGTTTTATCATGTATTCGGGCTGTTTGCGGTCTATTTTTGGTTTGCCTATTTCAGCCGCACCATGGTTTTTGTGCGCGATCTTTCGCCGCAGACGCTGCTCGGCACCGCGCGGCTGCACCATGTAACGCATATTTTTGCTGTCCCCATGCTCTGGCATGAGACGGAACGGCAGCTCCTGCGCACGCTGGCAGAAAAGCCCGAAAAGGAACAAAAACGCTTTTGGCGCGCACATGCCTTCTGCCTGCGGCTGCAGCAGCTGTTTCCCTATGCGGGCGCCGCCTTTGCGCGCCGCCTTCTGCATGCGGCAACGGATGAGCTCTTCGGCAGAGACGTTCGCTTTTGCATCAGCGGGGGCAGCTATTTGCGCCCGAGCGCCCTGCGCCTGTTCAACGGGCTCGGATACCCGCTGCACAACGGCTACGGCATGACCGAAACGGGCATCACCTCCGTTGAGCTTGCCGTGCGGCCAAAGCGCCGCCTTGCAGGCTCAGTCGGCGCGCCGTTTGATTCCGTGCGCTATGTGCAGAATGAAGACGGCACGCTCACCGTGTGCGGCACGGCGCTTTGCAGCAGAATTCTGCGGCAGGGCGAGGAAATTTTCCCGCAGGGAAAAATCTGCACGGACGACCTTGTCAGCCACGACGAAAAGGGATGGTTTGTGCGCGGCCGACGCGCCGACACCGTAATCGGAGAAAACGGAGAAAATATCGACCCGGATCTGTGTGAGCGCGCCTTTTCCCTGCCCGATGCCGCGGCGCTCTGCGTGCTCGGGCTCGGCCCCATTGAGCAGCAGACGCTCAGCCTTGTAATCGAAGTTTCGCCGTATCTTTCCGCGCGCCGGCTGAAGGCGCTGGGCGATTATGCGGACGCCGTCAACGAAACGCTTCCCCTGCCGCAGCGGGTGCGCGCCCTCTATTATACCGTTGATCCGATTCTGCACCCGGGCGCGATCAAGGTCAGCCGCCGCGCGCTGCGCGAAGCCATCGAAAAGGGAACGGTGCAGCTGAGCCGATTCTCGGCGCTGCCGCCTGAGGCGGCTGAGGCTTCCTTTGACGAAACCTCGGCGCTGTGCCGCCGCGTGCGCAGCATTCTTGCCCAGGTCTTCCGCGCGGAGGAAGAAAAAATCACGCCGCATGCCTCGTTTTTTGCGGATCTCGGCGTGTCGTCTCTTGCCTATTTTGCAGCGCTTAGTGCCGTTGCAAAGGAATTTTCGCTTCCGAGCACGGACGGCGCACAGGGCATTTCCACCCTGCAGGGGCTGTGCGAATATCTGGAAGCTCATCTTTGAGGCGGGAGGAATTGTTTATGAAACCGGACAAACGACCGCTGCAGCGCGTCAACTATCCGCTTTTGTGGTTTGCAAAGCTCACGGGAGTGCTGCCGGCGCTGCTGTATTTCCGACCGCTCGTCAAAAGAGAGGCGGGCGCGCCGCACCTTGTTTTGCCCAAAGGCACTCTGCTTGTCTCCAACCACCAATCTTTGCTTGATTTTGTGCTGTATCTTCTCATTTTCCCGTTCAACACGCTGCGGTTTCTCATTGCCGAGGTGCTTTTTTCGAAAAATGCCGTGCTCAGCGGTCTGCTCTATGCCATGGGCAGCATTTTTGTGGACCGCAGCGCCTTTGATTTTTCCTTTGTGCGCGATTCCGTCGCGGCACTGCGCCGCGGCAACACCGTCGGCATTTTCCCGCAGGGGCGGCTGCCCGTGGGGGATACTCCCTTTCCCTTTTTGCCAAGCGTCATCGTCATTGCGCTGCATGCCGATGCGCCGATCATTCCGGTATATACGGCGGGCGGCTACGGAAAGCGCCGCGCCGCGGTTGCAATCGGCGCGCCCGTTGATCTTGCCGCATGGCGCACCGGCACCGGCGAGCCGGACGAAGAAGAGCTTGCCGCGCTGAGCGCGCGCCTGCAGGCGCATGTGTTTGCTCTGGCGGCGCTTTTGCAAAACGAAGATGCAGAAAAAGGATAAGCCATGTTTTCTAAGCTGTATTTATTTTTCTTTGATCTCGGGCGGGTGCTCTGCGCGCCGCTGCTCCTTTTTTTCCGCGTGAAAAAATGCGGCACAAACGGCGCAAGGGTCAAAACGGCGGATCTGCCGCGCGGCGCCGTTTATGTGTGCAACCATGTCGGCTTTTCCGACCCGATGGTGCTCGGCTGCGCGTTCGCGCCGCGCCGCCTTTTTTTCCTGGTCACAACACAGGCGACAAACACCCCCGTGCGCGGCTTTTTGCTGCGCCATTGCGGCTGCATTCCAATTGACCGCGCCGCCTGCGATATCGATGCGATTCGCCGCTGCACCGCGCTTCTCAGGGAGGGCGGTTCGCTCTGCATTTTCCCCCAGGGGCATCTGCAGCACAGCGGTGCGCTGCAAAGCATTGAGCAGGGCTCCTCTCTCATTGCCGCGCAGGCGGGCGTACCGATCGTTCCGATGTATTCGGATGCAAGGAGCCGCCCCTGGCAGCGCCGGCGGCTCGTGATCGGTGATGCGATTGATCCGCGCCCCTACGGCGGGCGCTTTCCGAGCGCCGCAAAGCTTTCGGCGCTGAGCGATGCCGTCCTTGCAGCCATGCTGCGCTGCAAGGCATGTTTTGAAGAACAGGAGACAAAAAAATGAACACCTTCGGCCTTCTCCTTGCGGTTTTCCAAACCGTTTTTGAAGACGAGATCAACACCGACGCCGTCACGCAGGACACGGTGCTGGAAACGCTCGGCATTTCCTCCGTCGGCTATCTCTATCTTGCCATTGCCATAGAGGAGCGCTTCGGCGCGCGGCTGGACAATGCGGATTTCGCCTCGTTTACCACCGTGGGAGACGTTGTGCGCCGCATTGAGAAAAAAATGCCGCGCTGAACGCCCTCTCTTTCCCGTTTTCCCTCTTGATTTTTCTGCTTTTCCCGCGAAAGGAGGTCGTCTTGATGCCGTTTTTGCCCGCGAGCGCGGAAGAGATGCGCGCGCTTGGGTGGGATTCGCCCGATTTTGTCTATGTCAGCGGCGATGCCTATATCGACCATTCCTCCTTCGGCGCCGCCATCATCACCCGCGTGCTGGAGGCGGAGGGCTTCCGCGTTGCCGTTTTGGCACAGCCCCGCACCGATACCGATGCGGATTTCCGCAGCTTCGGGCGGCCCCGCCTCGGCTTTTTGGTCAGCGCGGGAAATTTGGATTCCATGGTTGCGCATTATACCGTGGCAAAGCGCCGCCGCAGCTATGATTATTATTCCCCCGGCGGAAAAACAGGGCTTCGCCCGGACCGTGCCTGCATTGTATATTCAAACTGTATCCGCCGTGCCTTTCCCGATGTGCCGATTATTTTAGGCGGGCTGGAGGCTTCTCTGCGCCGCTTTGCACATTACGATTATTGGGACGACCGCCTGCGCGCCTCCGTTCTCATTGACAGCGGCGCCGACCTTCTGAGCTACGGCATGGGGGAAAATATTCTGCGCCGCATCGCGCATCTGCTCGACCGCGGCATTCCCGTCAAAAAGCTGCGCGATATCCGCGGCACCGTTTGGGTGGGAAAGCGCGGAGATCGGGTGCATTTCCCCGTTGCGGGCGCCTCCGACTTTGATACGCTGCGCGCCGACAAACGCGCCGTTGCCAAAGCATTTTTGCTGCAATATCAAAACACCGATCATCAAAATGCCGACGCCGTTATCGAATATTACGGCGACCGCATGCTCGTGCAAAACCCTCCCATGCCGCCGCTGGAGCAAAAAGAGCTCGACGCCGTCTACGCGCTGCCCTATGAGCGGGCATGGCACCCCATGTATGCAAAGGACGGCGGCGTGCCCGCGCTTGCGGAGGTCAAATTCTCCGTCACGCATAACCGAGGGTGCTTCGGCGGCTGCTCATTCTGCTCCATCGCCTATCACCAGGGGCGGCAGGTGCGCGCCCGCAGCATCGAAAGCGTTGTAGAAGAAGTGCGCGCGCTGAGCGCTCTGCCCGATTTCAAGGGCTATATTCACGATGTAGGCGGGCCGACGGCAAATTTTCGCCGCCCGAGCTGCGCCTATCAGCAAACGCACGGCGTTTGCAAAACGCGCCATTGCCTCGCGCCCTCCCCCTGCAAAAACCTCATCGCCGATCACAGCGAATACCTGCGCCTTTTGCGCGCGGTGGAGGCGGTGCCCGGCGTGAAAAAAGTATTTATCCGCTCCGGACTGCGCTTTGATTATATGCTCTGCGATCAAAGCGAAAGCGGCAAAGCCTTTTTCAAAAAGCTGGTGCGCGACCATGTTTCCGGGCAGCTGCGTGTTGCGCCGGAGCATTGCTCGGATGCGGTGCTTGCCTGCATGGGCAAGCCGCCCGTGCACGTATTCGAGCGCTTTCGCGCGCAGTATTACGCGCTGTGCGAAGCGGCGGGGCTGAAGCAATACCTTGTGCCTTATCTGATGTCCTCGCATCCCGGCTCAACGCTTGCGGACGCCGTCAGCCTTGCGCAGCATATCAAAAAATGGGGATGCGACCCGGAGCAGGTACAGGATTTTTATCCCACTCCCGGCACCGCCTCTACCGTGATGTTTTATACCGGGATCGACCCGTTTACGGGCAAAGAGGTGTTTGTGCCGAAAAGCCGCGAGGAAAAGCAGCTGCAGCGGGCGCTGCTGCAGCCGCATAACCCCAAGAATCAACCCCTGGTGCGCAAAGCGCTGCACCTTTGCGGGCGGGAAGACCTCATCGGGCATGGAAAGGACTGCCTTGTGCCCCCCGCGCGGGAGCAGCATGCCTCGCCGCAAAGCGCCGAGCGGCAGGGGAAAAAACCGCGCGGCGCGCAAAAAAACAACCGTAAACAGCACGGTGCCGCGGCAAACGCGCCGCTGCGCCAAAACGGGCAAAAGAAGAGCCGCAGCCGGCAAAAAGGAGGACGCAAATGAGCGAGCTGAAAGAAAAATTCATTCAAATCTATCGGGAAAACATTCATCGTGAGGGCGCGGACAAGCTGCTGGACTGGCTTTGCTCCCCCGCCAGCGACTTTTTCACCGCCCCCGCTTCCACGCGCTTTCACGGCTCCTATGAAGGCGGGCTTTGCGAGCATTCGATCAATGTCTATGAATGCCTTTGCGATTATCTTGCGCGGCAGCGCGTCAAGGAGGTCTACGGTCTTGCCCCGAGCGCGGAAACCGTCGCCATCGTTTCCCTTTTGCATGATCTTTGCAAGGTCAACTGTTATAAGCCCTCGTTCCGCAATGTCAAGGACGAGCACGGCGCCTGGAAAAAGGTGCCCTCCTTTGAATATTCCGACCCCATGCCCTACGGGCACGGCGAAAAAAGCGTTTATATCATCAGCGGCTTTCTGCGCCTGAGCCGCGAAGAGGCGTTTGCCATTCGTTTTCATATGGGCTTTTCCGCCTCGGACGAGGCTCGCCTTGTGGGCGATGCCTATGAAAAGTTTCCGCTTTGCATCGCCGTTTCCACGGCGGATTTGGAAGCATCGTATTTTCTCGAGAACCGCAGCTGATCTGCACCGCATCGCCCCCCGCGCAGGCAGCCCCAAAATCAAAAAGAAAGGAGGCGCGCCGTGTCCTTCAGCATTATCATCCCGATGTATAACGAAAGCTCCTTATGCGAAAAGACCGCGCAGGAGCTGCTCTCGGCCTTTTCCGACGCTTTCCCGAAAGAGCCGTTTGAGCTGATTTTTTCCGACGACGGCTCCACCGACGACAGCGCCGAAAAAATCGCCCGCCTTGCCGCCGGCGATGCGCGCGTGCGCCTTGTGCGCGCCCCGCGCAATATGGGAAAAGGCGCCGCCGTGCGCCGCGGCATGCTTGCCGCAACGGGAGACGATATGCTCTTTACCGACTGCGATCTGGCATACGGCACCGCACAGCCGGTCGCGCTCTTGCGCTTTCACCGCAAAAGCGGCGCCGCCGTCACCGTCGGCAGCCGCGCAAAGCATAAAAACGGCTATGCGGGATACGGCGCTTTGCGCCGCCTTTTCTCCCGTGCCTTTCTCCTTTTCTGCCGCATGCTCAGCGGGCTGCGTCAAAGCGATGTGCAAACCGGGCTGAAATGCTTCCGGGGCGATACGGCGCGCGCCGTTTTTTCACAGGCCTCTCTGTGCGGATTCGGATTTGATACCGAGATTTTACTGCTTGCCCGGGCGCGCGGCGCCGAAATTAAGGAATACCCCGTCTGCATCGAGCGCAGCGATGCGTCGCTCGGGCGCCGCAGCCGCGTGCATCTGTTCTCCGATGCTTTTTTGATGCTGCGCGATATTCTGCGCGCGAAAAAAGCAGTGCGCGCCGCAAAAAACGAGCCGCGGCAAGCTCCGCGCGCTTGACAGCCGCCGAAAAACAGGCTATCATTAAAGCAGAATCGTCGGCGCTTTCGCGCTTTTGAAATCCGAGAGAATGACAGGAGGGGCTCCCATGAGCAAAAAAGACAAATCCGAGAAAAAGAAATCCATTTTTGCCGAGTTCCGCGAATTCATTTCCCGCGGCAATGTGCTGGATATGGCGATCGGCGTGATCATCGCAAGCGCATTCGGCAAAATCACAACAAGTCTTGTCAACGATGTCTTTATGCCGCTCATCGGCGCGGTGCTCGGGAAGATCGATCTTGCAGCGCTCAATATCACGCTCCTTCCCGCACAGACGGACGGCGATGTCGTCACGCGCGAAGCGGTTGTGATCGGAATCGGCACATTTCTCACCGCCGTGATCGACTTTCTGCTGGTTTCCCTGGTCGTTTTTCTGATCGTCAAAACCTTCAATACCGTACGCGCAAAGCTTGAAAAGCAGAAAAAAGAGGAAGAAGAAAAAGAAGAGGAGGAAAAAGAGGCGGAGCCCACCAGGGAAGAGCTTCTTTTGACGGAAATCCGCGATCTTCTGGCGGCAAAAACCGGCGCCCCGGGCGAAACCGACGAGACACAAAAGGAATAACCGCAGCCTTCATCCGTTTTACAAACAAGGAGAAACAATATGGATCATGAAATTATTTTCAACGAAAAAAAGGGCTTCCTGTGCGATATGGACGGCGTCATCTACCACGGAAATATCCTGCTTCCCGGCGTGACGGAATTTGTCAACTGGCTGCAGGCACAGGGAAAAGAATATCTGTTTTTGACCAATAACTCAAGCTATACCCCGCGCGAGCTGCGGCAAAAGCTTTACCGCATGGGGCTGGATGTGCCCGAGGAGCATTTTTATACCAGCGCCCTTGCCACGGCGAAATTTCTGCGCCGCCAGTCACCCGGCTGCTCCGTATATGCCATCGGCGAGGCGGGGCTGTTCAATGCGCTGTATGACGCCGGCATCACCATGAACGATGTCAACCCGGATTATGTCGTCATCGGCGAGGGCAAGGCGTATTCGCTGGATACGCTCACCAAGGCCGTCAACCTTGTGATGAAAGGCGCAAAGCTCATCGGTGCAAACTCCGATGTCTCCGGCCCCATTGAGCACGGCATTGCGCCCGCCTGCCGCGCCCTGACCGCCCCCATTGAGCTTGCGACGGGCAAGCAGGCATATTATTGCGGCAAGCCGAATCCTCTGATGATGCGCACGGGTCTTCATTTGCTCGGCTGCCACAGCGAGGACGCCGTCCTTGTGGGCGACCGCATGGATACCGATATCGTCTCAGGCACCGAGACCGGCGTTGACACTGTTTTGGTGCTCAGCGGCTGCTCCACCCGCGCAACGGTTGACACCTATGCCTACCGCCCGACCATGATTTTAGACGGCGTGGGCGATATTGTAAAGCTGGACGCCGCGCAGCGCGCCGCAAACGCCTGACCGTTTCGCGCCTTCCCGAAACATACAGCGAAAATACGCACAACCGCCACGGTTGTGCGTGTTTTTTTATATCGCGCAAATAAAACGCGGGAAAACCGCGGCGAAGTCTTGAAAAATTTTACTGCCTGCGGTATAATATGTAGGTATGATAGGGCTTTTTTGACTGCGCATGCCCCCGCGCCGTGCCGCGCAAAGCCGGCGGCGGGAAAAAGCCCCCTGCACTTGCTTAAAAATCGCACGAAAAAGGAACAAAGAAAGCCTATGGCGGACAGAGAACATATTCGCAATTTTTCCATCATCGCGCATATCGACCACGGCAAATCGACCCTGGCAGATCGCCTTTTGGAGCTGACCGATTCCGTCACCGCGCGGGATATGGAAGAGCAGCTGCTGGATAATATGGACATTGAGCGCGAGCGCGGCATCACTATCAAGGCGCGCGCGGTGAAAATGAATTATCGGGC
Organism: uncultured Eubacteriales bacterium; assembly: GCA_900549725.1. Taxonomy (GTDB): domain Bacteria; phylum Bacillota; class Clostridia; order Oscillospirales; family CAG-272; genus UMGS1225. The sequence goes on along the minus strand of URPL01000001.1, from coordinate 12,692 downwards.
AAAGGACGGGCAGCAGTATGAGCTCAACCTCATCGATACCCCCGGCCATGTCGATTTTAACTATGAGGTTTCCCGCTCCCTGCAGGCATGCGAGGGCGCGATTTTGGTGGTGGATGCAACGCAGGGCATCGAGGCGCAGACATTGGCAAACGCCTATCTCGCCGTTGACAACAATCTTGAAATTCTGCCCGTGATCAACAAAATCGATCTGCCCAGCGCCGATGCGGAGCGCGTGCAGAAAGAAATCGAGGATGTGATCGGCATTCCCGCGCAGGGCTGCCCCTGTGTCAGCGCCAAGGCAGGCACCAACATCGGCGATGTGCTGGAGCATATCATCACCGATATCCCCGCCCCGGGCGGAGACGAAACGGCACCGCTGCGCGCTTTGATCTTTGATTCGTATTATGATTCCTATCTCGGCGTTGTGGTTGAGGTGCGCATCTTTGACGGCACCGTGCGCGCGGGCGACCGCATTCGCATGATGCACACGGGCGCGGAATTCGAAATCGTGGAGGTCGGCGCCATGGGCGCATTCGGCCTTGTGCCGCAGAAGAGCCTTGGCGCCGGCGAGGTCGGATATCTGACCGCCTCCATCAAAAGCGTGCGGGATACGCGCGTGGGCGATACCGTCACCCTGTGCGATACCCCCTGCAAAACGGCTCTGCCCGGCTTCAAGCAGGCGCAGCCCATGGTGTTCTCCGGCATTTACCCCGCCGACGGCTCAAAATATACCGATCTGCGCGAAGCACTGGAAAAGCTGCAGCTCAACGATGCCTCTCTCACCTATGAGCAGGAGACCTCGGCGGCGCTCGGATTCGGCTTCCGCTGCGGCTTTTTGGGGCTTTTGCATATGGAGATCATCGAAGAGCGGCTGGAGCGCGAATTTGATCTGGACCTCATCACCACCGCCCCGAGCGTTATCTATGAGCTGAAGCTGCGCTGTGGCGAGGTCGTGCATATCGACAACCCGCTCAATTTCCCCTCCCCCGATGAAATTGCGGAGGCGCGCGAGCCGATGATCCGCGGCACGATCATCACCCCGACGGAATATGTCGGCGGCATCATGGAGCTCTGCCAGGATCGGCGCGGCGTATTTGTCGATATGAAATATGTGGACGCGGACCGTGCGGAGCTGCACTACCGCCTTCCGCTGAACGAAATTATCTACGACTTTTTCGATGCCCTGAAAAGCCGCTCCCGCGGGTATGCCTCTCTTGACTATGAGCTGTGCGGCTATGAAAAGTCAAACCTTGTCAAGCTTGATATTCTGCTTGCCGGCGAGCAGGTGGATGCGCTCTCCTTTATCATCTTTGCAGACAATGCCTATGCGCGGGCAAGAAAAATGTGCGAAAAATTAAAGGAAAACATTCCGCGCCAGCTCTTTGAGATTCCCGTGCAGGCTGCCATCGGCGGCAAGATCATTGCGCGCGAGACCGTCAAAGCCATGCGCAAGGATGTGCTTGCCAAGTGTTACGGCGGCGATATCACCCGTAAGAAAAAGCTCCTGGAAAAGCAAAAAGAAGGCAAAAAACGCATGCGCAAATTCGGCTCGGTCGAGGTGCCGCAGGAAGCGTTCATGGCTGTTTTGAAATTGGATGAATGATGCACAGCACAGGAAAGGACGAGTTTGCTTTATGAAAGAAAAGAAAATCTACGAAACGCTCGGACTGTATGTCCACATTCCCTTTTGCCGCCACAAATGCGCCTATTGCGATTTTTATTCCACCGACCGCCAGGGCGACGACGGAAAAAGCGATGAGATGAAGCAATATTGCAAAGCCCTGCGCTATCATCTGCGCATGGTGAGCGATAAGGTGTCGGATTACAACATCGATTCCGTCTTTATCGGCGGCGGCACGCCCACCGCCCTTTGCCCAAAGCTCCTGCTTTCCGTCGTCAATGAGATCAAAGACGATTATTATGAATCGGAAAACATGGAGTTCACCGTGGAAATGAACCCTGCCACCTCCGATTATAAAACGCTGCGCCGCCTGCGCCGCGCGGGGGTCAACCGCATTTCCATCGGGCTGCAAAGCGCCGATGAGGCGGAGCTGCGCGCGCTCGGCCGTATTCACACAAAGGAAGAATTTGAAGAAAGCTTTTTGCAGGCGCGCGACGCCGGATTTGACAATATCAATATCGATGTGATGTTCGGCATTCCCGGGCAGACCGAAAGCTCACTGCTTGAAACGCTTTCCTATGCGGTTTCCCTCTCCCCGGAGCATATCTCCCTTTATAATCTGATCCTTGAAGAGGGCACGCCGCTGTGGCGCAAACGCGCGCAGCTTGCCCTGCCGAGCGAAAACGAAGAATACGGCATGTACGAAGCGGCAATTGCCTATCTTGCCGACAACGGCTATGCGCAATATGAGATTTCCAACTTTGCGCGCCCCGGCTTCGAATGCCGCCATAACCTGCGCTATTGGCACAGCGAGGAATATCTCGGGTTCGGCCCGGGCGCCCATTCCTATTTTGCGGCGCGGCGCTTCGGCATTGTCAAGGACACGGCGCAATATATTGAAATTATGAAGGGCAAACCAAAGCAGCTGCCCGCCGATATGCTCAGCGAAAACGAGCATATCGACCGCCGCGGCGCCCTGACCGAATATATCATGCTGCGGCTGCGCCTGTGCGAGGGCATCGACCCCGCCGATTTTAAGGCGCGCTTCGGAGGCGACTTTGAAGCGGTGTTCGGCAAAAAATGCGAGCTTTACATAAAGCACGGATTTATGAAGCATGAAAACGGCCGCTACGCGCTGACGCCCAAGGGCATGTTTGTCAGCAACACCATTCTGGCATCGCTTCTGCCCGGCAGCGCCGATGCCGCAAAGAAAGGCAGCCCCGCCCGATGAAACAAAAGCAAGCGCCCGGCGCAGCCGAGGGAAAAAAGCGGCGCTTTCCCGTATGGAAAGCCCTGCTGATGTTTTTGCTCATCGTCGGTTATTTTATTCTCTATCGGCTGATTTTGCCGTTTTTTCCGCCGATTATGTATTTCAACGGCGGCGCCGCAGCGCTGCTTTTCGTCGCCTTTTTCATTGTGAACCGCGGGCTTGACGCAAAGCCCGTCAAGGCGGCAAATCTGCCGAAGGAGTGGTCGCGGGAGAAGAAAGAGGCGTTTGTCGCCTCCGATATCAAGCGCAAAAAAATCGGCCGCGTTATGCTGTGGTTTTTGGTGCCGATGCTTTTTGCGATTTTACTGGATTATGCCGTTTATTTTCTCTATGAGAGCGAAACCGCCCCGTTTTATCCCGGCAAAAAAGCCGCAGCGTTTTTGAGGTGGCCCAAATGAGCGGCGCGGAATTTTCGCAAGCGCTTTGCCGCGCATTTGCGGCAAACGGCCTCGCGGAGCCGACCGCGGCACAAAGCGATGCCTTTTTTGCGCTGTTTTCCCTGCTGCGGGAGCAGGGCGCGCATATGAATCTCACCGCCGTGAAAGAAATGCATGATGTGATTCTTCGCCATTTCGTCGATATCGCGCTTGCCGCCCCGTATTTTCCGCAGGGGGCGCGCGTTTGCGATGTCGGCGCGGGCGGCGGCTTTCCCACCCTGCCGCTTGCGATTCTGCGGGAGGATCTGCGCATTCTCGCCGTGGATTCCACGGCAAAGCGCATGGCATTTGTCAAGGCGGCTGCCGCAGCGCTTTCTCTGCCGAATGTCTCCGTGAAGGCGGCGCGGGCGGAAGCGCTCGGAAAAGATCCGCTTTTCCGCGAGCGGTTTGACTGCGTCTGCGCAAGGGCAGTCTCCCGCCTGAATATTCTATGCGAGCTCTGCCTGCCGCTGTGCCGCACGGGCGGCGTGTTTTTGGCGCTCAAAGGCGCAAAAGCGGCGCAGGAATGGCAAGAGGCCGAAAAGGGCGCCGCGCTGCTGGGCGGGGCGCTGCAAAAGGATGTGCCCCTCGCCCTGATCGACGATTTCCTGCCTGCCGACGACAAAGACGCCTCTGCCGAGCGCCATGTGCTCTGCATTGCAAAAACAAAAACGACCCCCGCGCAGTATCCCCGCGCCTACGGCGCCGTTTGCAAGCGGCCGCTTTAGCACACCGTATTTTTTAAGCCAAAACATTATTTTGTAAGGAGGCTGTATGATCACGGAATTTTCTCCCGTTCAAAACGGCTCTGTCCTGTATTATGCCGATCCCGCGCTCAGCGGGGGCGATCCGTCCCTTTTGCACGGCTTTGCGACCCGCCGCGGCGGCGTCAGCACCGAGGAACATCTTAAAGAGATGAATCTCGGCTTTTTCCGCGGGGAAGCGCGCGCGCTGACCGAGGAAAACTATGCCCGCTTTGCAAGCGCCGTCGGCATTCCCGCGGAGCATCTGGTCTTCGCAAATCAAACGCACACGCACCGCATCGCGCAGGTCGGCGCGGCGCATCACGGCGTCGGCGTGACAAAACCGCCCGTCTATTTTGCTGGCAAGGACGCCAACGACCACGAAAACGAGGTTGACGCGCTGGTGAGCGCGGAGCGCGGCGTGGCGCTGGGCATTCGCGTGGCGGATTGTGTCCCGATTTTATATTTCGACCCCTGCGCCCATGTCATCGGGGCGGCGCATGCCGGTTGGCGCGGCACGCTTTCCCACATTGCGGCGCTGACGCTGTATGCCATGGAGGAGCTCGGCGCCTGCGCCGGGAACATCCGCGTAGCGATCGGCCCGTGCATCGGGCGGTGCTGCTATGAGGTCGACCACACCTTTTATGAGCAATTTCTCCGCGAATTCGGCGCAGGCATTTGCCAGAGGGTCTTTGACCGCGCAGAGAGCGAGCACCCCCATGCGGATCTTTCCCTGCTCAACGAGCTTTTGCTGTCGGATTGCGGCGTAAAGGAGGAAAACATTCACCGCAGCGCCCTTTGCACCTGCTGCAACGGCGAGCTGTTCCATTCCCACCGCGCAAGCGGGGGCGTACGGGGCACGGGCGGCGCGCTGATCTATATGAAAGAAGACTGAGCGCCCCGCTCGGCATCGCTTACGGAAAGGAGGGGTTCTATGCAGCCGTTGGCAGATCTTTTGCGCCCGAAGAATTTCGACGAAATGGTCGGGCAGAGCGCCTTGGTCGGCACGCACGGTGTTTTGCGGCGCTTTATGGAAAGCGGCCGATTTTCCAATATGATTTTTTACGGCCCGCCCGGCGTGGGGAAAACAACGGCGGCGACCATCCTTGCCAATGCAAGCGACAAAACGCTGCATCGCCTCAACGCAACCACCGCCTCTCTTTCCGACATCAAGGAGGTCATCGCCTCCACCGCTTCGGTGTTCGGCTCCGGCGGCGTGCTGCTCTATCTGGATGAAATTCAGTATTTCAACAAAAAGCAGCAGCAATCCCTGCTTGAATTTTTGGAGGACGGGCGCATCACCCTGATTGCCTCCACCACGGAAAACCCGTATTTTTATATCTACGGCGCGCTGCTTTCCCGCTGCGCCGTGTTCGAATTCAAAAGCGTTACCCCCGCCGAAATTCTGCCGGCGCTGCAGCGCGGCTTTTCCCTGCTTTGTAAAAACGAGGGAGAAAAAACCTGTGAGGACGGCGTGCTTGAAACCATTGCGGCCAGTGCGGGGGGCGATGTGCGCCGCGCGCTCGGCATTTTGGAAAACGCATTTTATGCAAGCGATGCAATTCTCACCGCCGAAAACGCAAAAACCTTCACCCCTGCGGCGCTCAGCGCATTTGATCGAGACGGGGACGGCCATTACGACATTCTCTCCGGCTTCCAAAAATCCATCCGCGGATCCGACCCGGACGCCGCCCTGTTTTATCTTGCCAAGCTGCTTGAGGGCGGCGATCTGCTCAGCGCCTGCCGTCGGCTGCTCGTCATCGCCTCGGAGGATATCGGCCTTGCCTATCCGCTTGCCGCCGTGGTCACCGCCTCCTGCGTGCAGGCTGCGCGGGAGCTGGGGCTGCCCGAGGCGTCCATCCCGCTTTCAAACGCAACCGTTTTGCTTGCCACCTCTCCGAAATCCAACGCCGCAAACGAGGCATATTGCCGCGCGGCGGCGGATGTGCGCGCGGGGCTTGGAAACGAGGTACCCCCCGCCATCAAGGACAGCCATTACAAGGGCGCGCAGGCGCTGGGGCGCGGCATCGGTTATCAATATCCGCATGATTTTCCCGGGCATTATGTCCCGCAGCGGTATCTGCCGCTGGACCTCGGAGACAAACGCTATTTCACCTACGGCGACAGCAAGCAGGAGCAGGCGGCAAAAGCCTATGCCGAGGCTGTCAGAAAACTGCATGAGAAAAAATAAGGAAACCGAAAAGGAGGAATTTCACCATGGAAAAATTTTCGCAAATGCCCTATCGGCGCCCCGACCTTGCGGCGGCAAAAGCGCTGATTGAAGCCACTGCAGAAAAGATCCGCTCGGCGCAAACCGCAAAGAGCGCCCTGGAGGCCCATGCCGCATACCGCGCAGAGAGCGCCGATCTTGAAACCATGTATACCCTGGCAAGCATCCGCAACACCATGAACACGCTGGATGAATATTATGAGGGAGAGATGAACTTCTTCAATGAAAATCTTCCCGCGCTGAGCGTTGCGGAGAAGGCGGTTTCCGCCGCAATTCTGGAAAGCCCGTTTGTGGATGCGTTCCGCGATGCATACGGAGAGCTTTGGCTGCGGAACCTTCGGGTCGCACAGCGCCTGGCAGACGAAAAAATCGTGCCCGAGCAGATCGAGCAGGCGAAGCTTTGCCAGGAATACTCCAAAACCGTCGCCGCGTGCGAGACGGAATTTCGCGGAGAGAACTGCAATTTTTATGCACTGCTCAAGCATATGCAAAGCGCCGACCGCGAGGAGCGCCGCGAAGCGTTTCTTGCCTGGAGCCGGCTTTATGAAAGCGTTTCCGACAAGCTGGACGAGCAATACAGCGCCCTTGTCGCCCTGCGCTGCCGCATGGCGGAAAAGCTCGGCTACAAAAATTACATCGAGATGGCATACGAAATGCACAGCCGCTATGACTATACCCCGCAGGATGTCGCCGCTTTCCGCGATGAAGTGCGGCGCGTGATCACCCCGCTTTGCGAAAAGCTCTATGAACAGCAGAGAAAGCGCCTGGGCGTTGACAAGCTGCATTGGTATGACGAGGCGCTGGTGTTCCCGCAGGGCAATCCCACCCCGCACGGCACAATGGAGCAAATGGTGGATGCGGCGCAGAAAATGTATCGCTCCCTTTCCCCGCAAACCGGCGAATTCTTTGATTTTATGAAGCAATACGAGCTGTTTGACCTATGCACCCGCCCCGGCAAGCATATGGGCGGCTACTGCACCTATCTGCCGGCATACGGCGCGCCGTTCATCTTCTCCAATTTCAACGGCACCTCCGCCGATGTCGATGTGCTCACGCATGAGGCGGGCCATGCTTTTGAAGCGTTTACCGCGGCAAAATGCGTGCCCACCATGGATTTGATCTGGTCCACCAGCGAGATCAACGAGATTCACTCCATGACCATGGAGCTTTTGACCTATCCTTATATGGATTTGTTCTTCGGCGAGGACGCAGAAAATTACCGCTATGCACACCTGTGCGACTGCCTGTGCGTCATTCCGTATCTGTGCTGCGTGGACGAATATCAGCACAAGGTTTTTGAGCATCCCGAAATGACCCCCGCCCAGCGCCGTGCCGCCTGGAGAGAAAGCGAAAAATCGCTGATGCCCTGGAGAGATTACGAAGGCTCGGACTTCCTGCAAAACGGCGGCTTCTGGATGCAAAAGCAGCATATTTTCCTCTATCCGTTCTATTATATTGACTATGCCCTGGCGCAGCTTTGTGCCTTCCGCCTCAATGCGGACTATTGCAAGGACCGCGAAAGCGGCTGGCAGCGCTATCTGGCTCTGTGCCGCAGCGGCGGAACCAAGGGCTATTTCGAAACTCTGCGCGCCGCAGGACTTCGCCCGCTGTTTGAAAAAGGCGCGGTTGAAGAGGCGATTGCGCCCGTGGCGCAGATGCTGCACATCGATATGGAGTGAACCATGGAGCAAAACGCGCTCTCCCTGCCCGCGCTTGAGAAAAAAGCCGGGGCGCTTGCCGCGCAGCTGGTTGCATCCTTGCGCAGGCGCGGCAAAACCGTCGCGGCTGCGGAATCCTGTACGGGTGGGCTCTTTGCAAAATATATCACAGATATTCCCGGCTCCTCCGCCGTTTTGGATGGCTCGGTCGTCACCTATGCCAATCGCATCAAAACGCAGTTTTGCGGCGTGGAGGAAGAAACACTGCGCACCTGCGGCGCGGTCAGCGAACCGGTAGCGCGGCAAATGGCGTGCGGCATCCGCGCGTGCATCGGCGCCGATTTCGGCATTGGGATCACAGGGCTTGCAGGCCCCGGCGGCGCAAGCGCCGAAAAGCCTGTCGGTCTTGTATACCTCGGCTGTGCCGATGCCGCGCGCTGCACCGTGCTTTCGCGCATCACCGTGCCGCCCGACGAATATGACCCCATCTCGGCGCGCGCCTATGTGCGCACGGCAAGCGTCTGCGCCGCCATGGAGCTGCTTTTGGGCATGCTCGCCGACAAAGGGGAAAATCGGGAACGCTCTTTTTAAGGCCTGTTCAATCAACTGTTCAATCAAAATTAAAGAAAGGAATCACATCATGAGTATTTGCAAGACCTGCGGAAAAGAAATTCCGGCAGATGCCCGCTTTTGCACCTACTGCGGCACTCTCCAGGATTCTCCCGCCCCCGAAGAAAAAACAGCGCCCTCCGCTCCGCTGACGGAGCAAACCCCGCCCGCCCCTGCGGAAAAAACAGATGCCGCGCCGAAAACCGACGCCCCGAAAGAAGAGCCGCCGAAAGTCGAACTGCCGAAGGCGGAAGCACCAAAGGCCGAGCCGCCGAAAACGGAAGCTCCGAAATCGCAAAGCGGTGCCGCTCTCTCTCCCATGCCCTCTTACCCGCAGGCGCCCAAAGCGCCCGCGCCGAAAAACTACGGCGATGACGCCGATTATGCCCCCAAATACCGTCCTCTCGGCGCCTGGGCATATTTTTGGCTTTCCGTTTTGTTCGCCGTTCCCGTGGTCGGCTTTGTCTTTATGATTGTGTTCTCCTGCAACAGCAATCATATCAACCGCCGCAATTTTGCGCGCAGCTATCTCATCCGTTTGATCTTTGCCGTTTTGATCGGCGCTGTCACGGTGCTGCTTTGTATGCTGCTCATCAATCTCGGGCACGGTGAAGATTTAAGTTATTGGCTGCATAGGGTTGCTCTCGAGTCACTTCTTTACTGAGGCTACGTTCCAACCCCCTCAAGTTTTATTTTGCCGCATCACGGCTTGCGGCAATTTTGCCTGCGGCAAAACCATAAAACTCGGAACGCTATGTATTGGCATGGAGAACAAATTCCCTGCCCCGATCTTTTGGTTATAAATTGCAAGATGCATTGGATAGGCAGGGGCTTTCAGGCAGTAAAAATACAGGCAATGAATGCTGCGCCGTGCGACAAGGCGCCGGGCGTACCATTTTTCATATGCAAAAAAGAAAATCAGATCTCCCGCGTCGGGCGGGAAGAAAGAAGAGGAAAAATTATGGCACAAAGAGTACAGATTCCCGTTTCGGAATTCAAAGAAAGAGTACAGCGCGCTGCCGCGCTTGTCCGTGAAAAAGGGCTGGATGTTTTGGTTGTCAACGGCTCCGAGGCAGATTATGCCAACACCCGCTATTTCTCCAACTTTTGGCCGGTTTTCGAGCGCTGCGGCGTTGCGATTTCCGCTGCGGGCGACTGCGCTATTATGGTCGGTCCCGAGTCTCAGATCTTCGCAGCCGATTTCGGCGTGATCGAAAAGGTCTATGTGCTTTATGAGTACCGCGAAAGCGCAAACCCCGCATATCCCGAGCTGAAGGTGCAGAAATATTCCGATGTGTTCGAAGGCATCGGCGTGCACGGCAAAAAGCTGCGCATCGGCGTCGCCGCCTGGCTTGACACCAACGTTGTGATGATGGAAGGCCTGAAGGACACCTATCCGGAGGCTGAGATCGTCCGCGCAGACGACATCATGGTGAAGCTCCGCTCCGTCAAGAGCGACAACGAAATCGCCTGCCTGCGCGAGGCTGCCCGCATCACGCAGATTGCAACGGACGAAGTCATCAAGCATATCCGTCCGGGCGTGACAGAGCTTTCCCTGGTCGGCATTGCGCAAAAGACCATTTACGAAAACGGCGCGGAATACGAAGGCCTGCCGATGTACTGCTTCTCCGAAAAGAGCACAAAGCATGCCATCTCCCGCTCCTCTTACCGCGAAATTCAAAAGGGCGACATTGTGCAGCTCAACCTCAGCGCCAAGGTCTGCGGCTATTCTCCCTCCATCGGTATGCCCGTTTGCTGCGGCAAGCTCAGCCCCGAGAAGAGAGATCTGGTTGAATTCGGCCTGGAAGCACACATGTGGACCGAACGCTATCTCAAGGCGGGCATCGTTGCCGGAGATGTTGCAAAAGATTTCATCAAATTCTTCAAGGAAAACGGCAGAGAAAAGAACTATTTCTACGGCCCGTGCCACGGGCTTGGCCTGATTGAGGTGGAATCCCCCTGGATGGAGACCATCTCCGATTACAAGCTGCAGAAGAACATGACCTTCCAGATCGACACCTTCGTAATGGGAGACACCTTCGGCCTGCGCTGGGAAAAGCCGATCGCCATCACCGAAAACGGCTGCGAGATGCTCTGTGAGCGTCAGATCGGTAAAATCTATGAAATCGACTGCTGAGGCGCGCCATGACAAACGAAAACGGTAAAACAACCTGGATCTTCCCCGACCTTGAAATGCCGCCCGAGGGCGATTTTCCCCTCATCGGTCATGAAAGCGTCATCATTCTCAACACCAATAAAGAGGCGGCGCATCTGCGCATGACGCTGTATTTTGCGGACCGCGACCCCATCGAAAATCTGCCCTGCGTTGTCCATGGACAGCGCGTGCGCTGCCTGCGCACTTACAATCCGGACGATTTCGGCGGCGTCGTCATCCCGCGCGAGGTGCAGTATGCGCTGCGCATCGAGAGCGATCTGCCCGTTGTGGTGCAATACGGCCGTCTTGACACAAGACAGCAAAACATGGCGTTTTATACCGTCATGGGCTTTTCAAACTAAGCCGCGAGTTTATAAAAAAGAAGGAAATCCATCATGCTTGATCAAAACAAAGTATATGTCATTATCGGTGTTGACACCGAAACGGATGTCGGCAGCTTCACCCCCTTTTACGAGGGGGTAAAGCACGGCGTACCGAAGCTGCTTTCCATGTTCGACGAAAACGGGGTGCGCGGCACCTTCTTCTTCACCGGAGAAGCGGCGCACAAAAACCCGGAAATCGCGCGTATGGTTGCAAACAGCACAAGCGAGGTCGGCTGTCATTCTCTCTATCATGAAACCATCGGGGACGAGCTGTTCCCCCTGCCCGATCTCAAACCCCTTTTGCCGCATGAGGTGTTCCCGCGCCTTGAGCTTGCTACAAAGTGGGTGGAGGAGGCAGCCGGCGTACATCCGACCTCCTTCCGCTGCCCGCGCCTTTGGGGGTCCACCGCCGTGTGCAATGCGCTGGAGAAGCTCGGCTATCTGTGCGACTGCACCTATCCAATGTATTTCTACCGCGATAAATACGCCCCCTATCACCCGAGTGCAGAAGACTGGACGAAATCGGGCGATATGAAGCTTGTGGAAGTGCCCAATTTTGCCGATATGGTCATGGAAAGCAGCGATCCCGGGCTTGAACGCGATCGCGATCAGTGGCCGCAGTTCCGCACGGAGGGCGCGGAATTTGTGATGAACAAGGTGCGCGGCTTTGTCGATTTTGTGCGAAAGAAAAATCTGCCGCCTGTCGTCTGCCTGTATATTCACCCCTGGGAGTTCATCCATTGCGAAAAGACCTATCATTTCGGCGAAGCCTCCGTCACTCCGGATGAATTCATCACCCGCAATTGCGGCGATGTCGCCTATGCCGAAATGGATAAGCTCATCAAGCTGCTCAAAGACTACGGCGCAGAGTTTGTCACCGCGGGCGAGCTTGCGCAAATGATGTAAGGGGGCATAAAAATGAATAAGGCATATGAAATGACCATTGCCGGCTGTCGCCGTGCTCTGCCGATCTGCCCCGTGAACGAATCTCTCTCCATCGGCGCTTTCGTCATTTTCGGGGATGTGGCCCTCACGCGCGCCTGCGCGACCGCTCTGCTTGCAAAGGCACCGCAGCATGATATCATGATCACCGCCGAATCCAAAGGCATTCCGCTGGTGTATGAAATGGCGCGCCAGGAAAACGCAGCGCATTATCTCATTGCGCGCAAGGCGCCGAAGCTTTATATGCAGGATGTGATGCATGTCAATGTCAAGTCCATCACCACCGTCAACGTGCAGACGCTGTATTTGGACGGCAACGACGCCGCATTGATGAAGGGCAAGCGCGTTCTGATCGTGGACGATGTGATTTCCACGGGAGAGAGCCTGCGCGCCGTTGAGGAGCTGGTGAAGGAAGCCGGCGGCATCGTCTGCGGCAGAATGGCTGTCCTTGCGGAAGGAGACGCCGCAAAGCGCGACGATATCGCCTATCTTGAATATCTGCCGCTGTTCAATCCGGACGGCAGCGTGAAGGAGTAAAGTCTGAAAATTAAAATCCAGAGCAAGAGAGAAAAAACGGCATAACAAAAAAGACCACCCGAAAATGTGGTCGAAACGGTATAGAAAATCGAACTACGTCGGAGAAGAAACCAAGTACCCTTGTCTTT